>NZ_JBVHWT010000010.1:32681-259708 GCF_055564055.1 Streptomyces sp. NPDC029159
CGTCCCCCCCCCCCCCCCCCCCCCCCCCCCCCCCCCCCCCCCCCCTCCCCCCCCCCCCACCCCCCCCCCCCCCCCCCCCCCCCCTCCCCCCCACCCCCCCTCCCCCCCCCCCCCCGCGGTGGTGTGTGCGCCCTGTGATCGGGATCTCATAGCGGGCGGCCGGGCAAAACCGCAGGTCAGAGAGGTAAGTTCGGCCTTCCTTGCTAGCGGTGGAGGGGGCGTCACGCCTAGTTTCGGGGTGTTGGAGGGGAAAGTGCCGAACAGCGGCCCACACCTCGTCGAAGGGAGTAGGTCCCTATGTCCGTCACCGATGTCATGGATGCCTCGGCACCGACCCATGTCGCCCACCGCGACAACCACACCCACCGCGACGTCAACGGCGGCTGGCTGCGCCCCGCCGTCTTCGGCGCCATGGACGGGCTGGTCTCGAACCTCGCGCTGATGACCGGCGTCGCCGGCGGCGCGGTCTCCCAGCAGACGATCATCATCACCGGGCTGGCCGGGCTGGCCGCGGGCGCCTTCTCGATGGCCGCCGGTGAGTACACCTCGGTCGCCTCCCAGCGGGAGCTGGTCCTCGCCGAGCTGGACATCGAACGCACCGAGCTGCGCAAGCACCCGACGGACGAACGGGATGAGCTGGCGGCCCTCTACGTCTCGCGCGGGGTGGAGCCGGAGCTGGCCCGGCAGGTCGCCGAACAGCTCTCCGCCGACCCCGAGCAGGCGCTGGAGATCCATGCCCGCGAGGAGTTGGGCATCGATCCGTCCGACCTTCCGTCGCCCACCGTGGCCGCGGTTTCCTCCTTCGGATCCTTTGCGCTGGGCGCGCTGCTGCCCGTACTTCCTTACCTGTTGGGCGCTTCCGCGCTGTGGCCCGCGGTGGTGTTGGCGCTGCTCGGACTCTTCGCGTGCGGCGCGGTCGTGGCGCGGGTGACGGCCCGTTCGTGGTGGTTCAGCGGGGTGCGGCAGCTGCTCCTCGGTGGCGCCGCCGCGGGTGTGACGTACATCCTGGGAACGGTGTTCGGAACCGTCGTAGGGTGACGCTCCCATGCGGGGGCTCGCATAATTATTGAGTTACTCGGCGGTTTCATGTAGCTGACCGCCGGGCATAAGGCCGGGGCGCCACACGGGCAATGCCGCTCGGTGGGCGCCCCGTTTCCGGACCGGGTTGTCCGTCCGCGACCTCGCACACCGCACTCGCGGTGTCCGCATGTTGGAAGGCTCTATCCGCTTCCCGAGAAGCGAGCCATCCTGTAACCTGCACGAAATTTCGCGGAGGGCCAACGTCGTCCCTCGGCAGTGCCTATGCCACGACGACGTTGGGAGAGCCGATGCGTTCCGCGTCCACGCACTCCGCGGCCACCGCCGGCGCCACCCGCGCCGCCTGGTCGCCCATGGACGGGCGCCCCGCCCCGCAGGGGATGTACGACCCGCGCAACGAGCACGACGCCTGCGGTGTCGGCTTCGTGGCCACCCTCACCGGCGAGCCGGGCCATGCGCTGATCGAGCAGGCGCTCACGGTGCTGACCAACCTGGAGCACCGCGGTGCCACCGGCTCCGAGCCCGATTCGGGCGACGGTGCGGGCATCCTCCTCCAGGTGCCGGACGCGTTCCTGCGCGAGGAGGTCACCTTCGATCTCCCCGAGGCCGGCGGATACGCCGTCGGTATCGCCTTCCTGCCCGCCGAGGCCCAGCAGGCGGCCGCCGCCGTCTCGCAGATCGAGACGATCGCCGCCGAGGAGGGCCTGACGGTCCTCGGCTGGCGCGTCGTCCCCGTCGCCCCGGCGCTCCTCGGCAACGGCGCCCGTGCCACCATGCCGGCCTTCTCCCAGCTGTTCGTCTCGGATGGTGAGAACACCGGGCTGGCGCTGGACCGCAAGGCGTTCGCGCTGCGCAAGCGCGCCGAGCGCGAGGCGGGCGTCTACTTCCCGTCGCTCTCCGCCCGCACCCTCGTCTACAAGGGCATGCTCACCACCGGGCAGCTGGAGCCGTTCTTCCCGGACCTCTCCGACCGGCGTTTCGCGTCGGCCATCGCGCTGGTCCACTCGCGGTTCTCCACCAACACCTTCCCGAGCTGGCCGCTGGCCCACCCGTACCGCTTCGTCGCGCACAACGGTGAGATCAACACCGTCCAGGGCAACCGCAACTGGATGCGGGCCCGCGAATCGCAGCTCGCCTCCCAGCTCTTCGGCGACCTCGACGTCGACCGGCTCTTCCCGGTCTGTACGCCGGACGCCTCCGACTCCGCCTCCTTCGACGAGGTCCTGGAGCTGCTGCACCTCGGCGGCCGGTCGCTGCCGCACGCGGTGCTGATGATGGTCCCCGAGGCGTGGGAGAACTCCCCGTCGATGGACCCGGCTCGGCGCGCGTTCTACCGCTACCACTCCACGATGATGGAGCCCTGGGACGGCCCGGCGTGCGTCACCTTCACCGACGGCACCCAGGTCGGCGCGGTCCTCGACCGCAACGGGCTGCGCCCCGGCCGCTACTGGGTCACCGACGACGGTCTGGTCGTGCTCTCCTCCGAGGTCGGCGTCCTCGACATCGACCCCGCCAAGGTCGTCCGCAAGGGCCGTCTCCAGCCGGGCCGGATGTTCCTCGTCGACACCGCCGAGCACCGCATCATCGAGGACGACGAGATTAAGGCGGAGCTGGCCGGCGCCCACCCGTACCAGCAGTGGCTGGACGAGGGGCTGATCGACCTCGCCGACCTGCCCGAGCGCGAGCACATCGTGCACACCCACGCCTCGGTCACCCGCCGTCAGCAGACCTTCGGCTACACCGAGGAGGAGCTGCGGGTCCTGCTCGCGCCGATGGCGAACTCCGGTGCCGAGCCGATCGGTTCGATGGGCACGGACTCGCCGATCGCCGCGCTCTCGGCCCGGCCGCGGCTGCTCTTCGACTACTTCACCCAGCTGTTCGCGCAGGTCACCAACCCGCCGCTGGACGCCATCCGCGAGGAGCTGGTCACCTCGCTGATCTCCTCGCTCGGCCCGTCCGGCAACCTGCTGGAGCCGACCGCGGAGTCCTGCCGCAGCGTCACCCTGCCGTTCCCGGTGATCGACAACGACGAGCTGGCCAAGCTCATCCACATCAACGCCGACGGCGACATGCCCGGCATGACGGCCGTGACGCTCTCCGGTCTCTACCGCGTCGGCGGCGGGGGCGAGGCGCTCGCCGCGCGGCTGGCGGAGATCTGCGCGGAGGCCACCGCCGCCATCGAGGCCGGCGCCCGGCTGATCGTCCTCTCCGACCGGCACTCCGACGCCGAGCACGCCCCGATCCCGTCGCTGCTGCTCACCTCGGCCGTCCACCACCACCTCATCCGCACCAAGCAGCGCACCCAGGTGGGGCTGCTGGTCGAGGCCGGGGACGTCCGCGAGGTGCACCATGTCGCGCTGCTGATCGGCTACGGCGCCGCCGCGGTCAACCCGTACCTGGCGATGGAGTCCGTCGAGGACCTGGTCCGCGCCGGGACCTTCCTGCCCGCGGGGACCGACCCCGAGGCCGCCATCCGCAACCTCATCAAGGCGCTCGGCAAGGGCGTCCTGAAGGTCATGTCCAAGATGGGCATCTCGACCGTCGCCTCCTACCGCGGTGCGCAGGTCTTCGAGGCGGTCGGCCTGGACGACGCGTTCGTCGACACCTACTTCCACGGCACCGCCACCAAGATCGGCGGCGCGGGCCTGGACGTCGTCGCCGAGGAGGTCGCAGCGAGGCACGCCAAGGCGTACCCGGCGACCGGTATCGCCGCCAGCCACCGCGCGCTGGAGATCGGCGGCGAGTACCAGTGGCGCCGCGAGGGCGAACCGCACCTCTTCGACCCGGACACCGTCTTCCGGCTCCAGCACTCCACCCGCGCCCGCCGCTACGACATCTTCAAGCAGTACACGGACCGGGTGAACGAGCAGTCCGAGCGGCTGATGACGCTGCGCGGCCTCTTCGGCATCAAGGGCGCGCGCCCGTCGGTCCCCGTCGACGAGGTCGAGCCCGCCTCGGAGATCGTCAAGCGGTTCTCCACCGGCGCCATGTCGTACGGCTCCATCTCGCAGGAGGCGCACGAGACGCTGGCCATCGCCATGAACCAGCTGGGCGGCAAGTCCAACACCGGTGAGGGCGGCGAGGACCCGGAGCGGCTGTACGACCCGGCGCGCCGCTCGTCCATCAAGCAGGTCGCCTCCGGCCGCTTCGGTGTGACCAGCGAATACCTCGTCAACGCCGACGACATCCAGATCAAGATGGCCCAGGGCGCCAAGCCCGGCGAGGGCGGCCAGCTGCCCGGGCACAAGGTCTACCCGTGGGTGGCGAAGACCCGGCACTCGACGCCCGGCGTCGGCCTGATCTCCCCGCCGCCGCACCACGACATCTACTCCATCGAGGATCTCGCGCAGCTGATCCACGACCTGAAGAACGCCAACCCGGCGGCGCGGATCCACGTGAAGCTGGTCTCCGAGGTCGGCGTCGGCACCGTCGCCGCGGGTGTCTCCAAGGCGCACGCGGACGTCGTCCTCATCTCCGGCCACGACGGCGGTACGGGCGCCTCCCCGCTCACCTCCCTCAAGCACGCGGGCGGCCCCTGGGAGCTGGGCCTCGCCGAGGCGCAGCAGACGCTGCTGCTCAACGGGTTGCGCGACCGGATCGTGGTGCAGACCGACGGCCAGCTGAAGACCGGCCGGGACGTGATCATCGCGGCGCTGCTGGGCGCCGAGGAGTTCGGCTTCGCGACCGCGCCGCTGGTCGTCTCCGGCTGCGTCATGATGCGCGTCTGCCACCTCGACACCTGCCCGGTCGGCATCGCCACCCAGAACCCGGTGCTGCGCGAGCGGTTCAGCGGCAAAGCCGAGTACGTCGTCAACTTCTTCGAGTTCATCGCCGAGGAGGTCCGCGAACTCCTCGCCGAGCTGGGCTTTTGCACCCTCGACGAGGCGATCGGCCACACCGAACTCCTCGACACCACGCGGGCGGTGGACCACTGGAAGGCCCAGGGGCTCGACCTCGCCCCGCTGCTGCACGTCCCCGAGCTGCCCGAGGGCGCCGTCCGGCACCAGGCCACCGTCCAGGACCACGGGCTGGCGAAGGCGCTGGACAACGAGTTGATCCGGCTCGCCGCCGACGCGCTGTCCGCGGACACCGCCGAGGAGGCGCAGCCGGTCCGGGCCCAGCTCGCGATCCGCAACATCAACCGCACCGTCGGCACCATGCTCGGCCACGAGGTCACCAAGAAGTTCGGCGGCGCCGGACTGCCCGACGACACCGTCGACCTCACCTTCACCGGCTCCGCCGGCCAGTCCTTCGGCGCGTTCCTGCCGCGCGGGATCACGCTGCGGCTGGAGGGCGACGCCAACGACTACGTCGGCAAGGGCCTCTCCGGCGGCCGCATCGTGGTCCGCCCCGACCGCGGCGCCGACCACCTCGCGGAGTTCTCCACCATCGCCGGCAACACCCTTGCCTACGGCGCCACCGGCGGCGAGATGTTCCTCCGGGGCCGGGTCGGCGAGCGCTTCTGCGTCCGCAACTCCGGCGCCACGGTGGTCTCCGAAGGCGTCGGCGACCACGGCTGCGAGTACATGACCGGCGGCAGCGCCGTCGTCCTCGGCGAGACCGGCCGCAACTTCGCCGCCGGGATGTCGGGCGGGTCCGCGTACGTCATCGACCTCGACCCCGCCCACGTCAACAAGGAGCTGGCCGGGGCGGTGCGTCCGCTGGACGGCGCCGACAAGGAGTGGCTGCACACGGTGGTGCGCCGCCATCAGGAGGAGACCGGCTCGACCGTCGCGGCCAAGCTCCTCGCCGACTGGGACGCCGCCGCTGCCCGCTTCAGCAAGGTCGTCCCGCCCACCTACCAGGCAGTGCTCGCCGCCAAGGAGGCCGCCGAGCAGGCCGGGCTCTCCGAGTCCGAGACCCACGAGAAGATGATGGAGGCGGCGACCCATGGCTGACCCGAAGGGCTTCCTCAACCACGACCGCGAGGTCGCCACGGCCCGCCCCGTCGGTGAGCGCGTCCAGGACTGGCGCGAGGTCTACCGGCCCGGCGCCCTGCTGCCGATCATCAGCGAGCAGGCGTCGCGCTGCATGGACTGCGGCATCCCGTTCTGCCACAACGGTTGCCCGCTGGGGAACCTCATCCCCGAGTGGAACGACTACGCCTGGCGCGACGACTGGAGCGCCGCGTCCGAGCGGCTGCACGCCACCAACAACTTCCCGGAGTTCACCGGGCGCCTGTGCCCGGCGCCCTGTGAGGCGGCGTGCGTCCTCGGCATCAACCAGCAGCCGGTGACCATCAAGAACGTCGAGGTCACCATCATCGACAAGGCGTGGGACAGCGGCGACGTCACCCCGCAGCCGCCCGAGCGGCTCTCCGGCAAGACCGTCGCCGTCATCGGCTCGGGCCCGGCGGGCCTCGCCGCCGCCCAGCAGCTGACCCGCGCCGGGCACACCGTCGCCGTCTACGAGCGGGCCGACCGGATCGGCGGGCTGCTGCGGTACGGCATTCCCGAGTTCAAGATGGAGAAGCGGCACATCAACCGCCGGATCGAGCAGATGCGGGCGGAGGGCACCAAGTTCCGCACCGAGACGGAGATCGGCCGCGACATCGACGCGACGAAGCTGCGCAAGCGGTATGACGCCGTCGTCATCGCCGCGGGCGCCACCACCTCCCGGGACCTGCCGGTGCCCGGCCGGGAGCTGAACGGCATCCACTTCGCGATGGAGTACCTGCCGCTCGCCAACAAGGTGCAGGAGGGCGATCTGACCGTCGCCCCGATCACCGCCGAGGGCAAGCACGTCGTCGTCATCGGCGGCGGCGACACCGGCGCGGACTGCGTCGGCACCGCCCACCGGCAGGGCGCGGCGTCCGTCACCCAGCTGGAGATCATGCCGCGGCCGGGCGAGGAGCGGTCCGCGGGCCAGCCCTGGCCGACCTTCCCGATGCTCTACAAGGTGACCTCGGCGCACGAGGAGGGCGGCGAGCGCATCTACTCCGTCTCGACCACTCACTTCGAGGGTGACGAGGACGGCAACGTCCAGTGGCTGCACCTGGCCGAGGTGGAGTTCACGGACGGCAAGTTGGCGCAGAAGCCCGGCACCGAGCGGCGGATCCCGGCGCAGCTGGTCACCCTCGCGATGGGCTTCACCGGCACCGACCGGGAGAACGGGCTGGTCGAGCAGTTCGGCCTGGAGCTGGACGCCCGCGGGAACATCGCCCGCGACGCGGAGTTCGCCACCAACGTCCCCGGGGTGTTCGTCGCCGGTGACGCCGGGCGCGGCCAGTCGCTCATCGTGTGGGCCATCGCCGAGGGGCGCTCCGCCGCCCGCGGCGTGGACCGCTTCCTCACCGGTGCCAGCGCCCTGCCGGCGCCCATCAAGCCGACGGACCGCGCACTCGCCGTGTGACGGTACGTCCCTTCCTGTCCCGTACAACGGCGTACGGCGGCATGGGCCCCGGGAGCGATACCGGGGCCCATACCGCGACGCCTGCCTGATTCCCCGACCGGCAGGCGGGCGTCGCGCGTCTCTTGGCGGGCCGCCCGCCCCGGCGCGGGGCGGGCGGCCCGTACTCACTCCCCGGACCCGCCGTCCCCGGCCGCCAGCCGGGCGGGGAAGCCGCCGGTGGCGACCGGGCCCCAGCGCCGCGGGACCACCCGGATCAGGGATTTCCCCTGGTCACGCATGGCCTGGCGGTACTCGTCCCAGTCCGGGTGCTCACCGGCGATGTTGCGGTAGTACTCGACCAGCGGCTCGATGGACTCCGGTACGTCCAGCACCTCGGCCTCGCCGTCGATCTGCACCCACGGGCCGTTCCATTCGTCGGACAGCACGATCACGCTGACCGACGGCGCCCGGCGGGCGTTGCGCACCTTGGCGCGCTCGGGATACGTCGACATGACCAGCCGTCCGTCGTCGTCCACCCCGCAGGTCAGCGGCGAGCCCTGCGGGGTGCCGTCGGAGCGGCGGGTCAGCAGGATCGCGCGGTGCCGGGGGCGGACGAACTCCAGCAGCTCGGGCAGTTCGACTCGGGTGTTACGGGCGATGGAGGGGCTCATGGCGCGAGCCTAGAGGGTGTCTTCCCGATCTTTGCGGATCACGCTGTGGTGGCCGGTGCCGTGCAGCGCGGCCCCGCCGTCCCGGAAAAGAAGAGGGCCGGGGCGGGGAGGGAGAGGTACCGCGGCGCCCCACACGCCGCGGTGCCCCTGCCGCCCCGCCCCGGCCCGGTGTCCGCCGCGGCGCCGCGGGGAGTGGCGCGCCGCCGTGCGGACGGTCGGGGTGGTTCAGCGGTGCGAGGCCAGCGGTTTGCCGGTGGCCGCGTCGACGAGGGTGCGGTGGCCGAGCGGCTGCTTGAGATCCAACGTGACCTTGTCGGTGGCCAGTTGGGCGGTGCACATCTTCTTGTCGTCCTTCTTACGGCTCCAGCCGGAGACCACGACCAGCTTCTCCGACTCCCGTACGTGCGCGCCGTACTTCGCGTCGCAGGCGCCGTGGCCGACGGTCACCGTCACCTTCCGCGCCGAGACGCCCGGCCGGTCCGCCCCGGCCAGCGGCAGCAGCGCCTCCTTGTGCTCAGACAGCGGCTCGACCTTCGGCCAGTCCCGCACGATGGTGTCGGCGCGCTGCTCGAACGGGTCCTGCTTGCCGGGCGGTGCGGCTCCGACGGTCTGCTTGGCCCCGCCGCACCCGGCCAGCGCCGTACCGGCGGCGGTCAGGGCGATCAGGGCGGCCAGGGTGCGCCGCGCGGTACGGCTCTTCCCGGCGGGGGTGCGGGTGGTCCGCTGTGCTGTGGTGGTCCACATGTCTGCCTCCTCGGGTCACGCATGGGACGGAGCCGGGCCCGATCGGGTTCCGCTTCCCGCGCCGTCCGCACGGTCTGCCCACGGCAGAAGGGGCTTCGCGGGTGGCGCCCCGGTCCGTAGCGTCGCCGCTATGACCTCTCCTCGTACGGAACTCCGCCGGCTCACCGACACCGTCTGGCAGCTGCCGTTCGCCCTCGGGCACGTCCACCTCGTCGCGCTGCCCGGCGACGGCTTCGCCGCCGTCGACACCGGCATGCCCGGCTCCGCCCCCGCGATCCTGGCCGCGCTCGGGCAGCTCGGCGCCGGGCCCGGTGCGCTGCGGCAGATCGTGCTGACCCACTCCCATATCGACCACGTCGGCTCGGCCGCGGAGCTGGTCGCCGCCACCGGCGCCACCGTGCTGGCGGGTGCCGGTGACGTCCCCTTCATCACCGGCGCCCGCCCGGAACCGCAGGCGCTGCCCACCCCGGCGGAGGAGCAGCTCCGGGCGGAGATCGACGCGGGGCTGCCCGGCGGGGTGCTGCCGGCGGGGGAGCCCGTCGCGGTGGACGTCCCGCTGCGGGAGGGGGACACGCTCGACGGCTGGGGCGAGCCGGTGCACGTACTGCACGTCCCCGGGCACACCCCGGGCGGTGTCGCGCTCCATCTGCCGCGCTCGCGGGTGCTGTTCCCCGGCGATCTCATCGGCAGGGTCGGCGGCCGGGTGGTGCTCGGTCCGTTCAATGTCGCGCGGGAGCAGGCGGAGGCGTCGTTCCGGCGGCTCGCCGCGCTCGACGCCGTCGAGACGGTCTGTGTGCCGCACGGAGAACCCCTGGTGGAGGGCGCACGCGCCGCGCTGGCCGCCGCCACGCCGGAGCGCGACTGGCGGTGAGGTGACGTCTGGGGCGAGTGGGGTCGGGGGAGTTGGCGGGACGGGCACCCTTGTCACGCTGAGCGTCCGCTCACATAATCACAGAGCGCTTTACGGACTCATCCCCCACTGGGTCCGCAGGCCGCACGGCAGGCTGCCCTTTTCCCAGCCGTGCCGCGCACCGGCTCCGGTGGGGCACGCGTCCGTCGTCGTCGACGTGCAACCCCCCACGAAAGGAAGCCCGTTGCGCAGCTCCCTGAAGCACCTCAAGAGAACCACCGCCGCCGGCGCCGTCGCCCTGGCCGCCTTCAGCCTTCTGCCCGGCACCGCCTTCGCGGCGCCCGCCCCCGACGCGTCCGGCTCGGTGAGCACCAAGGTCGTCGGCGGCACCAAGGCCGACCAGGGTGAATTCCCCTTCATGGTCCGGCTGTCGATGGGCTGCGGCGGCGCGCTGTACGCCAAGGACATCGTGCTGACCGCGGCGCACTGCGTCGACGGCAGCGGTCCCAACACCGACATCACCGCCACCGCGGGCGTCGTCGACCTGGAGGACTCGGCCGCCGTCACGGTCAAGTCCAAGGAGGTCCTCCAGGCCCCCGGCTACAACGGCAAGGGCAAGGACTGGGCGCTGATCAAGCTGGAGAAGCCGATCGACCAGCCCACTCTGAAGATCGCCCAGGACGACAAGTTCAACAACGGTGACTTCACCATCGCCGGGTGGGGCGCCGACAAGGAGGGCGGCGACCAGCAGCGCTACCTCCTGAAGGCGACGGTGCCGTTCATCGACGACGCCACCTGCCAGAAGGCGTACGGCGACGACCTGACCCCGGGCGACGAGATATGCGCCGGCAAGCTCGACACCGGCGGCGTCGACACCTGCCAGGGCGACTCCGGCGGCCCGATGTTCCGCAAGGACGACGCGGGCGAGTTCATCCAGGTCGGCATCGTCTCCTGGGGCGAGGGCTGCGCCCGTCCCGGCAAGCCCGGTGTCTACTCCGAGGTGAGCACCTTCGCCGCGGACATCGCGAAGGCCGCGGGCGAGCTGGGCGCCTGACCCGCTGCCCCCACCGCGTGGCGGCGGACTTCCCCCGGGTCCGCCGCCGCACCCGACCGCCCCGGTACCGGCCCGCCCCGCCGGTACCGGGGCGGTGTGCGTGGCGGCGCGGGCGGCCCGCGCCGTACGTCCCGCCGCCGCCCCGCCTCCGTTAGTCCAACTGCTCTCCCTCCTTTGTCCATAGGCGCACCCGTCCCACCGGCCGCACGCTGTCCGGCGACAGTCCCGCGGCCGCGATCAGGGAGGACAGTGCGCGTGAACGAAGAGAGAACGGATCCGGGCGGCCCCAGCAGGCGGACGGTCGTCGCCGCCACCGCGCTCGCCTCGGCGGCCGCCGCGCTGCCCCTCGGCGCGGGCACCGCGAGCGCCGCGCCCGCCGCCCGCGGCGGTACGGCGGTGCTGCGCTCGGCGGCGCTGGAGGTCCGCGTCGCCACCGGATTCCCGCAGGTCGTCGCGTACACCGACCGGGCCTCCGGCGCCGCGTTGGACGGGCGGCAGGACGTGGTGCGCGAGGTGCTGATCGACGGGCGGGCCCACACCCCCGAGGTCACCCACCGCCTCGCCGCCGACCGCGCCACGTACACCCTCGACCTCGGCTCCGGCACCCGGATCGGGGTGGAGATCGCGGTGGCCGGACCGACCGTCACCTGGCGGGTCACCGGCATCGAGGACGGCGCGGCGCTGCCCGTCGGCACCCTGGAGATACCGGGGCTCGCGCTGCTGAGCGTGCGCAGCGACCAGCCGGGCGCGCAGGTGCTCGCCGCCCGGATCGACCTCGACAAGTCCCGCAGCGGCCGGGGGAAGGCGGTCGACGACGTCCTCGACGGCGCCGCCTCGCTGAAGTCCCGCGGCGAGAACCCCGGTGTCGTCTACCGCACGGTGTCGCACACCGTCCGCTTCCGCCCCGGCCGCCGCTACCGGAATTCATTCGCAGTGCATCGGCCTTCAGGTCGGTGGTGAAGCGAATCTGACAGCGGCGACGCGGAGCGTCGCAGACTCAGGTCCGGTGGTGCCGGACAGTGCGGTTCTTCGCCGCGAGGGCTTCTCCCGGCGGAGCCGGGCGGGGCTCACACCGGCCGGTTCTGCTGTTCGATGTACTGCCTGACCGCGGAGAGCGGGGCACCGCCGACGGTTCCGGCGAAGTAGGACCCGGACCAGAGCTTGTTGGCCCGCCAGTGGTGGCGCACCAGGTCGGGAAACTCCTGGCGGAGGCGGCGGGAGGAGACACCCTCCGAGGGAGTTGACCAGCTTGGTCACGGCGACCTTGGGCGGGAGGTGCACCGGCAGGTGGACATGGTTGCCCTCGCCGTTGAACTCCACCAGGTCGCACTCGAAGCCCGTACACACCGACCGCGTGATCTCCTCCATCCGCCTCAAGTGGGCATCGGTGGACACCTTGTGCCGAAACTTGGTCGCGAAGGTCACGTGCACATGCCTCACGAAGACACAGTGACGATCATTTCTGATCTCTCGCATATCACCCATAACCTGCGTACGTAGGGTGACGGTCATGCAGCTCAGGTACGCCTTCAGGTTGTACCCGGGCGCCGGTCAGCAGGCCGCGCTGGCGAAGGCGTTCGGGTGCGCCCGTGTCGTGTTCAACGACGCGGTCCGCGCCCGTGAGGACGCCCGTAAGGCCGGGCAGCCGTTCCCGACGGCTGGTGAGCTGTCCGTGCGCCTGATCACCGAGGCCAAGCGAACGGCCGAGCGGTCCTGGCTGGGCGAGGTCTCCGCGGTGGTGCTCCAGCAGTCCCTGCGGGACGCCGAGACCGCATACCGTAACTTCTTCGCCTCCCTCAAAGGCACCCGGAAAGGACCGAAGGTCGGCGCGCCCCGCTTCAAGTCCCGCAAGGACGCCCGGCAGTCGATCCGGTTCACCGCCAACGCCCGCTGGAAGATCACCGACAGCGGCCGTCTGAACCTGCCGAAGATCGGCGCGGTGAAGGTGCGGTGGTCCCGCACCCTGCCCGCCACGCCCACCTCCGTCACCGTCATCAAGGACGCGGCAGGCAGATTCTTCGCCTCCTTCGCCATCGACACCGACCCCGCCGCCGACCAGGCACGGATGCCCGAAACCGACCGCACCATCGGCATCGATCTCGGCCTGACTCACTTTGCCGTGCTCTCCGACGGTACGAAGATCGACTCTCCGCGCTTTTTGCGGCGCGCGGAGAAGAAGCTGAAGAAGGCCCACAAGGAGCTGTCCCGCAAGCAGAAGGGGTCGAAGAACCGGGCCAAGGCCCGCCTCAAGGTCGCCCGCGCCCACGCCAGGGTTGCTGACGCACGTCGTGAGTTCCACCACCAGCTCTCCACGAAGCTGATCTCCGAGAACCAAGGGATCGCCGTGGAGGACCTGTCGGTGGCGGGACTGGCCCGCACCAAGCTGGCCAAGTCCGTGCATGACGCCGGCTGGTCGTCGTTCATCAGCATGCTGGAGTACAAAGCGCAACGGTACGGCCGCACCCTGATCAAGATCGACCGGTTCACACCGACCTCCCAGACCTGCTCCACCTGCGGCGCCGTGGACGGACCCAAACCCCTGAACGTCCGGGAATGGACCTGCGCCGCTTGCGGCACCGTCCATGACCGGGATACCAATGCCGCGATCAATGTGAAGACGGCCGCCGGACTGGCGGTATCGGCCTGCGGAGCGCCGGTAAGACCGGGAGCAATCCCGGCACAGCGCCAAGAAACAGGAAGCCACGGACCCCCGACCGAACCCCGTGCCGCGTAGCGGCGCAGCAACGATCGGGAAGGCCAGAATCCTCGGGCTTCAGCACGAGGAGCAAGTCAACGCGTCTCGTTCCGGTACGCCAACGAGAAGGCCGGTCAGTACGCCTGGCTCACCGCCGTCGACGAGCCCGCACCCCGCGAACTGGACCGCCACCCGCTGCCGGCGGCGACCGCGCCGGCCACGTTCACCTACGAGTTCACCGCGCCGGACGGCGGCGAGACGTGGGTGGGGCTGCGGAAGACCGGTGACGACGGCAAGGCCGAGTTCGTGCTGGACGGGTTCGAGGTGCGGGAAGTGTGAGGACGGCCCCGGAACCGCCCCCCGCCGGGCGTGGTTCCGGGGCCGGGGTCTCACCCGTCGCCGAGGGCACCGCCGAGGAGCGGGAGCAGGCGGTCCCAGTGGTGCGGCGTGATCCACACGACAGGCGGAGCCCGCGCGGCGGTATGGGCGCCTCGGCCGGACGCCGGGCCCGCGGTGGCCCGTGCGGCGCTCAGCGGAGCACCGGGTCACCGATCCGTGAGTGGCGCAAGGCCGTCCCGGTGGTCATGTCCACAACGTAGTCCGGCGGACGACGGCGATGCCAGGGTTCCGGGCGCGGGGCCGGCGCCGGAGCGCCGGGCGGCGCGGGCCGGTTCCGCCGCCCGGCCGGAGGCCGCCCCCCTCACGGCACCAACCGCGGGACCCCCGCCCCCTCCGCCCCGCCCAGCTCCAGCAGCAGCACCTCGTTGGGGCCCTCGTGCAGTACCGGGCCCGGGACGTACAGGGTCCGCTGCGGGCCCCGCGACCAGTAGCGGCCGAGGGGGAAGCCGCCCAGCCAGGCGAAACCCCTGGTCCAGCCGGGGAGTTCGAGTCGGGCGTCGCCGGCGGTGCCGGGCGGGACGGTGACCGTGCCGCGGTGCAGGCCCCGGGCGCCGGGGCGGGGCGGGCCGAACGGCAGCCGGGCGAGCGCCGTCGCGTCCTCGAACGCGTCCAGCCGCAGGCCCTGCGCCCGTATGCCGTGCAGATACTGGCGCTCGTGCAGCACCCCGCCGGTGAGGCCCTTGGGCTCGCCGAGGCGGGGGCCGTAGTTGACCCGGCCCAGGGACTCCACCCACAGCTCCACCTCCGCCGGGCCCGGTACGTCGCCGAGCAGCGCGTCCTCGGCGTCCAGCTCCGGGCCCGGCACGCCGTCCACGAACGTCACCGCGAGATCCCGCAGGCCCCGTACCCGCAGCGGATACGGCTGCCGGGGGCCCGGGACGCGGAGCCGGTAGCGGACCAGACCGCGGTCCACGTCCAGTTCCTCGAAGGTCGCCGGGACGGGTGTCTCCACCTCCGGGCCGCCCAGCGTGTCCAGCACCGCGTCGGGCGCCGCCCACCGGTCGAGGCGGACGGCCGCGGGGGCGCCCAGCACCGGCCAGGGTGCGGGCGGCGGGGGCGGCGGGGCGTCCGTGTACGGGGCCAGGGCCTCGCGGAAGAGGGCGAACTTGGCGGTGGGGCGGCCGCGTTCGTCGATCGGGGCGGCGTAGTCGTAGGAGGTGACGGTCGGCTGGAGCGGGCCGTCGTGCAGCTCACCGGCGCGGTTGGCGCCCGCGTGGCCGCCGAAGCTGGTGCCGCCGTGCGCCATGTAGAGGTTGACGGACGCCCCGCACTCCAGGGCGGCGCGCAGCTCCCGCGCCGCCCGCTCCGCACCGTCCGGTGCGGGCGCCTCGCCCCAGTGCGCGAACCAGCCGCACCACAGTTCCGCGCAGAACAGCGGTCCGGACGGCCGGTGGCGGCGGAGCGTGGCGAACGCCTCCGGGGCGCCCGAGCCGAAGGTCACCGCGGCGAGCACGCCCGGCAGCGAGCCGCCGGTCAGCATGTGGTCCTCCGGCCCGTCGGAGGTGAACAGCGGCACCGTGACGCCGTGTTCACGCAGCAGCTCCGCCAGCCACGCCAGGTGGCCGGTGTCCGACCCGTAGGAGCCGTACTCGTTCTCCACCTGGACCAGCACCACCGGGCCGCCGGCGGTGCACTGGCGGGGGGCGAGCTGCGGCAGCAGCGCCGTGAACCACCGCTCCACCGCCGCCAGATACGCCGGATCGGCGGTCCGCACCCGGCCGCCCAGCGGTCCGGTCAGCCAGTGCGGCAGCCCGCCGTTCTCCCACTCGGCGCAGCTGTACGGGCCGGGCCGTACGATCGCCCGCAGCCCGGCGCGCCCGGCCGCGTCCAGGAACCGGCCCAGCGCGGCCACGTCCCGCAGCTCGCCCGGGCGGGGTTCGTGGAGGTTCCACGGGACGTATGTCTCCACGCAGTTCAGGCCCAGCGCGCGCAGCATCGCCAGCCGGTGGTCCCACTGCGCCTCGTGGACGCGGAAATAGTGCAGCGCCCCGGACAGCAGCCGCAGCGGCCGTCCGTCCAGCAGGAAATCCCGCTCACCCACCGCGAACGCCGCCTCGCCTGCCACCGTGGTGCCCGCCCTCCGTCGCCGCCGTCCGTGCCGCCCACCCTCGCCCCCTGGCGGGGCGGCGGTCCATGGACAAAGATCGGCGCTGTTTGGACGGAGCGGCGCACGGCGGCGGACGGCACCGGGAGGCCGGGGATGTACCACACCTGGATGCGCTACTTCACGCCCACGCCGGTCCACCACCGCCTCGGGCTGGTCTGTCTGGGCGTCGGCCTCCAGCACGGCACGCTGCCGCCGGTCGGGCCGCGCACCCTCGACCACCATGTCGCGCTGGTGATCAGCGCCGGGCGCGGCTGGTACGCGGGGCCCGACGGCCGGATCCGGGAGATCACCGCGCCCGCGCTGCTGTGGCTGCTGCCGGGCGTCGTCCACCACTACGGCGCGGACCCGGACAGCGGCTGGGACGAGAGCTTCGTCGACTTCACGGGACCTGCCGCCGCCACCTACCGGGAGCTGGGGTACATCGAGGCGGACCGCTGCCCGGTGCCGCTCACCGACACCGTCGCACCGCGCGCCGCCGTCGGCCGGATCGCCCGTGCCGCGCGCCGCGACAACCCGCTCCTGGAGGTGGAGACCTCCGCCGCCGTCCACGAACTCCTCGTCGCGCTGCGCCGGTCCCGCGCCGGGACCGGGGCGGACGGCGATCCGGTGCTGCGGGCGCTGGCCCGGGACGCGTTCGCGCCGCTGACGGTGGCCGGGCACGCCGCCCGCAACGGGATGACGCCCGCCGCGCTGCGCGCCGCGGTGCGCCGGGCCGCCGGGTGCACGCCCAAGGACTATCTGCTGGGCATCCGGCTGGGCCGGGCCAAGGAGCTGCTGGCGGCGACGGAGCTGCCCGTCGCCGCCGTGGCCCGCCGGGTCGGCTACGACGATCCGGCGTACTTCAGCCGGCTGTTCACCCGCCGGGTCGGCACGCCCCCGGTCCGCTTCCGGGAACGGCAGGGGCGCACCGTGCCGGGCGGCTGGTCCGACACGGTGCCCGACCCGGACGATCCGCCGGTGCTGCGGTCAGGGGGAGACCTCCTCCAGCGGCCGGTCGCGGGTCTCCTCGGCGAAGAAGGCGGCGGCCATCGCACCGGCGGCGGCGACCGCGGCGAGCACCGTGAAGACCGCGGGCAGTCCGGAGGCGGCGTACACCGCGCCGACGACGACGGGCCCCAGAATCACCCCCAGCCGGTTGACCGCACCGCCCGCGGCGCAGCCCAGCGCCCGCATCCGGGTCGGGTACAGCTCCGGGGTGTAGAGGTACAGGCAGATGTTGGAGCCGAAGAAGCAGACCGCGGCGAGTGAGGTCCACAGCAGGACGCCGCCGGTGGAGCCGGCGCCGGTCAGGGCGAGGACGAGCAGGGTGGCCGCGGTGCCGCCGAGGAAGAGCGGGAAGATCCGGCGGCGGCCGATCCGGTCCACGGTGAGCGCGGCGACCAGACAGCCGATCAGCCCGGCGACGGAGGTGACCGTCGAGGCGAGCAGCGCGTCGCCGAGCGAGAGGTGGAAGCGGGAGCCGTAGATGCTCGGCAGCCAGGACGTGATGCCGTAGTTGACGAAGTATCCGGTGAACCAGAGGGCGGCGAGGACGAGGGTGCGGCGGCGGTAGCGGCCGGTGAACAGGCCCCGGATGCCGGTGGCGGCGCGTTCGGCGGGGGTGGCGGGCACGGCCGGGCCGTCCCCGGCGGGCGCCGGTGCGGGGCCGGTGACCGGCGGCAGCGGGCAGCCCGTCGCCGCCTCGACCTTCCGCTCGATCAGCGCCATGGTCTCCTCCGCCTCCCGCAGCCGCCCGCGGTCGGCGAGCCAGCGCGGGGACTCGGGGACGGTGCGGCGCACCAGCAGTGCCAGCAGTCCGGGGAGCGCGGCGAGCAGATACATCCAGCGCCAGCCGAGCGCCGGGACGATCCAGGCGGCGCAGAGCGCACCGACGGTCAGCCCGGCGGGGAAGACCAGTTCGTAGAGGAGGACGAAGCGGCCGCGGCCCAGGCTGCGGGTGATCTCGCTGATGAAGGTGGCGGCGACCGGCACCTCACCGCCGATCGCCAGGCCCTGGACGAAGCGGAGGGCCATGAAGGAGCCGGGCCCGTTCGCGGCTGCGAGGGCGGCGGAGGCCAGCCCGGACAGGCCGATGCAGGCGGCGATGACGGTGACCCGGCCGTAGCGGTCGGCGAGGCGGCCGGAGAGCAGCGCGCCGAGGAGCATCCCGACCGAGCCGACGGTCATCACCAGGGTGGCGCCGCCGGTGGACAGCGCCCATTCCTGGCGGAGTTCGGGCATCGCGTAGGCGATCAGCAGTTGGTCGAAGGCTTCGAAGAAGGTCACGACGCCGATGACGACGCGGACGGTGACGTGCCAGCGGGACAGCGGGAGTCGTTCGAACCGGGCGGCGAGCGCGGCGCGGGCGGCGCCGGTCTCGCGGTCCGGGGAGGCGGCAAGGCTCATCCGGGGATTCCTCCAGGCCCGCGGCGGGGCGGGAGAGGGGCAGGGCAGGGGGAGGGCGAGGCGCGGCGGGGCGGCGGTCGGGGGGAGTCCGCGAGATGTCCCGTCCGTAAGCGCAAAGCTTCTAAGCGCTTAAGTTCTACCGACCGCAGGGGCGGGGTCGTCAAGGGGTCGGGCCGGGAAAGTTTTCCGGGCGGTGGGGGTTGCCAGGGAATAGTTAAGTGCTTAGATTTCTGGCGCTGAAGCAATCCGCTCGGCACACACCCCGCCCAACTCCCGTTCAGGAGGCCCCGGATGACCGTCGACGCACCGGTGAACGACCTGGTGCCCGCGCCGGGCGCCACCCCGGACGAGGTCCTGGTCGCGGGGGAGTGGCGGCGCGGCACCGGCACCCCGATCGCCACCGCCGACCCGGCGACCGGCCGCACCCTGACCACGGTCACCGGAGCGGGCGCCGCCGACGTCGACGCCGCGGCCACCGCCGCCGCCCGCGCCGCCGCCGACCCGGCCTGGCGGAACCTGCCGCCGCATCTGCGCGCCCGGCTGCTGCACCGCATCGCCGCGCTCGTCGACACCCACGCCGACGCGCTCTCCGCGCTCCAGACCGCCGACACCGGCAAGACCCGCGCCGAAACCCTCGCCCTGGTGCGCAGCGCCGCCGCCACCTTCCGGTACACCGCCGCCGCGGTGGAGACCGCCGAGGACGCCGTCCCGCCCTCCCGCGGCGACTACGTCACCCTCAGCCGCCATGCACCGATCGGCGTCATCGGCGCCATCACCCCGTGGAACTCCCCGATAGCCAGCGATGCCCAGAAGCTCGCGCCCGCCCTCGCCGCCGGGAACGCCGTCCTGCTCAAGCCCGCCGAGTGGACCCCGCTCGTCGCCCTGGCCCTCGGCCGGATCGTGCACCGCGCCCTCACCGAGGAGGGGCTGCCGACCGCGCTGCTCGCCGTGCTGCCCGGGCCCGGCACCGTCACCGGCGACGCGATCGTGCGCCATCCGGCCGTCGGGAAGGTCGCGTTCACCGGCGGCACCCGCACCGGACGCGCCATCGGCCGGATCGCCGCCGACAAGATCATGCCGGTCTCGCTGGAGCTGGGCGGCAAGTCACCGACGGTCGTCTTCGAGGACGCCGACACCGAAACCGCCCTGGCCGGCGTGTTGTTCGGCATCTTCTCCTCCAGCGGCCAGAGCTGTATCGCCGGCTCCCGCCTCTTCGTCCACCGCTCCCGCTACGACGCCTTCCTCGACGAGCTGACCGCACGGACCCGCGCACTGCGCGTCGGCCCCGGCACCGACCCCGCCACCCAGGTCGGCCCGCTCGTCCACCACCGCCACCGCGACCACGTCGCCGCCTACGTCGACCTGGCCCGCACCGAGGGCGCCCGGGTCCGCTGCGGCGGCGCCGCACCCGAGGGCGAGCGCCACCGCGACGGCGCCTACTACCTCCCCACCGTCCTCGACGGTCTGGAGCCCACCGCCCGCGTCTGCCGGGAGGAGATCTTCGGGCCGGTCCTCGTCGCGCTGCCCTTCGACGACGAGGACGACCTCGTCGCCCGGGCCAACGACACGGTCTACGGCCTCGCCTGCGGGCTGTGGACCCGCGATGCGGCCACCGCCTGGCGGGTCGCCGGCCGGATCGACGCCGCCACCGTGTGGATCAACACGTACAAGCAGTTCAGCGCGGCCACCCCGTTCGGCGGGATGAAGGAGAGCGGTCTCGGCCGGGAGAAGGGCCGCGACGGCATCCGCGCCTACCAGCGGCAGCAGAGCCTCTACTGGGGCACCGGCGGCCCGCTGCCCTGGGCCGCCGGCTGACCTCCGGCCCCACACCCGCCACGCACTCTCCGCCCCTCCGCTCCCGTTCGAAGGATGCCGAACCGATGCCCCACGAGCCCATAGCCCGGCTCCGCGCGCTGCGCGCCGTCGAACTCCGCACCCCCGCCGTCACCGAGGCCACCGACTTCTACCGCGAGGTGTGGGGCCTGGAGACCGTCGAGGCCGAGCCCGGCGCCGCCTGGCTGCGCGGCAGCGGACCCGAACACCACGTCCTGGCCCTCACCCGCGCCGACCGCCCCGCCCTCGGCAAGATCAGCTTTGCGGTCGCCACCCCCGCCGAGGTCGACGCCGCCGCCCGCCGCCTCGCAGCCCGCGGCATCGTCCCCGTCCACGGCCCCGGCCCGCTCGACCAGTTCGGCGGCGGCCACGGCCTGCGCTTCACCGACCCCGAGGGACGGCTGCTGGAGCTGAGTGCCCATGTCGAGGCCGTCGCCCCGCGCGGCCGGGACGCCGCCGTCCCCACCGGCGTCACCCACACCGTCCTCAACACCACCGACATCGACGCCGCCGTCGCCTTCTACACCGACGTCCTCGGCCTGCGGGTCTCCGACTGGTCCGAGCACCAGATGGCCTTCCTGCGCTGCAACGCCGACCACCACTGCCTCGCCTTCAACCAGGCCGACTGGGCGTCCCTCAACCACGTCGCGTACGAGATGACCTCCGTCGACCACTTCATGCGCGGCCTCGGGCGGCTGCGCCACCACGGCATCACCCCGCAGTGGGGGCCCGGCCGCCACGGGCCCGGCGACAACACCTTCGCCTACTTCACCGACCCGTCCGGCCTGGTCTGCGAGTACACCTCCGAGGTCGCGCAGATCGTCGAGGACATCTGGATCGCCCGGGTCTGGCGCCGCACCCCCGAACTCTCCGACCTGTGGGGCACCGCCGGGCCACCGTCCCCCGCCATCCGCCGCCACATGGCCGGCACCCCCGACCCCGGCCCGCTCGCCGCCCCGGAAGGAACCGCATGACCGCCGTATCCGCCGCCCCCGCCGCCCGCGCCCCGCGCCGGGTCGGCCTCATCGGCTGGGGCGCCATCGGCCGCGTCGTCGGCACCGCGCTGGCCGCCGGGGAGGTCCCCGGCGCCGAGCTGACCTGCGTCGTCGACAACCGCCCGCTCGGCGACGCCGCCCCCGCCCCGCAGCTCTCCCTGGAGACCGCGCTGACCCGCTGCGATCTGCTCGTCGAGGCCGCGGGCCAGGGCGTCGTCCGGGCCCACGGCGAGGAGATCCTCACCGCCGGCGCCGACCTGCTGATCGCCTCCACCGGCGCGCTCACCGACGACGCCCTCACCGCCCGGCTGCGCGCCGCCGGACCCGGCCGCGTCTACTTCACCGGCGGCGCCGTCGGCGGCCTCGACCTCCTCCAGGCCGCCCGCGCCCTCGGCCCGCTCACCGAGGTCACCCTCACCACCACCAAGCTCCCCGCCACCCTCGAACAGCCGTGGATGGACGAGGAGTTGCTGCACCGGATGCGGACCGCCACCGGCCCCGTCGAGGTGCTGTGCGGCACCGCCCGCGAGATCCCCGCGAAGTTCCCCCGCTCCACCAACGTCGCCGCCTCCGTCGCCCTCGCCGTCGGCGACCCGGACGCGGTGCGGGTCAGCGTCGTCGCCGACCCCGCGGCCCGCCACACCCGCCATGTCGTCGAGGCGTCCGGCGGCCACGGCAGCTACCGGTTCGAGGTCCGCCACCTGCCCGACGCGGCCAACCCGGCCACCAGCCAGGTCGTGCCGTACGCGGTGCTGCGCTCCCTCGCCGCCCTCGCCGGACGCCCCGGGATGATCCTGTGACCGCCTACGACCTCGCCGGACTGCATGTCGCCCAGGCGGGCACCGACGGGCCGACGCTGCTCTGCCTGCACGGCATCGGCTCCTCCGCCGCCGCCTTCGCCCCGCAGTTCGGGGGCCTCGCGGACAGGCTGCGCCTCCTCGCCTGGGACGCCCCCGGCTACGGCGCCTCCGCCGACCCCGAAGGCCCGCTGAGCCTCGACGATTACGCCGACACCGCCGCCGCCCTGATCCGCGAACGCGGCGGCCCGGCCCATGTCCTCGGCGTCTCCTGGGGCGGCGTCATCGCCCTCCGCCTCGCCGCCCGCCACCCCGACCTCGTCGCCTCGCTGATCATCGCCTCGTCCAGCGCGGGCTCCGGCACCGACCCGGAGAAGGCCGCCGGGATGCGCGCCCGCGTCGCCGAACTCGCCGCCCTCGGCCCGCGCGCCTTCGCCGCCCGCCGCGGCCCCCGGCTGGTCTCCGACGCGGCGCCCGAAGCCCTCGTGCGCCGGGTCACCGACACCATGGCCCGCGCCGTCCGGCTGCCGGGCTACGGCCACGCCGCCGAGGCGATGGCCGTCACCGACCTCCGCGGTGAACTGCCCGGCATCACCGCGCCCGCCCTCGTCCTGAGCGGCGACCTCGACCGCGTCACCGGCCCGGAGGCGAGCCAGCTCCTCGCCGGTGCGCTGCCCCGCTCGGCGTACGTGATCGTCAAGGACGCCGGTCACCTCGCCAACCAGGAGCGGCCCGCGGCGTTCGACGCCTGGGTTCTCTCCCACCTCCGCATCACCGCCGGTCTCGGCGGCTGATCACCACTCCCGTACCGCGAAAGGCAGTTCCGCCATGCCCCTCACCACCGACGCCTACGACAACGGCGGCGACCTCGCCGCGTACACCGACTCCCTGATCGCCACCAAGGACTCCCGCGAGCCCGACTGGGACACCCTCGCCTTCCAGACCAAGGCCGGTGACCAGTACCGCCGCGCCCAGATCCGCTACGTCGGATCCGGCGCCACCGGCAACCACGAGGGCGACAACCGCATCCTGCCGTCCGGCGGCTTCACCTTCTCCAACATGCTGCTGCCGCCCGGCGCCGAGGGCCCCGAGCACACCCACCACGACGTGGAGGAGGCGTTCTTCGTCCTGGAGGGCGAGGTCCGCGTCGGCATCCACCGCGGCGAGGGCGAGGCCGAGTACCGCACCCTCGGCTACCGCGACATGATCGTCGTGCCCGCCGGGGTGGCCCGCAGCCTCAAGAACGAGGGCGACACCGACGCGCTGTTCTGCGTCGTCATCGGCACACAGAAGCCGCAGGTCCCCACCTACCCCGCGCACTCGCCGATGCACGGCGTCACCCGCGACTGATGGCCGCCCCCGCAACCGGCACCGTCGTCGTCACCGGCGCCGGCCGTGGCCTGGGGGAGGCCATGGCCCGCCGGGCCGCCGAGGACGGCCACCGCGTCGTCGTCGCCGAACTCGACGCCGAGCGCGGCACCGCCACCACCGCCGCGCTCCGCGCCGACGGCCTCGACGCCCACTTCGTCCGCTGCGACGTCGCCGACCCCGCCTCCGTCGACGCCCTCGCCGAGGCCACCGCCGCCCTCGGCCCGCTGTACGGCCTGGTCAACAACGCCGGGCTCGCCAACGGCGTCGGCGGCAAGGAGTTCCAGGAACTCACCGTCGAGGAGTGGGACCGGCTGATGACGGTCAACGCCCGCGGCCCCTGGCTCGTCGCCCGCGCCCTGCTCCCGCAGCTCCTGGCGCACGGCACCGGCCGCATCGTCAACCTCGCCTCCGACGCCGCCCTGTACGGCTCCCCGCGCCTGGCCCACTACATCGCCTCCAAGGGCGCCGTCATCGCCCTCACCCGGGCGATGGCCCGCGAACTGGGCGACAAGGGCATCACCGTGAACGCCGTCGCCCCCGGCCTCACCGCCTGCGAGGCGACCGAGAACGTCCCCGCCGAACGCCATGAGCTGTACCGGCTGGGCCGCGCCGTCTCCCGCCCGCAACGCCCCGACGACCTCATCGGCCTGGTGGCCTTCCTCCTCGGCGAGGAGTCCCGCTACCTGACCGGCCAGGTCATCGCGGTCAACGGCGGCTTCACCATGCACTGACGCCAACTTGCTTGTTGTGCAAGCGCGTTGAGGTACCACCGAACCCCGGAAGGACCCCCATGGACCTCGGCCTCGCCGACCGCACCGTACTCGTCACCGGCGGCACCTCCGGCGTCGGCCTGGCCACGGTCCGCGCCCTGCTCGACGAGGGCGCCCGCGTCGCCACCTGCGCCCGCACCCCGGAATCGCTGACCGCCCTCGCCGACGGCCTCGGTGCCGGACCGGACCGGCTGCTCACCGGCGCCGCCGACATCCGCGACGCCGACGCCACCGCCGCCTTCGTCCGCCACGCCGCCGACCACTTCGGCGGCCTCGACGGCATCGTCAACAACGCCGGACAGTCCCGGATGAAACGCTTCGCCGAGACCACCGCCGAGGACTGGCGCGACGAGCTGGAGCTGAAGTTCGCGGGCGTGCTGCACACCCTGCGCCCCGCCCTCCCGTACCTCCGCGCCTCGAACGCCGCGGCCGTCGTCAACATCAACGCCGTCCTCGCCAAGGAACCCTCACCCCGGCTGATCACCACCAGCGCCGCCCGCGCCGGGATCCTCAACCTCTCCGCCTCCCTCGCCCGCGAGCTGGCCCCCGACGCCATCCGCGTCAACTCCGTCTGCCTCGGCCTCATCGACACCGGCCAGTGGACCCGCCGCCACGCCGCCGCCGGCACCGCGCAGAGCTACGACGCATGGCAGGCGGAACTCGCCGCCGACCGCGGCGTCGCCCTCGGCCGCCTCGGCCGCGCCGACGAGGTCGCCTACGCCGTCCTGGCCCTCCTCGCGCCCCGCGCCTCGTACATCACCGGCACCGCCCTCGACGTCTGCGGCGGCGTCGCCCGCTCCGCCGCCTGACCCGCACCCACCGGGAGACCGCACCATGTCCCAGCCCCACGGCGGCGATCTGCTCGTCGCCCTCCTGCGCGACCTCGGCGTCGACACCGTCTTCGGCGTCGTCAGCGTGCACAACCTGCCGCTCGTCGAGGCGGTCGACCGCGATCTGCGGTTCGTGCCCGTCCGCCACGAGGCCACCGCCGTCAACGCCGCCGACGGATACGGCCGCGCCCGCGGCGGGATCGGCTGCGCCCTCACCAGTACGGGCACCGGCGCGGGCAACGCCGCGGGTTCCCTGATCGAATCGCTGGCCACCGGCAGCCGCGTCCTCCACGTCACCGGCCAGATCGACAGCCACCACCTCGGCGCCGGCCGCGGCTACATCCACGAGACCCGCGACCAACTCGGCATGCTCCGCGCCGTCAGCGCCCACGCCGCGACCGTCCCCGACGCCGCGAGCGCCGGCCGCGTCCTGCGCGCCGCCGCCGACCACCTCCGCGGCCCGGCCGGCGGCCCCGCCAGCGTCGAATGGCCCATCGACCTCCAGTACGCGCCCCAGGACCCGGCGACCCTGCCCGCCGCACGCCGGGCACCGGCACCCGTCCGGCCCGGCGCCGACGCGCTCGACGCCGCCGCCGACGCGCTGGCCGCCGCCCGCCGCCCCCTCGTCTGGGCCGGCGGCGGCGCCACCACCGCCGGGCCGGAACTCACCGCCCTCCTCGACCGGACCGGCGCCGGACTGCTCACCTCCAACTCCGGCCGCGGCGCCGTCCCCGAGACCGACGACCGCTGCGTCGGCAACTTCGCCACCACCCCCACCGGCCGCGCCCTCCTCGCCGACGCCGATCTGCTGCTCACCATCGGCAGCCACTTCCGCTCCAACGAAACCGCCGACTGGAGCCTTCAGCTGCCCGCCGTCCACCTTCAGATCGACCACGACCCGGCCGCTCTCGGCCGCTCCTACCCGGCCACCCACCCGCTCCATGGCGACGCCGCCACTACTCTCACCGCCCTCACCGCCCGGTACGGCCGCCGCACCGCCGCGGGCCCCGACCCCGACTGGAGTGCCCGCATCCGCGCGGCCCGCGAGACCGTCCGCGCCGAACTCCGCGACCGCATCGGCCCGCAGGCCGCGCTCTGCGACGCGATCCGCGCCGCGCTGCCGCCCGAAGCCGTCCTCGCCCGCGACGTCACCGTCCCCGCCAGCAGCTGGGGCAACCGCCTCCTTGTGATCCACCACCCGCACACCAACGTCTTCCCGCGCGGCGGCGGCATCGGCCAGGGCCTCGGCATGGGCATCGGCGCCGCCCTGGCCACCCCCGGCACGCCCACCCTCGTCATGGCCGGCGACGGCGGCCTCGCCGTCCACCTCGGCGAACTCCTCACCCTCGCCCAGGAACGCCCCCGCCTGACCCTCGTCGTCTTCAACGACGGCGGCTACGGTGTGCTGCGCAACATGCAGGACCGCTACTTCGACCGCCGCTCCGGCGTCGACCTGGCCACCCCCGACTTCGCCGCCCTCGCCCACGCCACCGGCCTGCCCTACGCCCGGATAGCCGCCGAGGAAGACGCCGCGCCCGTCCTCACCGCGGCCACCGCGAGCGACGGCCCCACCCTCGTCGAGGTCGACCTCACCGCCCTCGGCCCGATGAAGACCCCGTTCACCCCGCCCGTCGCACTGCCCGCCCGGTAAGGAGGACGACCGTGCCCGACACCGCCTTCGACCTGCTCGTCCACCGGATGACGTGGGAGGCCGACGACGTCCTCTCCCTCGACCTCGTCCACCCCGACGGCAAACCGCTGCCGCCCTGGGAGCCCGGCGCCCACCTCGATCTGCACACCGGCGGGCAGATCCGCCAGTACTCGCTGTGCGGCGACCCGGACGACCCCACCCGCTACCGCGTCGCCGTCCTGCACACCCCCGACTCCCGCGGCGGCTCCGCCCACGTCCACACCGTGCTGCGCCCCGGCTCAACCGTCCGCGTCCAGGGCCCCCGCAACCACTTCGCCCTCGAACCGGCCGCCCGCTACCTCTTCCTCGCCGGCGGCATCGGCATCACCCCGCTGCTCCCGATGGTCCGCCACGCCCGGCGCACCGGCATCCCCTGGCAGCTGCTCTACGGCGGCCGCCGCCGCACCGGTATGGCCTTCGCCGACGCGCTCACCGCGCTGGCCGACGGCGCCACCGGCCGCTGCGACCTGCGCCCCCAGGACGTCCACGGCCACCTCGACCTCGACGCCGCCCTCACCGGTCTGCCGGACGGCACCCTCGTCTACTGCTGCGGCCCCGAACCCCTCCTCGCCGCCGTCGAGGAGCGCTGCGCCGCCCTCGGCCTCACCGACCGGCTGCACACCGAACGGTTCGCCGCACCCGCCCCGCCCGACGGCGCCCCGGCGCCCGCCGAGGGCCACGGCTTCGACGTCGAGTGCCGCCGCAGCGGCCGCACCGTCCGCGTCGAGGACGGCACCTCCATCCTCGACGCCGTCGAGGGCGCGGGCATCGCCGTCCCCAGCTCCTGCCGCGACGGCATCTGCGGCACCTGCGAGACCCGCGTCCTGGACGGCACCCCCGACCACCGCGACTTCCTGCTCAGCGACGCCGAACGGGCCGCCGGCGCCTCCCTGATGATCTGTGTCTCTCGCTGCGCGGGCGACCGCCTCGTCCTCGACCTGTGACCCCCCGAACTCCCGGAGCCACCGTGAACCCGAGTCCGTACCTCGACATCCACCAGTCCCGTACGCACGAACCGACCCCCTACGAGATCAAGCTCGCCCACACCCTCGAAGAGATCTTCACCCAGGTCGGCCACGAACTGACCGACGTCGTCGCGGGGCTGAACGACCGCCAGGTCCGCACCCCCGACGGCGAACCCTGGACCGAGCGGTCCTTCCGCGACGAGATGCACCGACTGGGAGCGTGACCCGTGACCGCAGCGACCACCCCGACCACCGGCCACGCCGACCGGATCTACGCCACCGGACTGCGCAACCAGTGGCACCCCGTCGTCCCGTCCCACTTCGTCGCCCCCGGCGGGATGCGCCGGGTCCGGGCGCTCGGTGAGGACTGGCTCCTCTTCCGCCGCGCCGACGGCCGCCTCCACATGCTCGCCGACCGCTGCCCGCACCGCGGCGCCCGGCTCTCCCTCGGCCGCCACCTCGGCGACCGCGTGGCCTGCTGGTACCACGGCGTCGAGGTCGACGGCACCGGCACCGTCACCGCCGTCCCCGGACTGCCCGGCTGCGCCCTCGAAGGCAAGCAGCTCGTCACCAGCCCCCCGGTCCGCGAGGTGGGCGGCGCGATCCTCGCCTACTTCGGCGACGCGCTCCACCCCGAGCCCTGCGCACTGACCCTGCCCGAACCGCTCACCGCGCCCGGCACCGACGCGTTCCTCTGCTACGCCGAGTGGGAGGTCCCCTGGCGCTACGCCGTGGAGAACCTCCTCGACCCGATGCACGGGCAGTTCCTGCACCACGAGTCGCACACGATGGGGAAGGGCGACACCACCGCCAAGTTCCGCGTCCGGGAGACCGACCGCGGCTACTTCTTCGAGAAGACCGACCAGCGCGGCGTCAACTTCGACTGGGTCGAACTCTGCCGCACCGGCGTCGACTGGGTCGACCTCTCCATCCCCTACCCGCCGTCCGCAGGACCCGGCGGCCCCTTCGGCATCGTCGGCATGATCTGCCCCGTCGACGCACACCGCAGCGGCGTCTTCTTCTGGCGCTACCGCCACGTCACCGACTGGCAGCGCGACACCTGGCGCTTCCTCTACCGCACCCTCATCGAGGAACGCCACTGGCAGGTCCTCGAACAGGACCGGATCATGCTGGAGGCGATGCCGCACGACGCCGACTCCGCCGAGAACCTCTACCAGCACGACCTCGGCGTCGTCCGCCTCCGCCGCCTCTACCGCGCCGAGGCCGAGAAGCAGGCGGCCGAGCTGGCCGCCGGTCGCGCCTGACGGCCGGTCCGCACCCCAACTCTCAACCTTGCGGCGGACGTTCGGCGTCCCGGTCACCGAGGGGCACACCTGCCCCTCGGTGACCGGGGAGGCCCGCCCATGAAGAGACCGACCGCCCGAACCGTCTCCTGCGCCCTGGCCGGGGCGCTCGCCGCCGGCGCGCTGACGCTCGCACCGGCCGCGCACGCCGCACCGCCCGCGCACGGCGACCACCGGGCGACCGCCGCCGCACTGCGCGCCCTCGTCGAACAGGGCGGGCTCCCCGGAGCCGCCGCCACCGTCCGCGACGGCGACCGGCGCTGGTCCGCCGCGGCGGGCTACGCCGACACCGCCACCGGCCGGGAACGCGCCCCCGGCAGCGAGCACTTCCGCGGCGCGAGCATCACCAAGACCTTCATCGCCACCGTCCTGCTCCAGCTGGAGGCGGAGGGCAGGCTGAGTCTGGACGACTCCGTCGAGACCTGGCTGCCCGGCCTGGTGCAGGGCAACGGCTACGACGGCCGGAAGATCACCCTCCGCAGCCTCCTCAACCACACCAGCGGCCTCGCCAACCACACCGAGGACCCCGCGTTCGCCCACGACGCCACCGGCCCGGGCTTCCCCGAGCACCGCTACGACACCCACACCCCCGAGGAGCTGGTGGCGACGGCGCTGAAGTACCCGCCCCGCCCCGACCCGCAGAAGAAGCCGTTCTACTCGAACACCGCCTATGTGATCGCCGGGATGGTCATCGAGAAGGCGACCGGCCGCACCTACGCCGAGGAGGTGACGCGCCGCATCCTCCGGCCCCTGAAGCTGACCGGGACCTCGTTCCCCGGCACCTCGCCCCGGATGCCCGAGCCGCACCCCGTCGCCTACTCCCGCCTCGACCAGAAGGGCCCGGACGCCGAGATCCACGACGCCACCGAGCAGAACATGACCTGGCTGGGCGCCGCCGGTGACGCCATCTTCACCGGCGAAGACCTCAACCGCTTCCAGCGCGCCCTGCTGAAGGGCGGACTGCTGCCCCGGGCGCAGCTGACGGAGATGCTCGACGAGGTCCCGGCGGAGGGCGGCACCGGATTCGGCCTCGGCGTCGAGTTCGCGCAGCTGTCCTGCGGGGTGAAGGTCGTCGGCAAGACCGGCAGCACCAACGGCTCCCTCTCCGCGATGGTCGGCACCCCGGACGGCGAGCACCAGCTGACGTTCAACGCCAACGGCGACTGGCTGCGGGACGTCACTCTCTACACCGACGTCATCGAGGCGGAGTTCTGCGGCAAGGTCCCGTCCGCGCGCCGGCCCGCCTGAGCTGCGCCGCCGGTGCACGTGAAGGGCGGCCGCCCGTATGGCAGCCGCCCCTCACACCCTGCCTCGCCTGCCGGTCAGGCCGACGGCTCTCGCTCGCCGCCCCCGGCCCCGTCCGCCTCCGTGATCGACCGCTCCAGCTTCGACAGCAACCGTGCCAGCTGACGGCACTCGGCGGGGGAGAGCCCGGCCAGCATCCGCCGCTCGTTCTCCAGATGCTCGGCGAAGAGCGCATCGATCCGCGCCAGCCCCTCCTCCGTCAGCCGCGACCGCACCACCCGCCGGTCCTCGGCGTCCCGCTCCCGGACGATCAGCCCGTCCTTCTCCAGCCGGTCGATGCGGAGCGTCACCCCCGCCGACGAGATCAGCCCGGAGTCCGCCAACTGCCCGGCCGTCCGCCGGTACGGGCGGCCCGCCCGCCGCAGCGCGGTCAGCACGTCGAACCCGGCCACCGACAGCCCGTGCGACTCCACCGACGCCGTCAGCCGCGCGCTGTAGCGGAGAAACGTCCGGTGCAGCCGCGCCAGCACCTCCAGCGGCGAGGTGTCCAGCTCGGGCCGCTCCCGCCGCCAGTCCGCCACGATCCCCGCCACCGCATCCGACCGCTCCGCCGACCTGCGCGCCATCTCCACCCCTCCCGGGCCCCCGAACCGCCCTGCTGACCGGGAATACTTTAGTACTGAGAGGCCGGGCCCCTGAAGCTTCCCCGGACGCCCCGCGAGCCCCCGGGACCCGCGCCCCGCAAGGCGCCCGGCCCGTCTCCCCGTGAAGTTGTCCACACCCCGTGCGGCCGAACCGACCGGTACGGCAGCATGACCCCATGCCCGCACTCCAGCGCGACGAGGCGCAGACCCGAGCCGGACTCCTCGACGTCCGCAACCACTCCATCCACCTCGACCTCACCCAGGGCGAGAAGCACTTCGGCTCCCGCGCCGACATCCGCTTCACCGTCCGCGACGGCGCCGGCGACGCCACCCCCGTCACCACCTTCTTCGAGGTCAAGCCCGCCGCGCTGCTCGCCGTCACCCTCGACGGCACCCCCCTCGACCCCGCACTCCTCGACGACAACCGCTTCCCGCTCACCGGCCTCGCCCCCGGCGACCACGAGCTGCGCGTCGAGGCCCGCATGGCCTACTCCCGCACCGGCGAGGGCATGCACCGCTTCACCGACCCCGCCGACGGCGAGACGTACGTCTACACCCAGCTGTTCATGGAGGACGTCCAGCGCGTCTTCGCCACCTTCGACCAGCCGGACCTCAAGTCCGTCTTCGCCCTCACCGTCACCGCCCCCGAGGAGTGGTCCGTCCTCGCCAACGGCGTCACCACCCACGAGGGCGGCGGCGTCTGGCGCGCCGCCCCCACGCCGCTGATCTCCACCTATCTCGTCGCCGTCGCCGCCGGCCCCTGGCACTCCGTCCGCGCCGAGCACGCCGGACTGCCCTTCGGCATCCACTGCCGCCGCTCCCTCGCGCCGTACCTCGACGCCGACGCCGAGGAACTCCTCGACCTCACCCGCCGCTGCTACGACCGCTACCGCGACCTCTTCGACGAGCCGTACCCCTTCGACTCCTACGACCAGGCGTTCGTCCCGGAGTTCAACGCCGGCGCGATGGAGAACCCGGGCCTGGTCACCTTCCGCGACGAATTCGTCTACCGCTCCGCCGTCACCGACACCGAGCGCCAGACCCGCGGCATGGTCATCGCCCACGAGATGGCCCACATGTGGTTCGGCGACCTCGTCACCCTCCGCTGGTGGGACGACATCTGGCTCAACGAGTCCTTCGCCGAGTACATGGGCTACCAGGTCCTCTCCGAGGCCACCCGCTTCACCGACACCTGGGTCGACTTCGGCACCGTCCGCAAGAGCTGGGGCTACGAGGCCGACCAGCGCCCCTCCACCCACCCGGTGGCCCCCACCCCCGAGGACGTCCCGGACACCGCCTCCGCCCTCCTCAACTTCGACGGCATCTCCTACGCCAAGGGCGCCTCCGCACTGCGCCAACTCGTCGCCTGGATCGGCGAGAAGGACTTCCTCGCGGGCATCAACGACCACCTCACCCGCCACCGCTTCGGCAACGCCACCCTCGCCGACTTCCTCGACTCCCTCGCCCGCCACACCGACCGCGACGTCCCCGGCTGGGCCGCCCGCTGGCTGCGCACCAGCGGCCCCGACACCCTCACCGCCACCATCGAACCGCAGGGCGACACCTGGCAGCTCGCCGTCGACCACCACGGCAGCCGCCCGCACCGCATCGCCGTCGGCCTCTACGACCAGGCCGCCACCGACCCGGCCCGGCTCACACTCCGCCACCGCTTCGAGACCGACATCCCCCAGGAGGAGGGCACCACCCGCCACACCCTCCCCGGGCCCGTCCCCGCCCTCGTCGTCCTCAACGACGGCGACCTCAGCTACACCAAGGTCCGCCTGGACGCGGACTCCTGGGAGACCGTCGCCCGCTCCCTCTCCGGCATCCCCGCCGCCGACGGCGGCGCGCTCACCCGGGCCGTCCTGTGGAACGCCGCCCGCGACATGGTCCGCGACGGCGACCTCGCGCCCGCCGAGTACCTCGACATCGCCCGCCGCCACCTGCCCGCCGAGGCCGACCCGGCCGTCGTCGCCGGTGTGCTGCGGTTCGCCCGGATGCCCGTCGCCGACCACTTCCTCCCCGCCGCGGAGCGCCACACCGCCCTGGGCACGCTCACCGCCCTGAGCCGCGACATCCTCCGCCACACCGAGGGCGCCACCGACCCCACCGCCACGAGCCTGCGCCTGACCGCCGTCCGCGCCTTCATCGACAACGCCACCTCGCCCGAAGGCATCCAGGACTGGCTCGACGACGGCAGCGTCCCCGGCGGCCCCGCCCTCGACCCCGAACTGCGCTGGCGCATCCTCGCCCGTCTCGCCGCCCTCGGCGCCCTCACCCCCGAGCGCATCGACGACGAACTCTCCCGCGACCCCAGCGCCACCGGCACCCAGGGCGCCGCCCGCTGCCGCGCCGCCCTGCCCGACGCGGCCGCCAAGGAGGCCGCCTGGCAGGGACTGTTCACCACCGACCCCGAAGCCGCCCCCTCCAACTACCTCTTCACCGCCGCCGCCACCGGCTTCTGGGTCCCCGAGCAGCACGACCTCCTCCGCCCCTACGTCGCCCGCTTCTTCACCGACGTGGTCCCCCTCGCCACCCACCGCGGCCCGGCGCTGGCCGAGGCCGCCGCCCGGTACGCCTTCCCCGCCGCCTTCGTCGACGCGGAAACCCTCCGCCTGGGCCACGCCTGCCTCGCCACGGACGCCCCGACCCCCGCCCTCCGCCGCGGCCTCACCGACCAACTCGACGACCTCGCCCGCGCATTGCGCATCCGGTCGGGGCGGACGGCCGCCGCCACCGGCGAGGTGGCCGACGACTGATGCCTGACACCTGATCAGGAGCACAGGGGCGGGTCGCCGGGCATGTGGCGGCCCGCCCCGGCGCGTCCGGTCCGGCGCGCCCCGATCCGCCCCTCTCCCCGCCCCGCCCGAACACATCTGCGGCCGCCGCCTCCCACGAATGGGTGGAACGTTCGCCCCCGGTGGCTACGCACCGTACGGGGAAAGTAACTTAGGGCCGCCTCATGACTGCCCGTCGCAACGGCGGAGCAGTCACCCCCCTCCCCAACTCTCCACATGGAAGGGCACGTTCATGCCTGTGCCCGCCGCCGACGCCGCCCTCGCGGGCGGTATCGAAGGCCCCCGCGCGCTCCGCCCCCTCCTCTCCACCGTCCTCGACGCCCTCACCGCCGGCGCCGAGGACCGCGCGGGCCCCCTCCCCGCCGGCGGACCGGACGCCGTCGCCCGCACCGTCCGCGTCACCTGCGCCCCCCTCCTCCCCGACGACGGCGACGGTGCGCACGCGGCGCTCGCCACCCTCGTCCGCACCCTGGCCGCCGGCGCCGCCGACCCGGCCGACCCGCACTGCGCCGCCCATCTGCACTGCCCCCCGCTGGCCGTCGCCGCCGCGGCCGACCTCGCCGCGTCCGCCCTCAACCCCTCCATGGACTCCTGGGACCAGGCCCCCGCCGCCTCCGCCCTCGAAGCCCTCGCCACCCGCGAACTCGCCGCCCTCGTCTTCCCGCACGCCCCCCGGCGCGCCCGGACCCCGGCCGACGCCTACGCACCCGGCGACGGCCCGGACGCCCTGCTCACCACCGGCGGCACCGAGTCCAACCAACTCGCCGTCCTCCTCGCCCGCGAGGCCGCCCGCACCGCCCGGCCCACCACGGGGGAGCGGTACGCCGGGGGAGTGCGCCCGGCGGCCGCCCGGACCCGCGCCGGACGCGTCGCCGGCGGGGCGGGCGCCGCGCCGGTCGCCACCCTCACTCCGTTCATCGGCGCCCCGCGCGGCCCCGTCGACTCCGCACCGCCCGCCCCCGCGCCGGAGGCGCCCCCGCTCCGGATCGTCTGCGGCGCCAACGCCCACCACAGCATCCACCGCGCCGCCTGGCTCCTCGGGCTCCCCGCACCCGTCACCGTGCCCACGCCCGGCGGTGTGCTCGACCCCGTCGCCGTCGACGCCGCCCTCACCCGCCTCCACGGCCCCGTCCTGCTCACCGCCACCGCCGGCACCACCGACTCCGGCGCCCTCGACCCGCTCCCGGCCCTCGCCGACCTCGCCGCCCGGCACGGCGCGCGCTTCCACGTCGATGCGGCGTACGGCGGCGCGCTCCTCTTCAGCGACGCCCACCGCGGACTCCTCGCGGGCCTGGACCGCGCCCACACCGTCACCCTCGACCTGCACAAACTCGGCTGGCAGCCGGTCGCCGCCGGACTCCTCGCCGTCCCCGGCACCGCCGACCTCGCCCCCCTCGACCACCGCGCCGACTACCTCAACGCCGACGACGACACCGAAGCCGGCCTCCCCGACCTCCTCGGCCGCTCGCTGCGCACCACCCGCCGCCCCGACATCCTCAAGGCGGCCGTCACCCTCAAGGCCCTCGGCCGCCGCGGTATCGGCGACCTCGTCGACCGCACCCTGGCCGCCGCCACCACCCTCGCCGACCTCGTCGAGGACCACCCCCATCTCGAACTCCACTCCCGCCCCACCCTCACCACTGTCCTCTTCCGCCCCACCGGCGTGGACGACGCCACCGTCGCCGCGATCCGCCGCACCCTCCTCGCCGACGGCCACGCCGTCCTGGGCCGCGCCGCCACCCCCACCGGACTCTGGCTCAAGGCCACCCTCCTCAACCCGCACGCCGACGCCGGTGACCTCGCCCACCTCCTGAAACTCGTGGAAGGCCACATCCCCTGATGACCACCGAGCACCCCACCGGCGCCGCCGCCCCCACCGACCCCCTCGACCTGGCGGGCGTCGGCATCGGCCCCTTCAACCTCTCCCTCGCCGCGCTCGCCCAGCCCCTGACCGGCCTGCGCACCGCCTTCTACGACCAGCGCCCCGCCTTCCACTGGCACCCCGGCCTCCTCATCGACGGCGCCACCCTCCAGGTCCCGTTCCTCGCCGACCTCGTCACCCTCGCCGACCCCGCCAACCCCTGGAGCTTCCTCAACTACCTCCGCAGCTGCGACCGCCTCTACCCCTTCTACTTCGCCGAGCGGTTCCACATCCACCGCGCGGAGTACGACGCGTACTGCCGCTGGGTCAGCGAAAACCTCCCCGCCCTCCACTTCGGCCACCAGATCGACGCCGTCCGCTGGAACAGCTCCCACGCCGTCTTCGAGATCGACTACACCCACCTCGACGCCGACGGCGAAGCCGAGGCGCTCGGCCGCAGCTACGCCCGCAACCTCGTCCTCGGCATCGGCACCGCCCCGCACCTCCCGGAGGCCCTGCGCCCCCTCGCCGAGACCCCCGCCGCACCCGTCCTGCACTCGTCCGACTACCTCGACCACCGCGAACGGCTGCTCGCCGCCGACCACGTCACCGTCGTCGGCGCGGGCCAGTCCGGCGCCGAGATCTTCCTGGATCTGCTGCGCGCCCGGCCCGAGGGCCGCGAACGCCTCCACTGGCTCGCCCGTACCCCCGCCTTCGCGCCCATGGAGTACAGCAAGCTCGGCCTCGAACACTTCACCCCGGACTACACCCGCTACTTCCACGCCCTGCCCGAACCGGTCCGCGACGCCCTCGTCCCCGGCCAGTGGCAGCTCTACAAGGGCATCGACCACGACACCCTCGCCGCCGTCCACGACGAGCTCTACCGCCGCACCCTGCACGGCGGTTGGCCGGACGCGGTCCTCACCCCCGGTGTCCAGGTGGAGGCCGCCGACCGGGCCCCCGGCGGCGGCGTCGAACTCCACCTCGCCCACGCCGAGCAGAACAGCCGCACCCGGCTGACCACCGACGCCGTCGTCCTCGCCACCGGCTACCGCGAACGCCGCCTCGACACCCTCCTCGCCGCCCTCGACCCGTACCTGTGCCGCGACGCCGCCGGCCGCCCCCGCGTCGACGCCGAGCACCGCCTCGTCCTCGACCCCGCGGTCACCGGCTCCGTCCACGTCCAGAACGCCGAACGCCACAGCCACGGCGTCGGCACCCCCGACCTCGGCCTCGCCGCCTGGCGCAGCGCCACCATCCTCAACTCCCTGACCGGCACCACCCCCTACCCGCTCCCCGACCGCACCGCCTTCACCACCTTCGGCCTCCCGCACCCCACCACCCCCGCGACGGCCGCCCCGCCCCACGCGGCACCCGCCCAGCAGAGCTGACGTCACGCCATACAAGCTCCGAACACCACGGCCCGCCGCTCATCGGAGCGGCGGGCCGCGCATTTCCGTACTCGTCAACAACCTTTAAACCAGCGGTCGTTGAGCCGCCATCGCACCACCCTTCTCTACCAGTGGGTACGGCATAGGGTCGCCCCATGCGCCGAGCAAAAATCGTTTGCACACTGGGACCGGCCACCGACACGTACGAGCAGATCAAAGCCCTCGTCGACGCCGGCATGGACATCGCACGCCTCAACCTCAGCCACGGCACCTACGCCGATCACGAGGCGCGTTACACACGGGTCCGCGAGGCATCCGAGGCGACCCGCCGCAGCGTCGGCGTCCTCGCCGACCTTCAAGGCCCGAAGATCCGCCTGGGCCGCTTCCGCGAAGGGCCCGTACTTCTCGAACGCGGCGACACGTTCGACATCACCGTCGACCCCTCCGTGGAGGGCGACCGCCATCTCTGCTCCACCACCTACGACGGCCTCGCCGCCGACGTCACCACCGGCGAACGCATCCTCGTCGACGACGGCAAGGTCACCCTGGAGGTCACCGGCGTCGACGGCCCCCGCATCCACACCCGGGTCGTCGAGGGCGGCATGGTCTCCGACCACAAGGGCCTCAACCTCCCCGGCGTCGCCGTCTCCGTCCCCGCCCTCTCCGACAAGGACGAGGAGGACCTCCGCTGGGCGCTGCGCACCGGCGCCGACCTCATCGCCCTCTCCTTCGTCCGCAGCGGCCGCGACATCGAGGACGTCCACCGCATCATGCGCGAGGAGGGCCGCTTCCTCCCCGTCATCGCCAAGGTCGAGAAGCCGCAGGCGGTCGAGGTCATCGACGACATCGTCGCCGCCTTCGACGGCATCATGGTCGCGCGCGGCGACCTCGGCGTCGAAATGCCGCTGGAGGCCGTACCGGTCGTCCAGAAGCGCGCCGTCAAGCTGGCCAAGCGCAACGCCAAGCCGGTCATCGTCGCCACCCAGATGCTCGACTCGATGATCGACAACTCCCGGCCCACCCGCGCCGAGGCGTCCGACGTCGCCAACGCCGTCATCGACGGCACGGACGCGGTGATGCTCTCCGGCGAGACGAGCGTGGGGAAGCACCCCACCGAGACCGTCCGCACCATGAGCCGCATCGTGGAGGCGGCCGAGGAGGACCTCCTCGCCAAGGGGCTGCCGCCGCTGACCGACCGCAGCAAGCCCCGCACCCAGGGCGGCGCCGTCGCCCGCGCGGCAGCCGAGATGGGCGACTTCCTCGGCGCGAAGTTCCTCGTCGCCTTCACGCAGTCCGGCGACACCGTCCGCCGCCTCTCCCGCTACCGCTCACCCATCCCGCTGCTCGCCTTCACCCCCGACCCGGCGACCCGCTCGCAGCTCAACCTCACCTGGGGTGTGGAGACCTTCCTCGGCCCGATGGTCGAATCCACCGACGAGATGGTCGCGCAGGTCGACGAGCAGCTGCTGAAGATCGGCCGCTGCGAGCGGGGCGACCTGGTGATCATCACCGCCGGTTCCCCGCCCGGGGTCCCCGGCTCCACCAACCTCGTCCGCGTCCACCGCATCGGCGAGGACGACGGCGGGGAGTAGGGGTTTTGCCGCTCCACCGGAGGAAACAGCCGCCCGTGCGCGGGCGTTGATGCCGGGCCGAGGTTCTGACTGCCGTTCCTGTCAGCGCTTCGGCCCTCTGTCTGCCGTCACCGGCGACGGGGCACGTACGCGGACGTCATACGGAACGGGGAGCGCCGGGGCCTGGAGAAGGGGGCGGCGGGGTGCGATCACCATGACGGGTGAAGATCACCGATCGGCCGAGCGAGGTCCGGCCTTCGAAAATGAGGCGAAGTGCCCTGGGTGGGATTCGAACCCACACTGTCGGTGGTTTGAGCACCGTCCCTCTAACCGGTTGGGGTACCAGGGCCTTGGGAATCGAAGGCTGAGAAGCCCCCGTCGTGCTCCCACCATACAGGAGCTGGGTAGGCTAAAGGGGCACCACCTGCCTGAACGAGGAGACCCGTGAGCGCCGCCGAGCCCGAGCAGCCCGCCGCCGATGACGACCGGCCGCACGTCCCGCCGCTGACCACGCGCGTCGTGATCGCCGAGGACGAGGCCCTCATCCGTCTCGACCTCAAAGAGATGCTGGAGGAAGAGGGCTACACCGTCGTCGGTGAGGCCGGTGACGGGCAGAAAGCCGTCGAGCTGGCCCGCGAGCACCGCCCCGATCTGGTCATCCTCGATGTGAAGATGCCGATCCTGGACGGCATCTCCGCCGCCGAGCGCATCGCCGAGGAGAGCATCGCACCCGTCCTGATGCTGACCGCCTTCTCCCAGCGCGAGCTGGTGGAGCGCGCCCGGGACGCGGGCGCGATGGCGTACCTCGTCAAGCCGTTCTCCAAGAGCGACGTCGTCCCGGCCATCGAGATGGCCGTCAGCCGCTTCACCGAGCTGAGGACGCTGGAGAAGGAGGTCGCCGACCTCACCCAGCGGCTGGAGACCCGCAAGCTGGTCGACCGCGCGAAGAGCATCCTGCAGACGCAGTACGGGCTGACCGAACCCGCCGCGTTCCGCTGGATCCAGAAGACGTCGATGGACCGCAGGCTCTCGATGCAGCAGGTCGCCGAGGCGGTCATCGAGGACGCCGAGGAGAAGAAGCAGAAGGACCAGCCGGGGCAGTAGCCCGGCCCGTCCGCCGTGTGGCCCCGTACCGTCCGCCGGTACGGGGCCACACGCGTATCCGGCGGGCGGTGCCGGGCCGGGCGGTGCGGACGGATCGGCGCCGCCCGGCCGTGGGCTCAGCCGCGGTAGGCGTCCGCGGGGGCGTCCCGGAGCATGCAGGTCAGCCGCGCGGTGCAGACCCGCTTGTCCGCCTCGTCGCTGATCACGACCTCGTACGTCGCGGTGGAGCGGCCCCGGTGCACCGGGGTGGCGACGCCGGTGACCAGGCCCGAGCGGACACCGCGGTGGTGGGTGCAGTTCAGGTCCACACCGACGGCCAGCTTCGACGGACCGCCGTGCAGCATCGCACCGACCGAGCCCAGCGTCTCCGCCAGCACCGCGGACGCCCCGCCGTGCAGCAGCCCGTACGGCTGGGTGTTGCCCTCGACCGGCATGGTGCCGACGACGCGGTCCGGCCCGGCCTCCAGGACCTGCACGCCCATCCGGCTGCCGAGGTTCCCGGCGGAGAAGAGCGCCGGGAGGTCGAGGCCGAGCCCGGCCCACCGGTCCAGGACCTCCTGCGGAAACGTGGTGGTCTGCTGCGCGCCCAAGTGCTCGCTCCGTTCGCTCGCCCGTGCTCGTCGGTGATCCGGATGTTCCTATCAGCCCGCCCCGGCACCGCCGGGCACGGGGTCACCCCTCCGCGGCCCCGGCAGCTCCGTCGTCCTGCGGCCGCTCCAGCCGGATCACCACGGACTTCGACGCCGGGGTGTTGCTGGTGTCGGCGGTGTGGTCGAGCGGGACGAGCACATTGGTCTCGGGGTAGTACGCGGCCGCGCAGCCCCGCGCCGTCGGGTAGTGCACCACCCGGAACCCGGGCGCGCGCCGCTCGCTGCCGTCCGTCCACTCACTGACCAGATCGGCGTAGGAGCCGTCGGCGAAGCCGTGCTCCCGGGCGTCCTCGGGGTGCAGCAGCACGACCCGGCGGCCGTTCTTGATGCCGCGGTAGCGGTCGTCGAGGCCGTAGATCGTGGTGTTGTACTGGTCGTGCGAGCGCAGCGTCTGGAGCAGCAACCGGCCCTCGGGGACGTGGGGATACTCCACGGGCGCCGCGGTGAAGTTGGCCTTCCCGGTGGCGGTGGGGAAGCTGCGGCTGTCCCGGGGGGCGTGCGGCAGCGTGAAGCCGCCGGGGCGGGCGACCTTGGCGTTGAAGTCCTCGAAGCCGGGGATGACCCGGGCGATGCGGTCCCGGATCGTCCCGTAGTCGCGGGCGAACTCCTCCCACGGCGTACCGCTCCGCTCGCCCAGGACGCGGCGGGCCATCCGGGCCACGATCGCGGTCTCCGACAGCAGCTGCGGACCGGCCGGCGCCAGCCGCCCCCGGGAGGCGTGCACCATCCCCATGGAGTCCTCGACCGTCACGAACTGCTCGGCGCCGCCCTGCACATCGCGCTCCGTACGGCCCAGCGTCGGCAGGATCAGCGCCCGCGCGCCGGTCACCGCGTGCGAGCGGTTCAGCTTGGTGGAGACGTGCACCGTCAGCCGGGCGCGGCGCACCGCCGCCTCGGTGACGTCGGTGTCGGGGGTGGCGGAGACGAAGTTGCCGCCCATCGCGAAGAACACCTTGGCGTCGCCGTCGCGCAGCGCCCGGATGGCCCGGACGACGTCGTAGCCGTGCTCCCGGGGCGGGGCGAACCCGAACTCCTTCTCCAGGGCGTCGAGGAACTCGGGCGCGGGCCGCTCGAAGATGCCCATGGTGCGGTCGCCCTGGACGTTGCTGTGCCCGCGCACCGGGCACACCCCGGCGCCGGGGCGGCCGACGTTGCCCTGCAGCAGCAGGAAGTTGACGACCTCACGGATGGTGGGCACCGAGTGCTTGTGCTGCGTCAGGCCCATCGCCCAGCACACGATGGTGCGCCGCGAGGCGAGCACCATCTCCAGCGCCGCATCGATCTCCTCCTGGCGCAGCCCGGTGGCGCGCAGCGTCTCCTTAGGGTCGGCCGCGCGCGCGGCGGCCGCGAACTCCTCGAAGCCGTGGGTGTGCGCGTCGATGAACTCCTGGTCCAGCGCGCCCTCGGCCTCCAGGACCCCGCGGCACAGGGCACGGAAGAGCGCCTGGTCGCCGCCGATGCGCACCTGGAGGAAGAGGTCGGTCAGCGCGGTGCCGCCGCCCGCCAGACCGCGCGGCGTCTGCGGGTTCTTGAACCGCTCCAGACCGGCCTCGGGCAGCGGGTTGACGGAGATGATCCGCGCGCCCTCGGCCTTCGCCTTCTCCAGCGCGGTCAGCATCCGGGGGTGGTTGGTCCCCGGGTTCTGCCCGGCGACGATGATCAGGTCGGCCTTGTAGAGGTCCTCCAGCAGCACGCTGCCCTTGCCGACGCCCAGCGTCTCGGTCAGCGCCGAGCCGGACGACTCGTGGCACATGTTGGAGCAGTCGGGGAGGTTGTTCGTGCCGAACTCGCGGGCGAACAGCTGGAAGAGGAAAGCCGCTTCGTTGCTGGTGCGGCCGGAGGTGTAGAAGACCGCCTCGTCGGGCGATTCGAGGGCGGTCAGCTCCTCGCCCAGGATGTCGAAGGCGCGCTCCCAGGAGACCGGCTCGTAGTGCTCGGCGCCCTCGGCGAGGTACATGGGGTGGGTCAGCCGGCCCTGCTGGCCGAGCCAGTAGCCGCTGCGGTCGGCGAGGTCCGCGACGGGGTGTGCGGCGAAGAACTCCGGGGTGACGCGTCGCAGCGTCGCCTCCTCCGCGACGGCCTTGGCGCCGTTCTCGCAGAACTCCGCGGTGTGCCGCTGCTCGCCCTCCGGCCAGGCGCAGCCGGGACAGTCGAAGCCGCTCTTCTGGTTGACGCGCAGCAGCGTCAGGGCCGTCCGGCGCACACCCATCTGCTGCTGCGAGATGCGCAGCGCGTTGGTGATCGCCGGGATGCCGACGGCGGAGTGCTCTGGTGCGCCGACCTCGGGCGCGTCCTGTACCGGGTCGGATGCGGGCGGCTTGCCTGCCATGGCGCTCTCCCTTGAGCCGTGTGCCACCCGGCGCACGGGCCGGGCCGGATCGTTGCCGTGCACATCCGATCCTGTCATGGACCGCGGCGGGCGGGCAGGGGCCTGTGGACGGCGCCGCGGGAGCGGGGCCCGGCCCTGTGGAAAACTCCCGCGCCGCCGCCGTCACCTGCTACGGACGGTCGCCGCTCCCGTACCCCGGCCCGCCCGGCGGCGGCGTGCGGGGGCCCGGCCCCGGCCCGCCGGTCCCCGGCGCGGCGGGGATTGTCGGTGGGGCGTGGCAGGATCGGGGGCGTGGCAGCAAAGGCAGCGAAGAAGAGCGAAACGACCGGCACCGCAGCGGCGGGGGACGACCGTCCCCGCCTGCTCCTGATGGACGGGCACTCCATGGCCTACCGGGCGTTCTTCGCCCTGCCCGTGGAGAATTTCACCACCGCCACGGGGCAACCGACCAACGCGATCTACGGCTTCGCGTCCATGCTCGCGAACACCCTGCGTGACGAGGCGCCCACCCATTTCGCGGTGGCCTTCGACGTCTCCCGCAAGACCTGGCGCTCCGAGGAGTTCCCCGACTACAAGGCGAACCGCTCCAAGACGCCCGACGAGTTCAAGGGCCAGGTCGAGCTGATCGGCGAGCTGCTGGACGCGATGCACGTCAAGCGCTTCGCCGTCGAGGGCTTCGAGGCCGACGACGTCATCGCCACGCTCACCCGGCAGGCCACCGCCGAGGGCTTCGCCGTCTCCATCGTCACCGGCGACCGCGACTCCTTCCAGCTCGTGACCGACGACGTCACGGTCCTCTACCCCACCAAGGGCGTCTCCGAGCTGACGCGCTTCACCCCGGAGAAGGTCTTCGAGAAGTACGGCCTCACCCCGGCCCAGTACCCGGACTTCGCGGCGCTGCGCGGCGACCCGTCGGACAACCTCCCCGGCATCCCCGGCGTCGGCGAGAAGACCGCCGCGAAGTGGATCAACCAGTTCGGTTCCTTCGCCGAGCTGGTGGAGCGGGCCGAGGAGGTCAAGGGCAAGGCGGGCCAGAATTTCCGGGACCACCTGGAGTCCGTCAAGCTCAACCGCCGGCTGACGGAGATGGTCCGCGACGTGGAGCTGCCCTGCGGCCCCGGCGCGCTGGTCCGCGAGGCGTACGACCGCGAGAAGCTCACCGCGTTCCTCAACGGCCTGGAGATCCGTAACCAGGGCCTGCGCGACCGGCTGCACGCCGTCGACCCGGGCGCCGACCAGGGTGTCGAGGAGGCCGCCGCGGCCGCCGGCGTCGAGGTCGACGGCACCGTCGCCGCCGCCGGTGAGCTGGCCCCCTGGCTCGCCGAGCACGGCACCGGCCCGTTGGGCGTCTCCACCGTCGACGTCTGGTCCCTGGGCAGCGGCAGCGTCGCCGAGATCGCGCTGGCCACCGCCGGCGGACCGGCGATCTGGTTCGACCCGGCGCAGCTCGACGAGGCCGACGAGCAGGCATTCGCCGCCTGGAGCGCCGCCGCCGACCGCCCCAAGGTCATGCACAACGCCAAGGGCCTGATGCGGGTCTTCGGCGAGCACGGCTGGCAGATCGACGGCGTCACGATGGACACCGCGCTCGCCGCCTACCTCGTCAAGCCCGGCCGCCGCTCCTTCGCCCTCGACGCCCTCTCGGTCGAATACCTCGGCCGCGATCTCGCCCCGGCCGCCGAGGCGGGCGGCCAGCTGGCCTTCGGCGCCGACGAGGAGGCCGAGGCCGACGCCCTGATGGCCAAGGCCCGTACGGTGCTGGATCTCGGCGCCGCCTTCGAGACCCGCCTCGCGGAGGTCGGCGCCGCCGAGCTGCTGCGCGACGTCGAGCTGCCCACCAGCGCCCTGCTGGCCCGTATGGAGCGCGACGGCATCGCCGCCGACCGCGGCTGGCTGGAGCGGATGGAGCAGCAGTTCGCCGGCGCGGTGCAGCAGGCCGTCCAGGAGGCGCACGCCGCAGCGGGCCACGAGTTCAACCTCGGCTCGCCCAAGCAGCTCCAGGAAGTCCTCTTCGGCGAGCTGGGCCTGCCGAAGACGAAGAAGACCAAGACCGGCTACACCACCGACGCCGACGCCCTCGCCTGGCTCGCCGCCCAGACCGAGAACGAACTCCCGGTGATCATGCTGCGCCACCGCGAGCAGTCCAAGCTGCGCGCCACGGTCGAGGGCCTGATCAAGACCATCGCCGCGGACGGCCGCATCCACACCACCTTCAACCAGACCGTCGCCGCCACCGGCCGTCTCTCCTCGACCGACCCCAACCTCCAGAACATCCCGGTCCGCACCGACGAGGGCCGCGCCATCCGCCGCAGCTTCGTCGTCGGCGAGGGGTACGACACCCTGCTGACCGCCGACTACAGCCAGATCGAGCTGCGGGTGATGGCCCACCTCTCCGAGGACGAGGGCCTGATCGAGGCGTTCACCTCCGGCGAGGACCTGCACACCACCGTCGCCTCGCACGTCTTCTCCGTCGCCAAGGACGAGGTCGACCCGGAGATGCGCCGCAAGATCAAGGCGATGTCCTACGGCCTGGCGTACGGCCTGTCGGCGTTCGGCCTCTCGCAGCAGCTGGGCATCCAGCCGGACGAGGCCCGCAGGCTGATGGACAACTTCTTCGAGCGGTTCGGCGGCGTGCGGGACTACCTCCAGCGCGTGGTGGAGGAGGCCCGCGCCACGGGCTACACCGAGACGATCCTCGGCCGCCGCCGCTACCTCCCCGACCTCAACAGCGACAACCGCCAGCGCCGCGAGATGGCCGAGCGGATGGCGCTGAACGCCCCGATCCAGGGCACCGCCGCCGACATCGTCAAGATCGCGATGCTGAAGGTCGACGAGGCGCTGCGGGCCGCCGGGCTGACGTCCCGGATGCTGCTCCAGGTGCACGACGAAATCGTGGTCGAGGTGGCCCCCGGCGAGCGCAAGCAGGTCGAGGAGCTGCTCCGCCGCGAGATGGCCGACGCGGTCGAGCTGCGCGCCCCGCTGGACGTCTCCATCGGCGTCGGCGCGGACTGGGAGTCGGCCGCCCACTGACGGACCGCCGGCCACGGGAGCGCCGTCCCCGTGGCCGACGGACCCGTAGCTCTTCCGACCCGAAGTCCGCTCCTGCGGGGCACCCTCGACGGACAGGACCATGAATTTCCCCGGCGATCGGCGACGGCCGGAGAATTTCTGGAACCTCCCGCCCGTGAAAGCCGTCGTGTTCTATAGGTGCGACACCTACGCGCCGTGCCGGCAGGTGAGGATTCATCCGGTCCGCCGGCACTCTTGCGGACTCCGGAGACGAACATGCAGGAAGTCATCCGATACATCGAAGAGCAACGCAAGCGGTACGAGGATCACGACTTTTTCACCCGGCTTCTGGCCGACGAAACGCTGCCCGGGGGCAAGCGCCTCGCCTGGGCTCCGAGCGTCGTGCCGTTCATCATGGGCTATTCCGACCTGAACAAGTACGTCTTCCGCAAGAATTCCGAGGCGGGCGAGCTCGACCCTCTGCAGGAACTGCTCAACGCCCACACCTACGAGGAGGACTTCCACTGGCAGTGGATGCTCACCGACCTCGCCAAGCTCGGGGCGGACGGCCACATGCCCCTCTCCGACGCGTCGCGGGTGCTGTGGGGAGCGGACTTCCAGCACTCCCGGCGCCTCTGCCTCGGACTGACCGAAATGGCCGCCGACGCTCCGACGTACGCCGTGTTCGCGATGGTCGAGTCCATCGAAGCCGTCTCCGTGACGATCTTCGAGCACTGCCAGGGAATTACCCTGCAAAACGGCGAGGAATGCGACTTCTTCGGCACTCCGCATTATCTCGCGGAGGCGTCGCACAGCATCAAATCTCCGGAGATCGAGAATTCCGGCCTCCCGCAGCTCGATGCCGTACAACGCGAGCGGGCGAGGCTCATCGTGGACCGCACTTTCTCCTTGTTCGACGACTGGTCCACCGCCCTGCTGAATTTCGCCCTGAAAAACGAGGGATACCAGCTCACCTACGAGCGAATAATCCATGACAGCAAGCATTCCTCCCCGATACCGGTGCCGTGATGAGCCGGTCGGAGACCACGATTTCTCGTCCCGAGGAGGGTGACGGTCCGGCGGGTGCGTGACCGTCCGCCCGGAGAGCGGCGGAGACGTGCGCGGCGGCACGGGGCCGTACGCCCACTGCGTACGGCCTCGGCGCATATCCGGTGGCGAAAGGCGAGACCCGGGCGCGCGGCGCCGGCACCTCAACTCCCGGTGCCCACCGCGGAGATCCGGACCGGGCGGGGGAGCGGAACGGGCATCGCCGCCGCCCGCCCTCTCGGGCATCGGCGGGGCCGCCCGGGGAATGCCCGAGAGTGAACGGTAAGTGTCTTTTCCCGACGGATACGGTTCACCATCTCGGCCGATGATGGCGGTAGATGTGCCTCCCCAGGTGTCGTAGTGTCACGTGCGTCGGCGCGCAACGGAGCACGCAACGGCGGCTCCGGCGCGGCGGTTCACCGCGGAGGAGGAGGCACGCATGGCAGCCACGTTCGGGCGACGGCTCCGCCGAGGGGCCGGGTCGGCCGCTGTCGCAGCCCTGGTGGTGGCCGCCCTGACGGCCTCTCAGGCGCCGGGCGCCGTCGACCGCGCCCAGGCGGCACCGGACCGCACCCCGCAGCCGCCCGCCGACTCCACCGTCGACGGCGACTCGCCCTACTACACGGACCTGCCGCCCCTCGACAGCCCCGTACCGCCCGCCGGCTCGCGGAAGAAGCCCGGCGCTCCGGTCGCCATCGGGCCCGCCGAGGCCGGAATCCCCGCCACCGTGCTGGCCGCGTACCGGAAGGCGGAGGCGAGCATCGCCGTCAGCGCCCCCGGCTGCCGGCTGCCGTGGCAACTGCTCGCCGCGATCGGCAAGGTGGAATCCGGCCAGGCGCGCGGCGGCGCCGTCGACGCCGAGGGCACCACCCTGCGGCCCATCCTCGGCCCCCAACTCAACGGCAAGGGCTTCGCCCGTATCACCGACACGGACCAGGGGCGTTACGACGGCGACCGCACCCACGACCGCGCCGTGGGCCCGATGCAGTTCATCCCGTCGACCTGGTCCCAGGGCGGCCCGGACGGCACCGGATGGGGCGCCGACGGCAACGGCGACGGCAAGAAGGACCCCAACAACATCTTCGACGCCGCGCTCGCCGCCGGCCACTACCTCTGCGGCGCCGACCGCGACCTCTCCCTCGCCCGCGACCTGGACCGCGCCGTCCTCGGCTACAACCACTCCGAGGACTATCTGCGCACCGTCCTGTCCTGGTACGCCTTCTACCGCAAGGGCACCCACGAGGTCCCGGACGGTACGGGCGTGCTGCCCGTCCAGCGCCGCGGCGGCACCTCCGGCGGCACCGTCAGCCGCGGCGGGGGCGCACCGGCGAAGCCCGGCCGCACCCCGGACGGCGCGAAGGGCGGCCCGAAGAGCCCCGGCAAGAACACCGGTAAGGAACACGAGGAGAGCCGCCCGGGCGGGGGAGCGGACACCAACGGCCCCTCTTCGGGCGGCACTTCGGGCGGTACCGGCGGCACGGGCTCGACCGGCGGAACCGGCGGCACAGGGTCCACCGGCGGAACCGGCGGAACCGGCGGCACGGGCGACACCGGCACCGGCGGCGGCACCCCGCCCCCCACCGACCCGACCGAGCCCACCACCCCCGCGCCCCTCACCGCCCTCGAGCGGACCGGCGACAAGGACCTCACCGCCACCACGGGCAACACCTTCACCACCCCGCCCCAGGTACGCGCCAAGGACGGCGCGGGCAAGCCCGTCGCCGACGCCCCCGTACGCTTCACGATCACCGGTACCACCGACGCCCGCTTCCCGGACGACGCCACCACCGTCACCGTCACCACCGGCAAGGACGGCCTGGCCACCGCCCCGGCGCTGCGCGCGGGCAAGACCACCGGCACCTTCACCGTCCGCGCCACCGCCGTCGGCCGCACCGTCCCGCCCGTCGACTTCGCCGCCACCGTCGCGGCGCCGCCCGCCCCCAAGGCCGACACCCTCACCCGCACCTCGGACGAGGAGCTGACCGTGACCGCGGGCGACAGCTTCGCCGCCGACCGCATCGAGATCAGGGCCGGCTTCCGGGGCAAGGCCGCCGCGGGCGTCCCGGTCACCGCCACCATGGTCACCGACGACCCCGACCACCCGGCCCCGAACACCGCCGGACCGTCCTTCACCGACCCGCAGGCCACCGGCGCGGCCACCGACACCCCGCAGCGCACCCTCACCGACCTCACCACCGACGCCGACGGCCTGCTGAAACTGCCGGAGATCTTCACCGACGCCGACCACCCCGGCACCTACCGGCTCCGCCTCACCACCGCCGACGGCGCCGTCCTCACCCTCGAACTGAAGGTCACCGCGCCCACCGCCTGACCACCACCGCGCCACCGCCGCCGCCCCGCCCACCCCGGGCAGGGCGGCGGTGTCACGTGTTCTCATCTCGGCCGCCCGTTGCTACGGTGCCCCCTCCCTGACGAAGCATCAGCTCTCCGGGAGCCGCCCATGCGCGCCCTCACCGCAGCCGCCGCCGGCCTCGCCGCCGCGCTCCTCCTCGTCCTCACCATCACGGCGATCGGCGCCCCCGGCGGCACCACCTCCCCCAAGCCGCTGCGGACCACCGTCCCCGCACACCCCTGACGGCCAGGACGCCGCACACCCCGCAAGGGAAGGGACGCACCGCCATGCGCCGCAAAGCCAGCCTGATACTCCTCGCCGTCGCGGTCTTCTTCACCGCGCTCTCCCCGCTGCTGCGCTGGTACGCCTTCCCGCGCCTCGCGAAGGTCCCGCCCAGCCAGTACCAGGACACCGTCCTCGTCGCCGAGCCCGCCACCCTCGTCGACTACGGCACCATGAAGGCCAAGAAGGTCCCCAAGCTCACCGTCGTCCAGACCCTCAAGGGCAACGTCGCCGCCGCCGACCGCATCGAACGGACCGCCGACCGCGACGTCGTCGTCTGGGACGCGCTCACCTACGTCGCCGGACCCGACGGCAAAATGGTCTCCCAGATCCCCGAGCGCTACATCTTCGACGCCCACAGCCAGGAACCGGTCCACGCCACCGGCGAGAGCGTCGACGGCGACACCGTCCGCCGCGACGGCATCGAGTACAAGTGGCCGTTCCTCGTGGAGAAGCGCGACTACTCCTACTACGACCCGCAGACCCGCGCCGCCGCCCCCATCCACTACAGGGGCACCCGCACCTTCCACGGTCTCGAGGTCTACTACTTCGAGCAGACCATCCCCTGGACCAAGGTCCCGCTGCCCAAGAAACTGCCGGTCAAGGGCGTCACCGCGGACTCCGTCCGCAAGATGGGCACCACCCGCTGGTACACCACCAAGCGCATGTTCTGGGTCGACCCCGTCACCGGCGCCCCCGTCAACGGTGAGGAGATCCACCAGGAGGAGCTGCGCGGCGGCGACCTCCTCCCCGGCGGCGGCAAGGTCACCGCCTTCGCCGGACACGTCAAGATGCGCCCCGACTACGTCGACGCCGTCGTCGCCCTCGTCTCCTCCCAGCGCACCCTGGTCCTCCTCCTCACCAGCTACCTCCCCTGGGGCTTCCTCGCCCTCGGCGCCTCACTCCTCGCCCTCAGCCTCACCCTGGAGGCCCGCGCCCGCCGCCCCCGCCCGACCGGCCCGCCGCCCACCGCACGGCCCGTTGTCAGTGGCGGACCGTAAGGTGACAACAGAGCTGAACGAGCCCGCGACGCCTACGAATTGACCTCCACCGCGAAGATCCGCGCCCCTCAGATCCGGCCTCTCGGCCAGGCCCCGTCACCCGTCTCCAACCCGCCCCGACACCCCACCCGGACCCTCAGCCCCGCTCCCTCTTCAGCCGCGCCGTCGTGTACCGCGTCGGCTCGGCCGCCGACGGATCCTCGGGCCACGGATGCTTCGGATAACGGCCCCGCAGCTCCGCCCGCACCGATCGGTAACCCTCCCGCCAGAAGGAGGCCAGATCCGCCGTCACCGCCGCCGGACGCCCGGCGGGGGAGAGCAGATGGACCAGGACCGGCACCCGCCCGTCCGCCACCCGCGGCGATTCCTGCTGCCCGAACATCTCCTGCACCTTCACCGCCAGCACCGGCTGCGCACCGCTGTAGTCGACCCGCACCCGCGAACCGCTCGGCACCTCGATCCGCTCCGGCGCCAGCTCGTCGAAGCGCACCGCCGCACCGGAAGCCCACGGCAGCAGCCGCCCCAGCGCCGCCCCCGCGTCGACCCGCTCCAGATCCGCCCGCCGCCGCGCCCGGCCCAGCTCCACACCCAGCCACTCCCCGGCCCGCTCCAGCAGCGCCGCATCCGACACATCCGGCCACGGCTCCCCCAACTCCCCGTGGAGAAAGGCCATCCGCTGCCGCAACGCCACCGCCCCCGCCGACCAGCGCAACAGCCCGACCCCCTCCCGCCGCAGCCCCTCCGCCACCGCCGCCCGCACCGCCCCCGCATCCGGCGCCGGGAGCGGACGCGCCACCAGCTCGATCGCCCCCAGCCGCGCCACCTCCCGCGCCACGACATCGCCGTCCGCCCACCGGACCTCCGCGCCCCGCGAGGACAGCGCCCCCGCCGCCGCGACCGCCGTCGCCTCGTCGATCACCGCCGCCAGCCGCACCCGCGCGGACGCCGCCGCCACCGGACGGTCCGCCACCGCGACCGCCAGCCACCGCGCCTCCCGCAACCGCGAACCGGCCTCGGCCGTCTCCGCACGCGTCCCCGACGCCATCAGAAAACTCCCGGCGCCCCGCGCCCGCGCCACCCGCTCCGGGAACGCCAACGCCGCCACCAGCCCGGCCACCGCATCGTCGTCCCCGACACCACCGGAGCGCCCGGCGGCCCCCGCCTTCGCCTCCCCGATGCCCTCCGGCCCGAGCCCCGTCACCGCCGACGCCAACCGGCGCGCCTCCTGCCGCCACCGCCCGGCATACGCATCACCGCCCCGCCGCGCCTGCCGCCACGCGGCCGCCAGATCGTCCCCGTACGACCGTGGCGGCTCCTCGCTCAACAACGCCACCACCTCGGCCGCCGGCCGCACCCCCACCTCCCGCGCGCCGTCCAGCAACGCCCGCGCCAACCGCGGCGGCACCCCCAGCCGCGCCAACCGCCGCCCCCGCTCCGTCACCCGGCCGTCCGCATCCACCGCACCGACCGCGCCCAGCACCTCCCGCGCCGCCGCCATCGCCCCCGCGGGCGGCGCATCCAGCAACGCCAGCCCCGCCGCCGACGGATCGCCCCAGCACGCCACCTGCAACGCGAACGCTGACAGCTCCGCCACCTTGATCTCCGGGTCGGGGAACCGCGGCAACCGCCCGTCCTCCCCCTCCGACCAGCAGCGATACACCGCCCCCGGCGCCTCACGCCCGGCCCGCCCGGCCCGCTGCCGGGCCGCGGCGCGCGATGCCCGCACCGTCGCCAGCGCCCCCAGACCCCGCGCATGATCCGTCCGCGGCACCCGCGCCAGCCCGCAGTCCACCACCACGCGGACCCCCGGCACCGTCAGACTGGACTCCGCGACCGCCGTCGCCAGCACCACCCGGCGCACCCCGTCACCCCCGGCCAGCACCGCGTCCTGCACCTCCGCCGGAGCCCGCCCGTGGACCTGCCACACCTCCGCGTCCACCCCGGCCAGCAGCCCCGCGACCCGCCCGATCTCCCCGGCGCCCGGCAGAAAACACAGCACATCGCCGGACCGCTCCCGCAGCGCCCGCCGCACCACCCCCGCCACATGCGTCAGCAGCGCCGGATCCACCCGCATCCCGTGCGCCGGCCGCACCGGACGCTCCGGCGGCGCCCACACGACCTCCACCTCGTGGGAGGTGCCCGCCGCCGTCACCACCGGAGCCGGTCCCTCCGCGCCGCCCAGCAGCGCCGCCCACCCCGCCGCGTCCGTCGTCGCCGACGCCGCCACCAACCGCAGCTCCGGCCGCAGCGCCGCCCGCACATCCAGCAGGAACGCCGCCGCCGTGTCCGCGTCCAGATGCCGCTCATGGCACTCGTCCAGCATCACCACGTCGACGCCCGCCAGCTCCGGATCCCGCTGCAACCGCTGCAACAGCACCCCGGTCGTCACCACCTCCACGGCGGTCCGCGGCCCCACCCGCCGCTCCCCGCGCACCGTGAAACCGACCCGCTCACCGACGCGTTCCCCCAGCAGCCACGCCATCCGCCGCGCCGCCGCCCGCGCCGCGATCCGCCGCGGCTCCGCCACCAGCACCCGCCGCTGCGGGCCGTGTCCCACGAGCCCCGCCAGCTCCAGCGGCACCAGCGTCGTCTTGCCCGTACCGGGCGGCGCACACAGCACCGCACTCCCCGGCCCGTCCAGGGCCTCACGCAGCGCGGGCAGCGCGGAACGGGCGGGCAGCAGACTCAGTACGTCATCGCGGATCACCCGCCCAGTCTGCCGCCCCGCCACCCGGCCGGGCCCGCCCCCGTCAGCGCCGCGGACTCACTCCGCGACGCACACGAAGATCGCCGTCCCCGGGATCAGATACCCGCGCAACGGCGACCAGCCGCCCCACTCCTGCGTGTTCTCGTCCGGCCACTCCGGTTCCACCAGATCCACCAGCCGGAACCCGGCCGCGACCACGTCCCGCACCCGGTCACCCACCGTCCGGTGATGCTCGACATAGACCGCGCGACCGTTCTCGTCCTGCTCCACATACGGCGTCCGGTCGAAGTACGACGCCGCCACCGACAGCCCCTCGGGCCCCGGCTCGTCCGGGAACGCCCAGCGGATCGGATGCGTCACCGAGAACACGAACCGCCCGCCCGGCCGCAGCACCCGCCGCACCTCGCGCAGGACCCGCACCGGATCGGCGACGAACGGAATCGCGCCGTACGCGGAACACGCCATGTCGAACGCGCCGTCCCGGAACGGCAACACCCCCGCGTCCGCCTCCACCAGCTCCACACCGCCCGCGGCCGCACCGTCGGCCGCGTCCCCGATGCGCAGCGCGTGCTGCAACTGCCGGTGCGAGAGATCCAGGGCGACCGGATGCGCACCCTGCGCCGCCAGCCAGCGCGCACACTGCGCCGCGCCAGCCCCGATCTCCAGGATCCGCAGGCCCTTCAGCCCCTCGGCCGGACCGAGCAGTCCGGCTTGCTCCTCGTCCAGCCCCTCCGGTCCCCAGACGAACCGGTCGTCCCCGAGGAACGCGCCGTGCTCGCTCTGGTACTCGTCGGCGTTCCGGTCCCACCAGCCGCGGCTGGCCCGGCTGCTCTCCGTTGCCGAGGCATGACGTCGGGTCGCCTCCGGCTCGTACTCTTGGTTCATCGCGCCCGTCGTCGTAGTCTTCGCTGAACTTGCAGCAGTAGGGACGGCGAGGCCCTCCGGGCCCCGCGGAACATCACGCGTGCCGGTAATCGGGCGTTCTGCCCTGGGTGTGCGGCTTCGCGCATTGACCCTGCCCGGCTGCCCCCGTATGCTACAAGTTGCGCTGCGGGCTTGTGCGCCTCAGACGGAGCAGGTCGCGCTCGCATCTGTATGTATGTCCCCTCGGTTTTCGAGGCGTTTCGGTTGCTCCGTTCTGTGCGGGGCTTCCAGGGAAGCGCCTCTGACGCTGTCCGGCTTGTGCAGAAGCGATAACGGCTCTCGGCGTAGCAGTACCTACGACTTCAATGTCCGTACCGGAGCCCTTTCCCACATGACGAGCAGCACCGAGACCACCGCCACCACCCCGCAGGTTGCGGTCAACGACATCGGTAACGAGGAAGCCTTCCTCGCCGCGATCGACGAGACGATCAAGTACTTCAACGACGGCGACATCGTCGACGGCGTCATCGTGAAGGTCGACCGGGACGAGGTCCTGCTCGACATCGGTTACAAGACCGAAGGCGTGATCCCCAGCCGCGAGCTGTCGATCAAGCACGACGTCGACCCCAACGAGGTCGTCGCCGTCGGTGACGAGATCGAGGCCCTGGTTCTCCAGAAGGAGGACAAGGAAGGCCGCCTCATCCTGTCCAAGAAGCGCGCTCAGTACGAGCGTGCCTGGGGCACGATCGAGAAGATCAAGGAAGAGGACGGGATCGTCACCGGTACCGTCATCGAGGTCGTCAAGGGTGGTCTCATCCTCGACATCGGCCTCCGTGGCTTCCTCCCGGCCTCCCTGGTCGAGATGCGCCGCGTCCGCGACCTCCAGCCCTACGTGGGCAAGGAGCTCGAGGCCAAGATCATCGAGCTGGACAAGAACCGCAACAACGTGGTCCTGTCCCGCCGTGCCTGGCTGGAGCAGACCCAGAGCGAGGTCCGCCAGACCTTCCTCACCACCCTCCAGAAGGGTCAGGTGCGCTCCGGCGTCGTCTCCTCCATCGTCAACTTCGGTGCCTTCGTGGACCTGGGCGGCGTCGACGGTCTCGTCCACGTCTCCGAGCTGTCCTGGAAGCACATCGACCACCCCTCCGAGGTCGTCGAGGTCGGCCAGGAGGTCACGGTCGAGGTCCTCGACGTCGACATGGACCGCGAGCGCGTCTCCCTGTCGCTCAAGGCGACCCAGGAAGACCCGTGGCAGCAGTTCGCCCGGACCCACCAGATCGGTCAGGTCGTCCCGGGTAAGGTCACCAAGCTCGTTCCGTTCGGTGCGTTCGTCCGCGTCGACGAGGGCATCGAGGGCCTGGTCCACATCTCCGAGCTGGCCGAGCGCCACGTGGAGATCCCGGAGCAGGTCGTCCAGGTCAACGACGAGATCTTCGTCAAGGTCATCGACATCGACCTGGAGCGTCGCCGGATCTCGCTGTCGCTGAAGCAGGCCAACGAGTCCTTCGGCGCCGACCCGATGGCGGTCGAGTTCGACCCGACCCTGTACGGCATGGCCGCGTCCTACGACGACCAGGGCAACTACATCTACCCCGAGGGCTTCGACCCCGAGACCAACGACTGGCTGGAGGGCTACGAGGCCCAGCGCGAGGCCTGGGAGAACCAGTACGCCGAGGCCCAGCAGCGCTTCGAGCAGCACCAGGCGCAGGTCGTCAAGTCCCGCGAGGCCGACGAGCAGGCTGCGGCCGAGGGTGCTGCGGCCCCGGCGGCCGGTGGCGGCAACGCTGGCGGCGGCAACGCCGGCGGCGGCTCGTACTCCTCGGAGTCGGCGGACAACTCCGGCGCCCTGGCGTCGGACGAGGCCCTGGCCGCGCTCCGCGAGAAGCTGGCCGGCGGCCAGAGCTGAAAAGCTCCCCGCTAGGCACTAGCCGATAGGCGAAGGCCCGCCCCCTTACGGGGCGGGCCTTCGTCGTTCCCGGGACCGGCCGGTGCCGCTGCCCTGGTACGTCGACCCGGCCCGGCGCCTCTGTCGGCCGACGCCCTCGCAGGTCAGCCCACCGGAATACCGGGGTTGGCGACGCCGCGCCCACCGGTCACGGTGTTGTCGCCCGCGATCGTCACCGGGCACTTCTTCGCGTCGTAGTTCGTGATGTTGAAGCCGTAGCGGCCCTCCCCGGAGGCGCCGCTCAGGTCGGACTTGTTGCCCTTGAAGACCGTGCCACACCCCCAGCCGGACTCCTGGGAGTGTGTCTCGTAGCCGTTGTTGCTGGTGTGCCGACCGGTGTTCTTCTCGACCAGGACGTCGTTGCCCTTCACGTCGACCCAGGAGTCGTCGTAGTTCGCGCCGGTCAGCCCACTGCCGTCGAAGGTATTGCCGACGATCTTCGTCCCCGTCGTCCCTTCCTTCACATCGACGTTCTCGCCGCCGACGCCCGGACCGATGGTGTTACCGAGAATCTGAACGTTGTCGCTGTGATCGTCCGTGCCGCCCGCGCTGCCGACGTACACGCCCTCGCCCATTCCGCTGCCACCCTTACCGGTGTCACGGATCGTCGAGTTCTTGATGACCCCGTTCTTGCTGGACTTACGGAAGTGGACGCCCTCCATGTCCAGATCGTGCACGGTCACCGAGTCGATCACGACGCCGTCCGCGCCGTCCATCATGATGCCCTTCTGTCCGCCGGTGACGGTGATGCCCTTGATCGTCCAGTACGAGGCGCCGTTCAGGTGCAGGCCGTAACCGCCGCCGGCGGTGAGGACCGCCTTGGACGATCCGGTGAGCGTGATCCGCGAACCGGAGCTGCCCGCGGCCGACGTTTTGAAATTGCCTTGGTAGGTACCGTCGGCGAGCTGGATGGTGTCGCCGGGCTTCGCCTCCGCCAAGGCGGACTTGAGCTGCGACGCGTTCGAGACATCGATCGCGCGGGTGGGGGAGACGGCGGGCGAACCCGCGGGGGAAGCGCCCGCGGTGCCGGTCAGGGCCGCGCCGACGGCCAGTGCGAGGGCGGCCGAAGCGGTGAGAAGGGGTCCGGTGCGCATTCATCTGCCTTTCCGTATATGAACGTGGGGCGGAAATGTGAATCGCGAGGGTCGTCGAGAAGCTAGGGGTGCCGCAGTTCGAGCGTCAAGGGGCCTGCATGGACATGAACGGGGACATGGTTCAGAAGAGTGAACGGTGGGTGATGTGCAGGTGCACACGCCGCAACCCGCCGCACCTCCTGACCGAGCGGGTGCACCGTGCTGTCGGAAGGTGGGAGACTCAGGGCCGCCCATGACCCGGCCGACCGCGTTGCTTCCCTGGCCCGGGCCCCGGATGCCCGGGCACCGGAGCGCGGCGGTCCGACGATTCGGAAGGGCGGTCCGCCATGGCACGCCGGCGCAGAAATCCTGGCCTGATGCTGTCGGGCCCGCGATCACAACCGGGAATGTGGCACCCCGGCCGGATGTTGTCCCGGACGGACACACGAAGGAGCGGACACTGTGTTGGATCCCCAGGGGTTGTACGAATGGGAGCCGAGCGGGCTCGCCGAGGCGGAAGCCATCACCGCCCAGGACTCCGCCGGACTGGTGCTGCTGTACCACTTCGACGGCTACATCGATGCAGGTGAAACCGGCGACCAGATCGTCGAACGGTTGCTGGACGACCTGCCGCACCGCGTCGTCGCCCGCTTCGACCACGACCGGCTCATCGACTACCGCGCCCGTCGCCCCCTGCTGACCTTCGACCGCCACCGCTGGACGGACTACGAAACGCCCCGCATCGAACTGCGGCTCGTCGAAGACACCACCGGCGCCCCCTTCCTGCTGCTCTCCGGGCCCGAACCCGACGTCGAATGGGAGCGGTTCGCCGCCGCTGTCCGGCAGATGGTGGAGCGCCTCGGCGTACGACTCTCCGTCAACTTCCACGGCATCCCGATGGGCGTCCCGCACACCCGCCCCGTCGGCATCACCCCGCACGGCAACCGCACCGACCTCATGCCCGGCCACGCCGACGTCTTCGAAGAAGCGAAGGTCCCCGGCAGCGCCGAAGCCCTGGTCGAGTTCCGGCTCGCCGAAGCGGGACACGACGTGCTCGGTGTGGCCGCGCACGTACCGCACTACATCGCCCGGTCGCCCTACCCGGACGCCGCACTCACCGCGCTGGAAGCCGTGACCGCCGCCACCGGCCTGGTCCTGCCCGGCACCGCACACTCCCTGCGCACCGAGGCGCTCCGCACCCAGGAAGAGATCGAACGGCAGATCTCCGAGGGAGATGAAGAACTCGTCGCTCTGGTCAGCGGGTTGGAGCACCAGTACGACGCGGTGGCGGGCGCGGAGACCCGCGGCAACCTCGTGGCGGAAGCGGTCGACCTGCCGTCCGCCGAGGAGATCGGCAACGAACTCGAACGCTTCCTGGCGGAACGCGAAGCGGACGACGGAACCGCCTGACACCGGATGCGTACGGGGTGGGGCGTGGGGTGCTCTGTGCGTCTCGGCCCAGCCCCTGCGACCTCGGATCCGGGTGCTCCCTGGGCGGGTGGGTGCAGCCTGCGTATAGCGTGAGCCCATGGTGAAGGTCGGACTGACAGGCGGAATCGGCGCCGGCAAAAGCGAAGTCTCGCGGCTGCTGGCCTCCTACGGCGCGGTGATCGTGGACGCCGACAAGATCGCGCGCGAAGTCGTCGCACCGGGCACGCCTGGACTGGCGGCGGTCGTGGCGGAGTTCGGCGACGGCGTACTCGCGGAGGACGGATCCCTCGACCGCCCCAAGCTCGGCGGCATCGTCTTCTCCGACCCCGCCAAACTCCAAGCCCTCAACGCCATCGTCCACCCCCTCGTCGGCGCCCGCTCCGCCGAACTGGAAGCCTCCGCCGGACCCGACGCCGTCGTCATCCACGACGTACCGCTGCTCACCGAGAATGGCCTGGCCCCCCTCTACGACCTGGTCGTCGTCGTGGACGCGGCCCCCGCAACCCAGCTGGACCGGCTGGTACGCCTGCGGGGCATGTCCGAGGACGAGGCGAAAGCTCGAATGGCCGCCCAGGCCACCCGCGAACAACGGCTCGCCGTTGCCGATGTCGTGATTGACAACGATGGGCCGCTGGACGCTTTGGAACGGCAGGTTCGGGAGGTTTGGGAGAGGTTGGGGGAGGGGTGAGGGGGGATCCTGGGGCTCCGGGGGGGGGCTTCCCCTCCCCCCCCGCCCCCCGCCCCGCCCCACCCCCTCCTTCCTCCCTCCGCCCGCCCCTCACCCCTCTCCGTCTCGCGCTCCCTTCTCGGCCTCGTGCGGGCTGAGACGAGGCGTCGATGCCGGTTCCTTATCCGCCGGCCGTCCGCCGGGAATGCCGCGTCAGGCGTTGTCGTTGTGCGGTGAGTATCCGACCGGGTGGCCCAGGAGGGGCATCCGGTGCTCACCGGAAGGAGGCCGCCGTGCAAGAGCGCAGCCCCGAGACCTATGTCATCGATTACCGCACTGCGGAGCAGCTGCTGGACATCCGCGACCCTCGGGGCGCGATCCGGCTGCTCGACTCGGTTATCGAGGCGCACCCGGAGAACACCGCGGCGCGGCTGCTGCGTGCTCGCTCCTTCTTCCTCGCGGCTCAGCTCCGTCCGGCCGAGCTGGAATTCCAGGTCGTGCTGGAGCGTGAGCCGGACAACGCGTTCGCGCACTTCGCCCTGGCACGTACTTTCGAGCGGGCCGGCCGCCCCGTAGAGGCGCTGCGCCACTTCCGTCTCGCCGCGGCCCTCGAACCGAGGCCCGACTTCCTCCAGGCTGCTCGCTTCGGCACCGGTACCGACGACGTCGGCCCCGACCTGCCGCCTGCTCCCGCTGCCTGATCCGTGTGCTCCGGGCGTCCTGAGGCGGGCCCGGCCTTCGGGCCTTCCTCCTTTCCTCAGGCGAACGACGTGCATGGGGTCGTGAGTGTGGTGGCGCTACGGGTGCGCTCGGCCCTGTGGCCCTGACGAGCGGGGCCGGGTGAGCGCCTTGTTCCGGCCGTGGTCGGGCTCGTAGGGGGGTATGTCCTTGCCCGGCTGGTAGTGCGGGCCCTGGTGGATGTGCCGGATAACCATGGCCAGGTCCATCAGGGTCACCACGGCCAGAGCGGCGCAGGCGGCTGCCCAGCCCGGTCTGCCGACCATGACGAAAGCCACGGTTCCGGCGACGGTCCAGACCAGCCCCCAGATGATCAGTCCGAAGCGGATTTTCAGCGGACTGCGTGCGTGAAGGGGCTCATTTCCCGTGCGCATTGCCATCCATCTCCCGTCTCCATGGTCCTCCTGAATCGTGGGGTCGTCACTCACCGGTGCGTAGCGCCACGTCACCCAGCGCAGGAGGGGCGAGCCCGCGCGAGGGCGGTCGGCGAGGTGTGAGCCGAGGCGACTCCGTAAGTAATTCCGTTCCCTTCGGTCCGTGCGGACGGTGTCCTCCGATCCGCGCTCCGTGCCCTCGAGAGGTGTGGACGTGGGTCAGGCGCGGGGGTCGCCGGCCGGGTGTCTGTTGATCCAGGACAGCCCACCGATGTCGAGCCGGGAGCGTGCTCGGGTCACCGCTACATAGGCGAGGCGGGCCTCGTCGGGATCGACGGGGCCGGGGAGCGGTATCCCGCGGTCGTCCTGCTCGTCCAGATCATCGGGCTCCGTGAAGTCGTCGCCGATCCGTACGCTGTCCCATTCACGCCCTTTGGCGCGATGTGCGGTGGAGATGGTGACCTCGGCATGTTCTTCGGGTGAGAGCTGGTCCAGGGTGGCGAGGACCGCCTCGCTTCCGTGGGTGTCGACGAGCTCCACCAGCGGCAGCAGATCTCGGCCCGCCGGGTCGTACTCTGCGTATTCGCGCAGCTCGCCCCACGAGGCGAAGAGAGTCAGCTCCGGGTGCCTGGTCGACCGGCCCGATTCCAGGTCGTGTGCGGCCTGCGCCAGGGCGCGCAGCGCCCCGCTACCGCCGGCGAGTGCCACTCTGCGGCCCGTCGCCAGCTGCCGTATCACCTCCCTCATCGCGCCCGCGTTGGACCGGCAGAGGATCGCCCGAGGGGTGCGGACCACGGTGAGTTCCGTGGTGCGCCACGGTGCTCCGGTGAGACGTAGTGGTGCGTTCGCCAGGGTCAGCCAGCGGTTCGCTTCGTGGGCGAGTGCCGGGCCGAAACGGAAGGAGCGGGAGAGGTGGAGGTGCCGGCCGGGGGATCCGGTCATGATGTCGCGGGCCCCGCGCCAGCCGTAGACGGCCTGTGCGGAGTCGCCGACCAGCACCACCTGGGCGTGTTCCCGCTGGGCGTCGAGAAGGTGCTCCACGACCGGGTTGGTGTCCTGCGCCTCGTCCAGGAGGAGGTAGTCGGTAGGGATGACGGGGTCCTGCAGGGCCCACATCTTGAGGTAGTGATCGTGGAGGAACCGCACTGCGCCCCGGTCCGGATTCTGCAGATCGGCCCATGCCTTGCGTGCGTACGGGAGAACGGCATCGGAGAGCCGGCTGTGCAGTGGCTCGGCCTCGGCGCCGCGCAGGGGTGGGACATGGTGGTGTGCGAGATCGCGGTCCGCGGACTGGCAGAAGCGGTTCACGGTGCGCAGTGCCGTGCAGGACAAGGCCCGGCTCGTGATCTTGCGGGGGCCGAGGCGTAAGGACATTCCGGTGTCCATCCCGAGAGCCGCACCGGTCCGCCACCCCGAGCGCCGGGGTGCGTCCAGCCGGGCCCGGTATTTTCTGCCGACTTCGGCGTGGGCAAGGGCATGCGCGGTGGTGCAGGCGGTCTCCGACGGAAAAGCGTGGGCGGCATCCCTGGCGATGGATCTGTTGAAGGCGAGGTAGCGGCCGCGGCGGCCCTGGGCCTGTGCCTCGTGCGCCAGCATGGCGAGGGTCGTGGTCTTTCCCGTCCCGGCGCCCGCCTGGATCACGAGGTGTGAGCCGGACCGGAACGCCTCCGCCGCTGCGCGCTGTTCGGTGGTGGGGGTGGTGGTGCGAGGGGCAGGCATGGGCATCTCCTCGACGAGACGAGTTGGTCACGGAAAGTAATTTCGTGACTCACTGTAATCTCTTCGGCGTCGCTGCGCGAGAACTTTCGCGGGCTGTGGAAAACCCGCGAGGGAGCGGACGGCGCGGTGCGCGTGTGTGCGCCGGGGTCCGTGGCGGCGGACCGCCGGAAGCCCAGCTCAGGGGCGATTGTCAGTGGCGTCTGGTTCCATCGGCGGTGGATCGCTCGCAGCGATCCGCAGCGGGGGAGCGCTCGCGTCGGAGCGACGGGGAGCGGAAACGAAGCGGGGGAGGAGGGGCCGTGCAGACGACCGTAGACTCGCAGGCTGGAGCCTTGTGGCAGAGGGAAGCTGCCGAACCGGCGAGGCGTGTGACAGCGAGTGATCGGCAGACAGAGGTAGGCATGGCGGCGGGCGGTGAGCGGGTGGGGCGCGCCGGTTCGGCCGTCGGTGCCTCGCCGAGTTCGCGTCGTGCTGCCGAGGGAGAGAAGCAGCGCTCGGGCCTGGCGACGTGCGCAGCGATCTTCCTGCCGGGCTCGCCGCCGCGAGCCGGGACCGTCGCGTTCTGGCGGCCGGACGGTGCCCCGCTCCCCTGCGGGGAGACCGAGCACGGTAGCGAAGAACGACGGGCCGGGACGGTGCCCGGCGACGGTCAGTCCCACGGCGCCGTGCAGTTGACCGTCGCCCGACGCCACGGCAACGGCGCACGGAGCCGCGCTGTCCCCGCCGTACTCCTGCCGATCGCTGACGCGCTCCCCCTGCTGCTCGATGCCCGGCACGCCGCCGGAGCCCATCCGGCGGCCGCCTGCTGGGGAGCTGCAGCCCACCACGCGCTGCACCTCGTCGCGCGGGGACGGCTGCTGCCGGGCCTCACCGAACAGGACGTCGACGCCTGGCGCGCCGGGCCGCTCGACCCGGACGATGCCGCCCACCTCGCCGCCGTCGCCGCAGCCATGCCCGGCGAGGCATACGCAGCGCCCCTGCCCGGCACCCGCCCCCTCCAGCTCCCCGACCCGGTGGCGCTCGTCCGGCTCTTCGTCGACGCCGTCACCGACACGCTGCCCCGCACACCGGGCGCCGCGCTCCTCGCCGGGCCCGCCTTCGCCGCCCAGGAACCGCAGGCGATCCCCGGCGCACGGGAGTGGGCGGCCGAAACCGCGGCCGGTGCGGACGCCGGGGTACGCCTCTCCCTACGGCTGGACCTCGCCCCGCACCGGCTCTTCGACAGCCCGGACGCGGCGTCGCCCACGGACGGACACGATGCGGAGGACTCGGCATCCGAGCGGAACGCCGCCGCGGCCATCCTTCAGGTCCACAGCCTCACCGACCCCACCCTCGTGACCGACGCGGCAGACCTGTGGGACGGCGACGGCGCCGACCGCTTCGGCCCCCGTTCCCGCGTCGACACCCTCCTGTCCCTCCGCCGCGCCGCGCGGATCTGGGCCCCGCTCGGCCGACTCCTCGACCGGCCGGTCCCGGACGTCCTCCCGCTCGACGAAGACGAACTCACCGATCTGCTCGGCGCGGTGGCGACCCGGCTGAAAGCCGCCGGGGTGGCCGTCCACTGGCCCAGAGAGCTGGCCCGTGGCCTCACGGCCACCGCCGTACTGCGCCCCGCACCCGGTACCGCCGCCGACGGATTCGGCTTCTTCGACACCGACCAACTCCTGCAGTTCCGCTGGCAGCTCGCCATGGACGGGGTGCCGCTCACCGAGGCCGAGATGGACGGACTCGCCGAGGCACACCGCCCCATGGTCAGACTGCGCGACCGGTGGGTCCCGGTCGACCCCGCCCTCGTCCGTAAGGCCCGCAAGCGGGAGGTCGGCCTCCTGAACCCGGCCGACGCCCTCGCCGCCACCCTCAACGGCACCACCGACATCGACGGCGAAGAGGTGGAGGTCGTCCCCCTGGGGGCGCTCGCCGCACTGCGCGACCGCCTCGCCGACCCCACCCACCTCCTGCCGCAACCACCCGCGCTCCGCGCCACCCTCCGCGACTACCAGCTCCGCGGAATGACCTGGCTCGACACCATGACCTCCCTCGGTCTCGGCGGCTGCCTCGCCGACGACATGGGCCTGGGGAAGACCGTCACCGTCATCGCCCTCCACCTCCACCGCCGCCCCGCCGACCCGGTGCTCGTCGTCTGCCCCGCCTCCCTCCTGGGGAACTGGCAACGCGAGATCGAACGCTTCGCGCCCGGCACCCCCGTACGCCGCTTCCACGGAGCGGGGCGCAGCCTCGACGGCGCGGACAGCGGATTCGTCCTCACCACCTACGGGACGATGCGTAGCAGCGCCGCCCAACTCGCCGACCACTCCTGGGCCTGGGTCGTCGCCGACGAGGCCCAGCACGTCAAGAACCCCGGCTCCGGCACCGCCAGAGCGCTGCGCGGCATCAAGGCGCCCGCCCGCATCGCCCTCACCGGCACCCCCGTCGAGAACAACCTCTCCGAACTCTGGGCCCTCCTCGACTGGACCACCCCCGGGCTCCTCGGGCCCCTGAAGACGTTCCGCGCGCTGCACGCCCGGGACGTCGAGGGCGGTGAAGTCCCCGGGGCCGCGGAGCGCCTCGCGCGGATCGTGCGGCCGTTCATCCTGCGCCGCAGAAAGTCCGACCCCGGTATCGTCCCGGAGCTCCCGCCCAAGACCGAGACGGACCACCCGGTGGCGCTCGGCCGCGAACAGGCAGCCCTCTACCAGGCGGTCGTCCGGGAAACCCTCGCCGCCATCGAAGGCGCGGAAGGTATCGCCCGCCGCGGCCTGATCATGAAGCTGCTCACCGCCCTCAAGCAGATCTGCAACCACCCCGCCCAGTACCTCAAGGAGGCCGCACCGGGACTCGTCGCCCGCTCCGGCAAGCTCGAACTCCTCGACGAACTGCTCGCCACCATCCTCGCCGAGGGCGGTGCCACCCTGATCTTCACCCAGTACGTCGAAATGGCCCGGCTGCTCGAACGCCACCTGCGCACCCGCGGCATCCCGAATCAACTGCTGCACGGCGGCACCCCCGTCGCCCGGCGCGAGGAGATGGTCGACCGCTTCCAGTCCGGCGACGTCCCGGTCTTCCTGCTCTCCCTCAAGGCCGCAGGCACCGGACTGAACCTCACCCGCGCCGGCCACGTGATCCACTACGACCGCTGGTGGAACCCTGCGGTGGAGGAGCAGGCCACCGACCGTGCCTACCGCATCGGCCAGACCCAGCCGGTCCAGGTGCACCGCCTCATCACCGAAGGCACCGTCGAGGACAACATCGCGGACCTCCTCACCGCCAAGAGAGCACTCGCCGACGCGGTGCTCTCCACCGGGGAGACCGCATTCACCGAACTGTCCGATGCCGACCTCGCCGACCTCGTCTCACTCCGGAGGCCCGCATGAGCCCCCGCCCCGCCTCCGGACCCCCCGACCCGTTCGCCGCCGGCCCCCGCCGTCGCCCGGCCGGCCGGCAAGGAGCCCCCGGCACCCCGCCGTTCCGCGGCCGGCACGCCGACGCCGGGCGCAGAGCAGTCGCGGACCGTCTCGCCCGCGCCGACCGCTCCCGCACTTTCCCGCCGCTGCCACCGCACACCACGGGCGACACCTTCGCCACCACCTGGTGGGGCCGCGCCTGGCTCGACGCCCTCGAAACCACGGCCCTGGATCCCGCACGGCTGGCCCGCGGCCGCGCCTACGCCCGCGACGGCCACGTCGACACCGTCAACATCACCCCCGGGCGCATCCTCGCCACCATCCGCGGCAGCCGGCCGCGCCCCTACAGCGCCGAGATCCGCCTCCGCACCCTTCCGGACGAGGAGTGGGACACGCTCCTGGAGACCGTCGCCGCCCAACCGGCCCAACTGGCCGCACTCCTGGCCAAGAAGCTCCCCGAAGCCCTCGCCGACGGCACCGTTCCGCTGCTGCCGGGGCCCGGAGACCTCACGCCCCGCTGCTCCTGCCCTGACCACGGACGCCCCTGCAAACACGCCGCCGCCCTCTGCTGCCACGTGGCCCGCCTCCTGGACGCGGACCCCTTCGTCCTGCTGCTCATGCGCGGCCGGGGCGAACGCGAACTCCTCGACGACCTCACCCGCCGCAGCGCCGTCCACACCGCCCGCGAGACTCACCCGGAACCCGAGAACCACCAAGCCCGACAGGGCGACGGGCCCCAGGGGACCGCTGATTTTCACGAAGCGCGCCGATCCCGACCGGGGTTGCCGCCCTCGGCAGGGGCCCGGCCGGACCCCCACGGCCCGGTTCCTCCGGCCGGTCTCGCGCCGCGTCGGAGGGCTCCCGAGCGCACAGTCCCGGCGAGGCCGGAGGCCGAGGCCGCTCCTGTATCCCCGCACGGTCCGCTACGCGACCCCGCACCCCGGCCCCCGGACACCCGGCGCGGGGTGCTCGCCCGCGACGCCCTCGCCGACCGCCCCCGCCCGCCGCTCCCGCCACCCCTGCCGCTCCCCGACGCACCGGGATCCACCCCGGCGCTCCCGGACGGCACCGGCCTGCCCTTCGACCCCGCCGCCGTCGAATTCCTCGCCACCGACACCGCCGCCCGGGCCCACGCCCGCCTGGCCGCCCTCGGGCGACCCGCCGCCCGGCGCCGTACGGAGGCCGACCAGACAGCCGCACTCACCCCCTGGCAGGACGCCCTCCGCCTCGCGGCCACCGCACACCCCACCGCCGGGCTCACCTCCGCCACCCGCGCCCTCTTCCGCGACCTCGCCGCCGCCACCGGCCGCAGCACCGAGGACGTCGCCCGCTCCGTGGCCGCATGGCGCCAAGGAGGACGCGAGGGTCTTGTCCTCCTCGAAGAACCCTGGGACCCACCCGCCGGAGACTTCGACCGCGCCCGCAGCGCCCTGCTCGCCGCAGGCCACCCACCCCTGCGCCCCGAGCACAACCGCCTCACCGACCCCGCCCGCCGCCACCAGCTCCGCTTCGGCCACGACGGCCGCTGGTACCCGTACGAATCCGACCCCGGAGCCGAGATCTGGTGGCCCACCGGCCCCGCCGACCCCGACCCCCTGACCGCCCTCCGCAACCTCCTCACGCGATGACTAACCTCGACACGGTGGAAGGACTCGACACACTCACCCGCTCCCTCGCACAGCGCACCCCCGAGCAGCTCGCCGCGCTCCTCACCCGGCACGCGGCCCCGCTCTCCCTGCGCCCCGCCGCCACCGGCCTACGGGACCTCGCCACCGCGCTGTGGTCGTACGAAACCCTCCACCACCTGGTGCTGCACCTCGACCATCCGAGACTCCAGGTCCTCGCCACCACCGCCCGCCTCAGCCAGGACCGCGCCGACCAGGACGCACCGGCCCCCGCCGCCCCCTCGTCCGGCGCCGACTACCAGTCCCTCATGGCACACCGGCTCTCCTTCGCCCGGCTGGCCAGCGCACCCGTCCCGCCCGACGCCACCTGCACCGCACTCGGAGCCACCGCCGGCCCCGCCCGGGCCACGGCCGAAGCCGCCCTGCGCTCCCTCTGCGACGACGGAATCGCCGCCCGCACCGAGGACGGCCACATCGTCGTCCCGCCCCGGACCGCGCAACTCCTGGCAGCCGCGCCCCTCGGACCGTTCACCGCGGCCCCGCCACGCCTCACCCCGCACCCCGCCCGGCCCGGCACCGGCCCCCTCAGCCCGACCGCCCTCCGCGACGAATCGGCCGCCGCGGCAGCCACCCTCGCCACCACCGCCGAACGGCTGCTCGCCGCACTCGCCACCCAGCCCGCCGCACTCCGCAAATCCGGCGGCCTCACCGTCCGCGAAACCAAACGCCTCGCCAAAACCGCCGGAGCCAGCGAGGCACACACCCGCCTCCTCCTCGACCTCGCCCTCGCCGCCGACCTCATCGCCCTCACCCGCACCCCCTCCGGCATCACCGCCCTCCCCACCGCCGCCTACGACGACTGGCTCACCCGCACCCCCGGCGAACGCCTCGCCCCGCTGCTCACCGCCTGGTCATCCCTGTGGGGCCTGCCCACCCACACCCCGTACGGCGAAACCCCGACCGCCCTCGTCCGCGGCCACGACCGGCACGCCCCCGCCCTCCGCCACGCGCTGCTGGCCGCGCTCGCCACCGTCCCCCTGGGCAGCGGCGCCCCCCTCCCACCACTGCCCGACACCCCGCAACCGGCTGGCGGCAGCACGGCAGACACCCCGCTGCGGGAACTCCTCGACGCCGCCCGATGGCACCGCCCCCTCGCCTTCGACGCCCAGCCCCAGATCGAGGACCGTGCCGCCCACACCCTCCACGAAGCCGCCTACCTGGGGCTCGTCGCCCACGGCACGCTCACCCCGCTCGGCGAAGCCCTCCTCGCCGACCCCCGGGACCTCGACGCGGCACTCCACGACCTGCTGCCGGCGCCCCTCGACCACGCCCACTTCCAGGCCGACCTGACCGCCGTGGTCCCCGGCCGCCCCACCCCCACCCTCACCGACCTGCTCGCCGCCACCGCCGACCGCGAATCCGAGGGCCACGCCGTCACCTGGCGCTTCACCCCCGCATCCGTACGCCGCGCCCTCGACGGCGGCCACCGCCCCACCGACCTCCTCGCCGCCCTCACCGCGGCATCGGCCGACGGCCACCTACCGCAACCCCTCACCTTCCTCATCGAGGACACGGCACGCGCCCACGGCCGGATGCGAGTGGTCCCCGCGGCCTGCTGCCTCCGCTCCGACGACGAGACCCTCATCGCCGAACTCGCCGCCCACCGCGCGCTGCAGGGCCTGGGGCTCCGCGCCATCGCCCCCACCGTCCTCGTCAGCAGCCGCCCGCCCGCCGACGCCCTCGAAGCCCTCCGCGCCGCGGGGTACGCCCCGGCCCTCGAATCCGACACCGGAGTCACCCAGGTGGAACGCCTCCCCACCCACCGCACCCACGCCCCCGTCCCCGTCCGCAACCCCGACGCCACGCTGGCCCTCGCCCGCCGTCTCCTCGGCACGCCCGACCCGGCCGATGCCGGTTGTCCACAGCCCTGACGAGCCGCTGCTCGCGTCAAGTAGCGTTTCACCGTACGGAGTCGAGCACGGCACAACGGGGAGGGCGTGAGGCCGGAATGGGGACACACGGCATGAGCGGCGGAAACGTGTCGAACGACGTCTCGGGAAACGTCCAGGGCACGGTGATCCAGGCCGGGGTGATCGAGGGCATCTGGCAGGCCCCACCGCCCCCGAAGACCCCCACCCCGCGCCAGGTCCCACCGGAGCTCGCCCAGTTCGTGGACCGCGAGCCGGTGCTGGAAGCCATCGACAGCTGGACCGGTGACCTCCACGGTGCCCCGCGCGTCGCCGTGCTGAGCGGTATGGCCGGCGTCGGAAAGAGCACCACCGCCCGCCGCTGGGCACACCGCGACGAGACCCGCTTCCCCGGCGGCGCCTTCTACGTCGACTTCGCCGAGCTGCGAAGAGAAGCCGGAGGAGACATCTCCGCAGGGGTGAGCCAGTGCCTGCGGGCCCTTGGCGTGGAGGACCAGTACCTGCCCCGCTCCCTCGGCGAGCTGTCCGCCCTGTTCCGCAGCCGCACCGCCGGTGAACGCGTGCTGCTCGTGCTCGACGACGTGACCGAGCCCGCCCAGGTCCGTGCACTGATTCCGGGCGCCCCCGGAAGTGTGGTGCTCGCGACGAGCCAGGGACGGCTCGGCGAGCTGATGATGGACGGAGCCCAGCTGATGCCTCTGGAACCGCTGACCCCGCACCACGGCCTCCAACTGCTACGACGCCTGTGCGGGGAGGCCCGCATCGCCCCCGACGACGAGGACGCCCGCCGCATCGTGGAGTACTGCGGCGGCCTCCCCGTGGCCCTCCACGTCGCTGCCGCCCGGCTCGCGACCCACCCCCGGCTGACCACCGCGGCCCTCGCCGCCGAACTCGCCGACGAGCACCACCGCCTGCAGGCCCTGCGCATCGGCAAGGAACACACCGTCTCCGCCGTCTTCGCCATCGCCTACGACGGCCTCCCCACGGAAGAAGCCCGGCTCTACCGGCTCCTGGGCCTGCACCCGGGACGCAGCTGGGACGCCGCCTCCGCAGCCGCCCTGGCCGGGGCGGCACCCACCGAGATCCAGGAACAGCTCGACAGCCTGGAGCGCGCGAGCCTGATCACCGCTGCGGACGACGGCCGCTACTCCTTCCACGACCTCGTCCGCCTCCACGCCCGCGAACAGACCACCCGCACCGACCCCGAAGCCGAACGCACCGAGGCCGTCCGGCGGGTGGTGGACCACCTCCTGGCCCGCGCCGCACAGGCCGACCTCTCCGTGATGGCCGCACGGATGCGCATCGGAACGTACGTCGAGCGGCTGGACGACACCGAGGGAGCCCCGGCCTTCGACGACCGGCAGCAGGCACTGGACTGGCTGGACTCCTGGCGCAGCGAACTCCTCGCCGCCCAGCGCACCGCCGCCGACCACGGCTGGCACCGCCCGGCCTGGGAGCTGGCGGAGGCTCTCACCGCGCTCTACCTCAACAGGCGCTACCTCCACGACTGGGTCCGGTCCGGAGAACTGGGCGCCGCCCACGCCGCCGCCGACGGCAATCCGGCTGCTGAGGCCCGACTGCGCGCCCTGCTGTCCCGCCCGCTGATGGACCGCGACGAACCGGAGCGCGCCCGCGGTGAGCTGGAGACCGCCATCGTCAAGGCCGACGCATCCGGCCACGCTCTGCTCCGGGCATCCGTCCGGGAGTTCTACGGCCGGTACTGGGACCGCTGCGATCCGACCCGGGCCATCGCGACGTACGAGGAGGCGATGGTGCTCTACCGTGCCGCGGGGGACGCCCGGGGCATCGCCATCGGCCTCTACTTCATGGGCTGCGCCGAAGACGCGGCCGGCCGGACCGAGCAGGCCCTCGAAACCTTGCGGGACGCCTACGACCGGTTCATGACGCTGGACGACCGCCGGATGGGCGCCCGCGCCCTGGCGGCCATCGGACGCGCCGAGCACCGTCTCGGACGGAGCGACGAGGCCGTCGCGTCCCTGGAAGAGGCGGTCGGCATGCTGCGGGAGCGAGGCGCACTCCACTACGAGGCACCGGCCCGCGAAACGCTGGCCGCGATAGCCGAGGAGCGGGGCGACCGCGACCTGTGGCGGCGTCACCTGACCGCGGCGCTGGCCATCTACGAAGCGGGCGGCGGACCCCGCGCGGAAGAACTGCGCCGCCGCCTGGCCCGGACCGAGGAGGACACCGAGGAGCCGCCCCGTACCTGACCCTGCGCCCACCACCCCCCGGGACCGTTGCGATGCCGTGCGGTCCAGCTCAGGGGCGGTCCGCGAACTCCCCGGTGACCGGTGGCGCCATCCGGTACGCATCCGGTTGCGCGGCAGGGGCCGGGGACGCCGTGCCGTCCTGCCGGACGACGTGGAGGCCGACGCTCCCCGCGAGGTCGCCGAGCGTGAAGGCGGCGGCTTCCAGCGGGCGCCCCGAGCGCAGCAACGCGTAGACGAGCGCCGCCGCGACCATGGCGCCGTGGCGGTCGTCCGAGAGCGTCGCGGTGACGGTCCGGCCGTCGCGGAGCCCCACCCGGCAGCCCGCGTCGGCGACGGCTGCCGAGGCGAGCAGGCAGCCCGGATAGCGGGACAACACGTCCGCGATCCACCGGTCGGCGACGGCAACGGACCCGGCGACGGCGTCGCGGACCAGCACGGACGCGTTCTCCGTCAACTCCCGGTCCCGCTCCAGATCGCTGCAGGACAGATGGCGGAACGTGTCGGCGGCGGGCGACGGCTCCGCGGAAGGAGAACAGCCCTCGCCCCCGGGCGCGTTCTCCGGGTCTCCCACGTCCGCGAAGTGACCGACCGCGGCGGGTGTCCGGCTGAGGGCGACCAGCGGGCCGTCGGAAGTGTCACGGACCTCGGTCGTGATGTGGACCGCGGTGATGTCCGGGAGCGGATCCGCCGGGCGCGGGTCCTCGGGGGCGAAACGCGGCAGCGGAGCAGGCCGTTCGGGAAGGTCGAGGTGGAGGAGGCCGTAGATCGCGGTACGGAGTCGGCGCAGTGCGTGGCCCGGGGTGATGAGCGCCTTCGCCCCGAGTCTGCTGAGGGACGCGTTGTGGGCCGGCGCGAGAACGTGGTCGGTCAGGGCGCGTTCGATCTGCGGACGGAGCGGAGCACCGGGGACGAGCCGTGGCACCTGGCTGCCCAGTTCCGCCATGGGCGTGCCGGGCACCGCCTCGTCCTCGCTGAACGCGCCGAGCAGCAACGGCTTGCCCAGGGCGGCACCGTAGAACGTGACCGAACCGTGGTCGCCGATCAGGAGATCGCCTGCGACCAGCGTGGCCTGCCAGCCGTCCGTCGGCGGGATGCGCAACAGGCCCGCGCTCAGCGGAGAGGCGAGCAGGGACCGGAGCTGGTAGACGCCGTGTGCGGAGACGATGTTGGGGTGGGTCACCAGCGCCACCGCGTAATCGTCCATCGGCAGCTCGGCGAGCAGCCGGGCGGGCAGCGCCGGGTTCTGCCCGAGCAGCGACCGGTCACGCCAGGTCGAGCTGAGCACGATCAGACGGCGGTTGCCGGTGACGCCGAGGGCCTCGCGGTATGCGGCGCGCAGGTCCACGCCGTTGACCAGCGTGTCGTGACAGGGGTCGCCGATGAGCAGCGTCCGGCCCTTGGTCAGGGGATGAGCGGCGGCCAACTGGTCGGCCTGGTCGGGGTGGGAGACGGCGAGCCACGCCCGGCCGCTGCGCAGCAGCGCGTCGGGGACGACACCGGCCAGACGGTCCTGGTCGCTCCGGGAATCCGGCACGACCTTGTGGAACCCGACGCCGTGCGGCAGGACGAGGACGGGAGCGGTGTGGCCCTCGACGGCGAGGTCGGCGTTCTCGGTGGCCGTGATGACCAGATCGGGGGAGAGGTCCCGGTACTGATGCCAGGGCAGCACCCGGGCGCCCACGGACCGGATCAGGTCGTGGACGCCGTCGTTGAAGGCCGAGCTGGGGTCGAAGGCGAAGACCAGGTCGACGCGCGACTCGTCACGGAAGACCGGACCCAGGACGTCGAGCACCCGGACGGTGGAGGTGACCGTCCGGGCGATGACGACGACGGTTCGCTCCGTGGGGAACGTCCGCCAGCGCTCAGGATCTGCGCCGACCGGGACCCGTAGCGGAGGAATCAGACCGTGACTGGTGTCGAGCATGTCCCCGCACCGGCAGCCGCACGCCTCGCGGTTCGCGGTTCGCGGTTCGCGGTTCGCGGTTCGCGGTTCGCGGTTCGCGGTTCGCGGTTCGCGGTTCGCGGTTCGCGGTTCGCGGTTCGCGGCCAGCCTGCCATTAGCGCCTTCCACCGGTTCCCGCAACCCCTGTCCGTTCTTTGACGCTACCGTGAATCCACCACCGTAAGCCAGTGGCTGAGGCACCGTCGGAGCAGGCCCGTCCGCCCGTCCTGTGCCGAGGGGAGCGGGCCCGAAGACGTGGGGGCCGACCGGGGGTGAGGCGTCCGGCACACGCCGAAAGGCGGGAGGGAAGAGGGGCGCCCTTCACTGTTCCGCCGCCGGCCCCGTCCCCGGCCCCGAAGACGACCGTGGTGTCCGCCCCGGAGTCGGGCCCGGTGGCGTTCCGTCCGTGGGTGACGGGCGGGACGGTGCCTCGCCGTCGGGGGTGCGCGGCCCGCCAGGGAGCGGGTCGGCGGGGGACACCGAGCGGCCTGGCGGCAAGGCTGTCGACGGGAGGGACGTCGAGGGAGGCGGGGTGATCAGGGGGCGTGGGGAGACGACGGGCAGCAGACCTCCGGTGAGAGGGGAGCGTCCCGGGCGGGTGCCGAGGGTGGCCGGAGGCGTGAGTTCCGGGCGACCGTCGCGTGCCGCGGGCCGCTTGGCGCCCGGACGCAGCATGCGGTGCACGGAGCCCCGGGCGAGGCGGGCGACCGTCGAAGGACGCGGCCCCGCGGCACCGGGCCGACGTATGTCCTGGCCGGTGGCGAGCGCCCACGGCGCATGGACGAGACGGCCGACCGTGCGCTGCAGATTCCGGGCGAGCACCGGGTCGTCCAGACCGTGGCGGTGCAGCCCGTCGCGCAACGCCACCGCGGCGCGTGCGGTGATTGACAGCCCCTGGTCGTGCGCGGGCGGGAACGCGGCGACGGCATCGCCCAACACGACGAACCCCGTGGGCCAGGACGCCAGCTCCTCGTACCGGAGCCGGTGACCGGCCATCCGAGGTGAGAGCCGCACCTCGCTCAACGGCTCGGCACCGGCGATGAGTTCCCCGATGGAGCCGTCGCCCACCTCACACGCGAAGGGGACGAACCCGTCGGCGGTGTGCGACGGCTCCTCGCCAGGTGCACCCGCGAGCGTGACCAGCCAGCATCCGTCCTCGATCGGGACCAGGGCCGCGTGACGGCCGAGCACCTGCCCGGCGGTGTCGTGGCCCGCGCTGAGCAGGGCGGACCCGCTCGTGGAGGGGGCGCGGAAGACGCGGGTGGCGCAGGTGAACCCGCCGTCCACGACCAGCCGCTGGACCTCCGGCAACCCCAGGGCGACCAGACGTTCCGGCGTCCGGGAACGCCGCCCCGTGGCGTCCACCACCAGGTCCGCGTCGAGCCGCCGGGCTTCGCCGCCGAGCGTCTCGCGGATCCGTACCCCCGTGACGTCCTCCGGCGTGCCCGTCAGGCCCTCGGCCTCGGCGCCGTCGAGGAGGGTCACGCCGGGCAGGGTCAGCACCTGCTCGCGGACCACCCGTTCCAGCAGGTCGTGGGAGGAGGACAGGAGCGTGCCGGACGGTGTCCGGCGGCGGATCCGGCTCGCCGCGGGGGCGAGCTCCGCGGTCGGCGGCAACCGGCGGGCGCCGACCTCCAGCAGCCGCCCGGTCACCCCCGGCAGCAACTCCTCGATCGTGTCGGCAACCGCGTCGGTGAGCAGCGAGGCCGGCCGTGGGTGGGGGAGCGCGCGCCGCGACGCCGGTCCCCGGGGCACCGTCTCCTCCTCGACGACCACCACATCGGCGTGCCCGGACAGCGCAGCCGCCGCGAGCATGCCCGCGACGCCGCCGCCCATCACCACGGCGAGATACGGGTGGGTGAAGTGGAGGCCGCTCATGCCGTCCGGCGTGTTCATGGGCAGCCTCTTTCTCCGCAGGTGCGCGCGACGGCCGGACGGGCGAGGGGCGCGGGGAGGAACGGCGGCACCACCACAGGGCGGGTCCGGCGCCGGGCGGCGGCCACGACGGCGCCGGAGACAGCCGTGAACGAGGCCGACACCGACGGGAGCGCGGACAGCCTTGCGCGCACTCGGCGGACCTGCGCCGCCAGGGGTAACTCCGGTTGCTGAACGTCCTGACACCGCGGCGCGAACGCCGGTACACCGACGGATTTCCGCATCATGACCCCCCTCAGCCCGTGCACACCCCGCAACCCGCCCGGCGGTGCACCCCGTCGTCCACCCGTCGCGCACCCGGTGGGCGGACACCGCCCCGTGGCGGAGTGCGCGCAACCCAGGGGAGCGCGGCCGTCCCGGCCCGGCGACGGCGGACACGACTCCGGATCGTAGGCCGCGGAGATCACATGCGATACCCGCAAGTATCCGAGGGTCCGGCGGGAGCCACCTCGCCGGTACCGGCGCGTAGATCTGATGCAAAACGACGTAATGGGCAGAAAGCGTATGGGCAGTTTCTCGCGAGGAGAGATATCTCGGCGTTCTTTCTCGTCTGACGCGCCACAACGGGCCGGGATTCCCACTGGGGTTGGCGCGAAATGGTCGGACGGCCACTCGAACACCGACGGCGTGCCTACCCTGTCCGGGCACAGCACCGAGACCCTTGAGGGAGAGTCGTGCACGCGATCGTGATGCGGGAATTCGGCGGCCCCGAGGTGCTGCGGACCGAGGAGGTCCCCGAACCCGGGCACCGCGCCGGCCACCTGGCGGTCGAGGTGAGCCTCGCCGGGATCAACTACGCGGACATGCACGTCCGGGGCAACACCTACCTGGCGCCGGTCGACCTGCCGTACATCCCCGGCAACGAGGTGATGGGGACGACGGACGACGGACGCCGGGTCGTCGGGCTGTCCCGGGGCGGCGGCTACGCCGAACGTGCCCTGCTGCACCGCCGCGTCACCTGGGACGTCCCCGACGGCGTCAGTGACGAACAGGCCGTCGCCCTGGCGCTCCAGGGCAACAGCGCCTGGCACCTGCTCTTCACCACGCTGCGCGTCACCGCCGGGGAGACGCTGGTGGTGCCCGCCGCCGCGGGCGGCGTCGGCTCGCTGGCCGTCCAGCTCGCCGCGCACGCCGGGGTCAAGGTCATCGCCCTCGCCGGCAGTGAGCAGAAGCGGAAGCTCGCCGTGGACCTCGGCGCCCACGCGGCCGTCGACTCCACCGCCGACGACCTGACCGAACGGATCCGGGAAGCCGCCGGCGGCCCGGTCGCCGCGGCCCTGGAGATGACCGGTGGCGACACCTTCCACCGCACCCTCGACGCCGTCGCCCCACGCGGCCGCCTCGCGGTGTACGGCTATGCGGGCGGGGAGCTGGCGCAGGTCTCCACCCGCCTCCTGATGGAGCGGTCCCTGAGCGTCTCCGGCTTCTGGCTGCCGCAGCTCTACGGCGACCGGACCGCCCTGCCCACCTCGATGCAGGCGCTGTTCGACGCGGTCGAGGCCGGCACCCTCACCCCGCTCACCGGCGCCCGCTACCCGCTCGACCGGGCGGCGCAGGCCCACCGCGATCTGGCCGCCCGTACCCCCACCGGGAAGCTCACCCTCGACGTCCGGCGCCGGTCCACCGCACCGGACAGCACGACCTGAAACCTGCCAGGACGCCACCACCGTGCGCCTGCGGGCGCTGACCACTGCCAGGGGAGAGAGCACACGATGGGCAACCACCTCACCGCGCCCGACGCCGCCGTGGCGGCGACCACCGCCCTGCCCGCGGGCCCTCCGCCGAAGGGCACTGCTGTCCGCAGGAGGCCCGTGTACCGCCCGCGGGACACCACACGGGCGACAGGATCCAGCCATGCGGAGCGGGTCTTCCTCGTCCAGGCGGCCTTCGCCGAACTCGGCGGCTCCGCCCACGGGCCCGGCAAGATCGCGGAGTTCACCGGTCTGGACGACTCCGTCGTCTACCGCATCCTGCAGTCCGGCATCTACCAGCGGATCTTCGAACGCGTCGACCGCGGCCTCTACCGGCTGCGCACCTCGGCGGCCCAGCTCGCCTTCACCGCCCTCGACCACCGCCTCGACGGCGCCGCCGCACAGATGGTGCTGCGCGAGCTGCGGATGGCCACCGACGGCGGCCTGGTGTTCCTCTACATGGTGGCGCCGTTCTCCGGCGCGCAGCGGCAGTGCGTCGACATGGCCGTCGGCGACTCCGACCTCGCCGAACTCGGCATGACGCCCCGCGACGTGCTGTCCGTGACGCGCTCGCTGCGCACCGGCGCCTCCGGCCGGACGATCCTCGCCTACCTGCCACAGAAGGTGCAGCAGCGGGTGCTGGCCGAGCCCGTGCCCGACCAGGCGGGGCCCGGGGTCTACCGGGACAACGAATCGCTGAGCGCCTCCCTGACCGAGGTCCGCGACGTCGGCTACGCCCTGGGCTACGAGGAGTGCATGGCCGGGTGGAACTCCTGCGCGGCGCCCATCATCTGGGACGGCGCCATCATGGGGTCGGTGCTGCTGCTCAAGCCGAAGCCGGTGATGCCGGAGGCGCCGGAGACCTTCATCGAGGCGACGAAGGAGGCGGCGGCCGAACTCAGCCGCCACGGCGCGGCCCGTCCGGCGGCCGACGAGTCCTGAGCCACCGCCCGGACCCGCCCCGTGAGGCTCCGGCGCCGGCTCGCCACCCGGCGGGCCGGATCCCGTGACGCGGGCGGTCGGCGCGGCGTACGGTCGGACGGCCGCCGCGCCGACGGCGGTACCGGAACGGCGACGGGGACAAGGGGAACCGATGGACGCGCAGGTGACGGCACTCGCCACGACCATGGCGACGACGCTCGTACAGCAGATGGCGACCGACGGCTGGGCGCAGGTGCGCGGGCGGTTCGCCGCCTTCCTCGCCCGGCGGCGCGGCACGGACGACGAGGAAGCCCTCCGGGGGGAACTCGACGCGTCGCGGGACGATCTGCTCGCCGCCCGGCAGGACGGGGACGAGGAGTCGGCCGCCGATGTCGTCGCCGTCTGGCGGGGGCAGCTGCGCCGGCTGCTGCGCGAGGACCCGGACGCCGCCGAGGAGTTGGCGGCCCTGGAGGAGGAGTGGCGGCCCTGGCAGGGCGGCACGTCGGTCCGTGATGTGCACAACTCCATGAGTGGCTCCGTGCAGCAGGGCGTCGTGATCCAGGCCGGGGTGATCTCCCAACTCCATAACGGGAACGGGCCCTTCCCACGCTGATCTCCGGGAGACCGCGCCCCGCCGCCGTGCACAATGACGGGGTGCGGCTCCATCCGATCACCTGGGAACGACTGACCGACGCGCTCGCCGAGCGCATCGCCACCACCCCGGCGCAGGACGGCGGCCCCTGGCTGCGGATCGCCGTCGACGGTGCACCCGCCGCCGAGCCGGAGCAGCTCGCCGGACGGCTGGCGGAGGCGCTGCGGCTGCGTGGCCGGGCCGCCCTCCCCCTCGACACCCACGGCTTTCTCCGCCCCGCCTCGCTGCGGCTGGAGTACGGGCACACCGACCCGGACGCCTACCACGACGAGTGGTTCGACCGGCGTGCCCTGTGGCGGGAGGTCTTCCAGCCGCTGGACCCCGGTGGCACCGGGCGGGTCCTGCCGGATCTGTGGGACCCCGTCGTCGACCGGGCCACCCGCAGCGACTACGTGACACTGCCGCCCGGCGGGGTGTTGCTGCTGCACGGACCGCTGCTGCTCGGCCATTGGTTCCCCTTCGATCTCACGGTGCACCTGAAGCTGTCCGCCGCGGCCCTCGCCCGCCGTACTCCGCAGGGGGAGCGGTGGACGCTGCCGGCGTTCGCGCGCTACGAGGACGAGACCTGCCCGGTCGACGCCGCGGACGTCGTCGTACGGGCCGACGATCCGCGCCGGCCGGCCTGGAACGGATCGGCCTGACCCGGGCGCCGTGGAGTGCTCCGTGCCGGGGCCGGGCTCAGACCAGCTGCCGGATCTCGCCCCGCACGCGGTAGAAACCCCCCGACGCAGGCGCGAGGCCGTCGACGACATAGCGCGTTCCGGGGCGGCGTATGTGCCGGGGGAACTGCACGTTCCAGGACGGGTCGAAGCCGTCCGACACGACGTGCACCCGCAGCCGCCCGCTCTCCTGGACGCACTCCACGACGATGCCGGAGGCGGTGGTGGCCGTCACCGTCTGCACCGTGGCCGACGGGGTGTAGGTGGGCAGCGCGGCGGCCGACTTCACGTCCCGGGCGACCGGGACCGTTCCGGCCCGCGCGGCCGCCACGGCGGTCTCGCTCGCGTCCACGCACACCAGCGAACCGTCGGTGGTCACCATGTACAGCTTCTCGTCGAGGTACTGCATCGACAGGGCGGAGCCACCGCCGGTGCCGAGCTTCCACAGCCGGGTTCCGTCGGCGGCGAAGCAGTACACCGAGGAGGCCGAGTCGCCCGCGAAGACGTAGCGGCCGCCCGGTGCCGTGGCGCAGGAGTAGACGACCATGTCGCAGGCGTACGTCGCCTCGATCGCGCCGTCCTGCTTCGCCAGCCGCTGCACCACGCGCCGGTCGGTGCCGGCGTAGACCGACGCGTCCTCCTGCCAGCCGAAGAGCACCGCGCCCCGGGTGGGCGTGTGCCACAGCTCCCGGCTGCCGTCGGCGGCGTACGCGGTCACGCCGCGGCTGTGGCCGTGGTGGACGGCGCGGTCGTCGCGCCGCACCATCCAGGCGGCGCTGCCGCTGCTGCGGCGCGACCACTGGTACTCGTCCTCGTGGTCGATGACCGTTAGGCCGCCGTCCCGGTCCGCGACGTGGAGAATGCCCTCGCGGATGTCCAGCCAGAAGATGTCGACGTCGGGGGCGATGTCGTACGCGGCGAACGGCAGTTTCGAGGAGAGGTCGTACACTGAGCCGTCGTCGCAGCCCGCGTAGATCCAGAAGTCGTCCGCCACCAGGCACTTGACGCCCGCCGGGAGCTGATAGCGGGCCAGCACCTCGCCGTCGTGGCCCAGGGTGTGGACATCGCCGTTCTGGTTGCCGACCCAGCAGCGGTCGGCGTCGACATGGATGCCGAACGCGGCGGAGCCGGTGCGGAACCGCCACAGGACGGGGGCGACGGCACGCGCCGTCGACGGCGCCGAGGTGACCTGGCGGCGTGTCACCGGCCGGGCCGCGCGCTGCCCCCGGACCGCCGGGGCGTACCCCTTGCGGACCTTCTCGCCGATCTTCTTGGCGGCCGCCGCCTGCGCCTTCTCCACCGTCGGGAACGTCGAGCACTGCGACTGGCCGGCCGCGCCGATCCGGCCGTAGCGGACCGAGACCTGCGTGCCGCTCACCGACACCTCGTAGAACTTGTGGGCCCCGCCGCCCTCCTGGGACAGCTCCAGATACGTCGTGGATGCAGACATGGCGATCCCCTCCCCGGGCGGTCCCGCTGACCTTCCCCGCTGCTGAAAACCGTACGGCCGACCACTGACAACGGGCCCGGACCACGGTCCCGCCCGGCCCCTGACGGCTGGTCATCGCGCTGCCGTTAGCGTGGGCCCGTGACGTTTTCGAACCACGCGACCGGCGACAGTCCGGCGCTCCCCGGCAGCCACGGCCTCCACGCGACGACGGACGCCCCGCCCGCCTCCGTCGGCGCCGTACGGATGTCCTACGCGCCCGACCCCGACGGCGACCCGGACCCCGGCGAGATCGTGTGGACCTGGGTGCCGTACGAGGAAGGTGACGGGCGGGGGAAGGACCGTCCGGTGCTGGTGGTGGCCCGGGAGGCGGCGGGCACGCTGCTCGCCGTGCGGCTGTCCAGCAAGCCGCACGACCAGGACCGGGAGTGGACAGCCATCGGCACCGGGCCGTGGGACCGCGCGGGCCGTGACTCGTGGGTCGACCTGGACCGGGTCCTGCGGCTGCACCCCCAGGGGATGCGCCGGGAGGCGTGCGCTCTGGACCGGGGCCGCTTCGGCCTCGTCGCGCGGCGGCTCCAGGAGCGCTACGGCTGGCGCTGAACCGCACGGCCCGCCGTGACCGGTCACGGCGGGCCGTGCCGGAGCGGGCCCGGAACCGCAGGTCAGGCCCGGGTCAGCGCCAGGATCTTGGTCACGGTGCTCCAGTTCCGGGACGTGGCGACGACGCCGAGCGGGGCCCGGCCCACCGCCTGGGCGAGCTTGGAGCGGCCGATGCCGTCCGGGCAGTGCAGATACAGCTCCCGCCCGATCAGCCGGAAGCTGTCCGGGGCGAACGCCGCCGCGTCCAGGGCGTCCAGCCGCGAGGTGTCCCCGGGCTCCTCGGACAGGAACGTGACGTGCAGGGTCCGCGGCTCCGCCACCGCCTGCGGGTACGGATTCGCCGCGACGCCCGCGGCGAACTCCGCGCCGGTGCGGACCACCACCGGCACCGTCAGCCCCAGATCGGCGAGGATCCGCTCCTCCAGCAGGCGTGCGGTCTCCTCGGGCGGGGTGCCCGGATCGGCGAAGACGAGATTGCCCGTCTGCAACAGGACGGTGACCTCCCGCAGCCCCAGCGACCGTGCCAGCTCCAGCTGGCGGGCCTTGGGGAAGGAGTTGTGCCCGCCGACGTTGATGCCGCGCAACAGCGCGATCTGCGTGGACATGGTGCCGCCTTTCGTGCGCCCGCTCGCGGCCGCTCGGTCAGAACAGAGGAGCGGGCAGGACGCCTTCCAGCGCCAGCAGGATGCGCTTGGTCTCCAGACCACCGCTGAACCCGCCGATGCCGCCGTCGCTGGCCACCACCCGATGGCAGGGGACGACGACGGGCAGCGGATTGGCGCCCATCGCCGCGCCGACCGCCCGCGCGGCGCCCGGCTCACCGACCCGGTCGGCGAGGTCCTGATAGCCGACGACGCTGCCGTACGGCACGCCCGCGGCGAGCGCGTGCAGGACCCGGGCATGGAAGCCGGAGGCCAGCGACCAGTCCAGGGGCACGGTGAAGACGGTCGGCTCGCCGGAGAAGTACGCCGCCAGCTCCGCCACCGCCGTGGTCAGGTGGGGTATCTCCGTGCGCGGGGCCGTGCCGAAGAGCCCTTCCAGCCGGGCCAGGGACCGCCGGACCGTCCGCTCGTCGGCGTGGAAGGCCACCTGGACCAGCCCCTGCTCCGTCGCGGCGAGCAGCAGCGGCCCGACGGGCGATTCGGTCCGCGTCCATGCCCAGTCGCGCCGCGGGTTCTGCGCTGATTCCTGCGCTGCATCCGTCACGCCCTTCAGCGTAGGGCGTGGCACCGACAACGCGGCGGCGGGCGGATCCGGGAAACCGCTCCCGAATCCGCCCGCCAGGCCGTATGGCCAGGTCAGAGGCCGTTCTTGCGCAGTGCGGCGCGGATGGTGTCCGCGGAGTTGCTGATGACGCCGTCCGCACCCGCCCCGGCGAGCTTCACCGCCGCGGCGGTGTCGTCGACGGTCCAGGTGTAGACCTCCATCGGACGGCCGTGCGGCCCGCGCAGCGCGTGCACCGCCTTGATGTACTCCGGGGTGGTCACCGTGTACGACGGGTTGATCTGGTCGCAGAACCGCGCGTACGCGGGCAGGTCGGCGACGGTGGGGTTGCCGAGGAAGCCGGTCTTGATGTCCGGCCGCAGCTGGTGGACGGTCTTCACCGCGTCGCCGTTGAAGCTCTGGATGATCAGGCGGTGCTTGACGTGGTCACGGTCGAGCCACCCCTGGTGGCGCAGCTGGGACAGGACCTGCAGCTCGATGCCGGGGTACAGCTCCGGAGACTTCAGCTCCAGCAGGAGCCGCTGGTGGTTGTGGGTGACCGCGTTCATGTACTGCTTGAGGGTGGGCACCCGCTCGCCGGTGAACTTCGCGTCGAACCAGCTGCCCGCGTCCAGCTTCTTGATCTCGTTGAGCGTGAAGTCGGCGACCTTCCAGGGCGCGCGGTCCGGGAACACCTTCTTCACGTCGGTCGTCCGGTTGAGCGTGGTGTCGTGCATGACGATCAGCTGACCGTCCTTGGTGCGCTGCACGTCGTTCTCCACCCAGCTGGAGCCACGCCGGTGGGCCTCGTTGATGGAGGCCACGGTGTTCTCGGGCGCGTGGGTGGGGGCGCCGCGGTGGGCGACCGCCACGGTTCTGTGGCCGCCGGTGGCGGCCTGTGCGGTGGCTGGGAGGGCGAGTGTGGACAGACCCAGGAGCGCGCCGGAGAGGGCGGTGGCGGCGGTGCGAAGACGCATACGGACTCCTCGTGACGTCGTGGACGTGACCGGGTGTGAGGTGTGCGACGAACGGGTGTGACGTGGCCTGATGTCGTGCCGGACGGCCAGAGGTTCGCAGCCGGGGGGTACGGAGAGGGAGGCGAGGGATGGACAGAGATTGAACGAGAAGTGGCCGGTGTTCCGTGTTTGAGACGCGCGGTGACAGGGTGTCCGGAATCGTCGTGCAACAGATGGACGCTCCGGCGCCGTCCAACTTGCCGGAGTGGCGGTGAACCCGCATCCCGGCCGACGGTTCGTCACCCTTCGTGCCTGTGACCGGTTTTGGTCTTTCCGGAATTCCGGAGCGTGCGGCTCCGGAAGCCGGGCGGGAGCGGAGCGGCCACGGGGGCGGGCGGGGCCCGCGGGGCCGGATGGACCGGCCGTCGCCGGACGGCTCAGGCGCCGGCCGTGCCCCCGGTGCCCCGTTCCCTCCGCGCGGCCCGCCCGCTCCTCCGGACGGGCGCCCGGCCGGGCCGGGGCCGCGCGCGGGCCTGATGATCGCCCCGGCCCTGCGCCCGGCCCCGGCCGCCTCCCGCCCCGAGATCCGCCGATCGGAAGAACGCCCTGGTCGGACGGGTTTCCCGGCCGGATGTCAGTGGTGGGTCGTACGGTGGATTCCATGCGGCCCGTATCGAAGATCGAACGCACGGTGGCGCCTTTCGAGGTCGTCAGCCCCTATCAGCCCAGCGGCGACCAGCCGACGGCCATCGCCGAGCTGGAGCAGCGCATCCGCGGCGGTGAGAAGGACGTCGTCCTGCTGGGCGCGACCGGCACAGGCAAGTCGGCGACCACCGCGTGGATGATCGAGAAGCTGCAGCGCCCGACGCTCGTCATGGCGCCCAACAAGACCCTCGCGGCCCAGCTCGCCAACGAATTCCGCGAGCTGCTGCCGAACAACGCCGTCGAGTACTTCGTCTCCTACTACGACTACTACCAACCCGAGGCGTACGTCCCGCAGTCCGACACGTACATCGAGAAGGACTCCTCGATCAACGAAGAGGTCGAGCGGCTGCGCCACTCCGCGACGAATTCCCTGCTCACCCGGCGGGACGTCGTCGTGGTCGCCTCGGTCTCCTGCATCTACGGCCTGGGCACGCCGCAGGAGTACGTCGACCGCATGGTGCCGCTCAAGGTCGGCGACGAGATCGACCGCGATCAGCTGCTGCGCCGCTTCGTCGACATCCAGTACACCCGCAACGACGTGGCGTTCACCCGCGGCACCTTCCGGGTGCGCGGCGACACCATCGAGATCTTCCCGGTCTACGAGGAGCTGGCCGTCCGGATCGAGATGTTCGGCGACGAGGTGGAGGCGCTGTCCACCCTCCACCCGCTGACCGGCGAGGTCATCAGCGAGGACCAGGAGCTGTACGTCTTCCCCGCCAGCCACTACATCGCCGGTCCCGAGCGGATGGAGCGGGCCATCGCCGGGATCGAGGCGGAGCTGGCCGACAGCCTCGCCACGATGGAGAAGCAGGGCAAGCACCTGGAGGCCCAGCGGCTGCGGATGCGCACCACCTACGACATCGAGATGATGCGCCAGGTCGGCTCCTGCTCCGGCATCGAGAACTACTCCATGCACATGGACGGCCGCGAGCCCGGCTCCGCCCCCAACACCCTGCTGGACTACTTCCCCGACGACTTCCTGCTGGTCATCGACGAGTCGCATGTGACGGTGCCGCAGATCGGCGCGATGTACGAGGGGGACGCCTCGCGCAAGCGGACCCTCGTCGAGCACGGCTTCCGGCTGCCGTCCGCCATGGACAACCGCCCGCTGAAGTGGGAGGAGTTCCTGGAGCGCGTCGGCCAGACCGTCTACCTCTCGGCGACCCCCGGGAAGTACGAGCTGGCGCGGTCCGACGGCTTCGTGGAGCAGATCATCCGGCCGACGGGGCTGGTGGACCCGGAGGTGGTGGTCAAGCCCACCGACGGGCAGATCGACGACCTGGTCCATGAGATCCGGGCGCGGACCGAGAAGGACGAGCGGGTCCTCGTCACCACCCTCACCAAGAAGATGGCCGAGGACCTCACGGACTACTTCCTGGAGCTGGGCATCCAGGTCCGCTATCTCCACAGCGACGTCGACACCCTGCGCCGGGTGGAGCTGCTGCGCGAGCTGCGGGCGGGCGAGTACGACGTCCTGGTCGGCATCAACCTGCTGCGCGAGGGGCTCGACCTCCCGGAGGTCTCCCTGGTCTCCATCCTCGACGCCGACAAGGAGGGCTTCCTGCGGTCCGGTTCGGCGCTGATCCAGACGATCGGGCGCGCGGCGCGGAATGTCTCCGGCCAGGTCCACATGTACGCCGACAAGATCACCCCGGCGATGGAGCGGGCGATCGACGAGACCAACCGCCGCCGGGAGAAGCAGCTCGCCTACAACAAGGCCCATGGCATCGACCCGCAGCCGCTGCGCAAGAAGATCGGCGACATCGTGGCGACCCTCGCACGCGAGGAGATCGATACCCAGGAGCTGCTGGGGACGGGCTACCGCAAGGGCGACTCCGGGGGGACGGCGAAGGCTCCCGTCCCGGAGCTGGGCGGCAAGGCGGCGAAGGGCGGCAAGCGCGCCAAGGCGGGCAAGGCGACGCCGACCGACCGGCCCGCTGCCGAGCTGGCCGAGCTGATCGAGGAGATGACCGAGCGGATGCGGGCGGCCGCCGCAGACCTGCAGTTCGAGGTCGCGGCCCGGCTCCGGGACGAGGTCGGCGAGCTGAAGAAGGAGCTGCGCCAGATGCGGGAGGCCGGGGTGAGCTGACCGCCGGGTGCCACGTCGCCGCCATGCCGGTACCTGCCGTGCATGGCGGTGACACACCACACCTGACCAGGCATTTTACCTTTTCATTTACTTACCCTTGGGATTCCTTTACTCTTACTCCGCGGAGGGGAGTACTCCTGCAACGACGTCCCCGTCATCACGGATCACGAACGTGACGAGATCCCGGGGCGTCGGTCCGGTGGCCTTCGGGGGCCGGACGGAAGAGACCTCCGGCAGCGACGACGCTGTGATGTGCCGTACGACTCTGCCGGAGGAGCAGTGGACGTTTCCCTGACCCTGTGGGTGCTGACCATCCTCGGTCTCAGCGCCCTGATCGCCGCCGATTTCTTCATCGGCGGCCGTACCCCGCACGAGGTCTCCCTCAAGGAGGCCGGAATCTGGACCGGCGTCTGGGTGACGCTCGCCGCGCTCTTCGGACTCGGACTGCTGCTGTTCGGCGGCTCCGCTCCGGCCGGTGAGTTCTTCGCCGGCTTCATCACCGAGAAATCCCTGAGCGTCGACAACCTCTTCGTCTTCGTCCTGATCATGGCGAAGTTCGCGGTCCCGTCGATCTACCAGCAGCGTGTGCTGATGGTCGGCGTGCTGATCGCGCTGGTGCTGCGGGCCGGCTTCATCGGCGCCGGCGCCGCGATCATCGCCCACTTCTCCTGGGTCTTCTACCTCTTCGGCGCGTTCCTCATCTGGACCGCGTGGAAGCTCGTCAAGGAGGCCATGGCCGGGGCGGAGGACGAGGAGTTCGAGGAGAACCGCTTCCTGAAGACCGTGGCGAAACGCTTCCCGTCGACCGGTACGTACCACGGTACGAAGCTGTTCGTCGTCGAGAACGGCAAGCGGCTGATGACGCCGATGCTGGTCGTCATGCTGGCGATCGGTACCACCGACGTCCTCTTCGCCCTGGACTCCATACCGGCGATCTTCGGTCTCACCCAGGATCCGTACATCGTCTTCACGGCCAACGCGTTCGCCCTGATGGGGCTGCGGCAGCTCTACTTCCTGATCGGCGGGCTGCTCAAGAAGCTGGTCCACCTCTCGTACGGCCTGTCGGTGATCCTCGGCTTCATCGGGGTGAAGCTGGTGCTGCACGCGCTGCACGAATCGGGGGTCGCCGTGCCGGAGATCAGCATCCCGGTCTCGCTGGGCGTCATCTGCGCGGTCCTCGTCACCACCACCGTCACCAGCCTGCTGGCCGCCCGGAAGCAGCCGGGGGAGGAGACGGAGCCGCGGGAGAACGCGGGCGTCTGACCGGCGGCTGCCGCCCGTACGGCACGGCGGGCCCCGCACACCTGGGCGCGGGGCCCGCCGTCACGGGTGGCTACCAGCCGCGCTCGCGCCACTCGGTGAGATGCGGCCGCTCCGCGCCCAGCGTGGTGTCGGCGCCGTGCCCCGGATAGATCCAGGTCTCGTCGGGAAGCTGATCGAAGAGCTTGTGCTGGACGCCGTCGATCAGGGTGGCGAAGCTCTTCGCATCGCCCCAGGTGTTCCCCACGCCACCGGGGAAGAGGCAGTCCCCAGTGAAGACATGGGGAGCGCCGTGCGGGTCGTCGTAGATCAACGCGATGCTGCCCGGGGTGTGGCCGACCAGATGCCGCGCGGTCAGCTCCACCCGGCCGACGCGCAGCACATCGCCGTCCTCGACCGGCACGTCCGTGGGCACCGGGATGCCCTCGGCGTCGTACCGCCCGGCGTACGTCCGCGCGCCCGTCGCATCGACCACCTCGCGCAGGGCGCCCCAGTGGTCGCCGTGCCGGTGTGTGGTCACCACCGAGGCGAGACCGCTGTCGCCGATCAGGGTGAGCAGCGTGTGCGGCTCCGCCGCCGCGTCGATCAGCAGCTGCTCATCGGTCGCCCGGCACCGTAGGACATAGGCGTTGTTGTTCGTCGGACCGACCGCGACCTTCGAGATCATCAGGTCGGTCAGCTCGTGCACGTCGGCCGGTCCGCCGACCTTCACTGCTCCGCTGTAGGCCATGACGCCAGCTTAGAGCGGGGGTACGACAGGCAGCGCGCCGCCGTCGGCGGTCAGCCCGTCGCCCTCGCCGCGCCCGGTGAGCCAGCCGAGCAGCGCCGTGGCCGGGCCCGTCACCACCACCGGCGCGGCGTCCTCGGCGGCCCGGCCGGTGCGCCGCGTGTGTCCGTCCGCGGTCCGCAGTTCCAGCGCCGGGAGCCCCGGGTGTCCCGCGAATTTCACGCCGGTCAGGAAGTCCAGCTCGGCGGCGACGAAGGCGGCGGGCAGCCGGTCGAGGGTGTAGCCGATCCCCAGGTCGACGTGGTGCAGCTCCACCTCGCCGAGCCGTCGCAGCGGCAGCCGGTCGGCGCGCTCGACCACGCCGTTGCGCATCTCGACCCGGAAGCCTCGCCGGTCCACCGGGAGCGCCCGCGCCGCGGCGGTGAACCGGTCCCCGCTCGCCCGCAGATCGTCCAGCTGCGCCGCCAGCGGGCGCACCGCGTCCCGTCGGATGTCGGCGTCCCGGGTCGCCGCATCGGCGTACATCGGCGTGGGGACGTCCGTCCGTGCCCAGGTCAGGAGGTTGACCAGGGCGTCCGCGTTGCGCGACAGATGGGCCAGGACATGGCCGCGGGTCCAGTCGGGGAGCAGGGACGGTTCGGTGACCGCGGCGTCGTCGAGACCGGCGACGGCGGTGAGCAGCCGCTCGGTGGCCTCGTGGACGGCGGCCACATCGTGCGCGAAATCAGGCGCGGTATCGGTCATGCACCCGACGCTAGCGCCGCGGACGCGGCTGCGGGAGACCGCCGGAACCGGCCACACCGCGCCCCCGCGCGCCCCGGGACGACACCGGTGCGCCCCGGGGAGACCCGGTCGCGTACCGGGGCGCGCGGGGGCGCGGCGGCCCGACCCACCAGGCCCGGGGAACGGTCCGCCGCCGATCGCCCCAAGGGCCGCACCGCGTGCGCCGGCCCGGAGTGCGCCCCCTCCCCGAGGAGTGCGCCCCGCCCGGGCCTCGGATGCGCCGCTATGCTGCGTCTTCGCGAGGCGCGCCGAACCACCGGTGCAACGCGTCGTCCAGCCCGTCCAGCGGTGCAGGGGCCCCGGGGGCCGCGTCCACGGCCCACGCCGTGCAACCGTCGGGGCGTATCAGCAGCCCGGCGGGGGCGGGCCCGGTGGCGCGGGCGGTCAGCACCCGCAGCCGGTCCCGGTAACCGGCGGCGCGGGCGCGCAGCGCGGCGTCGTCCGCCAGGTCGAGCAGCAGACCGCCCCCGGCACACAACCGGTCACCGAGCCGGGTGCCGTCCGAGAACAGCAGGTCGGGGGCGCTGCGGCCGATCAGCGGATGGTCGCCGGGCAGGTCGATACGGTGCAGGACGCCGGAGATCCGCTTGGCGAAGAACGTGGTCGCATCGACGGTCCCGGCCAGTTCCGCGAAGACGGAGCGCAGCGCCCGGGCGTGGGACTCCGGCCGCATCAGCGCCACTTGGGCCCGCGTCCAGTCCAGCACCCAGGCGCCGAGCGGGTGCCGCTCCGCGCTGTACGTGTCCAGCAGGCCCTCCGGGGCCCACCCGCGGACCGTCGCGGCGAGCTTCCAGCCGAGGTTGACCGCGTCGCCGATCCCGAGGTTCAGCCCCTGGCCGCCGAAGGGCGCGTGCACATGGGCGGCGTCCCCCGCCAGCAGCACCCGCCCCCTGCGGTAGTCCGGGACCTGCCGGGCGTTGTCGGTGAAACGGGTCGCCGACAGCACCTTGGTGACCGTGACGTCGACGCCCGAGGTGTGCCGCAGCGACGCCTGCAACTCCTCGGCGGTGACCGGTGCCCCGCGGTCGGCCGGCGGGCCGTCGAACTCCACGGTCAGGATCCGCCCCGGCAACGGCCCGTGCACGTAGATGCCGGTGTCCGTGCCGTTCCACCCGGCCTTCAGCCCCTCGCCGCCGGTCATCTCGACGAGCGCCTGATGGCCGGTGATCTCCGGTGCGGTGCCCGGGAACGGGAAGCCCGCGAGGCGGCGGACCGTGCTGCGCCCGCCGTCGCAGCCGACCAGCCAACCGGCGCGCACCACCCCGCCGGTGGTGCGCACGCTCACATGGTCTTCCGCGGCGTCGAAACCGGTCAGCTCCACCCCGCGGCGCACGGTGACGCCCAGCTCGGCGGCGCGTTCGGCGAGCAGGCGCTCGACGGCCGCCTGCGGGACGAGCCCGACGCCGTCGGCGGGCCCGGCGGCGTGGAAGTCGGGGTCCTCCTCGTCCAGCAGGTCGCCGTGGAGCATGATCCCCGCGAAGTGCCCCGCGAAGCGTGGCGCTGGAGCGACGCCGTCCACGCCCGCCGCCGCCCGCTGCCGCAGGAACGAGGCGAACCGCTCCAGCCCCTCGCGCTGCACCTCCTCCAGGGCGGGCAGCAGGCCGCGCCGGTAGAAGGACTCCGCGGTCGGCGTGTTGATCGCCCCGGACTTGATGGTGGTGTCCACCTCCGTCAGCCGCTCCAGGACCACGACGTCCACCCCCGCCAGCGCCAGTTCGCAGGCCAGCATCAGCCCCACCGGCCCGCCGCCCGCGACGACGACCTCCGCCTCCGTGCCCGGTCCGGTGCCCGCCGTGGTGTCCGTACGCATGCCCCACCCCTGTCCTTGTCGCTGACTCCAGGAAAGGATGTAGTCGCTAAAAAAATATGGCAAGTAAAATATTGCGTATGAGTGCGAACGAAGCGGCGGACCGGGCCGGTGCGGGCGGAGCGGTGGGCGCGGATCCGGAGGAGACGGGGCTCACGCTGCGGGAGCGCAAGAAGCGCCGGACGCGGCAGCGGATCTCCGGCGAGGCGACCCGGCTGTTCGTCGAGCGCGGCTTCGAGCAGGTCACCGTCGCCGAGGTGGCCCGCGCCGCCGATGTCTCCGCGATGACGGTCTTCAACTACTTCCCGCGCAAGGAGGACCTCTTCCTCGACCGTGTCCCGGAGGCCGCCGGGATGCTCGTCCGCGCGGTACGTGACCGGGAGCCGGACGAGACGCCGCTTGCCGCGCTGCGCCGGCTCGCCACCGGACTGGTGGCGTCCGGGCATCCGCTGACGAGGGTGGGGGAGGGGTTCGGGGGCTTCTGGCGGACGTTGCTCGACTCGCCCGCGCTGCGGGCCAGGGGGCGCGAGGTGCTGGAGGAGCTGGAGGGGTTGCTCGCGGCGGAGCTGGGGCGGGCCGCCGGTGCGGCGCCGGGTGATCCGGAGCCCCGGATCGCCGCCGCGCTGATCGCCGCCGGGTGGCGGGCCGCGTATGCGACGGCGGTGCGGCGGCAGCTCGACGGTGACCCCGCGGAGGTGGTCGCCGTTGAGCAGGCGGCGGTGCTGGAGCGGACCTTCGATGCGCTGGAACGGGCCCTGCCGGTGCTCGGCGGGGCGGGGGATCCGCGCTGACCTGCGCCGGTGCGGGTGGGGTGCGGAGTGGCGGTGATCGGGAAGGATCCGGCGCCGCCACACGTTCGAGTGAAGCAGGACAACGACGACCGTAATTCGAATGCGCGTGCTATAGGCTCGTGTGTGGCATCACTCAGACAGTGCCGTGGCGGTCCCCATACCCTGGGAAGGGGTTCCGCTCCGCTCCGCCGCCTCTGCTCATCACCGGGCGGCGGACGCGGTACCGCGGCTCCCCGCCCACTCCAGAAAGGTGCCGACCGGCGTGGCCGACCGTCTCATCGTCCGTGGCGCTCGCGAGCACAATCTCCGTAACGTCTCGCTCGACCTTCCCCGCGACTCCCTCATCGTCTTCACGGGGCTCTCCGGGTCGGGCAAGTCCTCGCTCGCCTTCGACACGATCTTCGCCGAGGGGCAGCGGCGCTACGTCGAGTCGCTCTCCTCCTACGCCCGGCAGTTCCTCGGGCAGATGGACAAGCCCGATGTGGACTTCATCGAGGGCCTGTCCCCCGCGGTCTCCATCGACCAGAAGTCGACGTCCCGCAACCCCCGCTCGACGGTCGGCACCATCACCGAGGTCTACGACTACCTCCGCCTCCTCTTCGCCCGCATCGGCAAGCCGCACTGCCCCGAGTGCGGCCGCCCGATCGCCCGGCAGTCGCCCCAGGCCATCGTCGACAAGGTGCTGGAGCTCCCCGAGGGCAGCCGCTTCCAGGTGCTCTCGCCGCTGGTGCGGGAGCGCAAGGGCGAGTTCGTCGACCTCTTCGCCGACCTCCAGACCAAGGGGTACAGCCGCGCCCGGGTCGACGGCGAGACGATCCAGCTCGCCGAGCCGCCCAAGCTGAAGAAGCAGGAGAAGCACACCATCGAGGTGGTCGTCGACCGCCTGACGGTGAAGGAGTCCGCCAAGCGCCGGCTGACCGACTCCGTCGAGACCGCCCTCGGGCTCTCCGGCGGCATGGTCATCCTCGACTTCGTCGACCTGGACGCCGACGACCCGCAGCGCGAGCGGATGTACTCCGAGCACCTCTACTGCGCCTACGACGACCTCTCCTTCGAGGAGCTGGAGCCGCGCTCCTTCTCCTTCAACTCCCCCTTCGGCGCCTGCCCGGACTGCACCGGCATCGGCACGCGGATGGAGGTCGACCCGGAGCTGATCGTCCCCGACGAGGACCGCTCGCTCGACGAGGGCGCCATCCACCCCTGGTCGCACGGCCACACCAAGGAGTACTTCGGCCGCCTGGTCGGCGCCCTCGCCGACGCCCTCGGTTTCCGTACCGACATCCCGTGGGCCGGGCTGCCGCAGCGCGCCAGGAAGGCCCTGCTCAACGGCCACCGCACGCAGATCGAGGTCCGCTACCGCAACCGCTACGGCCGCGAGCGCGCCTACACCACGCCGTTCGAGGGCGCCGTGCCGTTCGTCAAGCGGCGCCACAGCGAGGCGGAGAGCGACAGCAGCCGCGAGCGCTTCGAGGGCTATATGCGCGAGGTGCCCTGCCCCACGTGTGAGGGCACCCGGCTGAAGCCGATCGTCCTCGCGGTCACCGTGCAGGGCCGGTCGATCGCCGAGGTCGCGGCCATGTCGATCAGCGACTGCGCCGACTTCCTGCGCGACATGACGCTCAACGCCCGCGAGAAGAAGATCGCCGAGCGGGTCCTCAAGGAGGTCAACGAGCGGCTGAAGTTCCTGGTCGACGTCGGTCTGGACTACCTCTCGCTCAACCGCGCCGCGGGCACCCTCTCCGGCGGCGAGGCCCAGCGCATCCGGCTCGCCACCCAGATCGGCTCCGGTCTGGTCGGCGTCCTCTACGTCCTCGACGAACCGTCGATCGGCCTCCACCAGCGCGACAACCACCGGCTGATCGAGACGCTGGTCCGGCTGCGCGACATGGGCAACACCCTGATCGTCGTCGAGCACGACGAGGACACCATCAAGGTCGCCGACTGGGTCGTGGACATCGGCCCCGGCGCCGGTGAGCACGGCGGCAAGGTCGTGCACAGCGGCCCCATGAAGGAGCTGCTGTCCAACAAGGAGTCGATCACCGGCCAGTACCTCTCCGGCCGGCGCTCCATCGCGACGCCGGAGATCCGCCGTCCGGTCGACCCCGTCCGGCAGCTGACGGTGCACGGTGCCAAGGAGAACAACCTCCGCGACATCGACGCCTCCTTCCCGCTGGGCGTGCTGACCGCCGTCACCGGTGTCTCCGGCTCCGGTAAGTCCACGCTGGTCAACGACATCCTCTACACCCACCTGGCGCGCGAGCTGAACGGCGCCAAGACGGTGCCCGGACGGCACACCCGGGTGGACGGCGACGACCTCGTCGACAAGGTGGTCCATGTCGACCAGTCGCCCATCGGCCGTACGCCGCGCTCCAACCCCGCGACGTACACCGGGGTGTTCGACAACATCCGCAAGCTCTTCGCGGAGACGATGGAGGCGAAGGTCCGCGGCTATCTGCCGGGGCGTTTCTCCTTCAACGTCAAGGGCGGCCGCTGCGAGAACTGTTCGGGCGACGGCACGATCAAGATCGAGATGAACTTCCTGCCGGATGTGTACGTGCCGTGCGAGGTCTGCCACGGCGCGCGCTACAACCGCGAGACGCTGGAGGTCCACTACAAGGGCAAGTCCATCGCCGAGGTGCTGGACATGCCCATCGAGGAGGCGCTGACCTTCTTCGAGGCGGTGCCGGCCATCGCCCGTCACCTCAGGACGCTGCACGACGTCGGTCTGGGCTATGTCCGCCTCGGTCAGTCCGCGCCGACCCTCTCCGGCGGTGAGGCGCAGCGCGTCAAGCTGGCCAGCGAACTCCAGAAGCGGTCCACGGGCCGTACGGTCTACGTCCTGGACGAGCCCACCACCGGGCTGCACTTCGACGACATCAGCAAGCTGATCACGGTGCTGTCCGGGCTGGTCGACAAGGGCAACACGGTCATCGTCATCGAGCACAACCTCGACGTGATCAAGACCGCCGACTGGGTCGTCGACATGGGTCCCGAGGGCGGCAACGGCGGCGGCATGATCGTCGCCGAGGGCGCCCCGGAGCAGATCGCCGCGGTCCCGGCCAGCCACACCGGCAAGTTCCTGCGGGAGATCCTCGGCGACCGGGTCAGCGACGCCGTCGACGCCGCCACCTCGGGTGCCCCCGCGGCGGCGAAGCCGGTGAAGAAGGCGGCGGCCGGGAAGACCGCCACCAAGGCGACGGCCACCAAGGCCACCGCCAAGAAGACCGCGGCGAAGACCACGGCCAAGAAGACCGCCGCGAAGAAGACGACCGGCAAGGCCCGCCGGGCCTCCTGACGCCTCGTCGGCAACCGGGCCGCCGCCCTCGTCCGCTCCCCGGAGCGGCAGGGCGGCGGCCCGCTGCGTACCACCGCTCCGGGCCGGACGGGACACCTGCAAGGAAGCGGCGCACGGCCCCCAGGGCCCGCCCGCCTGACGCGCTACCCCTCCAACTCCGCCGCCCACGGCGGCTCGGCGCCCGCGCGGGCGCAGGTGAGGGCGGCCGCACGGGCCGCGAAGGTGAGGATGTCGCGCCAGTCGTCCGCACCGAGCGCGGCCACCGCCGGGCGGGAGAGCGCGTCATGGGCGTCGAGCCGGTGCAGCAGCGCCGCATTGACGGTGTCGCCCGCGCCGATGGTGTCCACCACCGGGATCCGCACACCGGGCACCGACACCTCGGAGCCGTCCCGCGTCCACACCGTCAGCCCGTCGGCGCCGCGGGTCAGCACCACCGCGGCGGGCCCGGCGGCCAGCCACTCCCGCACCGCGGACGCCATGGCCCCGGCGCCGTCCGGGCGCCCCGGCGCGGCGTCCGCGAGCCACCGGGCGTCCTCCTCCGACAGCTTCAGCAGCGTCACATGGGGGAGCCAGGAGCGGAACCGGGCGCGGTAGGCCGCGGGGTCCGGGATCAGACCGGCCCGGATGTTCGGGTCCAGCGCGGTGAACACCCCGCGCCCGGCCTCCCGGCGCAGCAGCGTCTCGTACGCCGTCGCGCCCGGCTCCAGGACCAGCGAGCAGGTGCCGAAGGAGAGCGCGCGCACCGACGGCGGCAGCGCGTCCGGCACCGTGAACAGGCGGTCGGCGGTGCCCCCGGCGTAGAAGCCGTAGCCCGCCGAGCCGTCCGCGCCGATGTCCGCCACGGCCAGCGTCGTCGGCTCGTCGCCCCGCTGCACCAGCCGGGCGTCCACCCCGGCCGCGTACAGACCGCCGAGCAGCGAGACCCCGAACGCGTCCCGGGAGATCCGCGAGCAGAAACCGACCGTGGCGCCGAGCCGCCCCAGCGCGACGGCGGTGTTGTACGGGCCGCCGCCGCGCCGGGGCAGCAGCGCGGGCAGCCCGTCCGCCGCGGCGCCGTCCCGCGGACCGGGGACGAGGTCGATCAGTGCCTCACCGGCGACAACGATCACGGGGCGTTCCTTTCGTCCACGGGGGAGTTCCTTTCCTCGGTGGCCGGAGCGGTCGGCGGCGCCGCGCCCGGCCGGGCACCGGCGCCGCGGGGGAGTCCGGGGCAGCCGCACGAGCTGCGGTGCACCAGCGTGCACGGCAGGCGCAGGGTGCGCGGCGCCCGGTCCGGCTCGGCCAGCCGGTCGAGCAGCAGCCGGACCGCCGCCGCCCCGATCTCCCGGCCGGGCTGGGCGACGGCGGTCAGCCGGGGCGTGAACAGATCGGCCCAGGAGAAGTCGTCGAAGCAGGCCAGCGCCACGTCCTCCGGCACCCGCAGGCCACGGTCGCGCAGGGCGCGCAGGGTGCCGATGGTCATCGCGTTGTTGGCGGTGACCAGGGCGGTCGGCGGGCGGTCGGCGGACAGCACCTGATGGGTGGCGGCCTCGGCGCCCGCCGCCTCGGAGTTGCCGCCGGCCAGCAGCCCGGGGGCGTACGGCAGTCCGCGTGAGCGCAGCGCCGCGCGGTATCCGGCGACGCGTTCGGTGGTGGTGCTCAGCCCCGGCAGCCCGGCGATCAGCCCGATGCGGGTGTGCCCCAGATCGGCGAGATGTTCGACGAGTTGCCGCATGGGCGCCGTGTTGTCCGCGCACACCTGATCGTGTGCGTCGCCGACCAGCCGGTCCAGGAAGACGGTGGGCACGGCCCGGCGGGTCAGATAGCCGACCAGCTCCGACGGCTCGGCCGACGGCGCGACGATCACGCCGTCCACCCGCCGCTCGTGCAACAGCTGGACGACCTTCCGCTCATGGCCGGGATCGTCGTGCGGGTCGGCGAGCAGCAGGCCGTACCCCGCCTCCAGCGCGCCCGCCTCGACGCCCTGGAGGATCTCGGTGAAGTACGGATTGCTGATCGCGGAGACCGCGAGACCGATCGACCGGGTCCGCGCGGTCACCAGCGAACGGGCCAGGGTGTTGGGGGTGTAGCCGAGCACGTCGATGGCGCGGAGGACCGCGGCGCGGGTGGCCTCGCGCACCGGGCGGGTGTCGTTGAGGACGTGCGACACCGTGGCGACGGAGACCCCCGCGTGCCGCGCCACGTCCACCATCGTCGTCATCGGGCTCTTCCTTCCGAACGTGCGGCGCCGCGGCCGGGTGCCGCGGCGTCCTGGTGCGGTCGGCCCCTGCGGGACCAAGGGGCGCGCGTCCGGACTCCGGGCGCCCCGTACGGGGCCGACTCGTACGGGCTCCGGTCCGGAGCCGGGTGCCGCACAACTCCCGGGCGTACAGCGGGGAACCGGGGCGGGCGGTCGCTGGGAACAGGGGCCGTGCGCCCGCCCACCGTAGCCGTCCCCGGCCGTGCGCGTAAACGCTTGCGCAAGCGTTTACGCGCGGGCTACCTTCCGGGGCACCGAACCCTGCACACCGTCGTGAGGAGGCGCCGATGCGCGCTCTTGTGGTCACCGAGCCGGGCACCCCCGACGGCTTCGTCGTCACCGAGGTGCCCGATCCCCGCCCGGGAGCCGGTGAGGTGCTGGTGCGCGTGGCGTCCTGCGGGCTGTGCGGTACGGACATGCACCTGCTCGACGGGGAACTGCCCGCCGCGCGCTACCCGTTGATCCCCGGGCACGAACTGACCGGCGAGATCGTCGCCCTGGGCGAGGGGGTGAGCGCCCCGGCCGTCGGCACCCGGGTCGCGGTGGACCCCAACATGCCGTGCGGCACCTGCCATTACTGCCGGATCGGCCGCGGCAACCTCTGCGCCGACTACCGCGCGGTCGGCGTCACCCGCGACGGCGGCTTCGCCGAACTGGTCACGGCCCCCGCGAGCTGCGCGTACCCCCTGCCGGACGGGCTCTCGGCGGCCGCCGCCGGGCTCGTCGAACCGCTGTCCTGCGCGGTCCACGGCCTCAACCGGCTGCCCCGCCGCCCCGGGGAGCACTACCTGATCTACGGCGCCGGCACGATGGGCCTGATGATGGCCGCGCTCGTCCGGACCGCCGGCGCGGCCTCGGTGTCGGTGGTGGACCTCAACGCGGACCGGCTGGCCTTCGCCGAGTCGTTCGGCGTCGACGCGGCCGTGGCCGACGCGGGCGCCCTGGGACGGGCGCCCGGCTTCGAGGTGGTGATCGACGCCACCGGGGCCGTCGCGGCCATCGAGGACGGCCTCGGCCGGGTGCGGCGCGGCGGCACGTTCCTCCAGTTCGGCGTGGCCGACCCGGCCCGCACCGCCTCGTTCTCGCCGTACCGCGTCTACCACCACGAGATCGACATCCTCGGCTCGATGGCGGTGCACCACAGCTTCGGGCCCGCCATCGACGTGCTCGCCGCCGGGCTGGACCTCGACCCGCTGGTCAGCGACGTCCTGCCGCTCGACGACGCGGCCGAGGCGGTACGCCGCTTCCGCGCGGGCACCTGCCGCAAGATCCAGCTGGCGCCCGGGCCCGTCTGACGTGGCCGGGCGGGGGACGGCGCGGGGCTGCCGGTAAGGTCGGGATTCGGCAGACATCGCCCCCGTGACCCCTCTGGAGCAGCCATGAGCCAGCCACCCGCCCGCCGAACCGTCCTGCGTGGCGCCGCGCTGGTGGGCGCCGCGGGCTTCGGGGTGGCGGCGTGCTCCGGCGGCGCCAGGAAAGACGACGGCATCCCCACCGAGCCGGTCGAGCTGGGGGCCGCCGCCGAGGTCCCGGTGGGCGGCGCGAAGCTCTACCGCGAGGACCGGCTGGTCGTCTCGCAGCCGTCCAAGGGCACGTTCAAATGCTTCGGTGCCACCTGCACCCACGCCGGATGCGTGCTCACCGCGGTGACGAAGGAGGAGGGCGACTGCTCCTGCCACGGCAGCCGCTTCGACGTCACCAACGGCCAGGTGCTCCAGGGACCGGCCACCCGGCCGCTGCCGGAGGTCCCGATCAAGAACGAGGGCGGCAAGCTGATCGCCGGCTGAGACCGGGACACCGGACGCGGCGCCTCCGCCGGTCCCGTCCGGTCACCCCCAGTCCCACACGATCCCCACGATCCCGGGCCGTACGCCCTGCTCCACCAGGTGTACGGCGCGGTGGCGGCCGCTCAGCGTCAGCTCCTGGCGGCCGCCGCGCGGGGCGCCCGCCGACGACTGGGTGAAGCGGCGGCACCGCACCGGGAGCGCCGCCTCGTCGAAGCGCACCTGGAGGATGTACTGCCCGCCGGTGAAGCGGAAGCCGCGGACGTACTCGGCGCTGGGGCCGCCGGTGCCGTCCTCGAAGGCGTAGCCGAAGACGTACGTGTCCCCGGCGCGCAGCCGGGTGTCGAACAGCAGCTCCGCCACCACCACCCCGGCCTCCGCGTCGCCGCGTACCCGGCCCAGCCGGCAGTTCTCCGCCGCCCGGACCGTCACCCGGGAGGGATCGCAGCCCACCTCACCGCGGTGGATGGCCACATAGCGGTCCACGCCGTCCCGGTGCGCCCGGACGACCTGGACCGATTCGCGGGCGCTCAGCTCCCGTCCGGCACCGATACGCACCCGCTCGTGGTGGCCCACGGTGTGCAGCCCGTCGTCGGCGGGCGTCTCCAACTCGGCGAAGAGCTGCTGGAGCGCGTCGGCGGGCTCCATCAGGGTCCGGTACGAGCGCGCCGACGGGCGCTCGCCGTCCGGCCGGGTGCCGCCCTCCGGCACCAGCAGCCGGTGCAGCGACCGATCCGGCAGCTCCAGCACCTCCTCCAGCGCCCGCACCGCCCGGAGCGACTCGGGCCGCTGCGGGCGCCGCGCGCCCTGCTGCCAGTAGCTGAGGCTCGTCACCCCCACCTTGATGCCGCGCTGCGCGAGCTTGTGCTGCACCCGGTTGAGCGCCAGGCCGCGGACGCTCAGGGCGCTGCGCAACGCCAAGTGGAAGGGGCCGGTCTTCAGCAATTGCGCCAGTTCGGCCGCCTCGGGAGTGTTCCGTGCCATCTCTCAACCTCCGGCGCGCGGGTGAACGTTCACTACCGGATCGCACGGCGCGCGCCCTGCCCGTGACCTCACTGCAGTACGCCGGGCACCGGTCGTTCACATCCGGTCCCGTCCGTCCACACCCCCATGTCACCCCGCATTGAAGCGTGTTGACCTGCCTGCGACAACATCGGATGCTCCTTCGCAGCATCCGGATGCGCTCCTCCACACCCCACCGCCCCGTTCGGGAGGAACGCCATGCCCCGTCCCCGCACCGTACGCCGCAGACGGCCGGTGGCCGCCGCACTCGCCGCCGCCGCGCTGTTCGCCCTGCCCGCCGCCTCCGCCGCGGCGGCGCCCCGCACGCCCGCCGCGCCCGCCGTGTCCGCCCCGCGGGCCACCGCGAACAGCCTGGACATCGCCATGCAGGCCCAGGAGAACAGCAACTGGTGCTGGGCCGGATCCGGCAACACCATCGCCGCCTGGTACGGCCGCAACTACAGCCAGAACCAGTTCTGCAACGCCGCCTTCGGGCGCCCCCAGAACACCGACTGCCCCAACGACCAGGCCACCTTGGGCAACGTCCAGAACGCCTTCCGGTGGATGGGCCTCAACCCCGGCTCGTACGTCAGCGGCTACCTCGCCTACGCCACCGTCCGCGGCGAGATCGACGCCCGGCGCCCTGTGGAGACCCGCATCCAGTGGGCGTCCGGCGGCGGCCACATGCACGTCCTCTACGGGTACGACGCCGACCGCGGCTGGGTGCGCTGGGGCGATCCCTGGCCGTCGAACAATCGCTACAACTGGGGTGATTACAGCTACTACGTCAACGGAAACGACTTCTCCTGGACCCACTCCCTCTACCGGACAGGAGCCTGAGGCCATGACACGGCGCACCGCCGCCCGGGCCGCCGCCATCGGCGCCCTCGCCACCTCGCTCATCGGCCTCGCCGCCCAGAGCGCCTCGGCCGCATCCCGCCCCGCGGCCCCCGAGGTGCCGCCCCGTGCGAGCGTCGCCGCCGCCCACCGCGCCGCCGCCGCGCCCGGCACGCTCGCCACCCTCGCCCGCTTCTTCGCCCACGACGGCACCCTGACCCCGGCGCAGGCCGCCCCGCACGTCGACGGCGCCACCGTCCCCGTCTACGGGCTGTCCCCGGACTTCGTCCGCAAGACCCCCGGCGCCCCGGTGGCCCGGCTGGAGGCCCTCGCCACCAGGGCGGTCGCCGCCGACGGGCGCACCGCCTCGGTGTGGACGGTGCGCCGCGGCGGCTCCTGGAAGGTCGTCAACATCGCCACCGGCGACGACGAGACCCGCGCCGCGGCCGCCGGAGCCCGCCTCGCCGCCGGGGGCACCGTCTTCCACGAACCGCAGATCAACGCCTGGTACGTCCAGCAGGGCGACCGCATCCGGCCGCTCGACGCCGAGGCGCGCAAGGCCGTCGGCCCCGGCGGCACCACCGTCGCCGCCTACCGGGAACGCGTCGCGAAGGCGTACGGCGACAAGCTCCCCGGTTCCGCCTACGACCGGCGCGGCGAGGCCGGCGGTTACGGCGGCCCCGCCGCGGAGCGGTCCGCCGTCCCCGGCGCCCGCCCCGTCAACACGGCCGACGGCGGCGTCCCGGTGGCTGCCGCCTCGGCCGTCGCCGGTGCCGCGGCCCTGGTCGCCCTGGGGCTCACCGGCACCACCGCGGTCCGCCGGCTGCGCCGCCGCTGACCGGGCGGCCCGCCGTCCGCCTCCCCGCGGCGGGCGGGCCGTCCCGCCCCGGTGAAGGGGCCGCGGACCGGAACCACCGGGTCCGCGGCCCCCGCTCCCGGGCCCGGCCCCCGCGGGCCGTCCCGCCCCGCCGCGAGCCCGCGGATTGTCGGTGGCGGTCAGTAGGGTGGTGGTCATGGCAGACCCCAGCAGCTACCGACCCAAGCCGGGACAGATCCCCGACTCGCCGGGGGTCTATAAATTCCGCGACGAGCACGGCCGGGTCATCTACGTCGGCAAGGCCAAGAGCCTGCGCCAGCGCCTGGCCAACTACTTCCAGGACCTGGCCGGTCTCCACCCCCGCACCCGCACGATGGTCACCACCGCCGCCTCCGTGGAGTGGACCGTCGTCTCCACCGAGGTCGAGGCGCTCCAGCTCGAATACAGCTGGATCAAGGAATTCGACCCGCGTTTCAACGTCAAGTACCGCGACGACAAGAGCTATCCGTATCTCGCGGTCACCCTGAACGAGGAGTTCCCCCGCGTCCAGGTGATGCGCGGCGCCAAGAAGAAGGGCGTGCGCTACTTCGGCCCCTACGGCCACGCCTGGGCGATCCGCGAGACCGTCGATCTGATGCTCCGCGTCTTCCCCGTCCGCACCTGCTCCGCGGGCGTCTTCAAGCGCTCCGCGCAGATCGGCCGCCCCTGCCTGCTCGGCTACATCGGCAAGTGCTCGGCGCCGTGCGTCGGCCGGATCTCCCCCGAGGAGCACCGCGAACTCGCCGAGGACTTCTGCGACTTCATGGCCGGCCGCACCGGCGCCTACCTCCGCCGCCTGGAGCGCGCCATGCAGGACGCCGCCGAGGAGATGGAGTACGAGCGCGCCGCCCGTCTGCGGGACGACATAGGGGCGCTCAAGCGGGCCATGGAGAAGAGCGCCGTCGTCCTCGCCGATGCCACCGACGCCGACCTCATCGCCGTCGCCGAGGACGAACTGGAGGCCGCCGTCCAGATCTTCCACGTCCGCGGCGGCCGGGTCCGCGGCCAGCGCGGCTGGGTCACCGACAAGGTCGAGGCCGTCACCACCGCCGGTCTCGTCGAACACGCCCTCCAGCAGCTCTACGGCGAGGAGCGCGGTGACGCGGTCCCCAAGGAGGTGCTGGTCCCCGCGCTGCCCGAGCCGGTCGAGCCGGTCCAGCAGTGGCTCTCCGAGCGGCGCGGCTCCCACGTCTCGCTGCGCATCCCGCAGCGCGGCGACAAGAAGGACCTGATGGCCACCGTCGGCCGCAACGCCCAGCAGGCGCTGGCGCTCCACAAGACCAAGCGCGCCTCCGACCTGACCACCCGCTCGCGCGCCCTGGAGGAGATCGCCGGGGCCCTCGGCCTGGACGCGGTGCCGCTGCGCATCGAGTGCTTCGACATCTCCCACCTCCAGGGCGAGGACGTCGTCGCGTCCATGGTGGTCTTCGAGGACGGTCTCGCCCGTAAGAGCGAGTACCGCCGCTTCCAGATCAAGGGCTTCGAGGGCCAGGACGACGTCCGCTCCATGCACGAGGTCATCGGCCGCCGCTTCAAGCGCTACCTCCAGGAGAAGCAGAAGTCGGGGGAGTGGACGGAGGAGCCCGCCCCCGGGGAGGGCGACGGCGAGGCCGGTGCCGCCGAGTGCGCCGAGGCCGCGTCCATGGAGCCGGACCCGATGGCCGGCCGCCCCACGGACGAGGAGGGCCGCCCCAAGCGGTTCGCCTACCCGCCGCAGCTCGTCGTCGTCGACGGCGGCGCCCCGCAGGTCGCCGCCGCCCGCCGCGCCCTGGACGAGCTGGGCATCGACGACGTCGCCGTCTGCGGTCTGGCCAAGCGCCTGGAGGAGGTCTGGCTGCCCGAGGAGGACGACCCGGTCGTCCTGCCGCGCTCCAGCGAGGGCCTCTACCTCCTCCAGCGCGTCCGCGACGAGGCCCACCGCTTCGCCATCCGCTACCAGCGCACCAAGCGCGGCAAACGGCTGAAGTCCTCGCCGCTGGACGCGGTGGCCGGGCTGGGCGAGAGCCGCCGCCAGGCGCTGCTCAAGCACTTCGGCTCGCTCAAGAAGCTCCGGGCGGCCACGGTCGAGGAGCTGTGCGAGGTCCCCGGCGTCGGCCGGAAGACCGCCGAGTCGGTGCTGGCCTCCCTGGCCGGTGCGACACCCGCCGGACCCGCGGTGAACACCGCCACAGGAGAGATCATCGAGGATGACGGGGCCACCCCGGCCGCGTCGTCACCGGAACGGGGGCGGGACGCATGAGCACACCGCACAACACGCACGAAACCGAGACATCCGAGAAAGACGGTGCACAGGTGAGTACGGGCACGATGCGCGAGTCCGACCAGGGAGAGAGCGCCGCCATCCCCGAGCTGGTGATCATCTCCGGCATGTCCGGCGCCGGCCGCTCCACCGCGGCCAAATGTCTGGAGGACCTCGGCTGGTTCGTCGTCGACAACATTCCGCCCGAGCTGATCCCCCCGATGGTCGACCTCGGCGCCCGCTCCCAGGGGAACGTCGCCAAGATCGCCGTCGTCGTCGACGTCCGCGGCCGCCGCTTCTTCGACAACCTCAAGGAATCCCTCGCCACGCTCGACGCCCAGAAGGTCAAGCGCCGCATCGTGTTCCTGGAGTCCTCCGACGAGGCGCTGGTCCGCCGCTTCGAATCGGTACGCCGCCCGCACCCCCTCCAGGGCGACGGCCGCATCGTCGACGGCATCGCCGCCGAGCGCGACCTCCTGCGCGAACTGCGCGGCGACGCCGACCTCGTGATCGACACCTCCAGCCTCAACGTCCACGAGCTGCGCGCCAAGATGGACGCCCAGTTCGCCGGCGAGGAGGTGCCCGAGCTGCGCGCCACGGTCATGTCCTTCGGCTTCAAGTACGGCCTGCCCGTCGACGCCGACATGGTCATCGACTGCCGCTTCATCCCCAACCCGCACTGGGTCCCCGAGCTGCGCCCCTTCACCGGTCTGAGCGAAGAGGTCTCCGACTACGTCTTCGACCAGCCCGGCACCAAGGAGTTCCTGGACGGCTACGCCGACCTGCTCCGCATCGTCGCCGAGGGCTACCGCCGCGAGGGCAAGCGCTACGTCACCATCGCCGTCGGCTGCACGGGCGGCAAGCACCGCTCCGTCGCGATGTCCGAGAAGCTCGCCCGGCGCCTCGTGGGCGAAGGGGTGGAAACCGTCACCGTCCACCGCGACATGGGGCGCGAGTGACCGGCCGCGCCCTGCGGCTGCGCCGGGTCCGCAAGCTGGTCCCCGGCGCCCGCCCGCACAAGGGCACGCCCAAGGTGGTGGCGCTCGGCGGCGGTATGGGGCTCTCCGCGTCGCTGGCCGCGCTGCGCCGGATCACCGGCGATCTGACCGCCGTCGTCACCGTCGCCGACGACGGCGGCTCCAGCGGCCGCCTCCGCGACGAGCTGGGCGTGCTGCCCCCCGGCGACCTGCGCAAGGCGCTCGCCGCGCTGTGCGGGGACGACGACTGGGGCCAGACCTGGGCGCGTGTCATCCAGCACCGCTTCCAGAGCGGCGGCGAGCTGCACGACCACGCCGTCGGCAATCTCCTCATCGTCGCCCTGTGGGAGCAGCTGGGCGATCACGTCCAGGCGCTCGACCTGGTCGGCAAGCTGCTCGGCGCGCACGGCCGGGTGCTGCCGATGTCGGCGGTTCCCCTGGAGCTGCAGGCCCAGGTCCGCGGCCACGACGAGGCGCATCCGGAGGAGATCACGACCGTCCGCGGCCAGGCCACCGTCGCGCTCACCCGCGGCGAGGTGCAGTCCGTCCATGTCGTCCCGGAGGCCCCGCCGGCCGTTCCGGAGGTGGTCGCGGCGGTCCGCGACGCCGACTGGGTGGTGCTCGGTCCGGGCTCGTGGTTCTCCTCCGTGATCCCGCATCTGCTGGTGCCGGAGCTGCGCGAGGCGCTGGAGGAGACCAAGGCGCGCAAGGTCCTCTCACTCAACCTCGCACCGCAACCCGGCGAAACCGATGGCTTCTCCCCGCAGCGTCATTTGGAGGTTTTGGCCCGACACGCCCCTAAACTCGCCTTCGACGTGGTGCTGGCCGATCGGGACGCCGTGCCCGACATCGAGGGTCTGACGACTGCCGCCAAGCAGCTCGTCGGCAGCGAGGTCGAGCTGGCTGCGGTCGCCGCCCGGGGCGACGCCGCCCGCCCGGCGGGCGGCGCCCCCGACAGGCACGACCCCGAGCTGCTGGCCGCCGCGTACGACCGTATTTTTCGGATGCATGGAAGGATCGGCCCATGGCGATGACGGCAGCGGTGAAGGATGAAATCTCCCGGCTCCCCGTCACCCGGACCTGCTGCCGGAAGTCGGAGGTCTCGTCGATCCTGCGGTTCGCGGGCGGTCTGCACCTGGTGAGCGGCCGCATCGTGATCGAGGCGGAGCTGGACACGGGCATCGCGGCCCGGCGGCTCCGCAAGGACATTCTGGAGATCTTCGGCCACTCCTCCGACCTGGTGGTGATGGCCCCCGGCGGACTCCGGCGCGGCAGCAGGTACGTCGTACGGGTGGTGGCGGGCGGTGACCAGCTGGCCCGCCAGACCGGCCTGGTCGACGGCCGCGGCCGCCCGATCCGCGGGCTGCCCCCGCAGGTGGTGTCCGGTGCGACCTGCGACGCCGAGGCGGCCTGGCGCGGCGCCTTCCTCGCCCACGGCTCGCTGACCGAGCCGGGCCGCTCCTCCTCGCTGGAGGTCACCTGCCCCGGCCCCGAGGCGGCGCTCGCCCTGGTCGGCGCGGCCCGGCGGCTGGGCATCGGCGCCAAGGCCCGCGAGGTCCGCGGGGTGGACCGCGTCGTCGTCCGCGACGGTGATGCGATCGGCGCCCTGCTGACCCGGCTCGGCGCCCATGAGTCGGTGCTGGCCTGGGAGGAGCGGCGGATGCGCCGCGAGGTGCGGGCCACCGCCAACCGCCTCGCCAACTTCGACGACGCCAACCTCCGCCGCTCGGCCCGTGCCGCGGTCGCCGCCGGCGCCCGGGTCCAGCGGGCCCTGGAGATCCTCGGCGAGGAGGTCCCCGAGCACCTCGCGGCGGCCGGGCGGCTGCGGATGGAGCACAAGCAGGCGTCCCTGGAGGAGCTGGGTGCGCTCGCCGATCCGCCGCTCACCAAGGACGCGGTGGCCGGCCGGATCCGCCGTCTGCTGGCGATGGCCGACAAGCGCGCGCAGGACCTCGGCATCCCCGGCACCGAGTCGAATCTCACCGAGGAGCTGGCCGACGGGATGGTCGGCTGACCTCGTCACAAAACCCGCATAGCCCTGCTCCGTCGCAGGTCAGAGGCGGTACGCCCCCGGTATTCGAGAGGATGCCGGGGGCGTTTTGCCTCCGCTCGTGAGTGCGGGGTGGCGGCCGATGTCAATGTCACGTATGTCTCGCATTGGGGGTAGGGTCGAAGTCGGTCGGGGACATCCCATACAGCTCGCCGGTATCGCTGCCGGCGCACCAACGAGGAGATCGGTTTCGTGACGATCCGCGTAGGCATCAACGGATTCGGCCGCATTGGTCGCAACTACTTCCGCGCGCTCCTGGAGCAGGGTGCGGACATCGAGATCGTCGGTGTCAACGACCTGACCGACAACGCCACCCTGGTCCACCTGCTGAAGTACGACACCATCCTGGGCCGTCTGAAGCAGGACGTCAGCCACACCGACGACACGATCACGGTCGGCAACCAGACGTTCAAGACCATGGCGGAGCGCGACCCCGCCAACCTCCCGTGGGCCGAGCTGGGCGCCGACATCGTCGTCGAGTCCACCGGCATCTTCACCAAGCGCGCCGACGCCGCCAAGCACCTCGCCGCCGGCGCCAAGAAGGTCCTGATCTCCGCGCCCGCCAAGGACGAGGACATCACCGTCGTCATGGGCGTCAACCAGGACCAGTACGACCCGGCGAAGCACGACGTCATCTCGAACGCCTCCTGCACCACCAACTGCGTGGCGCCGATGGCCAAGGTTCTCCTGGAGAACTTCGGCATCGTCAAGGGCATGATGACGACGGTCCACGCCTACACCAACGACCAGCGCATCCTGGACTTCCCGCACAAGGACCTGCGCCGCGCCCGCGCCGCCGCGGAGAACATCATCCCCACCACCACCGGTGCCGCGAAGGCCACCGCGCTGGTGATCCCGGAGCTGGCCGGCAAGCTGGACGGCATCGCCATGCGCGTGCCGGTCCCCACCGGCTCCGTCACCGACCTCGTCATCGAGCTGGAGCGCGAGGTCACCAAGGACGAGGTCAACGGCGCCTTCCAGAAGGCGGCCGAGGGCCAGCTCAAGGGCATCCTGGAGTACACCGAGGACGCCATCGTCTCCTCGGACATCGTCAACTGGCCGGCGTCCTGCACCTTCGACTCCTCCCTGACCATGGTCCAGGGCAAGAGCGTCAAGGTCATCGGCTGGTACGACAACGAGTGGGGCTACTCCAACCGCCTGGTGGACCTGACCACCTTCGTCGGCGGCAAGCTCTGATCTCCACCGGCTGAGCCGGCGGGCGCCCCGTACCAGGGGCGCCCACGCACCGAGATGTACGGTCGGGGCTCGTACGACGCGACGACGCGTCGTACGAGCCCCGAGCCATGGCTGATCTGATGCAACGGAGTCATTCCTCAATGAAGACGATCGACGAACTCATCGCCGACGGGGTCGGGGGCAAGCGGGTGTTCGTCCGCGCCGACCTGAACGTGCCGCTCGACGGCGCGACCATCACCGACGACGGCCGTATCCGCGCCGTCCAGCCGACGATCGCCAAGCTCGCCCAGAACGGCGCCAAGGTCATCGTCGCCTCCCACCTGGGCCGTCCCAAGGGCGCCCCGGACCCGGCCTTCTCGCTCGCCCCCGCCGCCGCCCGCCTCAGCGAGCTGCTGGGCCGCGACGTCTCCTTCGCCGCCGACACGGTCGGCGACGCCGCCCGCGCCACCGTCGCCGCGCTGGGCGACGGCGAGGTCGCCGTGCTGGAGAACCTCCGCTTCAACCCCGGCGAGACCAGCAAGGACGACGCCGAGCGCGGCGCCTTCGCCGGCCAGCTGGCGCAGCTGGCCGACCTCTACGTCGGCGACGGCTTCGGCGCCGTGCACCGCAAGCACGCCTCCGTCTACGACCTCCCCGCGCGCCTCCCGCACGCCGCGGGTGACCTGATCGCCACCGAGGTCGCCGTCCTCAAGCGCCTCACCGAGGACGTCGCGCGCCCCTACGCCGTGGTGCTCGGCGGCGCGAAGGTCTCCGACAAGCTCGGCGTCATCGACCACCTGCTGGAGCGCGCCGACCGCATCCTCATCGGCGGCGGCATGGCGTACACCTTCCTCGCCGCCCAGGGCCACGAGGTCGGCATCTCGCTGCTGCAGAAGGACCAGATCCCGGCCGTCCAGGGATACCTGGAACGGGCCGCGGCCAAGGGCGTGGAGTTCGTGCTCCCCGTCGACGTACTGGTCTCCGCGGACTTCCCGGACCTGAAGACCAAGGCCCCGGCCAACCCGGACACGGTTGCCGCCGACGCCATCCCCGCGGACAAGGAGGGCCTGGACATCGGCCCCGAGACCCGCAAGCTGTACGCCTCGAAGCTCGCCGACGCGGCCACCATCTTCTGGAACGGCCCGATGGGCGTCTTCGAACACCCCGATTACGCGGGCGGCACCCGGGCCGTCGCGCAGGGGCTGCTGGACTCGTCCGCCTTCACGGTCGTCGGCGGTGGCGACAGCGCCGCCGCGGTCCGTCAGCTCGGCTTCGACGAGAATGCTTTTGGCCACATTTCGACCGGCGGCGGCGCCAGCCTCGAATACCTCGAAGGCAAGACGCTCCCCGGCCTCGCCGCTCTGGAGGACTGAACCACCGTGACTGCTCGTACCCCGCTGATGGCGGGCAACTGGAAGATGAACCTCAACCACCTCGAGGCCATCGCCCACGTCCAGAAGCTCGCCTTCGCGCTCACCGACAAGGACTACGACGCCGTCGAGGTCGCGGTCCTGCCGCCCTTCACCGACCTGCGCTCGGTCCAGACCCTGGTCGACGGCGACAAGCTGAAGATCAAGTATGGCGCCCAGGACGTCTCCGCCCAGGACTCCGGCGCCTACACCGGTGAGATCTCCGGCGCCATGCTCACCAAGCTCAAGTGCACGTACGTGGCGATCGGCCACAGCGAGCGCCGCCAGTACCACGGTGAGAACGAGGAGATCTGCAACGCCAAGGTCAAGGCCGCGTACAAGCACGGCCTCACCCCGATCCTCTGCGTCGGTGAGGGCCTGGACGTCCGCAAGGCCGGAAACCAGGTCGCGCACACCCTCGCCCAGCTCGACGGCGCCCTCAAGGACGTCCCGGCCGAGCAGGCCGAGTCCATCGTGATCGCCTACGAGCCCGTCTGGGCCATCGGCACCGGCGAGGTCGCCACGCCCGAGGACGCGCAGGAGGTCTGCGGGGCGATCCGCGGCCGCCTCGCCGAGCTGTACAGCCAGGAGCTGGCGGACAAGGTCCGTATCCAGTACGGCGGCTCCGTCAAGTCCGGCAACGTCGCCGCGATCATGGCGCAGCCCGACGTCGACGGTGCGCTGGTCGGCGGTGCGGCGCTGGACGCGGAGGAGTTCGTGAAGATCGTCCGCTTCCGCGACCAGTAGCAGCTATGACGACGGGCCCGGCCCGTCGTACCCTGTCGGGGCCGGTCCGGCGCTCAGCGCGCGGCCCGGCCCCGCACGATGTCGCCCGTCGTGGTGGTGCCGCGGCCCGTACCGGCGCCCTCGACACCGTCCGTCAGTCCTAGAGAGTTGGTCCAGTCGTGGTCATGGGGTTCTCGATTGCCCTCATCATCTTCAGCCTGCTGCTGATGATGCTGGTGCTCATGCACAAGGGGAAGGGCGGCGGCCTCTCCGACATGTTCGGTGGCGGTATGCAGTCCTCCGTCGGCGGCTCCTCCGTCGCCGAGCGGAACCTCGACCGCATCACCATCGTCGTGGGTCTCCTCTGGTTCGCCTGCATCGTCGCGCTCGGTGTCCTGATGAAGCTCGGCAGCTGACATACCGTCGGGGACGCGGCCTATCATGGGGCGGCGTCCTGCAGCGGGCGGTAACTCCCGTCACGGGGCGCGCGTTGGGCCTTTCAAAGACCGGAGCGCCCGCAGCGCAGCTGCCGCGCGATGCTGTGCAGCACCATTAGGCAGGGAGTTACGACCGTGGCAAGTGGCAACGCGATCCGAGGAAGCCGGGTCGGGGCGGGGCCGATGGGGGAGGCCGAGCGCGGCGAGTCCGCACCGCGTACCCGGATCTCCTTCTGGTGCGCCAACGGGCACGAGACGCAGCCCAGCTTCGCCGGCGACGCACAGATTCCTGACACATGGGACTGCCAGCGCTGTGGTTTCCCGGCGGGCAAGGACCGCGACAGCCCGCCCGACCCGCCGCGCACCGAGCCGTACAAGACCCACCTCGCGTATGTGCGCGAGCGCCGCAGCGACGCCGACGGCGAGGCGATTCTCGCCGAGGCGCTCGCCAAGCTCCGCGGCGAGATCTGACGCCGCACCGACGGTGCGAACGGCCCGGCCCGGAGAGGGAACATCCCCTCCGGGCCGGGCCGTTGACGTGTGAGGCACCGCACGGCGCGGCGCCCGGCGCCATACCGCCGCCCGTGTGCCGAGAGCGGACAGACCCCTCATATCGCGCGCCGATCAACTAAATTGGGGGGCGGCGGGGCCGGTACGAGACGAAGAAGGCTGATGTCCGAGATGAACGCAGAAGGCCGCAGCAGGCTCGATCAGATGCCTGAGTGGACGGCGCTGGGCGCACACCGCGCACGGCTGGGCGATCCCCAGCTGCGCGATCTGTTCGCCCAGGAGCCGGAGCGCGCCGGGCGCTACACCCTTCGGGTGGGCGACCTGCACATCGACTACTCCAAGCACCTGATCACCGACGAGACGCTGCTGCTCCTGCGCGAGCTGGCCGCGGCGACGGGCGTGGCCGAGCTGCGGGACGCGATGGTCCGCGGCGAGAAGATCAACGTCACCGAGGGCCGTTCGGTGCTGCACACCGCGCTGCGCGCCCCCGGCTCCGCGGTGATCGAGGCCGACGGGCAGAACGTCGTCCCCGGCGTCCACGCCATCCTCACCAAGATGGCGACCTTCGCCGACCGGGTCCGCTCCGGCGACTGGACGGGCCACACCGGCCGCCGCATCAAGACGGTCGTCAACATCGGCATCGGCGGCTCCGACCTGGGCCCCGCGATGGCGTACGAGGCGCTGCGCGCCTACACCCGCCGGGACATGCAGTTCCGCTTCGTCTCCAATGTCGACGGCGCGGATCTGCACGAGGCGCTGCGCGATCTGGACCCGGCCGAGACGCTGTTCGTCATCGCCTCGAAGACCTTCACCACCATCGAGACGATCACCAACGCCACCTCGGCGCGCGCCTGGCTGCTCGACGGCCTGGGCGCGGGTGACGACGCCGTCGCCAAGCACTTCGTGGCGGTGTCCACCAACGCCGGGAAGGTCGCCGAGTTCGGCATCGACACGGACAACATGTTCGAGTTCTGGGACTGGGTCGGCGGCCGCTACTCCTACGACTCGGCGATCGGCCTGTCGCTGATGATCGCCATCGGCCCGGAGCACTTCCGGGAGATGCTGGCCGGCTTCCACCTCGTCGACGAGCATTTCCGCACCGCCCCCGCCGAGGAGAACGCTCCGCTCCTCCTCGGCCTGCTCGGCATCTGGTACGGCAACTTCTTCGACGCCCAGTCGCACGCCGTCCTGCCGTACAGCCACTATCTGTCGAAGTTCACCGCCTATCTCCAGCAGCTCGACATGGAGTCGAACGGCAAGTCGGTGGACCGCGAGGGCCGTCCGGTGCGCTGGCAGACCGGCCCGGTCGTCTGGGGCACGCCCGGCACCAACGGCCAGCACGCCTACTACCAGCTGCTCCACCAGGGCACCAAGATGATCCCGGCGGACCTCATCGGCTTCGCCCGGCCGGTCGAGGACCTGGCGCCCCGGCTCGTCGCCCAGCACGACCTGCTGATGGCCAACCTCTTCGCCCAGGGCCAGGCGCTGGCCTTCGGCAAGACGCCGGACGAGGTGCGCGCCGAGGGCGTCGCCGAGGAGCTGGTGCCGCACCGCACGTTCCGTGGCAACCACCCCACCACCACGATCCTCGCCACCGAGCTGTCCCCGTCCGTGCTGGGCCAGTTGATCGCCCTCTACGAACACAAGGTGTTCGTCCAGGGCGCGGTGTGGAACATCGACTCCTTCGACCAGTGGGGCGTGGAGCTGGGCAAGGTCCTCGCCCGGCGGGTCGAACCGGCGCTCACCGACGGCGCCGAGGTGCCGGGCCTGGACGCCTCGACGGCCGGCCTGGTCGCCACCTACCGCGAGCTGCGCGGCCGTTGATCCCACGGGCGGGCCGCGTGCCCGTATGACGCAAGGGCTCCCGCACCGAGGAGGTGCGGGAGCCCTTGCGCGTGCCGTGGGTCAGGCGGAGGCCGGACGGTAGAGGTCGCGCGGCAGCTGGGAGGCGGCCGCCTCGTCCAGCAGCCACAGGGTCCGGCTGCGGCCCCGGGCACCGGCGGCCGGGGCCTGGATCTCCCCGGCGCCGGAGAGCGCGATGGCCGCGGCCTGCGCCTTGTCCGCACCGGCGGCCAGCAGCCACACCTCACGCGCCGCACGGATCGCCGGCAGCGTCAGCGAGACACGGGTGGGCGGCGGCTTCGGCGCACCGTGCACCCCGACCACCGTCAGTTCGTCCTCCCGCACCCCCGGCAGCTCCGGGAAGAGGGAGGCGACGTGGGTGTCCGGGCCGACGCCCAGCAGCAGGACGTCGAACGACGGCACCGGGCCGTGGTCCTCCGGGCTCGCGGCGGCGGCCAGTTCGGCGGCGTACGCCTCGGCCGCGGCGTCCGCGTCGTTGCCGTACGGGCCACCGGCCGGGGCCATGGCGTGGACCCGCGCCGGATCGAGCGGCACGGAGTCGAGCAGCGCCGCACGGGCCTGTGTTTCGTTGCGCTCCGGGTGGCCGTCCGGCAGGAACCGTTCGTCGCCCCACCACAGGTCGAGCCGGGACCAGTCCACGGCGTCCCGGGCGGGCGCCTCGGCGAGGGCCGCGAGCAGCCCGTTGCCGTTGCGTCCGCCGGTCAGCACCACGGAGGCGGAGCCCCGGGCGGCCTGGGCGTCCACGATCTTCGTGATCAGCCGGGCCGCTGCGGCCTGCGCCATCAGCTCCTTGTCGCGGTGGACGACGACCTGCGGCGCGCTCACTTGGCGGCCGCCTTCTTCGCCGCGGCCTTCTTCGGCGCGGGCTTCGCCGCCGCCTCGCCGTCCTTCGCGGGCTGCGCCGCCTCCCCGCCGTTCTTCGCGGGCATCTCCGGTGCGGTCGTCCGCGCCGCCTCGCTCAGCCGGTCCACGCCGTACTTCAGAGCGGCGGCGAAGGTGTCGTCCGGGTCGAGGCGGCGCAGCTCCTCGGCGAGCAGCTCGGAGGTCTCCCGCCGCTTGAGCGCCACCGCACGGTCGGGCTGGCCCTGCATGGACAGGGTGGCCAGCGAACCGTCCGGCCGGTCCAGCACGATCGGCCCGCAGTTGGTCTCCAGCCGCACCGCGGTCAGGCCCGGACCGGACGAGACCGTGCGTTCGACGGGGACGTCCAGCCGGCTGGCGAGCCACATGCCCAGCAGCTCGCAGCTGGGGTTGAACTCCTCGCCCTCCACCACCGCGGAGGTGATCTCGCACGGCATCTGGTCCAGCGCCGCCGCGAGCATCGAACGCCACGGGGTGATGCGGCTCCAGGACAGGTCCGTGTCGCCGGGGGTGTACGTGGCGGCGCGGTCGGTCAGCTCCTGGATGGGCTGCTCGGAGGCGTAGGCGTCGGTGACCCGGCGCTGGGCCAGCGCACCGAGCGGGTCCTTCGCCGGGTCCAGCGGGCCGTTGACCGCCCACCACACGACGACGGGCGCGTCCGGCAGCAGCAGCGGCAGCACCACGGACTGGGCGTGGCCGATCGCCTCGCCGTACAGCCGCAGCACGACCGTCTCACCCGTACCGGCGTCCGCGCCCACCCGGACCTCGGCGTCCAGCCGGGCCTTGGCGCGGTCGCGGGGGGTGCGGCTGACCCGCTTGATGACGACCAGGGTCCGCGAGGGGTGCTCGCGGGACGCCTCGTTGGCCGCCTTCAGGGCGTCGTAGGCGTTCTCCTCGTCGGTGACGATGACGAGGGTGAGCACCATGCCGACGGCGGGCGTGCCGACGGCGCGGCGGCCCTGCACCAGCGCCTTGTTGATCTTGCTGGCCGTGGTTTCCGTCAGGTCGATCTTCATGGGCGACGCCAGCTCCGTCCGTCTCGTGCGAGCATTTCGTCCGCCTCGGTGGGGCCCCAGGTGCCGGCCGGGTACTGCGCCGGCTTGCCGTTGCGGTCCCAGTACTCCTCGATCGGGTCGAGGATCCGCCAGGACTGCTCGACCTCCTCCAGCCGCGGGAAGAGGTTGGCGTCACCCAGCAGCACATCGAGGATGAGCCGCTCGTACGCCTCGGGGCTCGACTCCGTGAAGGACTCGCCGTAGGCGAAGTCCATGGAGACGTCCCGCACCTCCATCGAGGTGCCCGGGACCTTCGAACCGAAGCGCACGGTCACGCCCTCGTCCGGCTGCACCCGGATGACCAGGGCGTTCTGGCCCAGCTCCTCCGTGGCGGTGTGGTCGAAGGGGGAGTGCGGCGCCCGCTGGAAGACCAGCGCGATCTCGGTGACCCGGCGGCCCAGACGCTTGCCGGTACGCAGGTAGAAGGGGACGCCCGCCCAGCGGCGGTTGTCCACCTCCAGCTTGATCGCGGCGTAGGTGTCGGTCTTCGACTTGGGGTCGATGCCGTCTTCCTGGAGGTAGCCGACGGCCTGCTCGCCGCCCTGCCACCCTGCGGTGTACTGCGCGCGCACCGTCTCCTTGCCGAGGTCGGCGGGGAGCCGCACGGCGCCGAGCACCTTGGTCTTCTCGGCGACCAGCGCGTCCGCGTCGAAGGAGGACGGCTCCTCCATGGCGGTCAGCGCGAGCAGCTGGAGCAGGTGGTTCTGGATGACGTCACGCGCCGCGCCGATGCCGTCGTAATAACCGGCCCGGCCACCGATGCCGATGTCCTCGGCCATGGTGATCTGCACATGGTCGACGAACGAGCGGTTCCACAGCGGCTCGAACATCGTGTTGGCGAAGCGGAGCGCCAGGATGTTCTGGACCGTCTCCTTGCCGAGGTAGTGGTCGATGCGGAAGACCGCCTCGGGCGGGAAGACCTCGTGGACGACCTGGTTGAGCTCCTGGGCGCTCTTGAGGTCGTGGCCGAAGGGCTTCTCGATGACGGCGCGCCGCCACGAGCCGTCCTTCTGGTCGGCGAGCCCGTGGTTCTTGAGCTGCTTGACGACCGTGGGGAAGAACTTGGGCGGCACCGACAGGTAGAAGGCGAAGTTGCCGCCCGTGCCCTGCTCCTTGTCCAGCTCCTCTATCGTCGCCTTCAGCGTCTCGAACGCCGCGTCGTCGTCGAAGTTGCCCTGGACGAAGCGCATCCCCTGGATGAGCTGCTGCCAGACCTCCTCGCGGAACGGCGTACGCGAGTGCTGCTTGACGGCGTCGTGCACCACCTGCGCGAAGTCCTCGTCGTGCCATTCGCGGCGGGCGAAGCCGATGAGGGAGAAGCCGGGCGGGAGCAGACCGCGGTTGGCGAGGTCGTACACCGCCGGCATCAGCTTTTTCCGCGACAAATCGCCCGTGACGCCGAAGATGACCAGGCCCGACGGCCCCGCGATACGCGGGAGCCGTCGGTCCGCGGCGTCACGAAGCGGGTTCGCTCCATGAACTGCGGTCAAGGTGTCAGCCCTCCGAAGGAGCGAGGCGCTTGAGCTCCGCCTCGGTGGACTTGAGCAGGTCGTTCCAGGAAGCCTCGAACTTGTCCACGCCCTCGTCCTCCAGGAGCTGCACGACCTCGTCGTACGAGATCCCGAGCTGCGCGACGGCGGCGAGGTCCGCACGGGCCTGCTCGTAGGTCCCGCGGACGGTGTCGCCGGTGATCTGGCCGTGGTCACCGGTCGCCTGGAGGGTGGCCTCCGGCATGGTGTTGACCGTGCCGGGCGCGACCAGCTCGTCGACGTAGAGGGTGTCCTTGTACGCCGGGTCCTTGACGCCGGTCGAGGCCCACAGCGGACGCTGCTTGTTGGCCTGCGCCTTGTCCAGGGCGGCCCAGCGCTCGGAGGAGAAGACCTCCTCGTACGCCTCGTAGGCCAGGCGGGCGTTGGCCAGCGCGGCCTTGCCCTTGAGGGCCTTGGCCTCGTCCGTGCCGATGGCCTCCAGGCGCTTGTCGATCTCGGAGTCGACGCGGGAGACGAAGAACGACGCCACCGAGTGGATCTGCGAGAGGTCCAGGCCCGCGGCCTTCGCCTTCTCCAGGCCCGCCAGGTAGGCGTCCATCACCTCGCGGTAGCGCTCCAGCGAGAAGATCAGCGTGACGTTGACGCTGATGCCCTTGGCGATGACCTCGGTGATCGCCGGCAGACCCGCCTTGGTGGCCGGGATCTTGATGAGGGTGTTGGGGCGGTCCACCAGCCACGCCAGCTGCTTCGCCTCGGCGACGGTCGGCGTGGTGTGGTGCGCCAGGCGCGGGTCGACCTCGATGGAGACCCGGCCGTCCTGGCCGTCGGTGGCCTCGAAGACCGGCCGCAGGATGTCGGCGGCGTCGCGGACGTCCGCCGTCGTGATCATGCGGATGGCTTCCTCGACGGTGACCTTGCGCGCGGCCAGGTCGGCGACCTGCCGGTCGTAGCCGTGGCCGTCCGAGATCGCCTTCTGGAAGATCGACGGGTTGGTGGTGACACCGACGACGTGCTGCTGGTCGATCAGCTCGGCGAGGTTGCCGGACGTGATGCGCTGGCGCGACAGGTCGTCCAGCCAGATCGCGACGCCTTCATCGGAGAGGCGCTTGAGTGCGTCTGTCATGGGGATTGCATCTCCTACTAGTACTACTGGTTCGTGTACCGGCGTCAGCGCGCGGCGGCTTCCAGCGATTCCCGGGCGGCGGCCGTCACCGCGTCGGCGGTGAAGCCGAACTCGCGGAAGAGGACCTTCGCGTCGGCCGAGGCGCCGAAGTGCTCCAGCGACACGATCCGCCCGGCGTCCCCGACGTAGCGGTGCCAGGTCAGACCCACGCCCGCCTCGACGGCGACCCGCGCCCTGACGGACGGCGGCAGCACGCGCTCGCGGTACTCCTGGTCCTGCTCCTCGAACCACTCGACGCAGGGCATCGACACGACACGGGTGGGCACGCCCGCGGCCTGCAGCTGCTCACGCGCCTCGACGGCGAGCTGCACCTCGGAACCGGTGCCGATCAGCACGACCTGCGGCTGTGTTGCCTCACCGGCGGGGCTCTCGGCCTCGAAGAGGACGTAGCCGCCCTTGGCCGCGTCGTCGTTCGCCTCGTACGTCGGCACGCCCTGACGGGTCAGCGCGAGGCCGTGCGGGGCGCCCACGCCGAACTCCTTCGTGCAGCGCTTGAGGATCTCGCGCCACGCGATGACGGTCTCGTTGGCGTCGGCCGGGCGCACGACGTTCAGGCCCGGGATGGCGCGCAGCGAGGCCAGGTGCTCGACCGGCTGGTGGGTCGGGCCGTCCTCGCCCAGACCGATGGAGTCGTGCGTCCACACGTACGTCACCGGCAGGTGCATCAGGGCGGAGAGCCGGACGGCGTTGCGCATGTAGTCGGAGAACACCAGGAAGGTGCCGCCGTAGATGCGGGTGTTGCCGTGCAGCGCGATGCCGTTCATCTCCGCGGCCATGGAGTGCTCGCGGATGCCGAAGTGGATCGTGCGGCCGTACGGGTCGGCGCCCGGCAGCGGGTTGCCCGCCGGCAGGAACGACGAGGTCTTGTCGATGGTGGTGTTGTTGGACCCGGCGAGGTCGGCGGAGCCGCCCCACAGTTCGGGCAGCACCCCGCCCAGCGCGGCCAGCACCTTGCCGGAGGCGGCGCGGGTGGCAACGGCCTTGCCGGTCTCGAACGCCGGGAGGTGGTCCTCCCAGCCGGCCGGCAGCTCTCCCGCGGAGATGCGGTCGAACTCGGCGGCACGCTCGGGGTTGGCGGTCCGCCAGGCGGCGAACGCCTTGTCCCACTCGGCGCGGGCGTCACGGCCGCGGTCCAGCGCCTCACGGGTGTGGGCCAGGACCTCGGGGGCGACCTCGAAGGACTGCTCGGGGTCGAAGCCCAGCACGCGCTTGGTGGCGGCGACCTCGTCGGCGCCCAGCGCCGAGCCGTGCGCGGCCTCGGTGTTCTGCGCGTTCGGGGCCGGCCAGGCGATGATCGAACGGGCCGCGATGAACGACGGGCGCCCGGTCTCGGTCTTGGCCGCCGCCAGCGCGCGGGCCAGACCGACCGGGTCCAGGTCGCCGTTGGGCAGCTGCTCGACGCGCTGGACGTGCCAGCCGTACGCCTCGTACCGCTTGAGGGTGTCCTCGGAGACCGCGGTCTCGGTGTCGCCCTCGATCGAGATGTGGTTGTCGTCCCAGAGCAGGACGAGGTTGCCGAGCTTCTGGTGGCCCGCGAGGGAGGACGCCTCGGCGGAGATGCCCTCCTGGAGGCAGCCGTCACCGGCGACGACCCAGATGGTGTGGTCGAACGGGGAGGTGCCCGGGGCGGCCTCCGGGTCGAACAGACCGCGCTCGTAGCGGGCGGCCATCGCCATGCCGACGGCGTTGGCGACACCCTGGCCCAGCGGGCCGGTGGTGGTCTCGACGCCGGTGGTGTGGCCGTACTCCGGGTGGCCCGGGGTCTTGGAGCCCCAGGTGCGGAACGCCTTCAGGTCGTCCAGCTCCAGGCCGTACCCGGCCAGGAAGAGCTGGATGTAGAGGGTCAGGCTGGAGTGGCCGGCGGAGAGGACGAACCGGTCGCGGCCGGTCCAGTCCGCGTCGGCCGGGTCGTGCCGCATCAGCTTCTGGAAGAGAAGGTAGGCGGCCGGAGCCAGGCTCATGGCCGTCCCAGGATGGCCGTTTCCGACCTTCTGCACGGAATCCATGGCCAGGACGCGGACGGTATCGACGGCCCGCTTGTCCAGATCGGTCCACTCGATGTCTGTGGTGGTCGGCTTGGTGCTCACCCTGATTCAGGGCTCCTCTCCACATGTCGAATGCCGCGGACGGTATGTCCGCCAGGCGGTGTCGAGCCTACCCCCGCCGGTGCGTGCGTCTTTTCGACGCGGAGTCGGCCGCGCCGCCCGGTGGAGTACGCATCACCGCAGGCAATCGGCGCCATATCTCCGGCAATCCGGACGCAGGGGATGCGACCCCTGTTCCCCAGACTGACAAGAGGCGTTCGCCTTCGCCTCTTGTCGGAGGGGACGGGGACCGCGGGGCGGGGCGTCCGGCGGCGCCGCCGGGGAAGCCAACACGAGCGGACCCCGGCGAAGATCGCGGTATGGCCAACGTCTAAAGTGGCGTGGTACGCGCAAGCCTCGCGGCCGCCAGGGCCGGATGCGCTTGCTGGCCTTATCTCCGCGGCGGAAGCCGCTGATGTTACTTCCAGGGGTGTGCGTGACGGCCGTCGAATCCCGTCCTGCGGGGGCGCTCTCTCAGAGCCCCGGGAGTCCGAACCCCGGCCACCGGCCGTTCGGTGCCCGCCTCAAGGCGTTCATCGCGCTCACCAAGCCGCGCGTCATCGAGCTGCTGCTGATGACGACGGTGCCGGTGATGTTCCTGGCCGCCGGCGGCGTCCCGGACCTGTGGCTGGTGCTGGCCACCTGTATCGGCGGCTACCTCTCGGCGGGCGGCGCCGCGGCGTACAACATGTACATCGACCGCGACATCGACGCGCTGATGGACCGCACCGCCCAGCGTCCGCTGGTGACGGGCATGGTCTCGCCGCGGGAGTGCCTGGTCTTCGCGACCGCGCTCGCCGTCGGCTCCACCGCGTGGTTCTGGTACCTCGTCAACCCGCTGTCGGCGATGCTCTCGCTGGGCGCGATCCTCTTCTACGTCGTCGTCTACACGATGATCCTCAAGCGGCGCACCAGCCAGAACATCGTCTGGGGCGGCATCGCGGGCTGTATGCCGGTCTTCATCGGCTGGTCCTCGGTGACCAACTCGGTCTCCTGGGCCGCGGCCATCCTCTTCCTGGTGATCTTCTTCTGGACGCCGCCGCACTACTGGCCGCTGTCGATGAAGGTCAAGGACGACTACGAGCGCGCCGGCGTCCCGATGCTCCCGGCGGTCGCCGGCAACAAGGTCGTCGCCCGGCAGATCGTCACCTACAGCTGGGTCATGGTCGCGGTGTCGCTACTGCTCCAGCCGCTGGGGTACACCGGCTGGTTCTACACCGCGGTCGCGCTGGCCTGCGGCGCGTTCTGGCTGCGGGAGGCGCACGGCCTCCAGTCCCGCGCCAAGGCCGGGATCACCGGGCCGAAGCTCAAGGAGATGCGGCTCTTCCACTGGTCGATCACGTACGTCTCGCTGCTCTTCGTCGCCGTCGCGGTGGACCCCTTCCTCCGCTGACCTCGTACGCACTCCTGCCACGGCCCGTCCGGCACGCTCCGGGCGGGCCGTCGCGTTGCCCGGGGCCGAGCGGCGGGCGCCCCTCCCCAAGAGCCCTACCGGTGGGTAGCATCGGGGGTATGGCAGACACCAAGCAGGCGGACGAGCAGCCGGCGGCCGAAGAGCGGACCGACGCGCGGGCGGAGAAGCGGACCGGGCGGCACGCGGCGCGGCTCGCCAAGGAGATGCGGGCCTTCGCGGCCGCGCACGGCGGCAGCGCCGAGGGGCAGCTGGCGCACATCGGCCGCGGCCGGATCCGCGTCGCCCTCGTGGGCGCCGACGGCGAGTGGGGCAACCTCGTCGCCGACTCCCGGGAAGAGGCGCAGGCGGGCGCCGAGCAGGCCGGGATCGCCCTCCAGGACGACTTCGACGGCGACCTCGCCGCCAAGGTCCGCACCGGCCGCTACGAGTGGACCCGGATGGCCGGGCTCCAGCTCGGCGGCCCCGCCAACGGCTGAGCCCGCCGCCTGACGCAGGCATACGGAAGGAGCCCGCCGGGCGCGTGACCTGCACGCGCCCGGCGGGCTCCGTTCCCGTACGGGGTGCCCCGAGGGGCGCCGGTCAGCCGGCGGCGGCCGGTTCGGCGGGCCGGACCGCCTCGGCGGGGCTGCTCTGCTGCTCCGGCAGCTCCGCGAGCGGACCGCGGTCGCGCATCGCCAGCACCACCCGCAGCGCCGCGATCCACACCAGCGTCGAGCCGAGCATGTGCAGCCCGACGACCAGCTCCGGCAGCCCGAAGAAGTACTGGATGTAGCCGATGACGCCCTGGAGCAGCAGGCAGACGACGAGGTCGCGGACGGCCCGGCGGGGCGCGGCGGGCGCCTTGACCGCGCGCAGGGTGAACCACAGGGCGACCGTCAGGCCGACGGTGATGTAGACGAAGTCGACGTGCAGCTGGGTCACCTCCTGCCAGTCCAGCGGGATGCGGTGCACCTTCCGGGCATCGCCCGCGTGCGGCCCGGTGCCGGTGACGAGAGTGCCGACCAGCGTCAGCACGGTGGTCGCGCCCAGCAGCACCCAGGCCAGCTGGCGCACCGGCCGCGCGACCACGTCCCGGGGCGCGTCGTCGCCCTCGCAGGCGCGCCGCCAGGCCACCACGGCCACTGTGAGCAGCCCGGTGGTGAGGAGGAAGTGCGCGGCGACGATGTACGGGTTGAGGCCGGTCAGGACGGTGACGCCGCCGACGACGGCGTTGCCCATGACGATCCAGAACTGCGCCCAGCCGAGCCGGGTCAGCGACCGGCGGCGCGGGGAGCGCGCCCGGGCCGCGATGATGAACACGCCGATCACCGCGCACAGCACGTATGTCAGCAGGCGGTTGCCGAACTCGATCAGGCCGTTGATGCCCATCGCCGCCGTCGGCGTCAGGCTGTCCGGCGTGCAGCGCGGCCAGGTGGAGCAGCCGAGGCCGGACTGGGAAAGCCGCACCGCGCCGCCCGTGACGACGATGATGACGGCCATCACGACGGTGGCCAGCGCGGCCCGCCGCACGAAGCGCGCGGACGGCTGGCAGCTGCGGGCGATCAGCTCTAGGGGGTTCAGCGTTTTCGGCACGGGGGACATCGTAGGCGCCGCCTTGTGCAAAGTTTCACGAGGGGTGCACAGCGCTCAAGACGGTGCGTAGCACGCAGGAACGACCTGTGCCCCGGCGTGCGCGGGGCACGGTCCCGGGGCGCCGGGGGCCGCCCGCTACTCCCAGCGGAAGAACCGTGCCGCCGCGCCCAGCCCGAGGACCGCCCAGACGGCGAGGATGCCGAGGTCGCCCCAGGGAAGCGCGGCACCGTGCTGGAGGACGGCGCGCAGCCCGTCGGAGAGCGCGGAGATCGGCAGCAGCCCGAGGACCGTCTGCGCCGCGTCCGGGAACTTCGTCAGCGGCACGATGACGCCGCCACCCACCAGGAGCAGCAGGAAGACGAGGTTGGCGGCGGCCAGCGTCGCCTCGGCCCGCAGCGTGCCGGCCATCAGCAGCCCGAGCCCGGAGAACGCCGCCGTCCCCAGGACCAGCAGCGCGGCGACCGCGAGCGGATTGCCCTGCGGCGACCAGCCCAGCGCCAGCGCCACCACCGTGAGCAGCGCGACCTGGAACACCTCGGTGACCAGCACCGCGCAGGTCTTCGCGGTCATCAGGCCCCAGCGCGGCAGCGGCGAGGCGGCGAGCCGCTTGAGGACGCCGTAGCGCCGCTCGAAGCCGGTGGCGATGGCCTGCCCGGTGAACGCCGTCGACATCACGGCGAGCGCCAGGACGCCGGGCGCCAGGAAGTCGACGGCGCGGCCCGCACCGGTGTCGATGATGTCGACGGCGGAGAACAGCACCAGCAACAGCGTCGGGATGACGACCGTCAGCAGCAGCTGCTCGCCGTTGCGCAGCAGCATCCGGGTCTCCAGCGCCGCCTGCGCACGGATCATCCGCACCAGCGGCGCGGCCCCGGGCCGCGGGGTGAAGGTACCTGTCGCGGTCATCCCCGCAGCTCCTTGCCGGTCAGGTCCAGGAAGACATCTTCCAAGGTGTGGCGTTCGACGGCGATGGCGTCGGGCAGGACGCCGTTCTGGGCGCACCAGGAGGCGACGGTGGCCAGCATCTGGGGGTCGACGGTGCCGGTGACGCGGTAGCTGCCGGGGGCCGGTTCGGCGGTGGTGCTGTCCTCGGGGAGCGCCTTGCGCAGCGACGCCAGATCGAGCCCGGGCCGCCCGGTGAAGCGCAGGGTGTTCTCCGCGCCGCCCCGGCACAGCTCCTCGGGGCTGCCCTGGGCGATGACCCGGCCGCCGTCGATGATCGCGACGTCGTCGGCCAGCTGCTCGGCCTCGTCCATGAAGTGCGTGGTCAACACCACCGAGACGCCGTCGGTCCGCAGCTCGCGGACGAGGTCCCAGGTGGCGTGGCGCGCCTGCGGGTCGAGGCCGGCGGTCGGCTCGTCCAGGAAGACCAGCTCGGGGCGGCCGACGACGGCCATCGCCAGCGCGAGCCGCTGCTGCTGGCCGCCGGAGAGCCGCCGGTAGGTGGTGCGCCCGCAGCTGCCCAGACCCAGCCGCTCGATCAGCAGGGGGACGTCGACGGGGTCGGCGTGCAGGGAGGCGGTGTGCCGCAGCATCTCCTCGGCGCGGGCGCCGCTGTAGACGCCGCCGGACTGCAGCATCACGCCGATCCGGGGCCGCAGCCGCGCGGCGTCGGCGACCGGGTCCAGGCCCAGCACACGGACCGTTCCGGCGTCCGGGCGGCGGTAGCCCTCGCAGATCTCGACGGTGGTGGTCTTGCCGGCGCCGTTGGGGCCGAGGAGGGCGGTGACGCCACCGCGCGCGACGGTCAGGTCGAGGCCGTCCACCGCGGTCTTGGGCGACCGGGAGCCGTACCGCTTGACCAGGCCGGCGACCGCTACGGCGGGCGCGCTGCCGGGGGTCCGGGGGCTCCCCGGGGAGGTGCTGGGCATGCCCGGCAGTCTACGGAGCGCCCGGCGGACGGCCGCCGCCGGGCCGGTTCTGCGGAGCGGGGGCCGGGGCGGGGGCGGCCGTCCCCGGGTGGGCCGGTCCGGCGAAGATTTTTTCCGCGGATTTCCGGGCGTCCGCGCGGTGATCGCGATCGGTGCCCGACCCGCTCAACAGAGGGCTTCCGGACCTCCGGACCCCCCTTCGTTTAGGTGACCCTAAGTGATCGAGGACACCGCTGGGTGGCCCTGTCGAGGGTTGTCGCGACTCGTGGAATTACGCAACAATGGCGTTGTGAAAAACGCGAGCGAGGAGCGGAAGGGATCCCCGGCAGGCACGGCCGCCGGGGCGCGCCCGGTCGTCTCCGAGCAGCCCGCCCGGGGCGGTGCCGCACCGCAGGACGAGCAGCAGGGCACCCGCAACCGCGTCGCCCGCTCCATCCTTGATCACGGTCCGTCCACCGCCGCCGAGCTGGCGCTGCGCCTGGAGCTGACCCAGGCGGCCGTCCGCCGTCACCTGGACGCGCTGGCCGCCGACGGCGTCGTCGAGCCCCGCGAGAAGCGGGTCTACGGCACCCGTGGCCGCGGCCGCCCCGCCAAGGCGTTCGCCCTCACCGACTGCGGCCGGGACGCCTTCGACCAGTCCTACGACGAGCTGGCGGCCGACGCCCTGCGCTGGATCGCACGGTGCGCCGGCGGCGGCGAGGAGGGCGAGGCGGCGGTCGCCGCGTTCGCCCGCGCCCGGTTGGCCGCACAGGCCGAGGGATACCGCCGGGCCGTCGAGGCCGCCGGGCCCGAGGAGCGCACCCGGGCCCTGGCCGAGGCATTGACCGCGGACGGGTACGCTGCTACGGCGCGCAGCGCGCCCAATTCCCAGCTCGGTGAACAGCTCTGCCAGCACCACTGCCCGGTCGCCCATGTCGCCGAGCAGTTCCCGCAGCTGTGCGAGGCGGAGACCGAGGTCTTCTCCCGTCTGCTGGGGACCCATGTACAGCGGCTCGCCACCATCGCCCACGGCGACGGGGTGTGCACGACCTTCATCCCGAAGGCGGGCGCGCACGGCACCACCGCGCCCGACACCACGAAGACCACCACAGCATCTGCAAGCACGGCCGGGAGGAACCCCGCATGACGCTCCCCACGGAGACTGCCCACCCCGAGCTCGACGGACTGGGCAAGTACGAATACGGCTGGGCCGACTCCGACGTGGCCGGAGCCTCCGCCAAGCGCGGTCTGTCCGAGGCCGTCGTCCGCGACATCTCGGCCAAGAAGAACGAGCCGGAGTGGATGCTCAAGCTCCGTCTCAAGGGCCTGAAGCTCTTCGACAAGAAGCCCATGCCCAACTGGGGCTCCGACCTCTCGGGCATCGACTTCGACAACATCAAGTACTTCGTCCGCTCCACCGAGGAGCAGGCCGCCTCCTGGGAGGACCTGCCCGAGGACATCAAGAACACCTACGACAAGTTGGGCATCCCCGAGGCGGAGAAGCAGCGTCTGGTCGCCGGTGTCGCCGCGCAGTACGAGTCCGAGGTCGTCTACCACCAGATCCGTGAGGACCTGGAGGAGCAGGGCGTCATCTTCCTGGACACCGACACCGCGCTCAAGGAGCACCCGGAGCTCTTCCAGGAGTACTTCGGCACGGTCATCCCGGTCGGCGACAACAAGTTCGCGTCGCTGAACACCGCGGTCTGGTCCGGCGGATCCTTCATCTACGTCCCCAAGGGTGTCCACGTCGACATCCCGCTGCAGGCGTACTTCCGGATCAACACCGAGAACATGGGCCAGTTCGAGCGGACGCTGATCATCGTCGACGAGGGTGCCTACGTGCACTACGTCGAGGGCTGCACCGCCCCGATCTACAAGTCCGACTCCCTGCACTCCGCGGTCGTCGAGATCATCGTGAAGAAGGGCGGCCGCTGCCGCTACACGACGATCCAGAACTGGTCGAACAACGTCTACAACCTCGTCACCAAGCGCGCCGTCGCCTACGAGGGCGCGACGATGGAGTGGATCGACGGCAACCTCGGCTCCAAGGTGACCATGAAGTACCCCGCGGTCTACCTCATGGGCGAGCACGCCAAGGGCGAGACGCTGTCCATCGCCTTCGCGGGCGAGGGCCAGCACCAGGACGCCGGTTCCAAGATGGTCCACATGGCGCCCAACACCTCCTCCAACATCGTCTCCAAGTCGGTGGCGCGCGGCGGCGGCCGCACCTCGTACCGCGGTCTGGTCGAGATCGGTGAGGGCGCGGCGGGCTCCAAGTCCAACGTGCTGTGCGACGCCCTGCTCGTCGACACCATCTCCCGCTCGGACACCTACCCCTACGTCGACGTCCGCGAGGACGACGTGTCGATGGGCCACGAGGCGACCGTCTCCAAGGTGAGCGAGGACCAGCTCTTCTACCTGATGGCCCGTGGCCTGACGGAGTTCGAGGCCATGGCGATGATCGTGCGCGGCTTCGTCGAGCCGATCGCCAAGGAGCTCCCGATGGAGTACGCGCTGGAGCTCAACCGGCTGATCGAGCTGCAGATGGAAGGCGCGGTCGGCTGACGGCCACGGAACACCCCTGACCGACGACGCGGCGGCCTTCCCCCGGGAAGGCCGAGTATCGCAACGAGAAAGCGAGCACGACGACAGCCATGGCTGAGGCTCAGAACATCCCGGCGGGTTCCACGACCACCGGTTCCATCGCGGTGGCCGCGGAGTCCACCGTCGCCACCCGCATGAGTGCGCCGCCCTCCTACGACGTGGCGGACTTCCTGGTGCCGCACGGCCGGGAGGAGGAGTGGCGGTTCACCCCCCTCGCCCGCCTGAAGGGCCTGCACGACGGCACCGCGGTCACCGAAGGCGGCGTCCTCGTCTCCGTCGAGACCCCGGCGGGCGTCACCCAGGAGACCGTGGACCGCGACGACCCGCGGGTCGGCAAGGCCGGCACCCCCGTGGACCGCGTCGCCGCGCAGGCGTACACCGCCTTCGAGAAGGCGTCCGTCGTCACCGTCCCCAAGGACACCCAGCTCACCGAGCCGATCCGGATCGATGTGCAGGGCCAGGGCGGCACCGCCTTCAAGCACCACGTCATCGAGCTGGGCGCGTTCGCCGAGGCGGTCGTCGTCATGGACCACACCGGTGACGCCACCTTCGCGGCCAACGTCGACTACCTCCTCGGTGACGGCGCGAAGCTGACCGTCGTCTCCGTGCAGGACTGGGCCGACACCGCCGTCCACGTCGGCCAGCACAACGCGCTGATCGGCCGCGACGCGAGCTTCAAGTCCGTCGTCGTCACCTTCGGCGGCGACCTCGTCCGGCTGCACCCGCGGGTCACCTACGCGGCGCCGGGCGGCGAGGCCGAGCTGTACGGCCTGTACTTCACCGAGGCCGGCCAGCACCACGAGCACCGCCTCATGGTCGACCACGACACCCCCAACTGCCGCTCGCACGTCACGTACAAGGGCGCCCTCCAGGGCGACGACGCGCACGCGGTGTGGATCGGCGACGTCCTCATCCAGGCCGCCGCCACCGGCACGGACACCTACGAGCTCAACCGCAACCTCGTCCTCACCGACGGCGCGCGGGTCGACTCGGTCCCCAACCTGGAGATCGAGACCGGCGAGATCGTCGGCGCCGGTCACGCCTCGGCGACCGGCCGCTTCGACGACGAGCAGCTCTTCTACCTGATGGCCCGCGGCATCCCGGCCGAGGAGGCCCGCCGCCTGGTCGTGCGCGGCTTCTTCGCCGAGCTGATCCAGCAGATCGGCCTGCCGGACGTCGAAGAGCGTCTGATGGCCAAGATCGAGGCCGAGCTGGAAGCGGCCGCGGCATGAGCTACGTACGTGTGGCGACGCTGGGCGAGCTGGAGGAGGACACCCCGAAGCGGGTGGAAATCGACGGCACGCCGGTCTCCCTCGTCCGTACCGAGGGCGAGGTGTTCGCGATCAACGACATCTGCTCGCACGCGAACGTCTCCCTGTCGGAGGGCGAGGTCGAGGACTGCTCGATCGAGTGCTGGCTGCACGGATCGAGCTTCGACCTGCGCACCGGCAAGCCGTCCGGCCTCCCCGCGACGCGTCCCGTCCCCGTTTACCCCGTCAAGATCGAAGGAGAGGGCCCGGAAGCCTCCGTGCTCGTCTCCGTCACCCAGGAGTCCTGAGTTCCCCATGGCAACGCTTGAGATCCACGACCTGCACGTCTCCGTCGAAGCCGAGAACGGCCCGCGCGAGATCCTGAAGGGCGTCGACCTGACCGTGAAGCAGGGCGAGACGCACGCCATCATGGGCCCCAACGGCTCCGGCAAGTCGACCCTCGCGTACTCCCTCGCCGGTCACCCCAAGTACACGATCACCGGCGGCACCGTCACCCTCGACGGCGAGGACGTCCTGGAGATGTCCGTCGACGAGCGCGCCCGCGCCGGCGTCTTCCTCGCCATGCAGTACCCGGTCGAGGTCCCCGGCGTCTCCGTCTCCAACTTCCTGCGCACCTCCGCCACCGCCGTCCGCGGCGAGGCCCCCAAGCTGCGGCTGTGGGTCAAGGAGGTCAAGGAGGCCATGGAGCGTCTCCACATGGACCCCGCGTTCGCCGAGCGCAACGTCAACGAGGGCTTCTCCGGCGGTGAGAAGAAGCGCCACGAGATCCTCCAGCTGGAGCTGCTCAAGCCGAAGATCGCGATCCTCGACGAGACCGACTCCGGCCTCGACGTCGACGCGCTGCGCACCGTCTCCGAGGGCGTCAACCGCGTCCGCGAGTCCGGTGAGGTCGGCACCCTGCTGATCACCCACTACACGCGCATCCTGCGCTACATCAAGCCCGACCACGTCCACGTCTTCGCGGCCGGCCGCATCGTCGAATCCGGCGGCGCCGAGCTGGCCGACAAGCTGGAGGCCGAGGGCTACGAGGAGTACACGAAGGGCGGCGCGACCCTGTGACACAGATTCCGGGCCTCCTCGACACCGAGGCGATCCGCAAGGACTTCCCCCTCCTGGACCGCCAGGTCCACGAGGGCAAGAAGATCGTGTATCTGGACAACGCGGCGACCTCGCAGAAGCCGCGCCAGGTGCTCGATGCGCTGAACGCCTATTACGAGCGCCACAACGCCAATGTTCACCGCGGTGTCCACGTCCTCGCCGAGGAGGCCACGGAGCTGTACGAAGGCGCCCGCGACAAGGTCGCCGCCTTCATCAACGCGCCGAGCCGCGACGAGGTGATCTTCACCAAGAACGCCTCCGAGTCGCTCAACCTCGTGGCCAACATGCTCGGTTGGGCCGATGAGCCGTACCGCGTGGACCACGAGACCGAGATCGTCATCACGGAGATGGAGCACCACTCCAACATCGTCCCGTGGCAGCTGCTGTCGCAGCGCACCGGCGCGAAGCTGAAGTGGTTCGGCCTCACCGACGACGGCCGGCTCGACCTCTCCAACGTCGACGAGGTCATCACCGACCGCACCAAGGTCGTCTCCTTCACCCTGGTCTCCAACCTCATGGGCACCATCAACCGGGCGGAAGCGATCATCCGGCGGGCCCAGGAGGTCGGCGCGCTGGTCGTCATCGACGCCTCGCAGGCCGCCCCCCACATGGTGCTGGACGTCCAGGCCCTCCAGGCCGACTTCGTGGCCTTCACCGGCCACAAGATGTGCGGCCCGACCGGCATCGGCGTCCTCTGGGGCCGCCAGGAGCTGCTGGAGGACCTCCCGCCGTTCCTCGGCGGCGGCGAGATGATCGAGACCGTCTCGATGCACTCGTCGACGTATGCCCCGGCGCCGCACAAGTTCGAGGCGGGTACGCCCCCGATCGCGCAGGCCGTCGGCCTCGGCGCGGCCGTGGACTACCTCTCCGCGATCGGCATGGACAAGATCGCCGCGCATGAGCACGCGATCACCGAGTACGCCGTCAAGCGGCTGCTGGAGGTCCCGGACCTGCGGTTCATCGGCCCGTCCACGACCGAGGACCGCGGCGCGACGATCTCCTTCACGCTCGGCGACATCCACCCGCACGACGTCGGCCAGGTGCTCGACGAGCAGGGCATCGCGGTCCGGGTCGGCCACCACTGCGCGCGGCCGGTCTGCCTGCGGTACGGAATTCCTGCGACCACCCGTGCGTCGTTCTATCTGTACTCCACCCCGGCCGAGGTCGACGCCCTGGTCGAGGGCCTGGAGTACGTCCGCAATTTCTTCGGTTAGACAGACAGAGCGGTAGACCACGCACAGCGGATGAGGACGAGGACTGACTGAGCCGTGAAGCTGGATTCGATGTACCAGGACGTCATCCTGGACCACTACAAGCACCCGCACGGGCGCGGTCTTCGGGACGGCGATGCCGAGGTGCACCACACCAACCCCACCTGCGGGGACGAGATCACCCTGCGGGTGCGGCTGGACGGCACGACCGTCGCGGACGTGTCCTACGACGGCCAGGGCTGCTCCATCAGCCAGGCGAGCGCCTCGGTGCTCAACGACCTGCTGGTCGGCAAGGAGCTCGGGCAGGCGCAGCAGATCCAGGAGACCTTCCTGGAGCTGATGCAGTCCAAGGGCAAGCTGGAGCCCGACGACGCGATGGAGGAGGTGCTGGAGGACGCGGTGGCGTTCGCCGGCGTCTCGAAGTACCCGGCACGGGTGAAGTGTGCCCTGCTCAGCTGGATGGCCTGGAAGGACGCCACGGCCAAGGCCCTTTCCGAGGAGGCGACGACCGCATGACCGACACGCCCGAGAACACCCTGACCAAGCCGGCCTCGGAGGAAGAGGTCCGCGAGGCCCTGTACGACGTCGTCGACCCCGAGCTGGGGATCGATGTCGTCAACCTCGGCCTGATCTACGGCATCCACATCGACGACGCCAACATCGCCACCATCGACATGACGCTGACGTCCGCGGCCTGCCCGCTGACCGACGTCATCGAGGACCAGGCGAAGTCTGTGACGGACGGCATCGTCAACGAGCTGAAGATCAACTGGGTCTGGATGCCCCCGTGGGGTCCCGACAAGATCACCGACGACGGCCGCGAGCAGCTGCGCGCCCTGGGCTTCAACGTCTGACCGACGCCCCGTCACCCCGTACGGCCGTGCCCTCCGACACCTCGGAGGGCACGGCCGTCGACGTGTGCGGCGCCGGGATGTGTACATCTGTACGCATCGCCGGTTAGGCTCCCGCCATGGGCTACCTGACGCTGACCGGGGCGATCCTCTCGGAGATCCTGGCGACCACCGCGATGAAGTACAGCGACGGCTTCAGCAGGCTGTGGCCCTCGCTCGCCACGCTGGCCGGCTATCTCGTCGCCTTCACACTGCTCGCCCGGACCCTCAGGACGATGAGCGTCGGCACCGCGTACGCGATCTGGGCCGGGGCCGGTACGGCGGTGATCGCGGCGATCGGCATGGTCTTCCTCGGGGAGAGCGCCGGCCCGTTGAAGATCCTCGGAGTGCTGCTGGTCATCGCGGGCGTCGTGGTGCTCCACATGGGAGGTGCGCACTGATGGCCCGGCGGCACGACCCCGAGCGGCGGCAGCGGATCATCGACGCGGCGATCGGCGTGGTCGCCGCCCGCGGCATCGCCGGGCTCAGCCACCGCGCGGTCGCCGCCGCCGCCGATGTGCCGCTCGGCTCGACGACGTACCACTTCGCCACCCTCGACGATCTTCTCGTCGCCGCGTTGGAGCAGGTCAACGCCGGGTGGCTGGCGGACTTCGGCCGCTGGGCGGACGGGCTGGACGGCGAGGTTCCGGCCGCCGACGACGTGCTGCGGCTGGTCGCCGACACGCTCGCCGGGGACCGTGCCCGGGTGACGCTGGAGTACGAGCTGTATCTGGCGGCGCTGCGCCACCCCCGGCTGCGCCCGCTGGCCGCCGACTGCCTCGACGAGATGGCCCGGCTGCTCGCCCGCCGCACCGGCGATCTGCCCACCGCCCGCGCTCTGGTGGCCTTCGCCGACGGGCTGATGCTCCAGCACCTGCTGACCGGCCGCCCCTTCGAACCGGAGGCGCTGCGGGACGGGTTGACGGCGGCGCTGGTCTGAGGGCGGGCCTCCGGCCGTCCGTGGTCGGCGGCCGGGCGGCGGCGCCGGGAGCGGGCGCCGGACCGGGCGGCCGGGGCCTCGCTCCGGGCGGCTTCCGGGCCGCCGGACCGGGCGGGCACCGGCCGCCGGGCCCGAGCGCCGAGACCGGTTCGCCTCGGCGGGGGGCCTCCGGTTAGGTTTTCGGCATGACCGATGCTGCTACCTCCCGTACGACCGGCGCCGTCGCCGCCGGGCTCGCCACCGTCACGCCCGACGGCACCGTCCTCGACACCTGGTTCCCCGCGCCCGCCCTGGACGCCGCGCCCGGCCCGGCCGGTACCGAGCGGCTGACCGCCGAGCAGGCGGCCGAACTGCTGGGTGAGGCCGCGCCGCAGGCCGTCGGGCCGGACCCGGTCCGCGGTGTCGAGGTCGTGGCCGTCCGCACGGTCATCGCCTCGCTCGACGACAAGCCGCTCGACGCGCACGACGCCTACCTCCGCCTGCACCTGCTCAGCCACCGGCTCGTCAAGCCGCACGGCCTGAGCCTGGAGGGTCAGTTCGGGCTGCTGGCGAACGTCGCCTGGACCTCGCTCGGCCCGGTCGCCGTCGACCAGGTGGAGACGGTCCGGCTCAACGCCCGCGCCGCGGGCAAGCACCTCCAGGTCACCAGCGTCGACAAGTTCCCGCGGATGACCGACTACGTCGCGCCCGCCGGGGTGCGGATCGCCGACGCCGACCGGGTGCGCCTGGGCGCCCACCTCGCGGCCGGTACGACCGTCATGCACGAGGGCTTCGTCAACTTCAACGCCGGTACGCTCGGCACCTCCATGGTCGAGGGCCGCATCAGCGCGGGCGTCGTCATCGGTGACGGCTCCGACATCGGCGGCGGCGCCTCCACGATGGGCACCCTCTCCGGCGGCGGCAAGCAGATCATCGCCATCGGTGAGCGCTGCCTGCTCGGCGCCGAGTCCGGCATCGGCATCGCCCTCGGCGACGAGTGCGTCGTCGAGGCCGGTCTCTACGTCACCGCCGGGACCCGCGTCACGCTCCCCGACGGCCAGGTCGTCAAGGCCCTGGAGCTGTCCGGCGCCGACAACATCCTCTTCCGCCGCAACTCCACCACCGGAGCCGTCGAGGCCCGCCCGAACAAGGCGACGTGGGGCGGCCTCAACGAGGTGCTGCACAGCCACAACTGACCGGCCCCGGCCGGTTGCCGAGAGCGCCCCCGTACCGCCGTGTACGGGGGCGTTCGCCTGCCCGCGCGCAGTTTTCCACAGCCCTACCGGCCGGGCGCGGGCCGAACGTAGGGTCTACGGCATGCGTGATCTTGCAGCGGGGATGCGGTATCTGGTCAGGGGACAGCGGTGGGTCGCCGGGCACGGGCGGTGGTGGGGGTTCGGGATGCTCCCGGCGCTCATCGCCCTGGTGCTCTACGGCGCGGCGCTGACCGCGCTCGCCCTCTTCGCCGGGGACCTCGCCGCCTGGGCCACGCCGTTCGCGGACGGCTGGGGCGCGCCGTGGCAGGGGCTGCTGCGCGGCCTGTTCACGGCGCTGCTCGTCGCCGGGGGGCTGCTGCTCTCCGTGCTGACGTTCACGGCCGTGACGCTGCTGATCGGCGACCCGTTCTACGAGTCCCTCTCGGAGCGGGTCGAGGAGTCCGAGGGGCACTGCCCGAGCGCACCGGACCGGTCGCTGTGGCGGGAGATCTGGATCGCGCTGTGCGACAGCGTCCATGTGCTGCTGCGCGCGGCGCCGTTCGGCATCGCGGTGTTCGTGCTGGGCTTCCTGCCGTTCGTCGGGCAGACCGTCGTCCCGGTCGTCGGATTCTGCGTCTCCGGCTTCTTCCTCGCCGTCGAGCTGACGTCGGTGGCGATGCAGCGCCGCGACATACCCGTGCGGGAGCGGCTGCGGCTGCTCGGTGGCCGCAAGGCGCTCGCCGTCGGCTTCGGCACCCCCGTCGTCCTGCTGTTCCTCATACCCTTCGCCGCGGTGTTCCTGATGCCGGGCGCGGTGGCCGGGGCGACGCTGCTGGTACGCGATCTGGTGCCCGGGGAGCGGGAGCCGGAGGCGGTGGGCGGGCCGGGCGCCGAGGTGCCGGTGGGCGCCGGGCAGGTGGGCGCGGGTGCGCCGCCGGTGGCCGGGGCGTCCGGCGCAGGCGGCGGGTTCGGGCCGCCGCCCGCGCCGTTCCCGCCCGGTCCGGGAGCCTGACGGAGGCCCGGGGCGCCGGTGGCGGCGGACGCCTCGCGGCGGCCCGCCGGCCGGTCGCCGGCGCCCCGGGCGGGGTGGCTCAGGGGCGGATCCGCAGCACCTGCGGGTCGTGGTCGCTGGCCTGGTCGGCGTACTCCGCGTTGAGGTGCACCACGTCGTAGTCGGTGTCGCTCAGCTGCGGGCTGGTGAGCATGTGGTCGAGGACCTGGGAGTTGCCGGAGTAGACATAGCCGTAGCGCTCGGCGCGGGGCAGGCCGTTGACCTGGTCGGTGAGGACACCGCCCGCGGTGAGCTTCTTCAGGGCGGGGGAGAACTGGTAGTCGTTGAGGTCACCGGCGACCACCACCTCGGCCTTGGCGTCCTTGGACAGCAGGTCCTTGACGAAGCCGTTCACCAGACCGGCCTGGGCGGTGCGCTGCTTCTCGGAGCTGCGGGCGGGCTGCTGGAAACGGCTGTCGAGGCCCTGGTCGCCGCCCTTGGAGTTGAAGTGGTTGGCGACGACGAAGAACCGGCGCTTCGGCTGGCCCTTGACGGCGAACTGCCCCACCAGCGGCTTACGGCTGTCCTGCCACGCCGGGTCGGTCGGCGCGATCCGCCCGGGTGAGGCGGAGAGCGTCGCCCTGCCGTGGTCGGCGCGGGGTTCGACGGGGGTGGTGGCGTCACCGCCCGGGATGTCGGTGAAGCTCACCGTCGCGGGGTTGTAGAGGAACGCGACGCGGATGTTGCCGCCGGGCTGGCCGCCGTCCTTGTCGTTCTCCGGGTCGATCTGCCGCCACTCGTAGGCGGGGCCGCCGGCCGCCTTGACGGCGCCGGTCAGCTTCTTCAGGGTCTCGTCCGCGGCGACGGTGCCGTCGTCGGTGGGCCCGCTGTTGTCCTGGACCTCCTCCAGGGCCACCACGTCCGGCCCGGCGAGGTTCTTGACCAGGCCCTTCGCCAGCCGGTCGAACTTGGCCTGCGGGGTGGCGGGGGAGAGGTTCTCGACGTTGTACGTCGCGACGGCCACCTCACCGGGCCGGGAGACGCGGGTGGTCTCGGGCGCCGGGGCCTTGCCGGTGACCTTCCCCAGCGCGGTGGCCTGGAGGGTGTAGCCGCCGAAGTTGTCGTAGTCCAGCGGGCCTTCGGTGGTGCCGCCGAGGGTGGTGCCGACATCGGCCACCGGGAAGGGGTCCGTGTCGAGCGGCAGCAGCGAACCGATCTTGATCCGGGCCGGGTTGGGGTCGGCGTACGAACCGTAGAGGACGCCGCCGCGGGCGGTGCGGGAGTGCTTCGGGTCGGCGGTCACCCACAGCTCGTGGTGGGTGTTGGTCGGGCCGACGACGGGGGCGTCGGCGACCGAGACCCGCATGCCCTCCAGGGACTCGTACCGGTCCAGGGCGTAGGAGCGGGGGCGCAGCGGGAGCGACTCGATGCTGCCGCCGTCCGCGTCGGGGGCGTACGCGCCGGGTATCGCGGCGGCGTCCAGGCGGACGGCGGCGGGCAGCGGTTGGCCGGACGCGGTGACCTGCCAGGTGGCGCCGGTCAGCTCGGTGACGGACTGGAGCCCGGCGTCCTTGCCGCCGGGGTAGTACTCCTCGACCGTGCCGTCGACGGTGACCGCGTCGCCGACGGCGACCTGCGGTGAGGTCTTGCCGGTGTAGACGAAGAGCGCCTCGCTGGTCGCCGGGTCGTCGTCCGGCCGCGGGTCCTGCACCCAGAAGCCGCGGGCGGAGCCGAAGGTGCGCAGCGCGGTGACGACGCCCGGCACCCCGGAGACCTGCTTCCCGGCGAGCGGGGAGAGGCGGGTGCTGCCCTGGATGTCGTGGATGCGGGTACCGGCGGCGTGGGCGGTCTGCGGGAGCACCACCAGACCGGCGGCGAGGGCGGCGGCCGCCGCGGCGGCGACGGTGACCGGTCTGCGGAGCGGACGGCGGGACGACGAGGACGGCATGGTGGCGCCTCCGGAGGGGGGAAGGAGTGGGGGCGGGGCGCGTGATCCGCGCCTTCTACGCGCGTCAATCTCTTGTGTGCCCAGGGGAGTTGTCAAGGTGTTCCGGATGACCGGGAGGGGGTCGCGGGGTGAACCGTCCGGCATGCGGGGAATTCCGTCTACGCTGGGGCGCGCACGAGCCGAAGTCCTCCGAGGAGCTGAGCCCCAGATGTCCGCAGACCGCCCGACCCTGCCGCCGGTGCGGCTGCACTCCGATGCGGAACTGGCCCGGGACGCGCTGAGCGCCCCCTTGATGGCGCGGGCGGCGCAGCTCGCCCGCTGGGCCGAGCGGGGCGTCCCCGTCGGCGTCGGCGGCGAGATCCTGGAGGAGTCGCTGGGCGCCGCCACCGAGCACCTGGGCCTCACCGGCGACGAGGACGGCGCCGGGCTCACCGCCGAGGCGTGGCAGCTCGCCGTCGACACCGGCCTCGTCGAGGTCGAGGAGACCGAGGAGACCGGCGAGGACGACGCGGCGGACGGCGCCGCGGTCGGCCTGGCCAAGCCCGGTGAGGAGCTGGCGCAGCTCACCGGCGGCAGCCCGCAGGACGTCCTCGACATCTGGCTCGGCGGCATGGAGACGGTCCTCGCCGACGCGGTCGCCCCGGACCTCGCCGACCTCGCCGATCAGCTCGCCGACGGCGGCGAACTGGACCTCGACGCCCTCGACTGGAACCCGGAGGAGGAGGCCGAACTCCTCGACGGCATCCTCGGCAACCTCTACCTGCTGACCGCGCTGGGCGACGAGCCCGGCCAGAGCGTGCCGCTGCCCGCGCTCGCCGCCTCCATGATCGTTCCCGATGACATGGACGAGCCGACCGACGACATCCTCGAAGAGGTCTCCGAGGCGATGATGCGCCTGGACGACCAGTTCCGGGTGCTGGAGCCCATCGGTCTGGTGGCGTACCAGCCGGTCGACGAGGCGCTCATCGAGGAGCTGGACGACGCGGGCGACACCGTCCGCTCCGCCGAGCCGCTGACCGACGAGGACGTCACCCGCTACGGCATGGTCCGGCTGACCCCGCTCGGCGTCTACGCGGTCCGCGCCCGGATGCAGGAGGCGGGCGTGTACGCCCCGGCCGTCGGCGATCTGCGGGACGCCGCCGCCGGGACGCTGCTGGCGGAGCTGCCCGACTACCCCGAGGACCTGGCGCGGGAGGAGTCCGAGCAGTGGCTCGCGCCCCGTACGCCGCAGGACGCCGCGCGGGAGCTGCTGGTGGCGGCCCGCGGTGACGACGAGCGGGCCCCGCTGCGGCGGCTCGCCGCGCAGCAGACGCTGGCGCTGGTCGGCGCGGAGGCGGAGCCCGCGCTCCGGGAGGTGCTGGACGACCGGCAGCTGGGCGGGCTGGCCCGGGTCTGGCTGGCCGAGCGGGGGCTCGCCGACATCCCCGAGCCGCCCCAGGACATGATCTTCTGGCTGACCGTCGACACCATCGCCGCCCAGCTGGGCACCGCGGAGGAGGACACCGAGGAGCTGCGCGACCTGGTCGTGGGGCTGACGGGGCAGCACAGCGGCTTCTTCGACGCGGTCTGGCGGGTGGACCACCCGGCGACCGCCGACGTCCTGGAGGCGATGGGCCGGCTGCACCCCGACCGCAAGGCCGCCAAGGAGGCACGCAAGGCCGCCTACAAGGCGCGCTCGCGCGCGGGGAACTGACACGGACGGCCTGAAGGGCCCGGCACGGCGGGCGGCGTGGACACGAGGGTGTCGGCGCCGCCCGCCGGCGTTCGGCGAGGGCCCGGAGCCACGCGGCGGCCCAGCCCCGGATGAGCGCCCCGCCGCACGTGCCGACGCCCCGCTCCCGGACCGTCGTGCCCCGTTCAACTGCCGTTCGCGGGCGGGCGGGAGCGTGTGCCCCGTACGGGACCGAATCCGGCCGTCCAGGAGATGACCATGCCGCTGACCCGGAGAGACCTCGCCACGCGTTCCGCCGCCACCTGTGCCACCCCGGCCGGGAGCGACGGGGCCCTGGCCACCGCACCGGGGGCGGTCGCGGCGGGCGCCGGGCCCGCCACCGGCGCCGCGCACGGTCCGCCCGCCCCCGACCCGGACGGCGTCCTCGCGCTGCCCGCCGGGTTCACGTACCGCATCGTCACCCGCGTCACCACGCCCGGCAGCGGTGCGCCCACGCCCTCGCACCACGACGGCACCGGCGGCTTCGCGGGGGCCTCCACCCACCACGCGGGCGGCGTCACCCCGTGGGGCACCCGGCTGACCTGCGAGGGGACCGAGGGCAAGGCCGGACAGCGGGGAACGGCCCGGGACCACGGCCATGTCTGCGAGGCCGACCCGGACGACCTCGCCGCGGGCCGCGACGCCCGGCCGCTCAAGGCGCTGGGCCGCTTCGCCCACGCGGCCGCCGTCGTCGACCCGCGCCGCGGCCACCTCTACCTCACCGAGGACGCCGACACCCCCGGCGGCCTGTTCCACCGCTGGACCCCGCCGCCCGGTTTCCGCCACGGCCGCGGCCGGCTGCGGACCCTCGCCGCGGACGCGGGGGTGCTCGCCGCGGCCCGTTGCTGCGACTCCGGCGGCCGGTTCGTCGACGCCCTCTCCCGGACGGTCCGGCCCGGCACGGTTTACGGCGTCGACTGGATCCAGGTCCCCGACCGCGACGCCCGTACGGCACCGGTGCGCCGGCAGTTCGACGACGGTGAGATCACCCGCGCCGGGAAGCCGGCGGGCATGTGGTGGGCCGACGGCGGCGCGTACCTCGTCTTCGCGTACGCCCGCGGGGAGGGTCCCGGGCGGCACGATGTGCAGGTGTGGTTCCACGATCCGGGCCGCCGGACGCTCACCCTCACGCTGCGGTGCGGCGTCGACCCCGGCCCGGGGCGGGACGGTGCGTGCGACGGGCCCGGCACCCTAGGCGTCTCGCCGCACGGCGGGCCGGACCTCCCGCCCGACGGGCGCACCCTCCTCGTCACCCTTCAGGAACCCGGCCTGATGATTGCCGTCACCGGCCCCTGGCGCCGGCGGGACCGCCCCGGTCACCGGCGGTGACGTCCGGATGACCCCCGGGCACGGCGGAATCCTGGGCGCCCACGGGCGTTGAAGGAGAGATGAGCCCGACGACACGGACGACCCGCTTCTCGGTCCTGGACCGCTCCCGCACCCGGCAGGGACACCCCGACGCGGCGGCGCTGCGCGACACGGTGGAGCTGGCGCGCCACGCCGAACGCCTCGGCTACCACCGTTTCTGGGTGTCCGAGCACCACGGTGTGCCGGGCGTCGCCGGTTCCGCGCCGACGGTGCTGGCCGCCGCGGTCGCCGGGGCGACGGACACGATCCGGGTCGGCACGGGCGGCGTGATGCTCCCCAACCACCGGCCGCTGGTGGTCGCCGAACAGTTCGGGGTGCTGGAGGCGCTGTTCCCCGGCCGGATCGACATGGGGCTCGGCCGCTCGCCCGGATTCACCGACGGCATCCGCCGCGCCCTGGGCGCCGACAAGAGAGCCGGGTCGGACTTCGCGGCGCAACTGGCCGAGCTGACCGGCTACTTCGACGGCACCCAGCGCGCCCATCCGCAGGTCCACGCCCGGCCCGCCGAGGGGCTCCGCGTCCCCGCGTTCGTCCTGGCGACGGGCGCCGGGGCCCAGGTGGCGGCGGAGGCGGGGCTGGCGCTGGTCATCGGGGAGGTCCGCGGCCGGCGCCGGATGCGGGAGGCGATCGACGGCTACCGTGCGGCGTTCCGGCCCTCGGCGCTGTGGCCGCGGCCGTATGTCGTGGTGGCGGCGACGGTCGCGGTGGCCGCCACGACCGAGGCGGCGTACCGGATGCTGCTGCCGGAGGCGTACGCCATGGCCCATGCACGGACCCACGGCGTCTTCCCGCCGCTGCGGCCGGCGGCCGGCCCACCGGCGGAAGCGGCGCTGGGCGCGCGGGAACGCGGTTATGCCGAGGAGGAGTTGCGCGGCCGGATCCACGGCACGGAGGACGAGGTCGCCGATGAGCTGGGGACGCTGATCGGGGAGACCGGGGCGGACGAGGTGCTGGTGAGCACCAGTACCTACGAGCGCGGGGCGCTGCTGGAGTCGTACGCCCGGCTGGCCCGGTCGGTGGGTCTGCCGGAGCGGACGGCGGCGCGCTGACCGGAGCGCCGCCGCCCGCCGCCGGGGCCCCGGCTCAGAGCGCCGCGCCGCCCGGCTTGGTCATCCCGCGGACCGTCCGTGCGTCGACGAACTCGCCCAGCGCCGTCATCTCCCACTCGCCGGAGTACTGCCGGATGAGCTTGGCCATCAGGACGCCGGTGCGCGGTTCGGCCGAGGTGAGGTCGAAGCGGACCAGCTCCGCGCCGGTCTGTGCGTCGGTGAGGCGGCAGTACGCCTTGGCGACATCGGTGAACTTCTGGCCGGAGAAGGAGTTCACGGTGAAGACCAGGCCCGTGACCTGCGGCGGGATGCCGCCGAGATGGACGGTGATGGTCTCGTCGTCGCCGGAGCCGTCGCCGGTGAGGTTGTCGCCGGAGTGCTGGATGGCGCCGTCGAGGACGGTCAGCTTGCCGAAGAAGCAGTTGTCGACCTTTTTGCGGTCGGGGCCGTAGGCGATGACCGAGGCGTCCAGGTCGATGGACTTGCCGCGGAAGGCGGGCTCCCAGCCCAGCCCCATCCGGACCGAACCGAGCAGCGGGCGGCCGCCCTTGACCAGCGAGACCGTCTCGTTCTTCCGCAGGCTGACCCGGCCCTTGTCCAGATTGACCTTTCCGGCGGCGGGCGGCGCCGCAGGAGGCGGGGGCGTGACGCCCGGCGGCGGGGCCAGCGGGGCGGGGGCACCGGTCGGCGGCGCCCACTGCCCGGCGGGCGGCGGCACCGGGGCGCCCTGCGGCGGGGCGGGCGGCGCCGGAGGGGCGGGAGCGGCCTGCGGGGCCGGAGCGGGCGGGGCGGGCGGCGCCGCCGGGGGTGCGGGAGCGGTGGCCGGAGCCGCGGGCGCCGCCGGTTCCTCGACGGTGACGCCGAAGTCGGTGGCGATACCGGCGAGTCCGTTCGCATACCCCTGGCCGACGGCGCGGACCTTCCAGGCGCCGCCCCGGCGGTAGATCTCGACGACGACCAGCGCGGTCTCCGGGCCGAGCCCGGACGGGGTGAAGGAGGCGAGGACGGCGCCGGTGTCGGCGTCGCGCACGGTGCCGGTCGGCTCCGTACCGGCGAAGGTGGCGCCGGGGGCGTCCGGGCTCGCGGTGACGACGATCTTCTCGATCTCCGCGGGGACCGCCGTGGTGTCGACGGTGATGGTGTCGCCGCCGGACGCCCCGGCGCCGTGGGTCACCCCGGGGCCGCCGCTGGGCTGGTTGTAGAAGACGAAGTCGTCATCGGAACGCACCTTGCCTGCGGCGGTGAGCAGCAGGCCCGAGACGTCCAGCCGCACGGGGGCGGTGACGTCCACCGCCACCCGCGCGGCGCCGAGCGGGAGATTCGAGCCAGGAGTCATTGCGGTCATGCCGGCAGTAACGAACGGCTCGCCTTTGCGGTTCCATTACCCGGCCCGTCCGGGGGAGGACCGGGCCCGCCGGATCGGCTCCGGCGGGCGGCGGTTCAGCGGCGCTCGCGGGAGTTGCCGAAGAGCAGCCGGTAGAGGATGAGCAGCACGAGGGAGCCGGCGATGGCCGCGACCCAGGTGGACAGGTCGAAGATGTCCTTCGGTATGGGCCGGTCCAGGATCTTGACGGACAGCCAGCCGCCCACGAACGACCCGACGATGCCGGTGAGCGTGGTGCCCACCAGGCCGCCCGGGTCCCGGCCCGGGAGCAGGATCTTGGCGATGACGCCCGCGATCAGCCCCAGGACGATCCAGCTGACGATACCCATGGTGTGTTTCCTCGTTCCTGCGCGCCGTGGCGCCGGTGTGACGTGCGGTTTCCGTATATCTGACGTGTCGCCCTCAAGGACGCCGCGGAGGGGGTGCGAGTTCCCTCGTGCGGCGAATGGGACGACGACCGCCCGACCGTACGCGGGCCGGGCTCAATGCGGCCAGCGGGGCGGGTCGGTGCAGAACGCGCCGCCCAGGTGGGCATGGGCCGGTTCGTCCGGATCCAGCTCCCCCTCGGCCGCGATCAGCGCCGCCGCGTACGGCTCGGAGTCGTCCTGCGGCGCGTACCCCAGGGCGCGGGCGGTCGACAGGTCCCACCACAGACGGGTGTTGGCGGACGAGGCGTAGGCGACGGTGTGGCCGACGTCCTCGGCGGTGAGGGCGGCGTGCAGCAGCCGGGCGCAGTCCGCCGGGCTCAGCCAGATCGACAGCATCCGCACGCTGGTCGGCTCGGGGAAGCAGGAGCCGATGCGCAGCGAGACCGTCTCGATGCCGTACCGGTCGTGGTAGAGGGAGGCGAGGTCCTCGCCGAACCCCTTGGACAGGCCGTAGAAGGTGTCGGGGCGGCGCGGGGTGTCGATCCCGATGGCGGCCGAACCGTCGGCCGGGCGCGGGGTGAAGCCGACGGCGTGGTTGGAGGAGGCGAAGACGACGCGGCGCACCCCCTCCTCGCGGACCGCCTCGTAGAGCTGGTGGACGCCCTCGATGTTGGCCCGCAGGATCTGCTCGAACGAGGACTCCAGGGAGATCCCGGCGAGGTGGATGACCGCGTCGACCCCGCGGACCGCCGCGCGCAGCGCCGCGCGGTCGGCGAGCGGTGCGGTGATCGCGTCGGGTGCGTCCGGCACCGGCCGCTCGTCGAAGAGGCGCAGCCGGTAGCCGTACGGGGGCAGCAGCTCGCGCATCAGGGTGCCGAGGCCGCCTGCGGCGCCGGTGAGCAGGACGGTGCGGGGTGCGGGCATGGGCGATCCTCCGGCGGAACGGCGCGGCCCCGGAACGCCGACACATACGGACGGGGTTCAGAGGTGTGGACACGATCGTCAGCACCGTAGGGAGCGTGCTCAGCGGCGGTCAATACGCCGACGGGGGCGGCGTGTTCGGTGTGCGCGCGGGACCCTTGACCGGCGGCTGCGGGCTGCTCTAGCGTGACGCCGTTCAGAGACATGGACGCTGGTCACAGGAGTGCACGATGGGTCGTCGCGCGCCCGCGACCGGACCCGCAGTCCGCCGGTGCCGCGGGAGCCTTCACGCCGCGGTACGCACCGCACGCCAGGGAGAGCCCGTGACCCCAGCCTCGCCGCTCGCCGACCGCCTCGACGGAGTGCTGTTCTTCCCCGTGACCCCCTACGCGCCCGACGGCGAGGTGGATCTGGACGCCTACCGTGCCCATGTGCGGCGCGGTGTCGAGGCCGGGGCGGGCGCCGTCTTCGCCTGCTGCGGCACCGGGGAGTTCCACGCCCTGACGCCCGAGGAGTTCGCGGCGTGCGTCGGCGCGGCCGTCGAGGAGACCGCGGGACGGGTGCCGGTGGTCGCCGGCACGGGCTACGGCACGGCGCTCGCCGTCCGCTACGCCCGCCTCGCCCGCGACCGCGGCGCCGACGGACTGCTCGCCCTGCCGCCCTATCTCGTCCATGCGGGTCAGCAGGGGCTGCTGCGCCACTACCGGGCGCTGGCCGCCGCCACCGACCTGCCGGTCGTCGTCTACCAGCGCGACAACGCCGTCTTCACCCCGGAGACCGTCGTCGCGCTCGCCCGCACCCCGGGCGTCATCGGTCTCAAGGACGGGCTGGGCGACCTCGATCTGCTCCAGCGCATCATCAGCGCCGTCCGCACCGAGGCCCCCGGCGCCGCGTTCCTCTACTTCAACGGCCTGCCCACCGCCGAACTCACCGGCCCCGCCTATCTGGGCCTGGGCGTGCGCCTGTACTCCTCCGCCGTCTTCGCCTTCGCCCCCGAGATCGCCCTCGCCTTCCACCGGGCGCTCACCACCGGCGACCGGGCGACCGTCGACCGGCTGACGGACGGCTTCTACCGCCCCCTCGTCGACCTGCGCAACCAGGGCCACGGCTACGCGGTCTCGCTCATCAAGGCGGGTGTCCGGCTGCGCGGGCTGGACGCGGGCGAGGTCCGCCCGCCGCTCGCCCCGCCGGACCCCCGGCACGTCGAGGAGCTGCGCACCCTGCTCGACCACGGGCTCACCCTGTTGCCCGACGGCGGCGACGGCGGCGACGGCGCGGCGGACGGGGCCCGCGCCTGATGCGCGCCGCGGCCTTCCTCTACCCCTGGGACGTGGCCGGCGACCCGGAGGCCGCACCCCGCCTCGCCGGCCTGGGCATCCGTCAGGTCACCCTGGCCGCCGCCTACCACTCCACCCGCGCCCTGACCCCGCGCCATCCGCACCGCCGCGTGGTCACCGCCCGCCACTCCGCCGTCCTCTACCCGCCCGACCCGCGGCGCTGGGCGGGCCGGCCGCTGCGCCCCGCCGTCCAGGACTGGCTGCCGGGCCCCGATCCGTACGGGGAGGCCGCGGCGGCGCTGGCGGACGCCGGGATCGAGGTGCACAGCTGGGTCGTCCTCGCCCACAACTCCCGTCTGGGCGAGGAGCATCCGGACACCTCCGTCCGCAACGCCTACGGCGACCGCTACCCCTGGGCGCCGTGCATCGCCCGCCCGGAGGTCCGCGACCATCTCGTCACCCTCGCCGCCGAGGCCGCCGTACGGCCCGGGGCGCACGGCACCGAGCTGGAGTCCTGCGGCTGGTACGGCATGGCGCATCTGCACGCCCACGACAAGGTCGGCGGGGTGCCGCTGTCCGGCGCCGCGCAGTACCTGATGTCGCTCTGCTTCTGTACGGAGTGCCGCCGCGGGTACGCCGGACTCGGGCTGGACGCCGAGGAGTTGGGCGGTGCGGTGCGGCGGGCGCTGGAGCCGGTGTGGGCCGGGGCGGCGGCACCCGCCGCGGCGGACCGGGCGGGGGAGTGGGCCGCCGTCGAGGCGCTGCTCGGCGCCGACCGGGCCGCCGTGGTGCGGGCCTGGCGGGCGCGGGCGGCCGGCGGGCTGCGGCGCGCCGTGGTCGCCGCCGTCCGCGCGGCCGCCGCCCCCGGCTTCCGGGTGCTGCTCCACGCCGACCCGGCCGCCCACCGCTGCGGCGCCAACGTGGGCACCGACCCGGCGGGGGTGTTCGGGTACGCGGACGGTGTGGTGGTGCCGTGCGGCCCGGACCCGGCGCAGCGGGCCGATGCGCTGACGCCGTTCGCCGCGGCGCAGGACGCGGCCGGTGCCGTCCTCGCCGCCAACTTCACCGTCGTCTCCGGTATGGGCGGCAGCCCCGCCACCCTCGCCGCGGACGCCGCGCACGCCGCCGCGCTGGGCGCCGGGGAGCTGCGGCTCTACCACGCGGGCCTGGCGAGCGACCGGGATCTGACGGCCGTCGGCGCCGCCCTGGCCTCCCTCGCCGCGCGCTGACGAACGGCGGGACCGGGGCGGCTCCCGCGGGCCGCCCCGGCCGTCTGTGACCCCCCCTGGGGGTGGCTATCCGGCGCCGGTGAGACGGTCCGACACGGTGCCGCGCTCCGCGTCCCCGCAGGTCAGCAGGGGGAGCTCCGGCCGGTTGGCCGTGTCGTGGGGGAGGTCGCCGAGGACGGTGTCCCGCTCCCGGGACCCGAGGATGTCGACGGTGAGAAGCGTGGTGCGGCCGTCTGCGCGGCGCACCGCGACGGTGCTGCCCGGCGGCAGCGCGGCCGGGCCGCGGAAGGCGGTGGGCCCGGTGACGGCGGTGCCCGGACAGCCGGGCGGGGCGCCGTAACGGTACCGGCCCGCCGCTCCGGGCAGGTCGGCGGGCGGCGTCCGGAGCGCGCCGCGGGCGTCGAGGCCGGGGCCGGTCGGCGGGGCGCCGGGCCCGGCCGCCGGTATCCGGAGGCGGACCGGCGGGGAGGGCGGCGGGGCGGCGTCCCGGGCCGCGGTGCGCGCCGCCGGTCCGCCGGGTCCTAGGGCGGCGGGCGGTCGCTGCGGTGCGGTGGCCCGGGCGCCGACGGCTATCAGCCACCCTCCGGCCCCCACCGCGGCCAGCGCCAGCACCACCGCGCCGTTGCCCGTCCCGCGCCGTCGCCTGCCGGGTACGGTCCCGGGCGCGCCGGACATCTCAGGCCCGCCCGGCGGCGCGGCGAAGCGGCCCGCGGGCGCCGGCGGGGCGCCGCGGGGCGACGCCTGGGGACGGGCGGCTGGCGAACACGACGAACCTCCGTGAGGTACGGACGCGGCGCCCGTGCGCCGCCGGAACGTCGGGTTCCGTACCTGCTCACTCCGAGATAAACCGCCCGGCGCGCCGCGAGCCTGCTGACGTCATGTCAGAACGCCCCCGGCCGACCGGCCCGCCGCCCGCCGCATCCGCGATCTTCGCAGGTCGGACGGCGTGTCAACGGCGTGTCGAGGTTGCCGGGGCGCGCTGGGGAGAACGGGTGAGCCGCCACGGCCCGCCCACCGCTTCGCCCGCAGGTGGCACGGCGTGGCGCGGCCCGCGGCCGGGGTCAGAGCCGGCGGGTCGCCAGCAGCAGCCGGTCACGGGCGTCGAAGAGGGTGTCCTTGAGCAGCTGCTCGTGATCGGGTGTCAGCCGTGCCACCGGCACCGAGCAGCTGATCGCGTCCCGCGCCGGGGTGCGGTAGGGGATCGCGACGCCGAAGCACCGCAGCCCCAGCGTGTTCTCCTCCCGGTCGACCGCGTACCCCTGCTCGCGGACCGTGTGCAGCTCCTCGATCAGCTGCTCACGGTCGGTGATCGTGTGCTCGGTCAGCGCCGCCAGCTTCGCCGGGAGCAGCTCGCGCACCTGCTCGTCCGAGCAGGTGGCCAGCAGCGCCTTGCCCAGCGACGTGGAGTGCGCGGGCAGCCGCCGCCCCACCCGGGTGAAGGGGCGCAGATAGTGCTGGGACTGACGGGTCGCGAGATAGACGACGTTGACGCCGTCCAGCCGGGCGAGGTGGATGGTCTCGGTGGTGTCGTCCGAGAGCCGGTCCAGCGTCGGCCGGGCCGCCGCGACCACGTCGTCACCGTCGATGTACGACGTGCCGACGAGCAGCGCCCGGACCCCGATGCCGTACCGCGTACCGGTCGCATCGGTCTCCACCCAGCCCAGCTCGACGAGGGTGCGCAGCAGCATGTAGAGGCTGGACTTGGGATAGCCGACGGCCTCCTGGACGGCGGCGAGGCTGTGCATACCGGGGCGGCCCGCGAAGTACTCCAGCAGCTCCACCGTCCGCACCGCGGACTTGACCTGCGCTCCACCCGTCTCCGCAGCTGACATCGCCCTTGACCCCTCCGATCGGCCCGCCCTAGAGTCCCCATGATTCAGCATCCGGGACGGCGTTCACCATATCGAACGGCGTCCGGCCTGCGGCAAGAGCGCGCTCAGGAGGAATGCACGGTGGTCACAGCGGCGGCAGCACCAGTCTGGAGTGTCGACCCCCGAACCGGGAAGCGGCGCGAACAGGTCGCGGTGGAGGCCACCGCCGCCGAGGTGGACACGGCGGTCCGCGCCGCCCACGCCGCCCGCCCGGCCCTCGCCGACCGCACCGCCCGCGCCGCGCTGCTGCGCCGCGCCGCCGACCTGCTGGACGCCGCCGGCCCCCGCGTCATCGAGGCCGCCGACGCCGAGACCGCACTCGGCCCCGGCCGCCTCACCGGCGAACTCGCCCGCACCACCCACCAGCTGCGGGCCTGCGCCGACGCCGTCGACGAGGGCGCCTTCCTCGACGTACGGATCGACCACGCCGACCCCTCGCTCACCCCGCCCCGCCCCGATCTGCGCCGCCACAAGATCCCGCTGGGCCCGGTCGCCGTCTACGCGGCCAGCAACTTCCCGCTCGCCTTCTCGGTGCCCGGCGGCGACACCGCCAGCGCCCTGGCCGCCGGCTGCCCGGTCGTCGTCAAGGCCCACCCCGACCATCCGGCCACCTCCGAACTGGTCGCCGCCCTGCTGCGCCGCGCCGCCGCCGACACCGGTCTGCCCGAGGGCGTCGTCGGTCTGGTCCACGGCTTCGACGCCGGGGTGGAGCTGGTCCGCCATCCGCTGATCGCCGCCGCCGGGTTCACCGGCTCGGTCCGCGGCGGCCGCGCCCTCTTCGACGCGGCGGCCGCCCGCCCGCACCCCATCCCCTTCCACGGCGAGCTGGGCAGCCTCAACCCCGTCGTCGTCACCGAAGCCGCGGCCGCCGAACGCGCCGACGAGATCGGCGCCGGGCTCGCCGCCTCGATGACGCTCGGCACCGGCCAGTTCTGCGTCAAGCCCGGCCTCGTCCTCGTCCCCGAGGGGCCGGACGGCGACCGGCTGCTGACCGCGCTCACCGCCGCCGTCGGCGACACCGAGGCGGGCGTCCTCCTCGACTACCGGATGCGCGACGCATTCGTCGACGGCGTCCGCGCCCGCGCCCAACTCCCCGGCGTCGAGGCGCCGGTGACCCCCGGCGCGGGCGGTGACCACACCGTCGCCGCCGGCTTCCTGACCCTGCCCGCGGCCCGCCTCCTCGACGACCCGGACGGCTACGCCCTGCTGCTGGAGGAGTGCTTCGGTCCGGTGACCGTCGTCCTGCGCCACACCGGTGACGACGCGGTCGGCGCGGTCCTCGCCCAGCTGCCCGGCAACCTCACCGCCACCCTCCACCTCTCCGCCGAGGAGGGCGCCGCGGCGGACCCGGCGGGCCGCGGTGCCCACCTGCTCGCCGAGGCCACCGCGCTCGCCGGACGCGTCGTCGTCAACGGCTGGCCCACCGGCGTCGCGGTCGCCCCCGCCCAGCACCACGGCGGCCCCTACCCGGCCACCACCTCCACCGCCACCTCGGTCGGCGCCACCGCGATCGAACGCTGGCTGCGCCCGGTGGCGTACCAGGACACCCCGCCCGCGCTCCTCCCGCCCGAACTGCGCGAGGAGAACCCGCTCGGTCTGCCCCGCCGGGTGGACGGGCGGCCCGAGTTGGTGTGAGGGGACACCTCGTGAGCGGTGACGGAGGAGCGGGGCGGGCCCGGCCGGGCCTCGCCGGGCCCCGCGCCCTGACCATCCGCCCGGGCGGCGCCGCGGACCTGGCGCCCGCCACCGCGCTGCACGCCCGGGCCCGCGCCGCCTACGACCGGGCCCGCCATCCGGGCGCCGACCCCGGCCCGGGCGCCCACCGGTCCACGGCCCGGCTGGCCTGGGACCGCGCACTGGCCGGACCGGACGCCCGGATGCTCTGCGCCGAGCGGGACGGCACGGTCGTCGGCGCCGCCTGCCACGGCCCGGCCGCCGCGCCCGGCACCGTCACCCTCCATCAGCTCCAGGTCGACCCCGTCCACTGGGGTACCGGCGTCGGCCACGCCCTGCACGCCGCCTGCCTGCGGGCCTGGCGGGCGGCCGGGCACACCGCCGCCACCCTCGACGTCCTGTGGCACAACCGCCGCGCCCGCACCTTCTACACCGCCCGCGGCTGGCACCCCGACCCGTCCTGGGCGCCCGCCCCGGACGCCACCCACCTCACGCTGACGCTGCGGCTCGGGGGCGACGTCCACTAGAGGCGTCCACGGGGTCGCGCCGCGTGCCCGGACGCCCCTCCACCGTGCGGGAGTTCGCGGGCCGCCGGGCATACCGGACCCCGCCGTTCCGTCCGAGATCGACCGGTGCAGAATGACGCGTATGCCGATATCGAACGTGCCGTTGCCGGCCGCCCTCGACGATGCCCCGCTGGTCAGCCGGACACTGGTCCGTGCCTTCGACGACGACCCGATGATGTGCTGGTTCTTCCCCGACGACGCCACCCGCGAGGCGTCGCTGGGCCGGTACTTCACCACGCTCTTCACCCGGCAGTACGCCCACGCCGGGCTCTGCGAGCGGACCGACGCGGCGGTGTCGTTCTGGGTGCCGCCGGAGGCACAGGACCGGGCGGTGCCCGACGCGGAGACCATCCAGGAGCTGACGGAGATCCTCGGCGACCGGGCGGGCCTGTTCGGCGAGGCGGTCGAGGCCGCCGCCGCGCACACCCCCGCCGCGCCGCACTGGTCCCTGGCGCTCCTCGGCGCCGACCCGGCCGTCCAGGGCAAGGGCCACGGTGCCGCCCTGCTCCGCTCCGGCCTCGCCAAGGCCGACGCGGCGGGCCAGCCCGCCTACCTGGAGTCCTCCAAGCCGGCCAACCTCCCCGTCTACGAGCACTTCGGCTTCACCGTCCGCGACGAGCTGAGCCTCCCGGGCGGCGGCCCGACGCTCTGGACGATGTGGCGGGAGCCGGTCGCGTAGCGCGGTCCGTGCCCTGATCGCGCGTTCCCGTCCGTACGGCCCCTTCCGGTGGGAGGGGCCGTACGCGTTCCGTCCGCCGTCGGCGCGGGGCGGCGCCCGGGCGGCTCCGTGCGGGCGCGGCGGGGCTGCTGAGCAGCGTGGAAGCGTCCGGGAACGGTGCGGGGGCGGACACGCCACCCACACCGGTGAACCGGCGCATGGGGAAGGCACCGCGAGGGCAGCCAGCCCCTGCGCGATGCGCCGTCGATGCGGCGGCGCCGACGCGCAGGAGGGGAGCCAGCATGCAGAAACTCAAGCGTCCGGATGCGGCCCGCGTCATGAGGCCGGCCGGCATCGCCTTCCTCACCGTCGCCCTCTGCCTGACCGGCGTCGCAGGCGCCCAGGCGGCGACCGGCACGCTCACCGTCAACAAAGAAAAGATGATCAACCCGCACGACGGCGCGTGTTTCTCCTGGCCCAAGAAGGGCCTGGACATCAGCAACAAGACCAACCGCGAAGTGGTCGTCTACCGGGGGAAGAACTGCACCGGCACCGTGGGGCAGGTCATCCCGCCGGGGAAGTCCGCCAAGGCGCCCCTGGGCGTGAGCGTGAAGGTGCAGAAGCGTTAGCGAACGCCCCGCATTCCGTCCCGGCCCCGGCCGGTGACCCGGCGCCGGGCCCCACGGCCCGGCGCTCCGCGCGTCCGGGGCCGAACACGGCGAGCAGGGGCCACGGGGCACCTCCGGCCACCTGCCCCGGCAACACGTCGTACCGGCCACCGCCGGCCCTCCATGAGACGCTGCTCTCTCGGCAGGGGAAGCCGCCAGGCAGGATCTGCGCGCCTTCCCCGGGATATCGATGTATGTGAGAAAGGGTGTCATACATGGCCACGGCAACTGCGCGCCACATCTTGGTTTCCAGTGAGGACAAGGCGAACGAGCTGAAGGCGCAGATCGAGGCCGGAGCGGATTTCGCAGAGGTGGCCAAGGCCAATTCCACCTGCCCCTCCGGTCGCCAGGGTGGTGACCTCGGATCGTTCGGCCCCGGGCAGATGGTGAAGGAGTTCGACACGGTCGTCTTCTCCGCGCCGACCGGAACCATTCAGGGGCCTGTGCAGACGCAGTTCGGCTACCACCTCATCGAGGTGACCAGCCGTCAGGACTGAGGTCGATGTCCCGGGCCGCGTCGTCGAGGCGCGGCCCGGGGCCGTCCCGGGGAATCCGAAGAATCGACGGCCGTTGTCCGGGGAAAGCAGGATGCACCCGTGTCGGCGACGGGCGAATGCGTTTGCGTGAAGAACGCTTTTTCGTGACCGGTCGCGTGCTCGGGCAGGGAATTCAGGTTTCACCCTGGTCCTCCAGGAACCGACTCCCGAGGAGGTGTCTCACCGTGCGCGCTGTCGCAACTGTTCTGGCGGGCATCGTCATGACGCTGGGCGTGGCCGCAATCGCCCCCGCCCAGGCAGCAACCACCGCCGACTTCCCCTGCATCATCAACCCGGACCCCAATACATTCCCGGAGGGTTTTCCGCCCGGGTGCACTCCGCAAAAAATGTCCTAGCCGGCCCGTCCGGTCCGGACATGTGGGGCCGCACACCGCCCATGAGCACGTGCGGCCCCCGCGCTCGGCCGGCATGAATTCCACGGACACCCCGAAAGGGCGCGTGGTGCACGGGCACCGGGACGGCGGCTGCGCGGTGCCGCCGACGGCGTAGCCGCACGCCATGGACGCGGCGTCCCGGGCGGCGCACAGTGGTGCCATGCAGCGACTCACGTCACTCGGCGGAGCCGAGTTCGCACCCGGGACCCCGTATCTCAACACCGCGTCCGGCGGGCTGCTCCCGGCCCGCTCGCGCGCCGCCGTCTGCGAGGCCGTCGCGGACGCCGCCACGTACGGCACGATGGGGCGCGACTACTTCGGCCCGGCGGAGGAGGCCCGGCGGGGCTTCGCCCGGTTGCTGGGGGTGCCGGCCGAGCGGGTCGCCGTCGGCAGCTCGGTGGCGGTGCACTCCGCGTTCGTCGCCACCACCCTGGAGCCCGGCGCGGAGGTCCTGGTCCCCGAGGGCGACTTCAGCTCGCTGGTGACCCCGCTCGCCACCACCCCCGGCGTCACCTTCCGCACCGCCCCGCTCGACGCGCTCGCCGACGCCGTCCGGCCCACCACCTCGCTGGTCGCGTGCAGTGCGGTGCAGTCGCTCGACGGACGGATCGCCGACCTCGACGCGGTCCGCGAGGCCGCCCGGGCGCACGGTGCCCGTACCTTCGTCGACGTCACCCAGGCCGCCGGCTGGCTGCCGCTGCGCACCACCGGCTTCGACTACGTCTCCTGCGGCGCCTTCAAATGGCTGCTCTGCCCGCGCGGCACCACCTTCCTGGCGTTCGGCGAGGCCGCCCTCGCCGGCGACGGTCCGCGGCCCCGGCACGCCGGTTGGGTCACCGGGGAGGACCCGGGCGCGTCCTGCTACGGCCCGGTCGCCCGGCCCGCCGCCACCGCCCGCCGCTACGACGAACCGCACGCCCTGCTCTCCTACGTCGGCGCCGCCGCCTCCCTCGCGCTGCTCGACGAGATCGGCGTGCCCGCGGTGCACGCCCACAACACCGCGCTGGCCGACCGCTTCCGCGCCGGGCTGACCGCCCGCGGGCTCGCACCCCGCCCGGCGCCCGGCTCCGCGATCGTCTCCGTGGCGGGCCCGCCCGGCGCCGCGGAGCGGCTGGCCGCGGCGGGCATCCGGGTCGCGGTCCGCGGCGGTCTGCTGCGCGCCGCCTTCCACCTCTACAACGACGCCGACGAGGTCGACCGCGCCCTGGAGGTCATCGGCGGCGCCTGAACGGACGGGCGGGCCCGGCCCCGGGCCCGCCCCCGCTCACACCTCCCCGCGCACCATCCGCAACAGCCGGTCCAGCACCGCCCCGTCGCTCACCCGCAGCCCGTCGTGCTCCCACTCGTTGGTCACCCACACCCGCATCCCGCGGATCCGCTCGGCGGTCGCCAGGGAGTGCGCGGTGTCGACGTACATGTCGTCGAAGTAGACCGCCGCGGCGGCCGGTACGTCGTTGGCCGCCAGCGCCCCGGCGTCGTACAGATCCGGCCAGTCACCCCGCGCGGCCAGCTCCTGCGCGGTCTCCTTGAGCGGGCGCAGCGCCGGGTCGGTGTCGAAGAGCCACGGGTACATCATCTCGCCGGTGAGGTAGAGCGGCCCGGCGCCGTCCAGCACGGTGTCCACGTCGAACTGCGGATACGCCGTCAGACCGTCCCGCACCCGCTGCGCCGCCCACGCCGTCGGGCCCGGGTCCACCGACCGCTGCCCGTAGATCGCCTCGTGCACCACCGCGAACAGCGGCGCCGCCGCGTGCGACAGCTGTGCCCGGACGCCCTCCAGGAACGCATCGCCCAGCTCCCGCCCGGCCGGGCCGGTGACCCAGGCGTCGGCGAGCAGATGGTGCAGGACGTGCGAGCCGTTGCCGGTGCCCAGCAGCATCCCCAGCGCCTGGAAGGCCCGCGGCGTCAGCGTTCCGCCGCCCGGCAGCCGCACCTCCTTCTCGCGCAGATGTGCCGCGATCTCCCGTACCGCCGCCACGTCTTGCGGATACCGGGCGTAGTGCGCGGCGTTCTTCCGGGCCACCCGGGGATACGCCGCCCGGTAGACGTCCTCGGCGCTCGCGTCGAGACCGGGCAGCCCGCCGGTCACCAGTGCCTCGCGCAGCCCCTCGGGCGCCTGCGAGAGATAGGCGACGGTGCAGAAGCCGCCGAAGCTCTGCCCCAGCACGCTCCACGGGGTGTCCGCCCCCACCAGCCGGCGGCGGAACAGTTCGGCGTCCCGCACGATCGCATCGGCGCGGAAATGTGCCAGGTACCCGGCCTGTTCCCGGGGCCCGCCGCGCAGCGGCAGCGTCTGCCGGTTGGCCGGCGTGGAGCGGCCGGTACCGCGCTGGTCGAGGAGGAGGACCCGGTAGTCCTCCAGCGCCCGGCCCAGCCACGACTCCCGGCCCAGCGGGCGCGGCGCGGCGTTGCCGGGACCGCCCTGGAGGAAGACCAGCCACGGCAGCGCGTCGCCCTCGCGGCCCGCGGCCACCACCTCCCGGCCGTACACCGCGATCCGCTCGCCGCCCGGGTCGCCGTGGTCCAGCGGTACGTCCAGCACATGATCGGTCAGGGTCACCCCGGGCAGCCGGTCGATGGTCATGAACCCGTCCTCACTTCCCTCGCAGCGGTGCGCCCGTCACGGCCGGACGAGCCCGGACACCCTGGTCAGGCTAAGGGCTGTCCCGTAAGCCCTGGTGGGACGGCCCTCAGCCCCCCGAGGGGCACTCACGGGCTCCGATCAGGCCGACGCGGCCGGCGGGGCCGGCTGGGGGCCGTGGCCGTCACGGGCCAGGATCCAGTCGTCGGTGTTCCACATCTGTGTGGCGCGGCGGCCGGCACGGTGGTCCCAGCGGGCTTCGCGTTCGACATCGACGACCCGGCCGTCGGGGCCGACGGTGACGAAGGCGAACGTGCCGTCGGTGTGGGCCATCTTGACCCACCGGACGGGGGCGGACAGGGACTGTCCGCGGTCGTCGACGAGGGTGCGCTCCTGGAGTTCGGTGCGCAGGTGGGTCAGGCCGTGGGCGTAGCCGGGATCGACCTGCCGCATCACCTCCTCGGCGATGCGGCGCGCGGTGGCCGGTGACACCGGTGCGCCGGGGAACGGGCCGAGCAGGTTGGTGTAGCTGAACAGGTACCGGCCGTCGCGCGAGGTGACGAGGGTCAGGTGGGGGCCGCCGTAGCGCAGTTCCGGTGTCGGCTGCAGGCGCCTGACCCGGACGCGGGCCGCGTCGCGGAGCTCGCGGCGCGTCGACACCTCGTACAGGGCGTCCGGGACGGGCAGCAGCCGGGACAGCCCCTCGCCGTGACCGGGGACGAGGCGGGCGGGGGCGCCGTCGGCCGGTGGCACGGCTTCCGGGGCGGGGCGGGCGGCGGTGAGCCGGGTGAGCTGGTGGGGCAGGGCGCCGGTGTGCAGGATGCCCAGACGCTGGGTGGCGCGGGTGACGGCGACTTAGAGGTCGTTGGCTCCGCGGGGCGCGGCGGCGATGTCGGAGGGTTCGACGACGATGACGGAGTCGAATTCCAGGCCCTTGGTCTGCCGGACCTCCAGGACGGCCACCGCGTCGCCGTCCTGCGCGAAGTGGCCGAGGGTGGCGTCGGGGAGCGCGCTCCGTACGGCAGCTCCCAGGTCGGTCAGGCGGCCGTCGGGCACGATGACCGCCAGGCGGCCTTCGTCGGTCAGGTGTGCCTCCCGGCGGACGAGCCGGGCGAGCCGGTCGGGCAGCTCGGCCTCGGACACCTGCTCGTGCCAGGGCGCGGCGCCGTCCACGCGGACCGGGTGCGGTGCTTCGAGGCGCGGGCCGACGGCGGCCAGGGCGTCGGCGGCGAGGCGGGCGAGCGGTGCGGTGGTGCGGTAGTTCACGGTCAGCCGCTCCAGCCGCCAGCGCCCGCCGACGTGCTGATCCAGTGCCTGGGACCACGAGGTGGTGCCTGCCGGATCGCTGGTCTGGGCGGTGTCGCCGACCAGGGTCATCCAGCGGGTGGGGCAGCGGCGCATCACCATGCGCCAGGCCATGGCGGACAGTTCCTGGGCCTCATCGACGATGACATGGCCGAAGACCCAGCTCCGGTCCGCGCGGGCGCGTTCGGCGACACTGCGGTGGTCGCGTTCCTCGAAGCGGTCCGCGAGCTGTTCGGCGTCGAGGATGTCGAAGACGGAGATGCGCTCCTTGCCCGCGTCCAGATCGATGGAGCGCGAGCTGTAGGCGGTGTCGAGGACCATCTGGGCCTCCTGCACACGCTGCCGGCGCGCCGCGGCTTCCCGCCGGCGCTGCTCGCTTCCGTCATGGCCGAGGAGTTCGGCGATCTCGTCGAGCAGCGGTACGTCGGCCGTGGTCCAGGCCGTGGCGTCCGCCCGCAGCAGCAGGCCGCGCTGCGCGGGGCCGATACCGGGTGCGGCGGCGAGGGCCTCGGGGTCGGAGTACAGGTCCGCGAGCAGCTGCTCGGGGGTCAGGCGGGGCCACAGTTCACGGGCCACGGCGCGCAAGGTGTCGCTGTCGGCGAGGCTTTCCGCGGCGCGGGCGATGTCCTGGGGCTCCGGTGCGTCGTCGCCGGGGTGGGCGGCGGCCAGGTAGCCGGGGGCCAGGGCGGCGGCGAGGTGGCGGCGGAAGGGGTCCGGGCACAGGTTGTGCGGCCGGCCGGTGTCGCGGGTGGCTTGGGCCGCCCGCGCCGCGGTGGGCGGGTCGAGTATCAGCTCGTGTCCGGCGAAGCGGATGACGCGCGCGGTGTGGAGTGCGCCTTGCCGCCGGGCCAGGGCGTGGGAGAGGACGTCGGCCATGACCGCGCTGCCCTTCAGCGCCGCGGCTTCGGGGGAGTCGGTGGCCTTGATGTCGCAGTCGCCGTACAGGCCGGGGACCGTGGACAGCACGACTCCGCCTTCGCCCAGGGAGGGCAGTACCTGCTCGATGTACTGCAGGAACTCTTCACCGGGCCCGATGACCAGGACACCGCGCCGCGCGAGCCGGTCACGGTGGGTGTAGAGCAGATATGCGGCGCGGTGCAGCGCGACGGCGGTCTTCCCGGTCCCGGGGCCGCCGTCCACGACGAGGACGCCGCGGTGCGGGCTGCGGATGATCGCGTCCTGCTCGGCCTGGATGGTCTCCACGATGGAGCGCATGCGTCCGGTGCGCGGTGCGTTGAGGGCGGCCAGCAGGGCCGACTCGCCCGCGGGGTCCGTGCCGCGGTGCGCGGCCGGGCCGGCCCCGGAGTGGTCGAGGATCTCGTCGTGGAGGGCGGTGACCCGCCGGGCGCGGGTGCGCAGATGACGGCGGCGTACCACCGAGTCGGGATGGAGTGCCGTGGCGAGGTAGAAGGGCCGGGCGGCGGGGGCGCGCCAGTCCAGCAGGACCGGTTCGTGGTCCTCGTCGGTGATCCCGAGCCGGCCGACGTAGCGGGTTTCGCCGTCTGCGAGGTCCAGGCGTCCGAAGCAGAGACCGTTCTCGGCCTTCTCCAGCCGGGCGGCCTGTTCGGCCTGTTCCGCAGCGATCGTGTCCCGCTCGGTCCTCGCCTGGTGGCCTCCGCCGGGCGGGGTCAGGGCGGCGCGCAGCTCCTCGGCCACACGGGCGCGCTCCGCGTCCAGGTGCGTGTAGGCCAGGTCGAGGTGGTGTTGTTCGGTGGCCAGTTCGGCAGCGGTCACCTCGGGGCGGTGGTCATGCGACATGGGCTTCTCCGTGTGCGTGGGGTCCGGCCGTGGGAGGCGGACGGCGGTGCGTGGGCAGGAACCCGGCCCGCGGCCGGGAACGGGCAGCCGGCGGCCCCGGCCCGGCAGGCGGGTCGTGGGGCGGGCGGCGGCGCGGCGCCACCGTGAAGGCGGCGCCGGTGCCGGGTCAGCCGCGGCGGTGCCTGCGGCGAGGGCGTAGGGGAGGGGCTGGAGCGCGGAGGGAGCGCGTGAGGCGGGCCGAGCGGCGTGGGGTGCAGACAGGCTCGGCGCGCCGGACATCCAGACAAGGGTTTTCGAGGATGCAGGTAAGGTACTAGTTGCTACAGAGGTGATGCAACTCTTCCGGAAAATGCTTCCCGAATGTACGATGCGGCGGAGAGGTGAGGCAACGATGAAACAGACAGCCGCACGCGCGGACTCGGAGCGCACCGTGCAGGCGATCCTGCGGGCAGCCGAACAGGTCCTGCGGCACGACCCCGCGGCGTCGATGGAGCAGATCGCCGCGGCCGCAGGCGTCGCCCGGACCACCGTCCATCGCCGCTTCGCCAGCCGCGAGGCGCTGATCGCCGCCCTGGGAGAGTGGGTCACCGGTGAATTCGTCCGCGCCTTCGACGCGGCGCGTCCGCAGACCGCGCCCCCGCTGATCGCCCTCTACCAGGTGACGGCCAATCTTCTGCAGGTCAAGGCCGACTGGAGCTTCGCCCTGAGCCGGGTGGAGACGCCGGCGGCGTCCGGCGAGGGCAGCGCCGTCTTCGAGCGCTGCCGCACGCTCTTCCGGCGCGCCTCGGACGCCGCCGTCCTGCGCCCCGGCGTCGACACCGACTGGGCCGCGCGCGTCTTCCTCGCCCTGCTCCACGCAAGCGCCCACGAGGGGCGTCAGGGGGGCGACACCGACGCCCTCGCCGCGCGCCTCGTCGACACGCTGCTCCAAGGGCTCGGAACCCAGGGCATCAGCGGCTGACGGCCGCCGACGCGAACCGCCGGGCCGGGCGCCCGGTGATCACCTCGCTGCCGGACCGCCACCAGGGTCGAGCCGTGCGGGCGAACGAGTGATCGTGCTCAAGCCCGCCGCGCGTTCCTCCCGATGGTCGGCTTGCCGGGTACCCGGACTTCCGCGCACGGGCGGACAGCTCCCGCACGGACAGGACCGGGCAGGACAGGTGTGCCACCACAGAGCGGAAGAAATGAGGCGCCATGGCGCAGGGCCGTATCGACGTGCACGCCCACTATCTGGGGGGCACGGTCGCCGAGAGATTCCGTTCGGGGTTCTCGCTCGCGGGCGGCTACCAGCTCGCCGTGACGGACTGGTCCCCTCGGACGGCCACCGAGTCGATGGACCGCCTCGGCGTCACCACCCAGGTGCTCTCCGCACCGTTCACGTTCGGGGGAACCGATGAGGACCCGGACGCGGGCCGGAAGTTCGCCCGGAAGGTGAACGAGGAGTACGCGGAGATCATCGAGCAGTACCCCGACCGGTTCGGGGCGTTCGCGGCGCTCCCGGGGGACAACGCCGAGGCCATGCTGGAGGAGATGGCCTACGCGCTCGACACGCTCCACCTCGACGGCGTGCTGCTGACCTCCAACACGCTCGGGCGGTATCTGGGCGAGGACTGGTCCGAACCCCTGCTCGCCGAGCTCAACCGCCGCCGGGTGCCGGTCTTCCTGCACCCCACCGACTCCCCGCCCATCGTGGAGTACTTCGATCTCGGACGGCCCAGCTCGGTGTGCGAGTACACCTTCGACACCGCCCGGAACATCATCAACGCCCTCTACCGCGGCGCCTTCCGGCGCTACCCGGACCTTCAGTTCATCCTGGCCCACTGCGGCGGTCCGCTGCCCACCCTGGGGTGGCGCATCGCCGAGCACATCGCCCTGGGCAAGGGGCCCGACGACGCCGACCTCTCGCCCGCCGAGATCACCGCGTCGCTGCGCACGCTGTACTACGAGACCGCCCTGGCCGGCTCCCGGAACTCGCTGTTGCCGACCCTGGAGGTCACCGACTTCGCGCACATCCTGTTCGGCACCGACTGGGGCGCCGCATCCGAAGCCACCGCCGGCCGCAACACCGACAACCTCATGAACAGCGGCGTCTTCACCAAGGAAGAGCTCCAGGCGGTCCAGCGCGGCAACGCCCTGCGGCTGTTCCCCCGCTTCGCCTGACACGACGGCACGGGCCGGCCCGGCCGGGGCCGCAGCCCGCCACCCGGCGCGCCCGAGCGGGCGGACCGGGCACGTTCCGCGCCCCGGCGACGGGGCCGACCGGAAAGGCCGACCGACCATGAGCGAACCCGCCCTCATCGACTTCCACTCGCACTTCCTGACGCCCCGCTATGTGCAGGAGGCCAAGGCCGCCGGGGTCGACCGGCCGGACGGCATGCCCGACTGGCCCGACTGGAACGAGAGCACCCACCTGAAGCTGATGGACTCCTGGGGGATCCGCACGTCGCTGCTGTCGATCTCCTCCCCGGGGCTGAGCTTCTGTGACGGCGAGCGCGCGCGCTCGCTGGCCCGCCACGTCAACGAGACCGCCACCGAGGTCCGTGGCCGCCACCCCGACCGCTTCGGCCACTTCGCCTCACTCCCGCTGCCCGACGTCGAAGGGGCACTGGCCGAGACCGCCTACGCCCTCGACGAACTCGGCAGCGACGGCCTGGCCGTGGAGTCCAACTCCGGTGGCGTCTACCTGGGCAACAAGGACTTCGAACCCCTCTATGCGGAACTCGACCGGCGCGGCGCGGCCGTCTTCGTCCACCCCACCTCGCCCCCGCACGCCGACGAGATCGGACTCGGCCGGCCCCGGCCGATCATCGAGTTCCTCTTCGACTCCGCCCGTACCGTCGCCGACCTGCTCTTCAACGGCGTGTTCGAGCGTTACCCGCACATCAGATGGATCTTCACGCACGGCGGCGGCGCGCTCCCCCTGATCGCGGACCGCATGGAGCTGTTCCGCACCGGATGGGGGATCGGCCAGGACGCCACCAGCGTCCCCGTGCCCGAGCAGCTGCGTCAGCTCTGGTACGACATGGCGGGTACCCCCTTCCCGCACCAGATGCCGGCACTGACCGCGGCCTTCGGCACGGAGCACGTGGTCTACGGCAGCGACTACTGCTGGACCGCGGCATCCGGCGTCGAGGCGCAACTCGCCTCCATCCCCGCAGGTCCGGCCCCCTCGACCCACGCCACCTGGCACGATCTGACCACCGAGAACGCACACCGGCTCCTGCCACGCCTGGTGCGGTGACGGGCGGACGCCGCCGAGCCGGGAGGAAGCCGGAGAGTCGGCGGCCGCCCCGTGCACGCGCGGCGCGGCCGCCGCACAGACCAGGCTGTGCGACGGCCGCGCGCTGCGGTGCGTCACCGCACCGGTGTGAACTCCCGCGCCCCGATGTAGTCCGGGCGCGGCACCGGTGCCGCGAACGGGTCCACCGCCGTGTTCTCCACACTGTTGAAGACGATGAAGACGTTGCTGCGCGGGTACGGCGTGATGTTGTCACCGCTGCCGTGCATCGCATTGCAGTCGAACCACGTCGCGGAGCCCGCCTTGCCGGTGAACAGCCGGATGCCGTGCTCGTCCGCCATCTCCGTCAGCACCTTGTCCGACGGGATGCCGGCGTCCTGCATCTGCAGCGACCGCTTGTAGTTGTCCTTCGGCGTCTCTCCCTCACATCCCACGAAGCGCCGGTGCGAACCGGGCATGATCATGAGACCGCCGTTGGTGTCGAAGTTCTCGGTGAGCGCGATCGACACCGAAACGGTCCGCATGTTCGGCAGCCCGTCCTCGGCGTGCCAGGTCTCGAAGTCCGAGTGCCAGTAGAAACCGGACGCGCCGAAGCCGGGCTTGACGTTGATCCGCGACTGGTGGACGTAGACGTCGGAGCCGAGGATCTGACGTGCCCGGCCCACCACGCGCGGATCGGAGACCAGCCGGGCGAACACCTCGCTGATCTTGTGCACCTCGAACACGGACCGGATGCTCTGCGACTTCGGCTCGACGATGGAGCGCGGGTTCGCGCGCATCTCCGGGTCGCTCACCAGCCGGTCCAGTTCGGTGCGGTACACCGCGACTTCGTCCGCCGTCAGCAGTTCCCCGATGGCGAAGAAACCGTCGCGGTCGAAGGCGCTCAGCTCGGACGGCTGGAACGGGCCCGCCGTGCCGGGCTGCGACCACACCACCGGGTCCTTCCGCGGGGTGATCACCTCGGAGGTGCCGCGGGTCGGGTACAGGTCGGCGGTGCGCTCGGGTGCGATGGTCATGGTGTTGCCTTCCTCTCCTCTCGTACGTGCTCCGTGGATGCCGGGATGCCGTCCGTCAACTACCGGACGCAGAGGCGGTGTTCAGGCTCGGGACGCGTCGGTGTCGTCCTCGGTGAGCAGGGGGTAGACACCGTTCTCGTCGTGGTCCTCACGGCCGGTGACCGGCGGGTTGAAGACACAGACGCAGCGGAAGTCCGTCTTGGGCCGCAGGGTGTGCTTCTCGTGGCCGTTGAGCAGGTACATCGTGCCCGGCGAGATCCAGTGCTTCTCGCCGGTCTCGTCGTTGGTCAGCTCGGCCTCGCCCTCCACGCACAGGACCGCCTCGATGTGGTTGGCGTACCACATCGACGTCTCGGTACCCGCGTAGAGCGTGGTCTCGTGGAGGGAGAAGCCGACGCGCTCCTTGGCGAGCACGATGCGCTTGCTCTCCCAGGTGCCGGAAGCCGCCTTGACGTGGCGGTCGGTGCCTTCGATGTCCTTGAACGAGCGAACGATCACGGTGAGTCGGTGCCTTTCTGTGGAACGGTGACGAAGGGGTGCCGGACGCGGTACGTGCTCAGACGCGGTCGCGGACGGCGCGGGCGAGGATCCGCAGACCCTCGTCCAGCTCTTCGGGGGTGGTCGTCAGCGCCGGGAGCAGCTTGACGACCTCGCTCTCCGGCCCGGAGGTCTCGATCAGCAGACCCAGGTCGAAGGCGCGCTTGGCGATCTTGTTGGCGAGGCTCTTGTCGTGGAACTCCAGGCCCCACACCAGCCCGCGCCCGCGGTACTCGGCGACGGCGTCCGGGTGCTCCTCGGCGATGGCCTTCAGGTGCGACTCGACGATCTCACCGCGGGCCAGCGTCTGCTTCTCCATCTGCCCGTCGGCCCAGTACGTGTCGAGCGTCGCGGCGGCGGTGACGAACGCCGGGTTGTTGCCGCGGAAGGTGCCGTTGTGCTCGCCCGGCTCCCACACGTCCAGCTCCGGCTTGAAGAGCGTGAGGGCGAGCGGCAGTCCGTAGCCGCTGATGGACTTCGAGACGGTGACGATGTCCGGCACGATGCCCGACTCCTCGAAGGAGAAGAACGCGCCGGTGCGGCCGCAGCCCATCTGGATGTCGTCGACGATCAGCAGCATGTCCTGCCGGTCGCACAGGGCGCGCAGCTCGCGCAGCCACTCCGGGCGGGCGACGTTGATGCCGCCCTCGCCCTGCACCGTCTCGACGATGACCGCGGCGGGCTTGTTCAGACCGGAGCCCGCGTCCTCCAGCAGCCGCTCGAACCAGAGGAAGTCCTCGGTGGCGCCGTCGAGGTAGTGGTCGAACGGCATCGGGGTGCCGTGCACCAGCGGGATGCCGGCGCCCGCCCGCTTGAAGGCGTTGCCGGTCACCGCGAGCGAGCCGAGCGACATGCCGTGGAAGGCGTTGGTGAAGGAGACGATCGACTCGCGGCCCTTGACCTTACGGGCGAGCTTCAGCGCCGCCTCGACGGCGTTGGTGCCCGTCGGGCCCGGGAACATGACCTTGTAGGGCAGGTCACGCGGGCGCAGGATGATGTTCTGGAACGACTCCAGGAACGCCCGCTTCGCGGTCGTCGACATGTCCAGGCCGTGGGTGACGCCGTCCCGCTCGATGTAGTCGATCAGGGCGCGTTTGAGGACGGGGTTGTTGTGGCCGTAGTTGAGCGAACCGGCCCCGGCGAAGAAGTCCAGGTAGGTGTGGCCGTCCTCGTCGGTCATACGGCTGCCCTGCGCCCGGTCGAACACGGTCGGCCAGCTGCGGCAGTAGCTCCGCACCTCGGACTCGACGGTCTCGAAGACGCTCAGGTCGGGCTGGGTGATGGTCACAGCATGCTCCTGGGAGATGAGTGGCGTGGGGTCTTGCGAAGTCCGGCGTGCGGGCGCCTCCGGGCGGTGGCACCGGGTGCCACCGCGGGGCCCGCGGGGTGGTGCGGTCAGAGACAGGGGGCGGGGGCCGCGAACGGGCCTATGAGGTGCAGGACCTCCGGCTCGTGTCCCTGCTCCGGGAAGAGTGCCGCGTCGAAGAGCACCTCGCGGCGGTGGGGGGCGCCGTGGCGCTCGGCGAACGAGGAGAAGAGCCGGTTGGATGCGGCGTTGTCCGCCGTGATCGTCGTCTCCAGGCGGGTCACGCCCGACTCCCGCGCGATGCGGGTGGTCAACCCGTCCAGCAGGGCGGCGGCGAGGCCGCGCCCGCGGTGCGCGTCGTCGACGGCCACCTGCCACACGAGCAGGGTGTCCGGACGGTCGGGACGGATGTAGCCGGTGACGAAGGCGGCCGGCTCACCCTCGGCGTCGCGGGCGACGACGGAGGTGGCGGCGAAGTCACGGCACCACAGCAGGTAGCTGTAGGAGGAGTTCAGGTCCAGTGTCCGGGAGTCGCGGGCGATTCGCCAGATCGCGGCTCCGTCCTCCACCCGTGGGGTGTCGAGCTTGAAACCCTCCGGCAATTCCCTGATTTCGCTTCGGGCACGTGCATGGTCTGCTTGTGCGGCGGTCATGGAAATTAAATTTACCGAGGGAAAAAGCAAATTGCATCGCGGGCAGGGGTTACGCAGTCGGGGGCTTTTGTGTTATCGCGCGGGGGCGCCCGAGCGCGCGGATCGCCGAAGAGATGTATGCTTTTGTACCGGAAATCTCGGACGAAGCGGACAGAGTGTGGAGTCGGTCACAGGTCCGTAACGTCCCTGAGATCGCTCCGAATTCCGGCTTCCGGCGCTAGCGGAATCTTGGCGTTTGAGGTCGGGAAAAGCGGGAAGGAGAATACGGGAAGCTGGCATCCAAAGAATTGGAAATGTGCCTGCGGAAGGTTCTCCGCAAAGCTGCCTCAGGCATCACGCGAGAGACCGCCAGGAAAACACGCGAGGCACTTCCGTTAACGGAATACCACCGGCGTGCGCCGTTTTGCGCGGGCGCGCGGCGGAGGGAACACGGCCTGCGCATAAAGTGCCGTCATGACGTCGAAGAGCGAAGGTGCGGCGCTGCACCTCAAGGGGCGGATTCTGGTCGGGCCGGACGACGTGCGCGACGAGATGTGGGTCGTCGACGGCCGCGTCACCTACGAACGCCCGCGTACCACCGCCGAGTTCACCACCGTCGAGGGCTGGGTGCTGCCCGGTCTCGTCGACGCCCACTGCCACGTCGGGCTCGACGCCCACGGCCCCGTCGACGCGGCCACCGCCGAGAAGCAGGCGCTCACCGACCGCGACGGCGGCGCGCTGCTGCTGCGCGACGCGGGCTCGCCCTCCGACACCCGCTGGATCGACGACCGCGCCGACCTGCCCCGGATCATCCGCGCCGGACGCCATATCGCCCGCACCCGCCGCTACATCCGCAACTACGCCCACGAGATCGAACCGGCGGACCTGGTGGCCTATGTGGCGCAGGAGGCGCGGCGCGGCGACGGCTGGGTCAAGCTCGTCGGCGACTGGATCGACCGCTCCACCGGCGACCTGGAGTCCTGCTGGCCGCCGGGCGAGGTCGCCGCCGCCATCGCCGAGGCGCACCGGCTCGGCGCCCGCGTCACCGCGCACTGCTTCGCCGAGGACAGCCTCGCGCCGCTGGTCGAGGCGGGTATCGACTGCATCGAGCACGCCACCGGGCTGACCGAGGAGACCATCCCGCTCTTCGCCGAACGGGGCGTCGCGATCGTCCCGACCCTCGTCAACATCGCCACCTTCCCGGACCTGGCGGCGGGTGGCGAGAAGAAGTTCCCGCGCTGGGCCGACCATATGCGCCGCCTGCACGCCCGCCGCTACGACACCGTCCGCGCCGCCTACGACGCCGGGGTGCCGGTCTTCGCCGGGACGGACGCGGGCGGTTCACTGGCGCACGGGCTGGTCGCGCAGGAGGTCGCCGAGCTGCGCAAGGCCGGACTGCCGGCGGTGGCCGCGCTCTCCGCCACCACCTGGGGCGCCCGCGACTGGCTGGGCCGCCCCGGACTCACCGAGGGCGCCTCGGCCGACCTGGTCGTCTACCCCGAGGACCCGCGCGCGGACGTCCGGGTGCTGGCGGCGCCGCGCCGGGTGGTGCTGCGCGGACAGGTCATCGGCTGAGGGGTGGCACCGGGTGCCGCGCAGGCGCCGGGCGCGCACAGCGGTGGACGGCGCGGGCCGGGCGCGCTGCGCGCCGCCCGGCCCCGCGGCCGTGACCGCCCGCTCCCGCTCCTACGCCTGCCGTGCGGCGCGGCGCTCCGTACGCGCCATCCACGCGGCGACCAGCGCGCCCGAGATGTTGTGCCACACGGAGAACACCGCGGCGGGCAGTGCGGCCGCCGGGCTGAAGTGCGCGGTGGCCAGCGAGGCGGCCAGACCGGAGTTCTGCATGCCGACCTCGAAGGCCATCGCCCGGCTCGCCGGACGGCCCAGCCGGGCCAGCTTCCCCGCGCCGTAACCGAGCGCCAGACCGAGGCCGTTGTGCAGCAGCACGGCGACGATCACCAGGAACGCCGCGTCCTTGATCGCGGCGGCGCTGCCGGAGACCACGGCGAGCACGATGGCGGCGATGGTCACCGCGGAGACCCAGGGCAGCGCCCGCAGCACCTTGTCGACATGGCGCCCGGCGATCAGCCGCACCCCGAGTCCGGCCACCACCGGCAGCAGCACCGTCTTCAGGATGTCGGTGACCATCACCCCGGCGTCGACGTGCAGGAACTGCCCGGCCAGCAGCAGCGTCAGCGGCGGGGTGACCAGCGGTGCCAGGACGGTGGAGACGGTGGCGACGGAGACCGACAGTGCGACGTCGCCGCGGGCCAGGAACGTCACGACGTTGGACGCGGTGCCGCTGGGCGCGCAGCCGACCAGGATCACCCCGGCCGCCAGCTGCGGGGGCAGGTCCAGCACGGTGGCGATCAGCCAGCCGAGCCCCGGCATGATCACGTAGTGCGCCACCAGGCCGAGGCCGACCGCCCAGGGCCGCTTGGCGACGGCCGTGAAGTCCGGCGGCGTCAGCGTCAGCCCCATCGAGAACATCACCACGCCGAGCAGCCACGGCACCGCGGGCGCCCAGCCGGTGAAGTGCGACGGCCGCAGCAGCCCGAGCGCGCCGGCGGCGATCACCAGCAGCGGGAAGACCGTGACGGCGCGCCGGGCCGCACGGTCGGACGCCGGCAGATCGCCGTGGGCCGGTGCGGAACCGCCGTCCGGTGACGGTACGACGGCGTCCGCGGTGGGCCGCTCGGCCGGCTCGCCGGAAGGTTCTCTCGGGGGGTTCGTCTGCTCGTTCGACACGGCGGCACTGTAGCTGTCACCTGCATGTATCGGACGGCAAATCCGGATGGTGGACGCCGGGACGCCGTCGCGCCCGTGCCGCCCGGTCTCGCGCGGGGTGCGGCGAAGGCGCGCTGCGGCCGCGGACGCCCGCGGGGCGGTCGTGACGGGCAGGCCCCTTGCGTCAGGGGATTCGAATGGGAATCCGGAAACCACTCATAAGCGTGAACTCACCATTCGTGGCTGACCGTTCACCCTCCGTGCGTACAGTATGGACGGGTCGAGGTCACCGACCGGCGCGATGTCCCCCATTGGCGCGGGCGGTGGCTCCATTTCTCTGTGGGGGGTCCACACCCGTGTCCACCAGCTCCATCAGTCCGTCCGGCCTGCCCGCGTCCCCGCGGACCGGACCTGAATTCCCGGCGCGTCGTCCCGCGCGCCGCCTCGCCGCCGTCGCGGCCGCCACCGCGCTCGCCGCCGGTCCCGCGCTCCTCCTCGGCGCCGCCCCGGCGCACGCCGCCGACCACGGCACCGCCGGCGCCTCCGTGCTCCGCACCGGCCTGGACGTCAGCCTCCTGAACAAGGCCGTCACGCTGCCGCTCCACGTCACCCTCAACGATGTGCACGCCCCGGCCGACGCGAAGAAGACGGCGCTCACCGCCGACCTCGACGGCGTCGACGGCGGCAAGCCCTTCTCGGTGCTGCGCGCCGACGTCGCCACCGCGCGGGCCACCGCCGACGCGGCGAAGGCGGAGGGCTACAGCAACCTCACGCACGCCAAGGTCAACGTCCCAGGTCTGCCGCTGCTCTCCCTCATCGAGGTCGAGAAGGTCACCTCCCGCGCCGTCTGCACCGCGGGCGAGCGGCCCACCGCGAGCTCCAACGTCCTCGGCACCGTCAAGGTCCTCGGCAAGGCCGTCAGGCTCACCGCGGGCGGCACCACCGAGGTCAAGGTCCCGGGCGTGGGAGAGGTCCGCCTCGACCTCTCCAAGAAGCAGACCACCGCCAAGAGCGCCGCGGCCACCGCGCTCGACCTCCAGGTCTCCGTCAACCCGCTGAAGCTCAACGTCGCCGAGGTCAACGGCCGCGTCCGGCTCGCCGAGGCCAGCTGCACCACCCCCGGCGCCCCGGACCCGGGCCAGGGCACCGCGGGCGGCTCGACGACCGGCGGTTCGAGCGGCTCGGGCGGTTCGACGGACGGCGGCGCCTCCGACGGCGGGGCGACGACCGGCGGTTCGGGCTCCGGCGGCCAGACCGGCGGTGCGCAGACCGGCGGTTCCACCACGGGAGGCAGCGGCGGGGCCACCGGCGGCCACGACGGCGGTGCCTCCGGCTCGGGCGGTCACGACGGCGGCGCCTCGGGCTCCGGCGGCTCGGGTTCCGGTGGCGGCTCCGACCCGCGGCCGCAGGGCGGCAGCGACGGCAACCTCGCCGAGACGGGCAGCAGTTCCGCCACCCCGTACCTCGCGGGCGGCGCCGCGGTGCTGCTCGCCGCGGGTGCCGGTTCGGTGGTCTACTCCCGCAAGCGCAAGGCCGCGGTGAGCGGCTGACCCGACCCCGTGTGCCGGACCGGTGCCGTGGGGGCGCCGTCCCGGTGTGCGGTGGGCGCGGTCCGTAACCCCGTGCCCGCCTCGGCCCGTCTCCCGTTCTCCCGCCCGCAGCCCGGGCGGGAGAACGGGGACGGCGCCCGAGCGGGACGGACAGCGCCCTGTGCGGGGCCGGCCAGGTGGCGGCCGGCCCCGCACCCTTGCCCCGGCGGCGGGCTCGACCGGCCCTGATTCCGGTCGCGTACGCACCCCTCGGCGCCCGGCGCCCGCCCCTCAGTCCAGGGCGCGCCCCGCCGCCACCTTTCCCATGGCCTCCGTCAGCGCCTCCGTGAAGCGGTCCGTGGTCTCCCGGTCGCGGACCGCCAGCCGGAGCCAGTCCGGGCCCAGGCCCGGGAACGTGTCGCCGCGGCGCACCGCGAAACCGCTCGCCCGCAGCGCCTCCCGCACCGCCGCCGCGTCCGCCAGCCGGATCAGGACGAACGGGGCCGCGGCCGGGCCGACGACGGTCACCCCGGGGATGTCGGAGAGCCGCGCCACCAGATGGGCCCGGTCCACCGCCGTCCGCTCGGCGGCGGCCGCCGCCTCCGCCAGGGCCCCGGGCCCCGAGCACGCCGTGGCCGCCGCCAGCGCGGGCGACGACACCGGCCACAGCGGCTGCGCCCGCGCCAGCTCCGCCACCGTCCCCGGCTCCGCCAGCAGATAGCCGATCCGCAGCCCGGCCAGCCCCCACGTCTTCGTCAGACTCCGCAGCACCACCAGACCGGGCAGATCCGTCCGCCCGGCCAGCGACTCCCGCTCCCCGGGCACCGCGTCCATGAACGCCTCGTCCACCACCAGCGTCCGCCCCGGCCGCGCCAACTGCGCCAAGGCGCCCGCCGGGTGCAGTACCGACGTCGGGTTGGTCGGATTGCCGACGACGACCAGATCCGCGTCGTCCGGCACCGCCGCGGGGTCCAGCCGGAAGCCGTCCCGTTCGTCGAGGACCACCCGCTCCACCGTGTGCCCGGCGTCGCGCAGCGCCGCCTCCGGCTCGGTGAACTGCGGATGCACCACCACCGGACGGCGCGCCCGGACCGCCCGGGCCAGCAGCACGAACGCCTCCGCCGCGCCCGACGTCAGCAACGTCCGCGCCACCGGCAGCCCGTGGCGCGCCGCGACCGCACGCCGCGCCGCCGTCCCGTCCGGGTACGCGGCGAGCCCGTCCAGCGACGCGACGAGCTCCGCCTTCAGCCACGCCGGGGGCGTCCCCGTACGGACGTTGACCGCCAGGTCCGTCAACGTGGCGGCGTCGCCCCGTACTTCGGCGTCGCCGTGGTGGCGCAGATCGGGTTCAGCGGACGGCGACACGGTGTTCCTCCTGCGCCCGGACCGCCTCCCGGTAGCGCGCCACCACCGCGTCGGCCATCTCCGGTGCCACGCCGACCGGTTCGGCGCACGCCACCTCGGCCTCCGGGTGCGCCGCGCCCCAGCCCTCGGTCTGCAGCCGCAGCCGCTCCTGCGCGTCACCGGGCAGCGGGAAGCAGGGCAGCACCACGATCCGCCCCGGCCCGTCCGCCCCGGGCACCGCCGCGCCCAGCACCCGGCAGCGCTCCAGACCCGCCGGTACGTCCGGCGCCGCGTACGACAGGAACGCGGTCTCCACCCCGGCCAGGCCCCGGCCCTCCCACAGCAGCCGGGCGGCCCGCGCCACCTCGGCGTTGGCGTACGGATCGCCGGACCCGCCGCCCACCAGCAACACCGTCGTACGGGCCCGGTCGCGGGGGCGCCGCGCCCCGCCGCCGCCCAGCGCCGCGTCCAACTGCCGCTCCCACGCGCCCAGCAGCAGCGGATGGCCGTCCGGGGCCTGCCCGTGGACGAACGACAGCCCCGCGTGGCGCGCGGTGGCCGCGGTCAGCTCGGCGGCCAGTCCGCGCCGCGCCGGGCCCTCGGACGTCAGCGGCACCACGACGATCTCCGTGGCGCCCCGGGCGACGAGGCCGTCGACCGCCCCGGCGAGCGGCGGCGCCGACGGCGCCCGCCCGGTGGAACCGGCCGCCGCCGGCACCTCGGGGCAGCGCTCGGCGACCGTGTCGAGGAGCGCTCGCAGGGCCTGCGCCCCGCCGTCGTCGCGGTCGCCGTGACCGGTGATGAGCAGGGCGGGAGGGGTGGTCACAAGATCTCCTTGGGGGGCCGTGCAGCGGCGGGCCGGGCCGGGGCCGGGCCGGATGGGGGAGGGACGACGATAACCGAGGGGCGGGCCCGCACCGTGCCGTGGTGGCCGGTCGCCGACGCCACCGCACAGGTGGCCCGCGCGGGCCCGCCGGACGGCGCCGACTTCCGCTTCCCGACGAGCAGTTGCGCGCCCGGCCCGGCCGCCAGCAGCGCCGCCGCCTCCGCCACGCTCGGCGTCCCGACGGCCTCCCGCACCACCGCCGAACCGCCGCCCGGCACCCGTACCGCGGCCAGCTCCCTGGCCGAAAAAGTATGCAGCGCCACGCCCAGCCGCCGGGCCGCGCCGATCAGCCCCGGTTCGGCCGCCTTCGCCTCGACGGTCGCCAGCGCCGCCACCGTCCCGCCCGACTCCGCCAGCGCGGCCCGCACCAGCGTCAGCACCTCGTCCGCCGTGACGCCCCGGCGCGCCCCGACGCCCACGTGCACGGCGGGCCCCGGGGCCGTCACCGCGCTCCCGCCGGGCGCCGCGCGAAGGTGCGGACACGGTGGCGCCGCTGCTCGGGGCCGCCGCGACGCCGGTGGTCGCCCTCCCGGAGCAGTGGCTCGGCGGCTGTCTCGGGCTCTTCGGTGGTGCGCTGCTCCACCTGGCGGTCTCTGCCATCCTGCCCGAGGCGCACCACGCCCACCCGGCGCTGCCCACGCCGGCCTGCACGGTCGCCGGGGCGGGCGCCATCCGGCCGGCCGTCGGCCTCGCGGGCCGAGCGGTCCGCCGCCACCGCGCTCATACCGCGACGGCCCCGTGCCCCAGCCGCACCGCGCCGCGCGGGCCCCGCACCACGGCGGTGAGCCCGGCCGGTCCAGCGGTCGCCGGGGCGTCCGGCCACCGTCCGCCGAGCGCCGTCAGCCGCGCGGTGGCCGCCGCCGGATCGGGGTCGGTGACCGCGAAGGACTCCAGCGTCAGCGCGGGCAGCCCCGCGGCCGTCGGATGCGGGGTGGCGCCCCAGTCGAGGAGGAACGGGGTCCCGCCGCCGCCCGCGCACGGGGGCGTCAGCTCCCAGGAGATCCGGCGGCCGTCCGGCGTCCGGCGGCCCATCGCCGCCGCGTCGCCCGGGTCGTACCCGGCCGCCCGCGCCCGCGCCACCCGCTCCGCCAGGCCCGTCGCCCGCAGCGCCCAGGTGACCAGCCGCGGACCGGTCAGCGCGTCGATGCCGAACCAGCGCGGCCCGGCCGGCTCCGGCTGCTCCGGGTCCGGGCCGATCAGCTCCAGATACGCCCCGGCGCCCGGGGAACCGGCCAGCCCCAGCAGGCAGTTGCGGGTACCGCGGCCCGGGTGGCTGCCGCCGGTCCGCGGCCGCACCCCGGTCAGCTCCGCCAACTCCTCGGCGGCGGCCGCCAGGTCGGGTGCCGCGTACACCAGGTGGTCGAGGACGGCCGGTGCCGCCGCGGCGCTCATCGGGCCCCCGCCGCAGCCGCTGTCAGGCGGGTGGCCAGCGACGGCGCCGCCGCCCAGTGGACGTGCAGATACGAGGCGTGCACCCCGCCGGAGGTGAAGCCCTCCACCCGCCGCGCGGGGTGGGTGACGCCCCACGCCGGGGAGGCGCCCGCGCCCGGTTCCACGGTGGTGCGGTGGAACTCGTGGCCGCGCACCCGGGTACCGGCCGCGGCCAGCGCGTTGTCCGTCAGCGCCACCGCCTCCCGGTAGCCGAGCGTCAGCCGGTCCGTCATCCGGGCGTCGGCGGGCAGCACCCCGCACATCGGCCGCCCGTCCAGCGACCGGGCGAGGTACAGCAGCCCGGCGCACTCCGCGGCGACCGGCGCGCCCGACGCCGCCAACCCGGCCACCGCCGCCCGCAGCGGCGCGTTGGCCGACAGGTCCGGGGCGTGCACCTCCGGGAAGCCGCCGCCGATCATCAGGCCCCGGGTGCCCTCCGGCAGCCGCTCGTCGTGCAGCGGGTCGAACGGCACGACCTCCGCGCCCGCCGCCCGCAGCAGTTCGGTGTGTTCCGCGTACGAGAAGGTGAACGCCGCGCCGCCGGCCACCGCGATCACCGGGCGGCCGGTCGCCGGCCCGCCGGCCGCGGCGACCTCCCCGGCCGGGTCCCAGACCTCGTCCGGCAGCTCGCCCGCGCTCCGGGCCAGCGCCAGCAGCGCCTCCAGGTCGCACCCCTCGCGCACCCGCGCCGCCAGCTCCCGTACCGACTCGACCGCCTCCGTACGGCGTTCGGCGACCGGTATCAGGCCCAGGTGGCGGGAGGGCGCGTGGACGGTGCCGGTGCGGCGCAGCGCGCCGAGGACCGGGACGCCGGACGACTCCATCGCCTCCCGCAGCAGCGCCTCGTGCCGGTCCGAGCCGACCTTGTTGAGGATCACCCCGGCCAGCCGCACCCCGGGATCCCAGGACGCGAAGCCGTGCACCAGCGCGGCCACCGACCGGGACTGCGAGGACGCGTCGACCACCAGCACCACCGGCGCCCGCAGCACCTTGGCGATCTGCGCCGTCGACGCCAGCTCGCCCTGCCCGGACGCGCCGTCGAACAGCCCCATCACGCCCTCGACCACGGCGAGATCGCAGCCGCGCGCCCCGTGCCGGAACAGCGGCGCGATCCGCCCCGTCCCGCACAGATAGGCGTCGAGGTTGCGGCCCGGGCGGCCGGTGGCCAGCGCGTGGTAGCCGGGGTCGATGTAGTCCGGGCCGACCTTGTGCGGCGAGACCGCGAGGCCCGCCTCGGCGAACGCGGCCATCAGGCCCGTCGCCACCGTCGTCTTGCCCGCCCCGGAGGAGGGCGCGGCGATCACCAGCCGGGGGATCGTCCCGCTCATGCCACGCTCACCATTCGATGCCCCGCTGGCCCTTCTGACCGGTGTCCATCGGGTGCTTCACCTTCGACATGTCGGTGACCAGATCCGCGAAGTCCACCAGCGCCTGCGGTGCGTTCCGCCCGGTGATCACCACATGCTGGGTGCCGGGCCGCTCCCGCAACGCCGTGATCACGTCCTCGGTGTCGATCCACCCCCAGTGCAGCGGATAGGCGAACTCGTCCAGCACCAGCAGCTTGTACGTCTCGGCGGCCAGATCCCGCTTGACCTGCTCCCAGCCCTCGCGCGCCGCCTCCTCGCTGGAGGCCAGGTCGCGCTGGACCCAGGACCAGCCCTCGCCCATCTTGTGCCAGGCGACGGTGCCGCCCTCGCCGGTCTCGCCGAGCACCTTCAGCGCCCGCTCCTCGCCGACCTTCCACTTCGCCGACTTCACGAACTGGAACACCCCGACCGGCCAGCCCTGGTTCCAGGCCCGCAGCGCGAGCCCGAACGCCGCCGTCGACTTTCCCTTGCCGACGCCGGTGTGGACGAAGACCAGCGGGCGGTTGCGGCGCTGGCGGGTGGTGAGCCCGTCGTTCGGTACGACGGACGGCTGTCCCTGCGGCATTACGCGACCTTCCTGGAGTCCTGGATGTGGGGTGCGGCAGGCGCGCCGCGCCCGCCGCGGAGGTTCCGTACGAGTCCCGAGACGCTGTCCGCGCGCAGCTCGTCGAGGGTGACGGCGGTGCCGCCCAACTCCCGGGCGAGCGCCCCGGCGAGCCCCAGCCGCACCGGACCGCTCTCGCAGTCGACGACGACCGAGGCGACGCCCTCGGCGCCCAGCAGCCGCCCGGCGCGCGCCGCCCGCTCCAGCGGCGACGGCGCCCCGGACCCGGTCGCCCGGCCGTCCGTGACGACCACCAGCAGCGGCCGCCGCGACGCGTCCCGCATCCGCTCCACCCGCAGCACCTCACGGGCCTTGAGCAGCCCCTCGGCGAGCGGGGTGCGGCCACCGGTCGGCAGCGACGCCAGCCGCGCCGCCCCGGCCTCCACCGACGACGTCGGCGGCAGCGCCAGCTCCGCCTCCCGCCCCCGGAACGTGATCATGCCGATCTTGTCGCGCCGCTGGTACGCGTCGAGCAGCAGCGAAAGCACCGCGCCCTTGACCGCGCTCATCCGCTTCCGTGCCGCCATCGACCCGGAGGCGTCCACCACGAACAGCACGAGGTTGCCCTCCCGGCCCTCGCGGACCGCCTCCCGCAGATCGTCCCGGCGCACCACCAGACCCGGGCCGCGCCGGCCGCGCGCCCGCTGGTGCGGCGCGGCCGCCTGCAGCGTCGCCGCCAGATGCAGCTTGCCGAGCGCACCGCGCGGGCGCCGCGACCCGGTGGTCCGGCCGTGCGCGGTCCGCGCCCGCGAGCGGCGGCCGTCGGCGCCCTCGCCCAGACCCGGCACGTCCAGACGCCGGGTCGCGAACGGATCGCCCGCGGCGACCGCCGCCTGCTGCGCCGCCGGGGCCCCGGCCGGACGCTCCTCGGGCGCACCGCCCGGCTCGCCGTCGCCGTCCCGGCCCGGCGCGGGCTCGTGCTCCTGCTCGCGCGGTCCCGGCACGGTCTCCTCCTTCGGCGGCGGCGCGCCACCCCCGTCGGGACCGCCGCCGTCCGGACCCCCGCCGTCCGGGCCGCCCTCGGGACCGCCCTCCGGCCCCTCGGGCCCGCCCTCGGGACCGCCGTCCTGCGGACCGTCCGGCTCCGGGTCGTCCTCGGGGGCCGACTCCTCCAGGATCCGGTCGAGCTTCTCCTCGTCCAGGCCCGGCGCGTCGAACGGCGCCCGCCGTCTGCGGTGCGGCAGCGCCAGCAGCGCCGCCTGCCGTACGTCCTCGGTGGCCACGTCCGTCCGCCCGGCCCACGCGGCCAGCGCCGTCGCGGTCCGTGCCATGACCAGGTCCGCGCGCATCCCGTCGACCTCGAACCCCGCGCAGACCGACGCGATCTGCCGCAGCGCCCCGTCGCCGAGCCGTACCGACCCCAGCAGCGCCCGCGCGGCGGCGATCCGCTCCCGCAGCGCCGTCTCGTCCGCCGCCCAGCGCGCCGCGAACGCCGCCGGGTCGTCGTCGAACGCCAGCCGCCGCCGGACCACCTCCACCCGGCGGTCCGGGTCCCGGTCCGCGGCGACCTCCACGGTCAGCCCGAACCGGTCGAGCAGCTGCGGCCGCAGCTCGCCCTCCTCCGGGTTCATCGTCCCGACCAGCAGGAACCGCGCCGCATGCCGGACGGAGACACCCTCGCGCTCCACGTAGGACGCGCCCATCGCGGCGGCGTCCAGCAGCAGATCGATCAGGTGGTCGTGGAGGAGGTTGACCTCGTCGACGTAGAGCAGGCCGCGGTGCGCCCGGGCGAGCAGGCCCGGTTCGAAGGACTTCACGCCCTCGGCCAGCGCCCGTTCGATGTCCAGCGCACCGACCAGCCGGTCCTCGGAGGCACCCACCGGCAGCTCCACCATGCGGGCGGGCCGCCGCGCGCCCTCGGCCGCGCCGTGCGGGCCGTCCGGGCAGCCCGGGTCCGGCTCGGCCGGGTCGCAGCTGAACCGGCAGCCGCCGACGACCGCCACCTCGGGCAGCAGATCGGCCAGCGCCCGGACGGCCGTGCTCTTGGCGGTGCCCTTCTCGCCGCGGACGAGGACACCGCCCACCGCCGGGCTGACGGCGTTCAGCAGCAGCGCCAGCCGCAGGTCGTCCATTCCGACGACGGCGGTGAACGGATAGCGGGCGCTCATGTCGCGATCACTCCTTCATGCGAGGTGCGGCCGTCACCGGCCGCCCGGTCCGTGCCCTCGGGCACCCTTGCGTGACGTCCTCCTGATCCGCGCGCCCTCACGGCGCACCCGGCGGGACGAACGGCAGCCCCGGCGGGACGCCCCCCTCGATCAGCCGCAGCAGCGCACCGGTGTCGGCGTGCTCCTCGATCAGATCGCCGAGCCGGTCCAACTGCTCCTCGCGCAGCGCGCCGAAGCTGGTGTCCGGCGCCGGGACGAACGCGCGTCCCGCATCGGCCGCCACCCGCGTCAAGAACGCCCGCCGGAACGCGTCGCTCTCCAGCGAGCCGTGCCAGTGCGTCCCCCACACCGCGCCCGACCGGCAGCCGTCCAGCGGCCGCCCGGCGTCGTCGGTGAAGAACGGCTCCCCGCCGAGGGTCTCGGCCACGCCGTGGTGGATCTCGTACCCCTCGGCGGCCGCGCCCAGCGCCGTGCCGACCGGCCGGGCCAGCGTCTTCTCCACCGCGAACCGCACCCGCAGGGGCAGCAGCCCCAGGCCCGGCACGGTGCCCGCCCGGGACTCCACCTCGTCGTCGATCACCTCGCCGAGCATCTGGTAGCCGCCGCAGATGCCCAGCACCGGACGGCCCTCGGCGGCGCGGCGGGCGATCGCGTCCGCCAGCCCCCGCTCGCGCAGCCAGGCCAGCGCCCGCACCGTGCCGCGGGTGCCCGGCAGCACCACCAGGTCCGCGTCGGCCAGCTCCTCGGCGCGGTCCACGAACCGCACCACCACGCCCGGTTCGGCGGCCAGCGCGTCCACGTCGGTGAAGTTCGACATCAGCGGCACCGCCGCGACCGCCACCCGCAGCACATCGGCGCCGTGCGGCGGCGCCACCACGCTCTCGCGGACCGCGCCGCGCAGCGACACCCGCAGCCCGTCCTCCTCGTCGATGCCCAGACCGTGCGCGAACGGCAGCACACCCAGCGACGGACGCCCCGTCAGCTCCCGCAGCATGTCGAGGCCCGGCTCCAGCAGCGCCACATCGCCGCGGAACTTGTTGACGAGATACCCGGCGATCAGCGCCTGGTCCTCCTTGGACAGCAGCGCCGTCGTCCCGAAGAACGAGGCGAACACCCCGCCGCGGTCGATGTCGCCGACCACCACCACCGGCAGCCGCCCGGCCCGTGCGATGCCCATGTTGACGATGTCGGTGCGCCGCAGATTGATCTCCGCCGGGGAGCCCGCGCCCTCACAGATCACCACGTCGTGGGCGCGCCGCAGCTCGGCCAGGCAGTCGGTGACGGTCGCCAGCAGCTCCGCGCGCCCACCGGGCCGCGCCCCGCCGCCGGGGCGCCCGAAGTACCCCTGCGCGCTCATCTCGCCGACCGGTCTGCCGAGCAGCACCACCTGGCTGCTGCGGTCCCCGCCGGGCTTGAGCAGCACCGGGTTCATCAGCGCCGACGGCTCCACCCGGGCGGCCGCCGCCTGCATCGCCTGCGCCCGGCCGATCTCCGCGCCGTCCCGCGTCACGAACGAGTTCAGCGACATGTTCTGCGCCTTGAACGGCGCGACGTCCACGCCCTGCCGCACCAGCCAGCGGCAGATCCCCGCGGTCACCACGCTCTTGCCCGCGTCGGAGGTGGTCCCCGCGATCAGCAGCCCGCCGCCGGTCATCCGGTCCTGCCCTTCCGCCGGGCGAGGGCCGGGCGCACCGCGCCCGCCAGCAGCCGCCCGGCCACCGTCGTCGTGAGCGCCAGCACGCTCACCCGGCGCGAGAGGCGGACCGCCCGCGCGATGTCCTCGGTCGCGACGGGCCGGCCCGCGCCGTTCAGCCGCGGCCGGTGCTCGACCCGTCCGCCGTACGCCAGCGTCCCGCCGAGCCGTACGCCGAGCGCACCCGCGAACGACGCCTCCACCGGGCCCGCGTTGGGGCTCGGATGGGCGCCGCCGTCGCGCCGCCAGGCCCGTACGGCGCCGCGCCGGTCCGGGGCGGCGAGCACGGTGAGCGCGGCGGTCAGCCGTGCGCCGGGCCATCCGGCGACGTCGTCCAGCCGCGCCGAGGCCCAGCCGAACCGGCGGTGGCGGGGCGACTTGTGACCCACCATCGCGTCCAGGGTGTTCACCGCGCGGAACGCCACCAGGCCCGGGACGCCGCCGACGGCGCCCCACACCAGCGCGCCCACCACGGCGTCGGACGTGTTCTCCGCGACCGACTCGACGACCGCCCGCGCCATCTGCGGCCCGTCCAGCGCCTGCGGATCGCGGCCGCACAGATGCGGCAGCCGGCGGCGGGCCCGGTCGAGATCCCCGGCGGCCAGCGCCTCGCCGACGGCCCGCGCCTCCCGGCCCAGCGAGGTGCCGCCCAGTACCGACCAGACGGTGGCGGCGGTCAGCGCGGTGGCGGCGGCGGTCCGTGCGGGGGAGGGGACGGGTGCCGCGCCGCGCACCGCGCGCGTCAGCAGCGCGGCACCGGCGGTCGCGCCGCCCGCGCAGAGCAGGGTGTGGACGGCGCCGCGGCCGCGGTGGTCGCGCCAGAGCCGGGCCTCGACGGCCGCCGCGCCGCGCCCGAAGGCGGCCACCGGATGGCCGCGCCGCGGGTCGGCGGCGAGCAGATCACCGAGAAAGCCCAGGGCCGCACCGCACGCGTAGGTGGCGTGTTCGGCACGCATCGGATCAGATCGCCGTCGCGCCTCGAAGGGTGGGGGACGGGCAGGATCTGACGGGGCGGCCGGGCATGGCGATATGTCCTCACTCAGGGTCCGCGCCCTGGTTCGACGTGACGGCGACAGGAGTCTCCTGGCTCCCCGGATCGGCGTTTCCCCCGGCCTTCCGGCCCTGGCGCGCGCCCGTCGGGCGTGCACGAGGCGGACCGTGGCCTTCGTCGGAGGAACGCTCCCCGGTGACAGTGGCGGGACCGCGCCGGATTCACACCGGACTTCCTCTGCTGTCGCCGATTGGCGTGGGAAGTCCACCACGCCCCGCCAACCCCGTCAACTCACCCGTGACCTGCGATGCCGTGGTATCGCGTGGCCTGTGGCAGAGGCCACAGAAACCGTACGGCGCCCGGCCACCGCGGGCTGCGGTGGCCGGGCGCCGTACGTGCGCCTGCCGGACGGATCAGGCGGCGACGATCAGATAGATGCCGTACGCCACCGCGGCCGCGCAGACCGCGTACGCGGTGAGGCCGCCGATCCGCGCGCCGACGCCGGGGGCACCGGCGTCCGCGGTGGCCGTCGCACCCTCGGCGCGGGTGCGGGCCGTGCCGACGATGCCGACCGTGAACAGGCCCACGATCCCGACCGTCACCACCAGGGTGACGCCGAAGACCTGGCCGAGAGCTGCCCAGTCGATGCTCATGCTGCGGTTCCTCAGATTCGGGCGGTCAGCCGGCGGCTGTCGCGGTCTTGGCGCGCGGGGCGCTCGCGGCGGGGGCGGCCTCCGCGCCCTCGGCGGGGGTCAGCGACCCGGCCGGGGGAGGGGTGACCGTCTGGAGGGCCGCGGTGACCACACCGGGCGGCTCCGTGACCTCGGTCTCGTTGACGTTGGTGTGGTCGATGGGCTTGCGGCGGGAGGCGGCCCAGATGGCGCCGCAGATGCCGAGCGCGAGGATCGCGACGGCGGTCACGCCCCAGTCACCCTGGTCGGCCAGGAGCGCGGCACCGGCGGAGACCAGGCCCGCGGCCGGCAGCGTCAGGCACCAGGCGACGACCATCCGCACCGCCGTCGACCAGCGCACCACGCCGCCCTTGCGGCCCAGACCCGAACCCATCACCGAGCCCGAGCAGACCTGGGTGGTGGAGAGCGCGAAGCCGAGGTGGGAGGAGGCCAGGATGGTGGCCGCGGCGCCGGTCTGGGCGGCGAAGCCCTGCGGCGGCTGGATGTCGGTGATGCCCTTGCCCATCGTGCGGATGATCCGCCAGCCGCCCAGGTAGGTGCCGAGGGCGATGGCCATACCGGCCGAGGCGATGACCCACAGCGGCGGGTCGGCGTGCGGGGCGACCACACCGCCGGTGATCAGCGCGAGCGTGATCACACCCATCGTCTTCTGGGCGTCGTTGGTGCCGTGCGCCAGCGAGACCAGCGCCGCCGAGGCGATCTGCCCGGCGCGGTAGCCCTTGGCCGTCTCCTGCTCGTCGCGGCCCCGGGCCAGCCGGTACGTCAGCCGGGTCGCGGCCATCGACGCGATACCGGCGACCACCGGGGCGGCCACGGCCGGGATGAGGACCTTCATCACGACGGCGCCGCCGTGCACACCGTCGGTGCCCACGGACACCAGCGTGGCGCCGATCAGACCGCCGAACAGGGCGTGGGAGGAGCTGGAGGGGAGGCCGGCGAGCCAGGTGAGGAGGTTCCAGACGATCGCGCCGACCAGACCGGCGAAGATCACTTCTGGTCTGATGCCGGCGCTTTCGTCGATGATCCCGCCGGAGATGGTCTTGGCGACCTCCACGGACAGGAACGCGCCGACGAGGTTGAGGACCGCCGACATCGCCACCGCGATCTTGGGTGTCAGCGCGCCGGTGGAGATGGTGGTGGCCATGGCGTTGGCCGTGTCGTGGAAGCCGTTCGTAAAGTCGAACACCAAGGCCGTGACGATCACGATCCCGATGAGAAGCGTGATGTGTTCCATTCACCCAGGCAATCAGTTCGATGGTCAGTGACGCCGGAAACGTACGAAGGGTGGGTGAACGGGAGGTGAACGTGGCCGGGCCCGGCAATGACGCCACCGCAGTGTTCGAGAGGAGGTATCTCACACGTCACTTCCGCACCATCCGTATGTGGCGCGAATATGCCGCCGTGCGGCCCGAATCCGGCTTGCTCCCCGGCGTGTGCACGGCATCCGAACGGCCCCGTCGCGGTGCGTCACCCCGCTGGTGAACGGCGTGCCCGCGGCCCCGCGCCCGCCCGGACCTGGCGCGATCCCCCGGCCGCCGCCCGCCCCGCGCACCTGGCCGGAACACCCGGCCCCGCGGGCGACCCCAGGGGCGCCCCCGTGTTCGAGCGCCGCGTACGCCGCACAGCCGGCCGTCCATCCACGCGCCCGACCCGCACCACGCCGAACCACCGCCGCACGAGCCCCGAAAAGGCAAGCGCCGCTCCGTACGACTGCGGGCCACCGCGCGGACCTGCCCCCCCCGGGCCGGACCGCCCGGTGACGGGCCGTCGCACGCACCGGCCTCCCGGACCACCCGCGCCGCCCCGCCCGGCCCGTACGGTGACGGCACCCGACCGCACGACCGTCCACGACCCGGAGGAACCCGTGACCCGTACCGGCGCTCCCGCCCCGCACCCGGACCGGCCCGGCGCCGACGCGCTCGCGGCGGCCTGGGCGGACGTCGTCGCCGCCGCCCGCCGCACCGTCGCCGACGGCCTCGTCGTCGGCACCTCCGGCAACGTCTCGGCCCGCGTCGGCGACACCGTCCTCGTCACCCCCAGCGGCGTCCCCTACGACCGCCTCGGCCCCGGCGACCTCACCGCCGTCGACCTCGACGGCCGGCAGTGCGCGGGCTCCCTCCCGCCCACCAGCGAACTCCCCATGCACCTCGCCGTCTACCGCGCCACCGACGCCACCGCCCTCGTCCACACCCACGCCCCGCACGCCACCGCCGTCTCCGTGCTCGTCGACGAACTCCCACCGGTCCACTACATGACCGCCGCCCTCGGCGGGCCCGTCCGCGTCGCCCCCTACGCCCCCTACGGCAGCGACGAACTGGCCGACCACGCCCTCGCGGCGCTGCGCGACCGCACCGCCTGCCTCCTCGCCCACCACGGCACGCTCGCCCACGGCGCCACCCTCGACCAGGCACTGGACCGCACCGCCCAACTGGAGTGGATGTGCCGGGTCTGGCTCCTCGCCTCATCCGTCCCCGGCCGCACCCCCTCCCTCCTGACCACCGCCGACCTCGCCGAGACCGCCACCCGCCTGCGCGGCTACGGACGCCACCGGGAGGACACCCGCTGAGCCCCGGGCGTCACCCGCCCGCCCCGCCCGCTGGCCGCCCCCGGCGCCCCGCCCCACACTGAAGAGGTGCGTCTGGCTACTGCGGCGGCTGCGGCCGCCACCACCGTGATCGGTGCCGGGGCGGCCGCGGTGGCGGCCGGCCGGTACGCCGGAGGCGTCGCCCTCCGGCCCTCCCCCCAGGTGCCGTTCCCCGGGGACGCCCGCCTGACCGTCCACGCCACCGGCGACGACACGGTCACCCTCACCCGCAGCCTGGCATCGCTGCGCCCCGGCACCTACGGACTCGCCGGCCCCGGCTGCCATGCGATCGTCGGCCCGGTGGTGGAGCACGCCCCGCACGCCGCCGACACCGTCGTACGCCGCCTGGAGCGGATCACCCACGGCACCCTCCCGCCCGGCACCCGGGTGCGCATCACCCCGCAGGTGTACGCCGGAAACCCCCGCGACGCCTTCGGCCTGACCTGCGCCGACGTCGACGTCCCCGGTGAACTCGGGCCGCTGCCCGCGTGGTTCCTGCCGGGCGTGCGCGACACCTGGGTGATCACCGTGCACGGCATCGGCACCACCCGCGAACACCCGATGGTCGTCATGCCGTTCCTCCACCGCCACCGGCTGCCCGTCCTCGGCCTCGCCTACCGCAACGACGCGGGCGCCCCGCAGACCCCGGACCGGCTGCACCACCTCGGCGACTCCGAATGGCGCGACCTGGACGCCGCGATCCGCTACGCCGTCCGCTACGGCGCCCGCGACGTCGTCCTGCACGGCTGGTCCGCCGGGGCCACCATGGCGCTGCGCGCCGCCGCCCGCTCCGGTATGCGCGACCGCATCCGCGGCCTCGTCCTGGACTCGCCGATCCTCGACCGGCACGCCACCGTCCGCGCCCTGGCCGCCGCCCGGCACGTCCCGCGGGCCCTGCTGCCGCTCGCGGTCCGCGCCGCCGAGGGCCACACCGGACTCCCCGTCGACCGCCCCGGCGACGCCGTCGACCCGGACACCCTCACCGTCCCCACCCTCCTCTTCCACGGCCCGGACGACACCCTCGCCCCCTGGGCCGCCTCCCGCGCCCTCGCCGCGCGCCGCCCGGATCTCGTCACCCTCCACCCGGTGCCGCACGCCCCGCACGCCGCCATGTGGAACGCCGCCCCCGCCGCCTACGAGGAGGCGCTGCGCCGCTTCCTGACCCCACTGATGTGACCGCTCCCGGCGGTACGCCCCGCTCCGCACGCGTTCGGGAAAGCACGGCGCGCAGGCGTACAGGGGGACAACTCCCCACAACCGTGATGGGTCGCCTGGATGAACCCCGCTGAGCGGGCCTTTTCCTGCCGTCCGATTGGGTTTTCGGGCCGTCAGCGGCAAGACTGCTCCTGTGACGTCCCGTACTCCGCGCGACTCCCGGCTCCGACTCGTCCCCAGGCAACCGATTGCCGCCGCCCGCCGGGCGGTGAGCACCCGGGCCGCCCGTCCGGCCCCACGCCCGCCCGAGGGCACCCCGCCGCCCGCGGAACTGGCCCGCCAGGCCCGCGCCGCACTCTCGGGCGCGGCCCGGCTGGCCCACTGGGCCGACGGCGCCGGTGACGGACTACGGGCCGGACGCGACGGCGCCCTCCCGGCGGCCGACGTGGACCGCGCCGCCGAGGCCCTCGGCCTGCCCGCCGCCCAGGTGCGCGCCGACTGGGACCGCGCCCGCCTCGCCGGACTGATCGAGCTGCACGGCGGGCTGGCCCGCGCCGGCTGGCGGCTGCGCGCCTGGGACCGCGACGACACCGCCGCCCTCCGCGGCTGGGTCGCCCTCTTCGACGCCTGGTCGCTGGCGCTGCCGTACCCGGACGGCGCCGGGCCCGCCATCGTCGGCGAGGTCGTCGAGGCCGTACCGCAGCTGCTGTCGCTGCTCCATCTCTCGGCCGGTCCGGTGCGGCTGCGGGCGCTCCTGGACATGCTCGAACAGCGCGTCGCCGAACTGCGCACCGAGCGCTGCGAGGTGCCGTACGGCCCCCGCAGCGAGTCCGCGGACGGCGACCCGGAGGAGGCCCAGGCCCCGCTCACCGCCCTGCTGGACTGGGCGCTCGCCGCACTGACCACGGTCGGCGCGCTGGAGCCCGCCGACGGCGCGGCCCCCGCCCCGGACGGCGGCGACGACGCCCGCGAGGCGCAGCTGACGCCGCTGGGCCACTGGTCGGTGTGGGTCAAGCTGGAGCAGATCTGCGTCGCGGCGCAGAGCCCGGCGGGCAACATCGAGCAGACCGCCGCCGCCATGCTCCGCGGCTGCGCCCGGCTCACCCCGGGCCCGGCCCGTGCGGAGTACCGCGCCTGGCTCGCGGCCCGCTCGGTCGGCTCGGCCGTCGAGGAGCTGCTGACCGTGGCGCGCGGCGAGGACGCGCTGCTGCGCGGGCTGGCCTTCGAGGCGCTGCGCGCCGTCGGCGCCCCGGCCGAGGCCGCCGTCCGCGCGGCCGCCGACGAGGCGGCGCTGCGCCCGTACGTCCTGCTGTGGCTCTTCGAGCACGAGGGCGGCGACCCGGAGAACGCCCCCGACGTGCTCACCCGCGAGGAGTCGACCTGGCTGTGGGTGGACACCGCCGCGGCCGTCGCCGACCACGGCGAGAGCCAGCTGCTCATCCGCCACCTGGACTCGGCGGTCCAGGGCTCCGTCCCGCGCCTCCTCGAAGAGGTACGTGCGGTGGGCCATCCGCGCACCGTCCAGGTCCTGGTGGCGCTCGCCGCGGCCCACCCCGACCCGGCGCTGGCCAAGGCCGTCCGCCGGGCGGCGTTCCAGGTGCACACCGGCGGCGTCTGACCCGGCAGCCGCCGGGCCACCGCGGCCCGGCGGCCCGCGGCCGCCCCCCGGAAGCGTCGGGTCATCCGCCCGCCCCCGGTGCATACGTCCCGAAGCTCCAGACATTGCCCTCGGCGTCGCGCGCCAGGTAGTCGCGGGAGCCGTACTCCTGGTCGCGGGGTGCCATCAGGATCTCCACCCCGGCGTCGCGTGCCCGGTCGTGATGGGCGTCCACGTCCTCGACCACGACGTAGACGCCGCTCGGACCGGCGTCGGCCATCGCCGCGTCGAAGGTGCCGCCGTGCCCCTTGGAGCCGAGCATGACCCGTCCGTTGCCGTACGACAGCTCGGCGTGCACGACGGTGCCGTCCTCGCCCTCGTACACCGCCTCCCTGGTGAAGCCGAAAGCCTCGGTGAGCTGGCGGATCGCCGCCTGGGCGTCGCGGTAGAGGAGGGTGGGGAAGAGCGTGGGGGGCTGCGGGGTGATCGCCATGACGGCCGCCTCTCCCGGGAGCGTGCGTCCCGTTCCGCACGGCCCCGCGCGCTGCTCGCGCGGGCATCCGTGAGATCTGCCTCACAGTCTGCCGGGGGCCACTGACAACGCACCCGCGGCGGCCGCGCCCGTCACCCGCACAGGAGCCGCCGCACGGCCGCTCCCGGCCGGTTGGGGCCCTTCGATGGCCGGGGAATTCAGTTGCGCGGCACCGTTAGACTGCCCGCATGGCAGTTCTCCTCTGGGTTCATTAGACGGCGTAGACCGCTCTCGGACCGTCCGTCCAATCCGCCGTCACCCTGCCCTGGAGTTTTTCCGTGATCACCGCTTCCGGCCTTGAGCTGCGCGCCGGCGCCCGCGTTCTCATCGATTCCGCTTCTTTCCGCATCGCCAAGGGCGACCGCGTCGGCCTGGTCGGCCGCAACGGCGCCGGGAAGACCACCCTCACCAAGGTCCTGGCCGGTGAGGGCATCCCCGCCGCCGGTTCCGTCACCTGCTCCGGCGAGGTCGGCTACCTCCCGCAGGACCCGCGCACCGGCGACATGGACGTCCTCGCCCGCGACCGCATCCTCTCCGCCCGTGAGCTGGACACCGTTCTGCGCAAGATGCGGGAGAACGAGGACCGGATGGCGAACGGCAAGGGTGCCACCCGGGAGAAGGCGATGCGCAAGTACGAGCGCCTGGAGACGGAGTTCCTGACCAAGGGCGGTTACGCCGCCGAGGCGGAGGCCGCGACCATCGCCGCCAGCCTGGGCCTGCCCGACCGGATCCTCGCCCAGCCGCTGCACACCCTCTCCGGTGGTCAGCGCCGCCGCGTCGAGCTGGCCCGGATCCTCTTCTCGGACGCCGACACCCTGCTCCTCGACGAGCCGACCAACCACCTCGACGCCGACTCCATCGTCTGGCTGCGCGACTACCTCAAGACGTACCGCGGCGGCTTCATCGTGATCTCCCACGACGAAGACCTCGTCGAGACCGTCGTCAACAAGGTCTTCTACCTCGACGCCAACCGCGCCACCATCGACGTCTACAACATGGGCTGGAAGCTCTACCAGCAGCAGCGCGAGGCCGACGAGAGGCGCCGCCGCCGTGAGCGGCAGAACGCCGAGAAGAAGGCCGCGGCCCTCAACTCGCAGGCCGACAAGATGCGCGCCAAGGCCACCAAGACCGTCGCCGCGCAGAACATGGCCAAGCGCGCCGAGCGTCTGCTCTCCGGCCTCGAAGAGGTCCGCGCCGCCGACAAGGTCGCCAAGCTGCGCTTCCCCGACCCCGCGCCGTGCGGCAAGACGCCGCTCACCGCCGAGGGCCTGTCGAAGTCGTACGGCTCGCTGGAGATCTTCACCGACGTCGATCTCGCCATCGACAAGGGCTCCCGGGTCGTCATCCTGGGCCTGAACGGCGCCGGCAAGACCACGCTGCTGCGGCTGCTGGCCGGCGTGGAGACCCCCGACACCGGCGAGGTCCGCCCCGGTCACGGCCTCAAGCTCGGCTACTACGCGCAGGAGCACGAGACGCTCGACCCGGACCGCACGGTCCTGGAGAACATGCGCTCCGCCGCCCCGGACATGGACCTCGTCGCCATCCGTAAGACGCTGGGCTCCTTCCTGTTCTCCGGCGACGACGTCGACAAGCCTGCGGGGGTGCTCTCCGGCGGCGAGAAGACCCGTCTGGCGCTCGCCACGCTGGTCGTCTCGTCCGCCAATGTCCTGCTGCTCGACGAGCCGACGAACAACCTCGACCCGGCCAGCCGCGAGGAGATCCTCGGCGCGCTGCACACCTTCACCGGCGCCGTCGTCCTCGTCTCGCACGACGAGGGCGCGGTGGACGCCCTGGAGCCGGAGCGGATCATCCTGCTGCCGGACGGCGTCGAGGACCTGTGGGGTCAGGAGTACGCGGACCTCGTCGCGCTGGCGTGACCCGCGGCGGGCCACCAGGTTCGCGCATCGATCATTCGGCCGACGGGTGATCCATCATCTGAGTGAGAACGGCTCGTACACCGGCGAGCCTGCGAGACGGAGCCGGGCCCTGGCGGCCCGGCTTCCGTCATATCCGGCGCGCCCCTGCTGACCTGCGGTTTCCTGGGCGGTGTGGGGGAGGGCGCGGCGATTTCGGTAGGTGTTGGAGGCCCTCGGCCAGATTGTCCGGACACGGACGGCCTCGGACGCCTCGCCACAGACCTTGCCGAATGGGTGGCCAGGAACGCGAGGAGGGGTGATCATGAGAGTCCAGAGCGCACTTCCCACGAGGAGGCACGGGTGGCCGAGACTCTGAAGAAGGGCAGCCGGGTGACCGGCGCCGCGCGCGAAAAGCTCGCGGCAGACCTGAAGAAGAAGTACGACTCCGGAGCAAGCATCCGGGCGCTGGCCGAAGAGACCGGTCGCTCCTATGGATTCGTCCACCGGATGCTCAGCGAATCCGGTGTGTCCCTGCGCGGTCGAGGCGGAGCAACGAGGGGCAAGAAGGCCACCTCGGCCTGACGACCGCGACTCCGACGGGTGATTCCCCCGGTCGGTCGGGCAGACGACCGGGAGGTTACCGTTCAGTCACTTACGCACGCTGGTGTGCGACGGCTGACTCGGAGGCATTCTGATGACTCTGCTCGACAAGGACGGTGTGCGGCTCACCGTGGACGACACGCTCGCCACGGTGACCCTCACAGGCGCGGCCAAGCGCAACGCCCAGTCGCCCGCCATGTGGCGGGCGCTGGCCGAGGTCGGCGCGCTGCTGCCGGGGAGCGTCCGGGTCGTGGTGCTGCGGGGCGAGGGCAAATCCTTCTCCGCGGGCCTCGACCGGCAGGCGTTCACGCCCGAGGGATTCGACGGCGAGCCGTCGTTCCTCGACATGGCGCGCGGCCCGGAGCACGAGATGGACGCGCTCATCGCCTCGTACCAGGAGGCGTTCACCTGGTGGCGGCGGAACGACCTGGTGTCGATCGCCGCCGTCCAGGGCCATGCGATAGGTGCCGGCTTCCAGCTGGCGCTCGCCTGTGACCTGCGGGTCTGTGCCGAGGACGCGCAGTTCGCGATGCGGGAGACCAGCCTCGGTCTGGTGCCCGATCTGACGGGCACCCATCCGCTGGTCCACCTCATCGGCTACGCCCGGGCGCTGGAGATCTGCGCCACCGGGCGCTACGTCCACGGCGACGAGGCCGGCCGGATCGGCCTGGCCAACCTCGTCGTCCCCGGCGAGGAGCTGGACGCCGCGGTCGCCGACCTGGTCACCGCGCTGCTGGCCCCGCCGCGCGACGCCCTCATCGAGACCAAGGCGCTGCTGGCCGGCGCCGTCGGCCGTGACCTGGACGCGCAGCGCGCCGCCGAGCGGGCCGCCCAAGGCCGCCGTCTGCACGATCTGGCGGGTCTCGGCGAATGACCCCGCGGACCGCCCGCGGCGCCGTACCCCGCTCCGGGCGGCGCCGCAGGCGGTCCCGTCTCACCCCTCGTCCACGGCCGTGACCAGCACCGCCACGGCCATCGGCGGGGTGCCGGCCGCGCCCGCCGCCGCGCGTACCGCCCGGGCGACCTCCGACGCCCGGTGCCCGGCGCCGGTTACCACCTGAACCAGCAGCCCGCCCGGCGTCTCCCGCACCGGCCGGGACGTCCCGCCGAGCGTGGCGGCGAGCCGCACCACGCCGGGCACCGCCAGCACCGCATCAGTCACCGGGTCCGGCACCCCCGACTCCTGCGGGCTGAGCCCAACGCCCGGCCCCGGCGGCGCCGGGCGCTCGCGGTGCGCCGCCCCGGCGGGGTCGAGTACGCCGGTGACCTGGAGGTCCACGGCCGTCACCGGGAGCCCGAGGGCGCGATCGGCGGTCTCCAGCAGGGCGGTGCGGAGCTCCTCGGCGGTCCGGGGCAGCGGGCGGTCCGGGGCCGCCGTGAGGTCCGCGGTGATCCGCAGCGGGCCCGGCGGCAGCGCGCTGGGCGGCGCCGGTTCCGGCGGGCGGAGGCCGCGGTGGTCCGCGAGCCCGATCCGCAACGCGCCCAGACGCAGCCCCGGCAGGGCGGCCGCGCGGGCCCGCAGCACCCGTGCCGCGGCCTCCTCGGTGATCCAGCAACCGTCCGCCGGGGGGCGGCCCAGCGGCAGCACCCGGCCGGTCCCCAGCTCCCGGCGCACCCGGTGCGCCCACTCCGTCGCGGCCACCGCATCGCCCCCAGGGTCGTCGTCCGGCTCTCCTCCCAGCCTGCCGCAGCCGGGTCCGTACGGCAGGGCGGTGCGGCCGGGGCGCGGTGCGGCAACCCGGCTGCCGCAGCAGGCCGGGCGGTTCCGGGCCGGTGCCCCTAGCGTGGTGGACAGCGGTGACGTCTCCCCCAGGAAAGGGACGATCGGCGATGGCGGACGAACAGTGGAACCGGACCGAACCCTCCGTGAGCGGGGCGTCGGAGGCGAAGCTCTCCGGCGGTAAACGTGGCGGGGGTGATCCCGCCTCCCGTGGGCGGACCACCATCGCCGACGGCGTCGTGGAGAAGATCGCCGGGCTCGCCGCCCGGGATGTGGTGGGCGTCCACGCCATGGGCAGCGGCCTGGCCCGCACCCTCGGCGCGGTCCGCGACCGGGTGCCCGGCGGCTCCCGTTCCGCGCCCGTCGCCCGTGGTGTGAAGGCCGAGGTCGGCGAGGTGCAGACCGCGCTCGACCTGGAGATCGTGGTCGAGTACGGCGTCGCCATCGCCGAGGTGGCCCGCGACGTACGGGAGAACGTGATCTCCGCCGTGGAGCGGATGACCGGCTTGGAGGTCGTCGAGGTCAACATCGCGGTCAGCGACGTCAAGCTGCCCGACGAGGAGGACGAGGACGAGGAGCCGGAGACCCGGCTCCAGTAGGCGGACGTGACCGGCGGCGGCTTCGGCCGGAGCGGGCAGCGAAGGAGCGCACGATGAACATGGCCGTGGTCGGTCTTCTGGCCGGAATGGCGCTGGGCTTCGCCGGGTACTTCGGCGGCTTCGGGGCCTTCGTCCTGGTGGCGGCGCTGGGCGCGATCGGGTTCGTCGTCGGACGGTTCCTCGACGGGGACCTGGAGGCCGGGGACTTCTTCCGGCCCCGGGCCCGCGACGACCGGCGGCGGTGAGCGTGGCGACGGCAGCGACGGCGCCCGGTGCGGCGGCCGTCGCCGAGGTGGCGCCGGGGGAGCGGGGCGCCACCCGCGTCGCGGACCGGGTGGTCGCGAAGATCGCCGCGGCGGCGGCCCGCGAGGCGCTGCGCGCCGCGGCCGACGGCGCCCGCACCGGCGCCCATGCGACCGTCACCGTCCGGCGGCGGGACGGGCGGCTGCCGTTCGGCGAGGCCCATGTGCAGGTCACCGTCGAACTGGGCTATCCCACCGCGATCGGTGCCCGGTGCGGTGAGGTGCGCCGTCAGGTCACCGCGCGGGTGCGGGAGCTGGCGGGTATGGCGGTGTCCGAGGTGGCGGTCGAGGTGGAGCGGCTGCACTCGCCGCTCGCACGGGACCGGGAACGCGTGCGATGAGCGACGACACCCGCGCCACGGCGACCCCGGCGGACGACCTCGGCCCCGCACCGGCACCGGCACCTCCCGCCCACGGCAGGGCGCGCCGCTTCTGGTCCGCCCGCCGCCTCCCGTCCGCCGTGGTGGCGCTGGTCGCGCTGGCCGGGGCGGGGCTGCTGCTCTACGACGTGGCGGCGGTGCGCGCCGACCGGCCCGCGATGGCCTGGCGCCGCCGCCTCGCCGACGAACTGGCCACCCGCCCGCTCGACGACCCCTGGGTGCTGGGCGGCGCCGCGGCGGCGATGGCGGGCGGCCTGTGGCTGCTGGTGCTGGCGCTCACCCCCGGGCTGCGCAAGGTGCTGCCGATGCGGCGCGCCACCCCGGACGTCCGGGCCGGTCTCGACCGCGCGGCCGCCGCGCTGGTGCTGCGGGACCGGGCGATGGAGGTGTCCGGTGTCCAGTCCGTCAAGGTGGCGGCCGGGCGCCGCAAGGTGAAGGTGGCGGCCGTCTCGCACTTCCGGGAGCCGGACCGGGTACGGGCGGATCTCGACGCGGCGATCGGCGAGGGGATGCACGGGCTGGGGCTGGCCCGGCCGTTGCGGCGTTCGGTCCGCGTGCGCCGCCCGAAGAAGAGGTGAGCGAGGATGCGCAGGGTCCGGCGCGGCGTCAACCGCGTACTGCTGGGGCTGACCGGCGCGGCGTTGCTGGGCGGCGGCGCCGCGGTGCTCACGGCCGGTCTCGGGCTGCCGTCGGCCTGGCACTTCAGGCTGCCGGACGGCTGGCCCTGGACGCGCGCCGACGGGGTGCTGCTGTCCGCGGCGGACCGCACCCGCTTCACCGACCGCGGCTGGTGGTGGCCGGTGGTGATCGCCGCGCTCGCCGTCGTGGTGCTGCTGCTCCTGTGGTGGCTGCTGGCGCAGCTCCGGCGGCGCAGGCTGGGGAAGTTGCTGGTCGACAGCGGGGACGGCGAGGGTGCCGCGGTCCGCGGCCGGGCGCTGGAGGACGCGGTGGCGGTGGAGGCCGGGGCGCTGGACGGGGTGGAGCGGGCGGATGCGCTGCTGTCCGGCCGCCGGACCGCGCCGCAGCTGCGCACCGTGGTGGCGCTCGCCCCGCACGCCGAGCCCGGCGCCGTCCTGCTGCGGCTGTCGGACGGGGCGGTGGCGGACGCCCGCACCTCCACGGGGCTGGCCCGGCTGCCCGCCGAGATCCGGCTGCGGGCGGTGCGGCACCGGGCGGAGCGGGTGAGCTGAGGCGGCCGGTCCGGACGTACGAGGGGGCGGGCCGCGTCCGGCCCGCCCGTCCCGTCGCCGCGTCAGAATCCCCGCCGGGCCCCGCCGTCCACCGGCACCATCACGCCGGTCAGATACGACGCGGCGGGGGAGAGCAGGAACGCCGCGGTGCGGCCGAACTCGTCGGGCTCGCCGTAGCGGCCCAGCGGGATCGTCGCGCAGTTGCGGGCGCGGCTCGCCTCGGGGTCGCCGGAGACCGCGTCGAGCTGGGTCATCCGGTCGGTGGCGATCCGCCCGGGCAGCACCCCGACGACCCGGATGCCGCGCGGCCCGACCTCGTCGGCGAGCGACTTGGCGAACCCGGCGAGCCCGGGGCGCAGCCCGTTGGAGATCGCCAGCCCGCCGATCGGCTCGTACACCGAACCGGAGAGCACGAAGCCGATGACGCCGCCCTCGCCCAGCTCGGTGGCGACCGCGCGGGCCAGCCGGACCGCGCCGAGGAAGACGGTCTCGAAGCCCTCGCGCCACTGGTCGTCGGTGAGGTCGGTGGAGACGCCGGGCGGCGGGCCGCCGACGCTGATGAGGATGCCGTCGAGGCGCCCGAAACGCTCGCGGGCGGTGGCGATCAGCCGCTCGGGGGTGGACGGGTCGGCGTTGTCGGCGGCGACGCCCACGGCCCGGTCGCCCAGTTCGGCGGCGGCCGCGGCGGCGCTCTGGGCGGTGCGGCCGGTCAGCACGACGCGCGCGCCGTCGGCGGTCAGCGCCCGGGCGGTGGCGAGGCCGAGCCCGCGGGTGGCTCCGGTGACGAGGTACGTCCGGTCGGTGAGTCCAAGATCCATGGCCCTAGTCTGCCCCGGCCCCGCCGAAGAGCGTGAAGGCGGTTCCGACGAGGCCGATGTGGCTGAACGCCTGCGGGAAGTTGCCGAGTTGCCGGCAGCCCTCCGGGTCGTACTCCTCGGCGAGCAGTCCGACGTCGTTGCGGAGCGCGAGGAGGCGGGAGAAGAGGTCGCGGGCCTCGCGCGGGCGGCCCGTCAGATGGAGCGCCTCGGCGAGCCAGAACGAGCAGGCGAGGAACGCGCCCTCGTCGCCGGGGAGGCCGTCCGCCGCGCTGTCGCCGGTGGCGTAGCGGCGTACCAGCCCGTCCTGGGTGAGCGAGGCGCGGACCGCGTCGACGGTGCCGATGACGCGGGGGTCGTCGCCGGGCAGGAAGCCGAGGCGGGGGATGAGCAGGGTCGCGGCGTCCAGGGCGGTGGAGCCGTAGAACTGGGTGAAGGTGGCGCGCCTCGCGTCGTAGCCGCGTTCGCAGACCTCGCGGTGGATGGTGTCCCGCAGCTCCCGCCAGCGCCGCAGGTCGCCGCGGGTTCCGGGGACGGCTTCGAGGGTGCGGACCGCGCGGTCGACCGCCACCCAGGCCATGACCTTGGAGTGGACGAAGTGGCGGCGCGGGCCGCGGATCTCCCACAGGCCCTCGTCCGGTTCGCGCCAGGTGGTGGCGAGGTACTCCACCAGCTTCCGCTGGATGTTCCAGGCGTGCGGCTGGGACGGCAGCCCGGCGACGCGGGCGCCGTGGAAGGCGTCCAGCACCTCGCCGTAGACATCGAGCTGCCGCTGGTCGACGGCGGCGTTGCCGAGCCGGACGGGCGCGGAGCCGGCGAACCCGGACAGCCAGGGCAGTTCCGCCTCCGGTAGCCGACGCTCGCCCGCGACGCCGTACATGATCTGCAGATCCTCGGGGGCGCCGGCGACCGCGCGCAGCAGCCAGTCCCGCCAGGCGGCCGCCTCGTCGAGATAGCCCGCGCCGATCAGGGAGGTGAGGGTCAGCGAGGCGTCGCGCAGCCAGCAGTAGCGGTAGTCCCAGTTGCGGATCGAGCCGAGCGCCTCGGGCAGCGAGGTGGTGGGCGCGGCGACGATGCCGCCGGTGGGGGCGTACGTCAGCGCCTTGAGGACGATCAGCGACCGCAGGACGGCGGCGCGGTGCGGGCCGGTGTAGCGGCACCGCGCCGACCACGCGTGCCAGTCGTCGAGGGTGCAGTCGAGGGCCTCGTACGGGTCGGTGATCCGCGGGCGCGGGTGGTGCGAGGGGTGCCAGGTCAGGACGGAGGCGTACCGCTCGCCGGGGGCGACGGTGAACTCCGAGCGGGTGCTGAAGTCCTTGCCGTACGTGGTGACCTGGGGTTCGGTGCGCAGCCAGACGGCGTCCGGTCCGGCGACCGCGGACCGGCAGCCCTCGGCGCGGCGCATCCACGGCACGACCCGGCCGTAGTCGAACCGCAGCCGCAGCACCCCGCGCATCGGGACGCGGCCGGTCACTCCCTCGACGATGCGGACGACCTCGGGGGCGCGGTCGCGCTGCGGCATGAAGTCGGTGACCTTGACGCTGCCGTCCGGGGTGTCCCAGACGGTGTCGAGGACGAGGGAGTCGCCGCGGTAGGAGCGGGTGGCGTGGGCGTCGGGGTGGACGGGGGCCATCCGCCAGTGGCCGTTGTCCCGGTCGCCGAGGAGGGCGGCGAAGCAGGCGCCGGAGTCGAAGCGCGGCAGACAGAGCCAGTCGATCGACCCGTCGCGGCCGACGAGCGCGGCGGTCTGCAGATCGCCGATGAGCGCGTAGTCCTCGATGCGTGGGGGCACCCAGCGGGTTTTCCCGCCGGGCGGCGGCGCTATTCGGGGGTGGCGGCCGTCCGGGCTACGGGGGCGTCCGCCGCACCGGCGTCCGTGGTGCCGGATTCCGTGGCGTCCGGCTCCGTCCCGGTGGTGTCCGGCTCCGCCGCGTCCGTCCCGGCCGCCGCCGCGGCCGCCCGGTCCCGGCGCTCCCGGCGGACGAGGACGACCCAGCCGACCGGCACCGCCGCGGCGAACAGCCACCACTGCACGGCGTACGCCATGTGCGGGCCGATGCTGTCGTGGTCCGGCTCCGGGACCAGCTCGGGGCTGTTGTGCGGGGTCTTCGGCGCGGTCTGCTCGATGTATCCGGCGAGGACCGGGCGGTGCAGCAGCTTCGTCTGCCGGGCGCTGTTGATCAGCATGACCTGCCGGTCGGGCAGGCCCTGCCGGTCCTTGATCCCGCTGCCCTCGGTGGTCTCGTCGGCCATCATCCGGCCGGTCACGGTGACCGTGCCGCGCGGGGCGGCGGGCACGTCCGGGAACTTGGTGAGGTCGCCGCCGGCCGGGATCCAGCCGCGGTTGACCAGCACCGTCCCGCCGTGGCCGAGGTCGAGCGGGGTGAGGACGTAGTAGCCGATGGTCGACTCGTCGGCGGCGGTGCGCTGGCGGACGACGACCTCGTGCGCGGTGTCGTACGTGCCGGTGGCGGTGACCGGGCGCCACATGTCGGCGCGGGGCAGGGGGCGCCCGGGGGAGGTCAGCTCGGTGACCGGTACCGGCTTCGTGTGGAGGCTGCGGTCGATGAGCTGGTTCTGCGCGACCCGGTGCTCATGGCGGTGGAGCTGCCAGAAGCCCAGCTTGACCATGACCGGGATCAGGACGAGGCCCACGAGGGTGAGGATCACCCACTGCCGGGACAACAGGAAGCGGTACACGGCTTCGACGGTACCTGGCGCGCGAACGCCCCCGAGCGGCGGGGCCGCCCGGGGCGTTGGCGGGCTCAGACCCGGTCGACGATGCCCTGCCTCCCCGCGGCGCGGGCGCAGTGCGCGCCGCAGAACCACTGCCCGGCGGCCTCGACGCCCTGGCCGATGATCTGGACCCGGCAGTGCTCGCAGATCGGGGCCATGCGGTGGATGGCGCAGGAGAAGGAGTCGAAGACGTGCCGTGCCCCGTCCTTGGTCTCCACGTAGAAGGCCAGGTCGTAGTCGTTTCCGCATACCTCGCAACGAGTCATGGGCCGCATCGTGCGGACCGCGGCGGGGCGGGGCAAGGGCATCGGGGCCGGGTCGGGGCAGCGGCACCCGACCGGCGGCCTCGCGTCACCCGGCGGCGGGCCGGACGTCCTGGAGGAGCTGCATGAAGGCCGCCTCGTCGATGACGGTGGTGCCGAACGTGCGGGCCTTGGCGGTCTTGGAGGTCTGGGCGTCCGGGTCGTTGGTCACCAGCAGGCTGGTCAGGCGCGACAGGCTCGTCGCCACATGCAGCCCGGCCTCGATCGCACGGTCCTCCAGCAGCTCGCGGTCGACGGAGGTGTCCCCGGAGAACGCCACCCGCATCCCCTGCACCAGCTTGCCGCCGGCCTCGTACCGCCCCGGGTTGGGGTACGGGCAGGCCGGGCGCTTGCGGGCGGGGCGCCAGGAGGTGGGGCGGTAGGAGGCGGCGGCGCCCGGATACCGCCGGGGCGCCGGGGTGTCGGACCACTCGGTGAGCGGCTGGCAGGCGAGCAGCGGGAGCCGGAGGTTCTCCCGGGCGGCGCGGCGCAGGCTCGGCTGGAAGGTCTCGGCCAGCACCCGGGCGTCGTCGAGCGCGTGGTGCGCCTGCTCCTGGACCACGCCGTAGTGGGCGGCGAGGGTCTCCAGCTTGTGGTTGGCGAGCGGCAGGCCCAACTCCTTGGAGAGGGCGATGGTGCACAGCCGGCGGCTGACCGGGGCGACCGCCGTGGCGCGGGCGTACTCGCGGGCGATCATCGACCAGTCGAACATGGCGTTGTGGGCGACCAGGACGCGGCCTTCGAGGCGCCGGGACAGCTCGGGCACGATCTCCGGGAAGAGCGGGGCATCGGCCAGCACCTCGCTGGTCAGACCGTGGATCCACACCGGACCGGGGTCGCGCTCCGGGTTGACGAGGGTGTACCAGCGGTCCTGGAACTCGCCCCGGGCGTCGAGCTGGTAGACGGCGGCGGAGATGATCCGGTCGTCCCGGGCGAGGCCGGTGGTCTCGACGTCGACCACGGCATACCCGTCGGGGTAGGCGTCCGGCCAGGGGACCGGCGGGGTCTGCGGGCCCGGCTGCTGCCCGATCCTCGGCGCGATCGGGTCGGCTGCTGTGTGGTCTTCGAGCATGGTCCCTGAGGATACGGGCCACCACTGACAGCCACCGCACCGCCGTCGGACCGGTGGCCGGACCCCGCCCGTCGGCGCGGGTATCCCGCCAACGGCGGCCATCACAACGAAAAACGGGCGAATCGCCACCAAGGGGGAGGTTTTTCCGACGGTTCGTTACCGGCGGTATCCCCGGCCCGGAAACTGACACCCCGTCTTACGTACTTCTCGGTAACCACCTCTAGCCGCACCCCCGTCACCGCGCTTATCGTGCCGGACATGCCGCACCTTCCCGATGTCGTGCTGTGGTCCGTCCCCGCCTTCGTCCTGCTCACCGCCGTCGAGGTGGTGAGCTACCGGCTGCGCCCCGACGAGGACGCCGCGGGCTACGAGGCCAAGGACGCGGCCACCAGTGTCGGCATGGGACTGGGCAGTCTCTTCTTCGACGCCCTGTGGAAGATCCCGATCGTGGCGATCTACTCCGCCGTCTACGCGCTGACGCCGCTGCGGATCCCGGTGCTGTGGTGGACGCTGCTGCCGATGCTCCTGCTGCAGGACTTCTTCTACTACTGGTCGCACCGCGGGCACCACGTCATCCGCGTCCTGTGGGCCTGCCACGTGGTCCACCACTCCAGCCGGAAGTTCAACCTCACGACCGCGCTGCGGCAGCCCTGGACCAGCTGGACCACCTGGCCGTTCTACCTCCCGATGATCGTCCTCGGCGTCCACCCGGCGGCCGTCGCCTTCTGCTCCGGCGTCAGCCTCGTCTACCAGTTCTGGGTGCACACCGAGCGGATAGGGACCCTGCCCCGTCCGCTGGAGTTCGTCCTGAACACGCCCTCCCATCACCGGGTGCACCACGCCTCCCAGGGCGGCTACCTGGACCGCAACTACGGCGGCATCCTGATCATCTGGGACCGGATGTTCGGCTCCTTCGTCCGCGAGAGCGAACGGCCCGTCTACGGCCTCACCAAGAACATCGCCACCTACAACCCGCTGCGCGTCGCCACCCACGAGTACGCCGCCATCGCCCGCGACGTCCGCGCCGCCGACGGCTGGCGCGAACGAGCGGGCCGGATCTTCCGCGGTCCCGGCTGGCAGCCCGCCGCCCGCCCCGGGGCGGCGCCCGCCGCGGCCGGGCCCGGGACGGGCGCTCCCGCGAGCGGCGCCGTGCCCGCCGGACGCACCGCACCGGCCGACGGCGCCGCTCCCGACCCGTCCACCTCCGCCGCGTCCCCCACCGCGTCCACCGTCAAGAGAGGTGCCGCGTGAACCCGACGCGCCCCCGGCCCCGCGCCGCCCGTGCGCTGCTCGCCGTCTTCGCCGCGCTGGCCGCCGTCCACCTGGTCGCGCTGCTCGTCCGTACCGCCACCGGATCCGGCAGCGGCGCCCATGCCGCCGCCGACGTCGCGGTGCTGGCCACCAAACCGGCCCTGATGCCGGTCCTCGCCGGGTACGCCCTCACCCGGGGCGGCCCGCCGCTGCTGGCCGGCGCGCTGCTCCTCGGCTGCTGCGGCGACACCCTCCTGCAGATCGGCGGCGACCTCCTCTTCCTGCTCGGCATGGCCGCGTTCGCCGCCGGGCACGTCTGCTACCTCGCCCTCTTCGCCCGGCGCGGCACCGCACCCGCCCGCGCCCGCACCGCCGCCGCGGCCGGGGCGTACGTGCTGGCCTGGGGCACCCTCGTCGCCCTGCTCTGGCCCGGCCTCCCGGCGGACCTGCGGGGCCCGGTCGCCGGGTACAGCCTGCTGCTGACCGCTATGGCCTTCGGGTCCCTGCGGATCGGGCCGCTCGCCGCCACCGGCGGGCTGCTCTTCCTGCTCTCCGACACCCTCATCGCCACCGGCATCGCCGACTGGCCCCAGGCCCCCGCCCCGCAGTTCTGGGTCATGCTCACCTACATCGCCGCCCAGTCCGCCCTGGCCATGGGCCTGCTGCGGGCCACCGGGCACACGGCACCGGCCGCCTCCGCCGCGGCGCAGCCGGTCCAGGTCTGACCCCACCGACCGTCCACGCCGTACCGGGCGGGCCGCGCACCGGCCCGCCCGGTACGTAGCGCTGCCCGGGCACCGACGCCCGCCGCACGGAGCCCTGTTGTCCAGCGGCGGACGCGGCATCCGAGGGGCTGCCGCCGGCCGGGGCTCGCGCCTGCCCCGAGGCGGCGCCCGCCGCGCTCCGCACGCCCCCATTCCGTGCGAATTTCAACGAACAACCCCTGTCGCCGGACCCGCACCGCCTCTACGATGCGTGATCCACCTCACTTACCTTCCCTTTACCAACGGGTCCGTCGCCGGACCACGCGTCAGGAGAATCCGTGAGCAGCGCACCGCCCACCGGCCCCGTGCCGCAGGAACCGCCCGGCCCCGCGGCCGCCACCGCACCACCCGCCGCGGACGCGGACCCGGCCCGCCCACCGCACCCGTACACCGAGGTCCAGCAGAGCGCGGAATTCGGCGAACTGCGCCGCGGCCACCGCGCGTTCGCCTTCCCCCTCACGATCGCCTTCGTCCTCTGGTACCTCGGCTACGTCCTGCTGTCGAGCTACGCGGGCGGCTTCATGGCGGTCAAGGTCGCCGGGAACGTCAACGTCGCCCTCGTCCTGGGCCTCGCGCAGTTCCTGACGACGTTCCTCATCGCCTGGTGGTACTCCCGCCGCGCCGCGAGGCGCCTCGACCCGAAGGCCGAAGCCATCAGGAACCGTCTGGAGGGCGACGCATGACCGCCGCGCACCCGCTCGCCCTGCCGCTCGCCGCCGGTGGCGCGGGCGAACACCGCACCCTGATCATCAGCCTCTTCGCCCTCTTCGTCGTCGCCACCTTGGCCATCACCCTGTGGGCCGGGCGGCAGACCCGGGACGCCGAGGACTTCTACGCCGGGGGACGGCAGTTCAGCGGCTTCCAGAACGGCCTCGCCATCTCCGGCGACTACATGTCCGCCGCATCCTTCCTCGGCATCGCCGGGGCCATCGCCCTCTCCGGCTACGACGGCTTCCTCTACTCCATCGGCTTCCTCGTCGCCTGGCTCGTCGCCCTGCTCCTGGTCGCCGAACCGCTGCGCAACTCCGGCCGCTACACGATGGGCGACGTCCTCGCCTACCGGATGCGCCAGCGCCCGGTCCGCACCGCCGCCGGGACCTCCACCATCGTCGTCTCGATCTTCTACCTGCTCGCCCAGATGGCCGGCGCCGGCGCCCTCGTCACCCTGCTCCTCGGCATCACCGGCGAGTTGGGCAAGATCCTCGTCGTCGTCCTCGTCGGCATCGTGATGATCCTCTACGTCACCATCGGCGGGATGAAGGGCACCACCTGGGTGCAGATGGTCAAGGCGGTCCTGCTGATCGCCGGGACGCTGCTCATCACGTTCCTCGTGATGCTGAAGTTCCACTTCAACATCTCCACGCTGCTCGGCGCCGCCGCCGAGAACAGCGGCAAGGGCGCCGCCTTCCTGGAACCGGGCCTCAAGTACGGCGCCACCGCCACCTCGAAGACCGACTTCATCTCCCTCGGTCTCGCCCTGGTCCTCGGCACCGCCGGACTGCCGCACATCCTCATCCGCTTCTACACCGTCCCCACCGCCAAGGCGGCCCGGAAGTCGGTGAACTGGGCGATCGGCATCATCGGCGTCTTCTACCTGATGACCATCGTCCTCGGCTTCGGCGCCGCCGCGCTCATCAAGCCGGCGGAGATCACCGCCGCCAACAAGGCGGGCAACACCGCCGCCCCGCAGCTCGCCGAGGTCATCGGCGGCGGCGCCGGCTCCACCGGCGGCGCGGTCCTCCTCGCCGTCATCTCCGCGGTCGCCTTCGCCACCATCCTCGCCGTCGTCGCGGGCCTCACCCTCGCCTCCTCCTCGTCGTTCGCCCACGACATCTACGTCAACGTGATCCGCAAGGGGAAGGCCACCGAGAAGGAGGAGGTCGGCGCGGCCCGCTGGGCGACCGTCGGCATCGGCGCCGTCGCCATCGTCCTCGGCGTCTTCGCCCGCGGCCTCAACGTCGCCGGACTCGTCGCCCTCGCCTTCGCCGTCGCCGCCTCCGCCAACCTCCCCACCCTCCTCTACAGCCTCTTCTGGAAACGGTTCACCACCCGGGGCGCCCTCTGGTCCAGCTACGGCGGACTGACCGCCTCCGTCCTCCTGGTCCTCTTCTCGCCCGTCGTCTCCGGCAAGGAGACCTCGATGTTCCCCGCCGCCGACTTCGCCTTCTTCCCGCTGGAGAACCCCGGCCTGATCTCCATCCCGCTGGGCTTCCTCCTCGGCTGGCTGGGCTCCCTGCTCTCCACGGAGGAGCCGGACGCCGACAAGTACGCCGAACTGGAGGTCCGTTCCCTGACCGGCACCGGAGCACACTGAAACACCCGCGGAGGCGGGGCCTCGTAGAGATCTACGAAGCCCCGCCCCCTGCCTGGTGCACCTCACGACTGCTCACCGTCACCCCCATCGCGTAGGCTCGAAGGAGCGCCGCACACCACACGGACCGCACCCGGGGAGGGGCCTCGTGCTCATCGACACTTTCGGACGTGTCGCCACCGACCTGCGCGTTTCCGTGACGGATCGCTGCAATCTGCGGTGTACGTACTGCATGCCCGAAGAGGGCCTGCAATGGCTCGCCAAGCCCGATCTGCTCACCGACGACGAGATCGTCCGCCTGATCACCCTCGCCGTCGACCGCCTCGGCATCGACGAGGTCCGCTTCACCGGCGGCGAGCCGCTGCTACGCCCCGGGCTGACCGGCATCATCGACCGCGTCGCCCGGCTCGACAACCGCCCCCGGATGTCCCTGACGACCAACGGCATCGGCCTGGAGCGCACCGCCGAGGCCCTCCGCGACGCCGGCCTCGACCGCGTCAACGTCTCCCTGGACACCCTCCGCCCGGACGTCTTCCAGGCGATGACCCGCCGCAAGCGCCACGCCGACGTGCTGCGCGGCCTGGCCGCCGCCCACGCCGCCGGGCTCACCCCCGTCAAGATCAACGCCGTGCTGATGCCCGGCCGCAACGACGACGAGGCCCCCGACCTCCTGGCCTGGGCCGTCGAGCACGGCTACGAACTCCGCTTCATCGAGCAGATGCCGCTCGACGCCCAGCACGGCTGGCAGCGCGACGGCATGATCACCGCCGAAGACATCCTCGCCTCGCTGCGCACCCGCTTCACCCTCACCCCCGAGGGCGAGGAGCGGCGCGGCGCCGCCCCCGCCGAACGCTGGATCGTCGACGGCGGTCCGCACCGCGTCGGCGTCATCGCGTCGGTCACCCGCCCGTTCTGCCACGCCTGCGACCGCACCCGCCTGACCGCCGACGGCCAGATACGGACCTGCCTGTTCGCCACCGAGGAGACCGATCTGCGCGCCGCCCTGCGCTCGGGTGCCTCGGACGACGACCTCGCCCGGATCTGGGAGCGCGCGACGGCGGGCAAGAAGGCCGGGTCGGGGCTGGACGACCCGTCGTTCCTCCAGCCGGACCGCCCCATGTCGGCGATCGGCGGCTGACCCCCGCGGCCGCCCGCCGGGCCGCGCGGCGCACTCAGCCGTCGCGCTGTGCGGACTCCCAATCCTCCAGCGTCACCACGTCCTTGAGGAATCCGCGGACGCCGAGGAACTGCGACAGATGCTCCCGGTGCTCCTCACAGGCGAGCCAGGTCTTACGGCGCTCGGGCGTGTGCAGCTTCGGGTTGTTCCAGGCCAGCACCCATACCGCGGGCGCACGGCAGCCCTTGGCGGAGCAGATGACGGCGCTGTCGCCGGAGTCCGGCACGTTCGGGGAGTTCACGCTCTTCACCCTACGTTCCGAGGGCGGCGGCAGGAGAGGCGCACCGGGCGGGGCGGGTGGCGGGCGTCAACTCCCGTGCCACGGCGGCGAAGACAGGACGACGCCGGGCAGCCACGGGGGGAGCCGCCCGGCGTCGGTCCATCGCTCCGACGGGGGATGCGGAGCGCGTACGCAGTATGTCACGCGCCGGTCTCCGGGGTGGGGGGAACGAATGATTGATCTGAGGTTTTCTTGAGCTTGCCCGCGCCGCGAGGCTTCCGCTCGCGGATCGTCGCAGGTCAGTCGGTGGAGGCGCGCCGGCCGTCCGCGTCCGGTGACGGCGCTTCGTCCCGCGGATCGGCCGTCGCGGCACCGCCGCCACCGGCCGCGAGCGCCGGACGTGTCGGTGCGGCGACGAACGTCGACGGCAGCGAGGTCACGTTCTCCCGGCCCGCGTTGGCGATGACCACCGCGACGTATGGCAGCGCGAAGCCCAGGATCAGGGTGGCGATGGCGATCGGCCGTTCGACGTTCCACAGCACGACGGTGAGGACCACGGCGAGCGTCCGCACGGACATCGAGATCACATAGCGTCGCTGCCGCCCGCGGACATCCTCCGACAGCCCTCGGCGGGCGCCCGTGATCCGGAAGGTCTCACCGCTGCTCTGCTTCCGCATCCCGCTCCACCATCTGTTCCGGTCGTGTCCGAGTGCCCTGCTGTACGCCGCGGGGCGGGCGGGCCGGCGCGGACGCGACCGGAGTCCTGCCGGATTCTCCCCGATTCCGGACACTGATACGGTACGCCGCCCCCGCGCCGCCGACGAGACCGGGGCGGCCACCGGAGTCCGGCCCGCGCCGCCCGCACGCCGGCTCCGCGTGCGGCACGGCGGGGGCGGCGTGACACTGGCGGGGCACGGTCCGCTCCCGCGCCGAACCAGGAGGCGACATGAATTGGTTGTGGGCCCTCATCGTCGGTCTGATCCTGGGGTTGATCGCCAAGGCCATCCTCCCCGGCAAACAGCACCTTCCGCTCTGGCTGACGGTGATCTGCGGTCTGATCGGCAGCGTCCTGGGCAACTGGGCCGCCACCGGCCTCGGCGTCAACGACACCCGGGGCATCGACTGGATCCGCCACATCCTCCAGCTGATCGGCGCGATCATCATCGTCGCCATCGGTGACCGCTTCTGGGCCGCCGTACGCGGCAAGAAACACGGCCACCGCACCTGACCCGCCCGGCCGCGGACCGCGCACGGCCGGGCCGGAAACGCACGGACGGCCGGTACGCGGTAGGCGTACCGGCCGTCCGGAGCGGCGGAGCGGGGCCCGTCAGACGCCGTCGACCTTGGCGAGCTTGCGGCCCGCCTTGAGGTACACGCCCTCACCGGCCGGGGCCTCGGCCACCACCTCGGCGAGCGGCCGCACCGCGTCCGCCTCGGCGATCACCACGGTCTGCTGCCCGTCGGCACCCTCGACGACCAGCTTCAGCGCGTTCTGCTTCGCCAGCCGCCGGGCCGCCGAGGCGCTCGGCGTGAACTCCAGGACCTTCGTCAGCACCGCCGCGACGCTCTCCGCGCCGTGCGCCGCGAGGTCGACTGCGGGCAGCGAACCGACGTCCGTGAACGACTTCTTGGAGAACTGCGCGGTGAAACCGGCCCGCGCGGCCATCGCCGCCTCCAGGCCGTACAGCGCGGTCACGACCTCGCCCGCGAGGATCTTCTTCAGATCCATCGGGTGCAGCGACCGCTCCTCGACCCGCTTGAGGGCGAGGGTGATCTCGTCGTCGGTCCACTCCGTCCATGCCTTGAGGTACGGCTCCATGAGCCGGTCCGGCACCGACATGATCTTGCCGAAGACGTCGTCGGCGGGGGCGCCGAGACCGACGTAGTTCCCCTTCGACTTCGACATCTTGGCGCCGGTGCCGTCCGTGCCCTCGATCAGCGGCATCGTCACGACCAGCTGCGGCTGCTGCCCGCGCAGCTCCATCAGCTTGCGGCCCATCTGCAGGTTGAGCAGCTGGTCCGAGCCGCCCAGCTCGACGTCGCACGCCAGCGCCACCGAGTCCAGGGCCTGCGCGATCGGGTACAGCAGCTCCGTCATCGTCAGACCGGAGCCGGCCGCAAGCCGGTTGCGGAAGTCCTCGCGCTGCAGCAGCTGCGAGGCCGGGACCTGCGAGAGCAGCGACAGCAGCTCCGGGAAGGTGTACGGCGCCAGCCACTCGCTGTTCTGCCGGAAGCTGACGTTCTCGAAGTCGAAGAACGGGCGGACCTGCTCGCGGTAGGTGGCGAGGTTGGCCGCGATGTCCTCGTCGGTCAGCGGCGGCCGCTCGGCGGTCCGGCCCGACGGGTCACCGATCTTGGCGGTGAAGTCACCGATGATCAGCGTGACGGAGTGGCCCAGCCGCTGGAACCGGCTCAGCACGATCAGCGGCACCGCGTGCCCGAGGTGCACATCGGTCGCAGTCGGGTCGATGCCCAGCTTGATGTGGAGACCCCCGCCGGCCGCCCGGCGCTCCTCGATCCGCTCCGCCAGCTTCTCCACACCCGGCAACACCTCGACGGCGCGCCCGGCGATCAGCGCCGCCTGCTCCTTCGGCGGCAGGTCCGTCAGGTCGAGATAGCGCCGCGCGCCCGTCTCCCGGAGCAGCTCCTGGACGGTGGCGTCCGTGGAGAGGTCGGCGGAGAGCAGGGTCGTGGCGCGGGCGACGGATTCGCCGAGGCGTGTCATGGCGTTCCTGATCGGTTGTGGTTCCCGTACGGGAGGACGAGGCGACAGTCTATTCGCTGCCCGCCCACCGCCCTCGCCTCCCCGGACCACCCTCCGTACGGGCCCGGGGCGGGCGCCGCCGCCCGCCCCGCGGTGGGGCCCGCCCGGGGGCGCGCTCCACCCGTCGTCCGCCCGTCGGGTGACGATTGGAGGGATCCACCACACGGCCGTCCGCACCGGGCGTCGGAGGAGCGGAGCAGCGGTCGCCGCAGGCGCCGCGGACGGCCACTTCTGTAGGGACCCGACAGGGACGGCGCACCGCCCCTGTGCGGCCTCGATTCTCCGTACGGGCCCGGTGACCGATAGTTTCGTACCGAACGCAGGATGGATCAGGAAACGAAAGGGTGATCTCGTGAGCCGCTCGGTTCTGGTCACCGGAGGCAACCGCGGCATTGGCCTCGCCATTGCCCGTGCCTTCGCCGAGGCCGGCGACAAGGTCGCCATCACCTACCGGTCGGGCGAGCCCCCCGAGGGGTTCTTGGCCGTGAAGTGCGACATCACGGACGCCGAGCAGGTGGAGCAGGCGTACAAGGAGATCGAGGAGAAGCACGGCACGGTCGAGGTGCTGGTGGCCAACGCCGGTGTCACCCGCGACCAGCTGCTGATGCGGATGTCCGAGGAGGACTTCACCTCCGTCCTCGACACCAACCTCACCGGCGCCTTCCGGGTGGTCAAGCGCGCCAACCGCGGCATGCTGCGGGCCCGTAAGGGACGCGTCGTGCTGATCTCGTCCGTGGTCGGCCTGCTCGGCGGCGCGGGCCAGGCGAACTACGCCGCCTCCAAGGCGGGCCTGGTGGGCTTCGCCCGCTCGCTCGCCCGGGAGCTGGGCAGCCGTAACATCACCGTCAACGTCGTGGCCCCCGGGTTCGTCGACACCGACATGACCCGTGCGCTCACCGACGAGCAGCGGGAGGGCATCGTGAAGCAGGTGCCGCTGGCGCGCTACGCGCAGCCCGAGGAGATCGCCGCCTCGGTTCGCTTCCTGGCCTCCGACGAGGCCGCGTACATCACCGGAGCCGTCATTCCCGTGGACGGCGGATTGGGCATGGGTCACTGATCAGCATGAGTGGAATCCTCGCAGGCAAGCGCATTCTGGTCACCGGCGTGCTGACCGAGTCGTCGATCGCGTTCCAGGCCGCCAAGGTCGCCCAGAACGAGGGCGCCGAGGTCATCCTCACCGGCTTCGGCCGTCTCTCCCTCGTCGAGCGGATCGCCAAGCGGCTCCCCAAGGAGGCGCCGGTCATCGAGCTGGACGTCACCAACCAGGAGCACCTGGACGGTCTCGCCGACAAGATCCGCGAGCACCAGGGCGAGGACGCCCGCCTCGACGGCATCGTCCACTCCATCGCCTTCGGCCCCCAGGGCGCCTTCAACTTCCTGGCGGCGGACTGGGAGGACGTCGGCACCGCCGTCCACGTCTCCGCGTACTCGTACAAGGCGCTGGCCATGGCCTGCCTGCCGCTGATGGAGAACGGCGGCGCCCTCGTCGGCCTCACCTTCGACGCGCAGATCGCCTGGCCGAAGTACGACTGGATGGGCGTGGCCAAGGCGGCGCTGGAGAGCACCAACCGCTACCTGGCGCGCGACCTCGGCCCCAAGGGCATCCGCTGCAACCTGGTCTCGGCCGGTCCGATCAAGTCGATGGCCGCCAAGTCCATCCCCGGCTTCGAGGAGCTGGCGGACGTGTGGAACCACCGCGCCCCGATCGGCTGGGAGCTGACCGACCCGGAGCCCGCCGGCCGCGGCGTCGTCGGCCTGCTGTCCGACTTCTTCCCCCGCACCACCGGTGAGATCGTGCACGTCGACGGCGGCGTCCACATGATGGGTGCCTGACACACCCACCCGCACCAGCCGGCGCCCGGACGCGCCCTGACCCCGCGTCAGCCGTCCGTGTCCGCCGTGCCTCCTGCCCGTTCCGGTCCGCCGGGGCGGGCAGGACGCGTTTTACGGGGCGGACGGCCCGGGGGAGGCTTCGGCGGGTGTCCCGCACGTCGCCCGGCAGCCGAACGGCAGGGTGCTCGCCTCGGCGGCGGCCCGCTCGGCGTCGCCCGCCCGGATCGCCTCGACCAGCCGCGCATGGTCCATATGGGACTCCGGCCGCAGCTCCGCGCCGACATCGGCGCGGAGGAAGTCGCGCAGCACACCGCCGAGATCGGCGTAGATCTCCGCCAGTACGTCGTTGTGCGAGGCCGCCACCACCGCCATGTGCAGCGTCGCGTCCGCCTCGACGAACGCGTCCGCCGCCCCCGACTCCCAGGCCCGCTCCCGGCGTTCCAGCAGCGCATCGAGTTGCCGCAGGTCGTGTGCGGTGCGGTGGCGGGCGGCCAGCCGCGCCGCCGACGCCTCCAGCGCACTGCGTACCTCGGCGACGTGCCCCGGGTCGGCGTCGGCGAACCGGCGGTTCATCACCCCGGCCAGCTCACTGGTGGCCACCACGAACGTGCCGGAACCCTGCCGGATGTCCAGCAGTCCGTTGTGCGCCAGCGCCCGTACGGCCTCCCGCACGGTGTTACGGGCCACCCCGAGCTGCTCGACCAGCTCCGGTTCGGTGGGGATGCGTGCGCCTACGGGCCATTCGCCCGAGGTGATCTGGGCACGGAACTGCGCGATCACCTGATCCGCCAGCGCGGAGCGGCGGGGGGAGGTCAGGGGCATGGCGGTGCTCCGGGGTACGGGGGAGGGGCGGCGGGCGGCGCCACCGGGACCGTACCGGGCGAGGCGCCCGGGAAGGGGTGACCGCCGGCAACTGGACAGGCAATCATCCTATGATTCTATGATGTGGCCATGGCAGACGACGACCTGGCGACACTCCGCGCCGCCGACCGCCCCGCACCGGACGGCACCCCCCTACCGGCCACCGCCCCCACGGCCGACGACGACCGCCCCGCACCCACCCCACCCCGCTGGCTCAACGGCGTCGTCATCGCCGGACTCGTCCTCGCCGCCCTCAACCTCCGCCCCGCCATCACCAGCCTCGGCGCCCTCATGGAGGAGGTCCGCGCCGGACTCGGCATGAGCGGCACCGTCGCCGGACTCCTCACCTCCGTCCCCGCACTCTGCTTCGCCGCCTTCGGCATCGGCGCGCCCCGACTGGCCAGACGCCTGGGCCCCGGCGCCGTCGTCTGCGCCGGCATGGCCGCCATCGCCGTCGGCGTCGCCGTACGCCCCTTCACCGGCAACACCGCCGGCTTCCTCACCGCCAGCGCCCTCGCCCTCGCCGGCATCGCGGTCAGCAACGTCCTCCTGCCCGTCGTCATCAAGAGCTGGTTCCCCGACCGCGTCGGCCCGATGACCGGCATCTACTCCATGGCCCTGGCCCTCGGCACCTCCCTCGCCGCCGCCACGGCCGTCCCCCTGACCGCCGCCGTCGGCGGCTGGCAACCCGGCCTCGCCATCTGGGCCGCCCTCGCCGTCGCCGCGGTACTGCCCTGGGCCCTCGTCCTGCGCCGCCGTGCCGCCACCCCCGCGGCCGGCGCCGCCACCCGCACCGAGGACCGGCCGATCCGCATCGCCACCTCCCCGACCGCCTGGTCCCTCGCCGTCTTCTTCGGCCTCCAGGCCACCGCCGCCTACATCACCATGGGCTGGATGCCGCAGATCTTCCGCGACGCCGGGGTCTCCGCCGGCACCGCGGGCCTCCTGCTCGCCGTCACCATGGCCCTCGGCGTGCCGCTCTCCTTCGTCCTGCCGCGCCTCGCCACCCGGATGCGCCACCAAGGGCCGCTCGCCGCGGGCCTCGGCCTCTGCGGACTCGCCGGATACACCGGCCTCTGGCTCGCCCCCGCCTCCGGCGCCTGGCTCTGGGCCTTCCTCATGGGCGTCTCCAACTGCGCCTTCCCGCTGGCCCTCACCATGATCGGCATGCGCGCCACCAGCGCCGCCGGTGTCGTCAAGCTCTCCGCCTTCGCCCAGTGCGTCGGCTACCTCATCTCCATCCCGGGGCCCCTCCTCGTCGGCGCCCTCTACCAGCACAGCGGCGGCTGGGGCCTCCCGATCGCGCTGATGGCGAGCCTGATGGTGCCGCAGATCGCGGTCGGCGTACTCGCCGGACGGGACCGCCGCATCGAGGACGAGACCTGAGTGCGACACTGACCCCATGCCTGTACTCGAACCCAATCCCCAGGGTGGCCAGAAGAAGCTGCTCACCGTCCTCGGCGTGATGCTCGCCGTGACCGTCGTCATCGCCGTCGTGGCCAGCATCGCGGCCAACTGACGGGACGGGCGCGGCCTGCGGGGCGCGCCCGAGCTGGTGAAATGGGGCGCCGGCGGTGGGGCGGCGGGCTCGGCGGCGGGTGCTTCGGTGCGCGGGCGTGGTGTGTGCCGCCTCCGCCAGGACGGGGCGTATGCCCCTCCGCCCGGACGACGACGGACGAGTCCGGCGCAGCTCCGGCACGACCCGTCGGCGTGGCCCGATCGGCGGCCGGTCGCGGACGAGCCCCGACCGGCCGGTGATCGAGATCCCCTAGGGGATCAGCCTCAGGGATCAGTGGGGGATTTCCCGGATAGGAACGCCCACCCGTCCCCCGTACCTTCGAAGAACACCGCACCCCGCGGTGCGCGCCCCACCTGCGGCGCACTTCGACCCGTCACGGAGGCGATCATGTCCACCGCGTCCCGCTGCACCGCCGGCCCCGTGCCCCGGCACGACGCCGCCCGGCCCGCGCCGCGCGCCGAGGCCGTGCGGAGACAGCCGCCGTGGTGGGCGCTGGCACTCCCGGTCGCCACCTTCGCGCTCCTGCTCGCCCTGCCGGTGACCTCCGCCGCGCCGACACCCACCGCGGCGACGCGCCTGCTGGAGATAGCGGCCCGTACCCTCTCCGTCTGACCCGCCGCGGGGCTTCGCTCACCCCGTCGCCGGAGCGCGGTCACACCCCGGAGGGAGCCTCCCAACACCCCGCGCCCCGCGCCGCCTTTCATGCGAAGCTGGGAACCATGAGCGCCGATACACCTCGCCGGATCGTCCTCCTCCGACACGCAAAAGCCGAATGGACACAAGAGAGCGACCACGAGCGCCCGCTCGCCGACCGCGGCCGGATGGACGCCCCGGCAGCCGGACGACGGCTGGCCGGAGCCGGGATCACCCCCGATCTCACTCTTTGCTCAACCTCCGCCCGCACCCGTGAGACCTGGAAGCTCTTCGTCGGCGAACTGCCCCAGCGCCCCAAGACCGTCTACGACGAGCGGCTCTACGAGGCTTCGCTCGGCGAACTGATCGCGGTGCTCAACGAGACCTCCGACGAAGTGACCAACCTGCTCGTGGTCGCCCACAACCCCGGAGTACACGCACTCGCCGACGCGCTGGCGGGCGAGGCGGAAGGAGATCTGCTGGCGCGCATGAACCGCGGCGGATTCCCGACGTCGACCATGGCCGTCATCGAGTTCAACGGTTCCTGGAAGTCCGTCGAGCACGGCGTGGGCCGCCTCACCGCGTACTGGCCGCCCCACGAGTGAGGCCCGCAGGGCCCGGGGGCGCGGCGCTGACGAACCACAGGCGCCGACGAGCTGACCGCTTGGGGGAGAGGGAGGGTGGGGGAGGGGGAGGGCCCCCAACAGGGCTCGGGACCCCAACGCCCCCGAGCCCCGCAAGCCCTCACACCCTCGGCCCGCCCCCTCACCCCACCCCCTCACCCCACATGCGTCTCCGCCGCCTCCACCTCTTCCCGTGTGATGCCCAGCAGGTAGAGCACGGTGTCGAGGAAGGGCACGTTCACGGCGGTGTGTGCGGCCTCGCGGACGATCGGCTTGGCGTTGAAGGCGACGCCGAGGCCCGCGGTGTTGAGCATGTCCAGGTCGTTGGCGCCGTCGCCGATGGCGACGGTCTGTGCCAGCGGCACCCCGGCCTGCTGCGCGAAGCTGCGCAGCAGCCGCGCCTTGCCGGCCCGGTCCACGATCTCGCCGGTCACCTTGCCGGTGAACTTTCCGTCCGCGACCTCCAGGGTGTTGGCGGCGGCGAAGTCCAGCCCCAGTTCTTCCTGGAGCGCGTCGGTGACCTGCGTGAATCCGCCGGAGACGACGCCGACCTGGTAGCCGAGCCGCTTGAGGGTGCGGACGAGGGTGCGGGCGCCCGGCGTGAGCCGGACCTCCTTGCGTACCGTCTCCACGACGGACGCGTCGAGGCCGGCCAGCAGTGCGACCCGGGCGTGCAGTGACTGCTCGAAGTCCAGCTCACCGCGCATCGCCCGCGCGGTGACCTCGGCGACCTCCGCCTCGCATCCGGCGTGCGCCGCGAACAGCTCGATGACCTCGTCCTGGATCAGCGTCGAGTCGACGTCCATGACGACCAGCCGCTGCGCCCGGCGCTGGAGCCCCGCCGACACCACGGCGATGTCGACGCCGAGGAGGGCCGCCTCCGGTGCCAGTACGGAGCGCAGCGCGTCGGTGGCGGCGCCGGACACTGCGAACTCCACGGCCGTCACCGGGTACTTGGCGAGCCGGAAAATACGGTCGATGTTGCCGCCGCTGGACGTTATGGCGGCGGTGATCGCGGCGGTGCACTCGGCGGTCAGCGGATGGCCCAGCACGGTGACGTGGGAGCGTCCGGTGCCGCGCGGACGGTTGTCGCCCCGGCCGGAGATGATCTCGGCCTGGAGGTTCAGCGAATCGGCCCAGCTGTGGACGGTGGCCCGCAGGCCGCCCTCGGAGGCTCCCTCGGCCCCGGTGGCGGGCGCGGTGACCAGGGCGCACAGCACTATGCGGCCACGGGTCACGACCTGTTCGATGTCGACGACGTCGACGGAGTAGGCGGCGAGGGTGTCGAAGAGACCTGCGGTGATGCCGGGCCGGTCCTTCCCGAAGATCTTCACGAGGAGGGTCGGTACGTCATCGCCCGGTACGGCGGTGGCAGGCGGGATCTGCGATGCGCTCATGGTGCCTTTACGGTAACCGCCCGGCGCGTTCGCCCGTACACCTGTCCGTTGTCCGGACCGCCGCACACGGCGCCCCGATCACGCTTACGGACCCCCTGCGACCAGCCGTGGAACGGGCTCCCCGACCCCGTCCGGACGGCCTCCGGGCCGCCCCGCAGCTGATCGTTATGGACTCGTGTCCGCATCCCTTTCCGGCCCGTCGAACCCCTCCCGGCGGCTGGAACAGAGCGCTCCGCGGCCGGTTGCGGTGCACGGTTTCGCCGCTCCCGTGTGGTTTGACGGGTGCCGTCCGCGTCGCCGTACGGGCCTCCTGTTCGCGGTCCGCGCCGGGCCCGCGTCCCAGTTTCCGGTAGGCGGGCCGAGCCTGAAATAGTTCCCCACGATGTTCGCCATCCCTGGATTCCCATACAGGGCGTCACTCGGGGGACTATGTAATGGGGCGTGGAGTGCCTGAACTCGTACTGGAATTGAACGGTAGGACCTGGACGCTCGATCCGTCCCGGTCCTACATCGTGGGCCGTGATCCGCAGGGCGACATGGTGCTCGACGACGCCAGGGTCTCCTGGCGTCACGCCGTCGTGCGGTGGGCCGGACACAGCTGGGTCATCGAAGACCAGGGCAGCACCAACGGCACGTACGTCCAGGGCCGGCGGATCCAGCAGACGGAGATAGGCGCCGGTTCGGCCGTCCACCTCGGCAACGCGACCGACGGCCCGCGGATCACCCTGTCGGGCGCCGCCGCACCGGCCGCCGCCCAGGGCGCCGCCGCCCAGGGCGCCGGCGCCTACGGCGCGCCCGCCGCGGCGCCGCAGCAGGCCGCCGCGCAGGGCTGGCAGCAGCCGCCCGTCGCGCAGGGGCACCAGCCGCCCGCCGGTGCCGGTCAGCCCTACGTCCCGCCGCAGCAGGACCGGCAGCAGCCCGCCCCGCAGGGCGGCGACCGCAACCCCACCACGTTCCACCGTCTGGAACTCGACCGGGTGATGCGCATCGGTCGTGCGCTGGAGAACGAGCTGGTCGTCTCCGACCTCCAGGTCTCCCGCCACCACGCGGAGTTCCACGCCACCCCCGACGGCCGCTTCGAGATCCGTGACCTCGGCAGCCACAACGGCACCTACGTCAACGGTCAGCCGGTCCCCAGGTCCGGCTCCGCCGCCATCGGCCCGAACGACATCATCGGCGTCGGTCACTCCACGTTCCGCCTGGTCGGCGACCGGCTGGAGGAGTTCGTCGACACCGGCGACGTCTCCTTCTCGGCCCGCCACCTCACGGTCACCGTCGACGGCGGCAAGCAGATCCTCAAGGACGTCTCGTTCGGCGTCCCGGAGAAGTCGCTGATCGCGGTCATCGGCCCGTCCGGCTCCGGCAAGTCGACCCTCCTCAAGGCGCTCACCGGCTACCGCCCCGCCAACGAGGGCGACGTCCTCTACGACAACCGGAACCTCTACAAGCAGTTCGCCGAACTGCGCCAGCGCATCGGTCTGGTCCCGCAGGACGACATCCTCCACAAGGAGCTGACCGTCCAGAAGGCGCTGCGCTACGCCGCCAAGCTCCGCTTCCCCGGGGACACCGCGGAGGCCGAGCGCGAGGCGCGGATCGACGAGGTGCTGCACGAGCTGAAGCTCCATGTGCACCGGGACAAGAAGGTCTTCTCGCTCTCCGGCGGCCAGCGCAAGCGCGTCTCGGTCGCCCTGGAGCTGCTGACCAAGCCGTCGCTGATCTTCCTCGACGAGCCGACCTCCGGCCTCGACCCGGGCATGGACCGCGACGTCATGCAGCTGCTGCGCGGCCTCGCCGACGACGGCCGTACCGTCCTGGTCGTCACGCACTCCGTCGCCGAGCTGGCCATCTGCGACAAGCTGCTGGTCATGGCGCCGGGCGGGGGCGTCGCCTACTTCGGTCCGCCGGAGGAGGCACTGAACTTCTTCCAGTACGACTCCTGGGCCGACGTCTTCTCGGCGTTCGAGAACTACCGCGACTACGACTGGATGGGCCGCTGGCGCGGCTCCCCGCACTACCAGATGTACGCGGCGGACATCGACGCGGTCGCCCCGCAGTCGGTGCAGATCCAGTCGCCGCCCGCCCGGATGCAGCAATCCCAGAGCTGGGGCTCCCAGCTGTGGACGCTGATGCGCCGCTATGTCTCGGTGCTCGCCTCCGACCGCGGCTTCCTGGTCCTGATGCTGGCGCTGCCCGCGGTCCTCGGCATCGTCTCGATGCTGATCCCCAGCGACTACGGCTTCGGGTACGGGCCGGAGAACCGGCACGGCGCCAACCGCGACGCCTCCACGATCATGCTGATCCTCGCGGTCGGCATGTGCTTCTCCGGCGCCGCCAACTCCGTCCGTGAGTTGATCAAGGAGCGGGTCATCTACGAGCGCGAACGGGCCACCGGCCTGTCGCGGTCGGCGTATCTGATGTCCAAGGTGATCGTTCTGGGCGTGGCCACCGCCTTCCAGGGCGTGATCATCTCGGTGATCGGCTTCGCCACGCGGACGATGCCCGCGGAGGGCGTGATCTTCCGCAACATGCCGGGCGTCGAGATGACGCTGGCGATCATCGCGCTCGGCTTCACCTCGATGATGTTCGGCCTGATCATCTCCGCGCTGGTCAAGACCGCCGAGAAGACCATGCCGCTGCTGGTCATGTTCGCCATCGTCCAGGTCGTCTTCACCGGCGTGCTCTTCCAGCTGTTCGACACGATCGGCGTGGCGCAGTTCTCCTGGCTGATGCCGTCGCGCTGGGCCGTCGCCGCGATGGGCGCGACCGCCGACATGAACCGTCTGCTGCCGTGGGAGCCGGCCAACCCGGCCAAGGGGACGCCCGCCAACCCCGATCCGCTGTGGCAGCACCAGACCGGCGTCTACGTGATGGACATGATCATCCTGGTCACGCTCGGCGTCGCCCTCGCGTTCGTCGTGGCCCGCCTGCTGCGCCGCCACGAGCCGGAGGTCATGCGCAAGTGACCCGGCGTCCGTGACGCACCACCGCCGAGGGGCGGCCCCCGTGATCGGGTGCCGCCCCTCGGCGGTCGGACGCGGTCCGCTCAGTAGGCGGAGTTGACGTTGTCCATCGAGCCGTACTTGTCGGCCGCGTAGTTGCAGGCGGCGGTGATGTTGGCGACCGGGTCGTAGATGTCCCAGGAGGTGCCGTCGACGTGGTAGCTCTGGAAGGTCGGGGCGATCACCTGGAGCAGGCCCTTGGAGGGCACGCCGTTGACGGCGTTGATGTCCCAGTTGTTGATGGCCATCGGGTTGCCCGCGGACTCCCGGATGATGTTCCGGTAGATGCCGTCGTACGAGCCGGGGATGCCCTTGTCGGCCATGATGTCGAGCGACTGGCGGATCCAGCCGTCGAGGTTGTTCGAGTAGGTCTTGGCCGGGGTCTTCGCGGCGACGGGCAGCACGGCACGGTCGGTGGAGCGGCTGGCGGTCTGCTGCACGGCGCGCTCCTTGGCGGCCTTCGCCTTCGCTGCGGCCTCGGCCTTGGCCTTCGCGGCAGCCTTGGCCTTGGCGGCGGCCTCGGCCTGGCCGGCCTTGGTGGAGGCGTCCGCCTGCCTGGCGATGGTGGCCTGCTGGGTCTGCGCCGCGGTGCCGACGGTGCTGCTGAAGGCGACCGGCTGCACGTGGGCGGCGGCCGCGGCCCGTCCGGTGCTCTGCCCGGCGTCCGCGCCCGGTACGACGGTGAAGGCGAGGGCGGCGGCACCGGCCGCGGCGATGCCGGCGGCGGAGAGCTTGTGGGTCCGCGTCAGGCGGTCAAGGCCGAAAAGGGCGTGCTTGGGCATGGCGAAGTAGACCTTCCGAAAAGGGGGACGTCGCCGGGGGCCGTCGGTGGCGGAGAACGCCGGGTGGAGACCGCGGCGCCGAGCGACGGGAGCCATTCTTAGCGGCCGTAAATTCGCCGGGCAATGAGGTGACATACGACCCGGAATAGTGGAACCGGGGTGCCATGTGAGGCCTCCACCGGGGGAGACGCCCAGCTCATGAGGGTTTGCCGGGCGACTAAAGCGGGTCGTAGGTGACCTGGGCCCTATGCGCGGCGTCACACCCGGGCGAGGTTTGCTTCGCCGGGTGTGATCGCATTTGCACAGTACGTATGAGGCTGCAGGGCCTCAGATCTCGACCAGGACCTGGTCAAGGGACTTTCGGATCAAATCCGGCACTTCGCACTCTTCGGCGGGGTATCCCACGGGGATCACGGCGAACGCCTTCTCGTTGGCCGGACGCCCCAGAACCTCCTGCAGGAACCGCATCGGGCTCGGCGTGTGCACCAGTGCCGCCAGCCCCGACAGATGCAGTGCGGACAGCAGCATCCCGACCGCGATGCCCACCGACTCGTCGACGTAGTAGTGCTTGCGCTTGCTGCCGTCCTCGCCCAGCCAGTGCCGCTGCTGGAACACCACGATCAGATACGGCGCATCGGTCAGATGCGGCTTCACCTCGTCCGTCCCCAGCGGGCGCAGCGCGGCCAGCCACTCCTCGCCCAGCCGCCCCTCGTAGGAGACGCGCTCCTCCTCTTCCGCCGCCGCCCGGATCCGCCGCCGTACGTCCGGGTCCTTGACCAGGACGAATGTCCACGGCTGCTGATGCGCCCCGGACGGCGCGGTCGCCGCACAGGCGATGGCGTCCCGGACGACCTGCTCGGGCACCGGGTCGGTGGAGAACTGCCGCACGGTCCGCCTCTGATCCATCCGCTCCCGCAGCTCCGCCGCGCGGGCGAGCGACTCCGCCGCCGGTATCCGCGCGGGACGGTACGGAACGCCTCGGTAGGGGTCGCCATGGGTCGGGGTCCAGGTCCTCGTCGCTTCTGTCATGCGCCGAGTCTGGAACCGCGGACGTCCTCCCGGGGCGCGGACCGCCGAATCCGCGGACTTCGGCGTGATCCGCACCGCGGGGGAGAGGGGATGAGTAAGGATGTGCGCGGAGTGTCCCTATATAGGGGACTAGGCGCTGTTTGAATCTAAGGTGAAAAATGACCGTTAAGCCGGAAATGGCGACGGCTTGCCTAGGTCCGGAGACCGAGGACCGGCGCGGCGGCGGACCGATACACCCCTCGCCGGGCGCCGGTACCGTGAAACGTATGACCAACGGACCGGGAGCCGGAATCCCCGCGGTGAGCAGCGCGATCCTCGCGATGAGCCGGCATCTGGAGGTGCGCGACGTCCTCAAGACGATCGTCGCCTCGGCCCGGGAACTGCTCGACGCCGAATACGCCGCCCTCGGCGTGCCCGACGACCACGGCGGCTTCGCGCAGTTCGTGGTGGACGGCGTCAGCGAGGAGCAGTGGAAGGCCATCGGCCCGCTGCCCCGCCAGCACGGCATCCTCGCCGCGATGCTCCACCACGCCACCCCCGAGCGTCTCGCCGACGTCCGCAAGGACCCCCGCTTCGGCGGCTGGCCCGCCGCCCACCCCGACATGTCCGACTTCATCGGCCTGCCGGTCGCCGACGGCGACGAGATCCTCGGCGCCCTCTTCCTCGCCAACAAGCGCTGCCCCAAACCGGCCGGCGGCTGCGGCTTCACCGCCGAGGACGAACGCCTCCTGGGCATCCTCGCCCAGCACGCCGCCATCGCCCTCACCAACGCCCGCCTCTACGAACGCAGCCGCGAGCTGACCATCGCGGGGGAGCGCGCCCGCCTCGCCCACGAGCTGCACGACGCCGTCGCCCAGAAGCTCTTCTCGCTCCGGCTCACCGCCCAGGCCGCCACCGCGCTCGTCGACCGCGACCCGGACCGCGCCAAGTGCGAGCTGCACCAGGTCGCCGCACTGGCCGCCGAGGCCGCCGACGAACTGCGCGCCGCCGTGGTCGAGCTGCGCCCCGCCGCCCTCGACGAGGACGGGCTGATCGCCACCCTCCGCTCCCAGGCGCAGGTCCTCGACCGTGCCCACACCGCCCGCGTCACCTTCGGCGCCCAGGGCGTCCGCGCCCTGCCCTCCTCCCAGGAGGAGGCGCTGCTCCGCGTCGCCCAGGAGGCGCTGCACAACGCGCTGCGGCACAGTGGCGCCGAGCGCGTCGACGTCACCCTCGCCCGGCACGGCCAGGGCGCACTGCTCCGGATCGCCGACGACGGCTGCGGCTTCGACCCCGGCGCGGTCCGGACGGCCGGCCGCCACCTGGGTCTGGTGTCGATGCGCGACCGCGCCAACGGCGTCGGTGGCGTGCTCACCGTGAAATCGGAGCCCGGCCAGGGCACCGCTGTAGAGATGGAGGTGCCCGGTGGCTGAGAACACCGGAATCGGCAACCGGGACGAACAGCGCGACGGCCGCGAGCCGCGCCGCGTCCCCCCGGGCGCCGCCCCCGCCCCCGACGCCGCCGAGGCCCCCACGGACCCCGCGGGCGGCACCGGCACCATCCGGGTGCTGCTGGTCGACGACCACCAGGTGGTCCGCCGCGGGCTGCGGACGTTCCTGGAGATCCAGGACGACATCGAGGTGGTAGGTGAGGCGGCCGACGGCACGGAAGGCATCGCCGCCGCCGAACGGCTCCGCCCCGACGTCGTCCTGATGGACGTCAAGATGCCCGGCACGGACGGCATCGAGGCGCTGCGCACCCTGCGCGAACTGACCAACCCCGCCCGGGTGTTGATCGTCACCAGCTTCACCGAACAGCGCACCGTCGTCCCCGCCCTGCGCGCCGGGGCCGCCGGCTATGTCTACAAGGACATCGACCCCGAGGCACTGGCCGGCGCCATCCGCTCCGTCCACGCCGGACATGTGCTGCTCCAGCCGGAGGTGGCCGGCGCCCTCCTCACCCAGGACGAGGGCGGCAACGGTCAGGGCCGCGGCACCACGCTCACCGAGCGGGAGGGCGAGGTGCTCGGCCTGATCGCCGACGGACGCTCCAACCGCGAGATCGCCCGCGCGCTCGTCCTCTCCGAGAAGACCGTCAAGACCCATGTCTCCAACATCCTCATGAAGCTGGACCTCGCCGACCGCACCCAGGCCGCCCTCTGGGCGGTCCGCCACGGGGTGGGCGGCTGACCGCTCACCGAGCCACCGGTCCGGTACGCGCCACCGGACCGGTACGCCGCGAACCGCACCGGGAACAGGCAGTCGCCCACCCCGGCCCGGCCCGGACCGGCACTCACCCCCGCCGCTCCCGCTCCTCCACCGCCGCGTTGTACGCCGCGACCTGCGCCCGCCGGGCCGTACGCTCCACCGGACGCAGCGCCTGCGCGCGGGCCGCGATCTCCGACGAGCTGACCGCACCGCCGTGCTCCCGGCCGTCCCCGCCCGCGCCCCGTGCGATGGCGAGCAGCGCGCCCACCCGCTGCGCCAGCTCCAGCACCCGCACCGCACGCGGCGGATATCCGGGCGCCAGCACCTGGCGCCCGGCCTCGGCCCGCGCCCGGTACGCCTCCAGCGCGGCCTGGGCCACCGGCCCGGAACCGGCCACGTCCAGCCGCGTCAGCACCTCGGTCGCCTCCCGCAGCGCCTCCGCCAGCTCCCGCTCCGCCTCGCCCAGCGACGGCACGTCGGCGGGCGGCGCCTCCCGCACCGGCAGGCACTCCCACACCACCTCGACATGGACGTCCGGCCCGGCGCCGCCGTCCGGCCCCGCCCGGTGTATCTCCGGCACCAGACCGACGCCGGCGCCCGCGACCAGCACCGCCTCCCCGGCGTCCAGCGCCCGGGCGTTGAACTCCGGCGGCCCGCTCAGCCCCAGCGGATGCCCCGGCGCGGGCAGCGCGACCCGCAGCCCCACCGCACCCATCGCCCGCAGCCGGCCGAGCGCCAGCGTCAGCCCCACCGGCGCGGCCTCACCCGGCAGGCCCCGCACCCGGTGCACGGCGTCGTCGTCCGCGATCCGCTCCGCGGCGTCATCAAGCGAGACAAGTCCGGCCAAAAGGGCATTTCCCCATGCCGCCAGCCGTCCCGAACGAGGTTCATCGAGCATGCCCCCCAGCCTAGGGAACGGCACTGACATCGAGTGGCGTAGGTTTGCACGGGGGACGCGCCCGCTGGCGCACGTGACGACCGAGAAGCAATGGGAGACAGGGCACTCATGAGCGATGTGCTGGAGCTGGTGGACGTATCCGTGGTCCGCGAAGGGCGGGCTCTGGTGGACCAGGTCTCCTGGTCGGTGAAGGAGGGTGAGCGCTGGGTCATCCTCGGCCCCAACGGCGCCGGCAAGACCACCCTGCTCAACCTCGCCTCCAGCTACCTCTTCCCCACCAAGGGCAGCGCCACCATCCTCGGCGAGCGCCTCGGCCGGGTCGACGTCTTCGACCTCCGCCCGCGCATCGGCATCGCCGGCATCGCCCTCGCCGACAAGCTCCCCCGCAGCCAGACCGTCCTGCAGACCGTTCTCACCGCCGCCTACGGCATGACCGCCCACTGGCAGGAGAGCTACGAGGACATCGACGAGCAGCGCGCCCGCGCCTTCCTCGACCGCCTCGGTATGACCGAGTACCTCGACCGGAAGTTCGGCACCCTCTCCGAGGGCGAGCGCAAGCGCACCCTCATCGCGCGCGCCATGATGACCGACCCCGAACTGCTCCTCCTCGACGAGCCCGCCGCCGGCCTCGACCTCGGCGGCCGCGAGGACCTCGTCCGCCGCCTGGGCCGCCTCGCCCGCGACCCGTACGCCCCCTCGATGGTGATGGTCACCCACCACGTCGAGGAGATCGCCCCCGGCTTCACCCACGTCCTGATGATCCGTCAGGGCAAGGTCCTCGCCGCCGGTCCCCTCGACCTCGAACTGACCTCCGCCAACCTCTCCCGCTGCTTCGGTCTCCCCCTGATCGTCGAGCGGAACGGCAGCGACCGCTGGACCGCCCAGGGACTGCCCCTTTCCTGACGCTTTACGCCCTGTTCCCGCGGAGCACCCCCGCCCTACCATGAAGCGGTGGACGCATGGGTGTGGTGGCTGATCGCCGCCGTGGGGCTGGGAATTCCGCTCGTCGTGACCGCGATGCCCGAGTTCGGGATGTTCGCGGTCGGCGCCGTCGCAAGTGCCGTCACCGCAGCGCTCGGTGGCGGCACCGTCATACAGTTCCTCGTCTTCGCCGCGGTCTCCGTCGCGCTCGTCGCCGTCGTCCGCCCCCTCGCCAACCGCCACCGCACCCAGCGACCCGTCCTCGCCTCCGGCATCGACGCCCTCAAGGGGAAGAGCGCCACCGTCCTGGAGCGCGTGGACGGCGCCGGGGGCCGCATCAAGCTCGGCGGCGAGATCTGGTCGGCCCGCGCCCTCGACGGCGACCGCGCCTACGAACCCGGATCCCAGGTCGACGTCGTGGAGATCGAAGGCGCCACCGCCGTGGTGATCTGACCGGAAAGCGTTGTGGTCATCTGACCGGAACGCACTGACGACGCACCACGAGTCTGAAAGACTCGATCAACACCCAAGCCGGCCACGGCCGGAGGACCAGACGAAGGGCACGGGAGTCGCAGTGGCACCGATCATCATCGTCCTGATCATCCTGGTGGTGCTCGTGTTCATCGCACTCATCAAGACGATCCAGGTCATCCCCCAGGCGAGCGCCGCCATCGTCGAGCGCTTCGGCCGTTACACCCGCACCCTCAACGCGGGCCTCAACATCGTCGTCCCGTTCATCGACTCGATCCGCAACCGCATCGACCTCCGCGAACAGGTCGTGCCGTTCCCGCCGCAGCCGGTGATCACCCAGGACAACCTCGTCGTCAACATCGACACCGTCATCTACTACCAGGTCACCGACGCCCGCGCCGCGACCTACGAGGTCTCCAGCTACATCCAGGCGATCGAGCAGCTCACCGTCACCACGCTCCGCAACATCATCGGCGGCATGGACCTGGAGCGCACCCTGACCTCCCGCGAGGAGATCAACGCGGCGCTGCGCGGCGTCCTCGACGAGGCCACCGGCAAGTGGGGCATCCGCGTCAACCGCGTCGAGCTGAAGGCCATCGAGCCGCCGACCTCCATCCAGGACTCGATGGAGAAGCAGATGCGCGCCGACCGTGACAAGCGCGCAGCCATCCTCCAGGCCGAAGGCACCCGGCAGTCCCAGATCCTGACCGCCGAGGGTGAGAAGCAGTCCGCCATCCTCCGCGCCGAAGGTGAGGCCAAGGCCGCCGCGCTCCGCGCCGAGGGTGAGGCCCAGGCGATCCGTACGGTCTTCGAGTCCATCCACGCCGGCGACCCGGACCAGAAGCTGCTGTCGTACCAGTACCTCCAGATGCTTCCGAAGATCGCCGAAGGCGACGCCAACAAGCTCTGGATCGTGCCCAGCGAGATCGGCGACGCCCTCAAGGGCCTCGGCGGCGCCCTCGGCAACTTCACCCCCGGCGGCGGCAAGGACCCGCTCGTCAAGACCCCGACGCCCCGCCAGGCACCGCCCATCGACTGACCCACCTGCCCTCAGGGGGTGTCTCACCGGTCACACGGACCGGGGAGGCACCCCCTGTTGCATGATCGGACGCATCCACACCCGACGACCACGGGGGACTGCGTGACCACCTGGGAAGCACTCGCCGTCCTCGCCGCGGGCCTCGGCGCCGGGACGATCAACACCATCGTCGGCTCCGGCACCCTCATCACCTTCCCGGTGCTCCTCGCCGTCGGCCTCCCGCCCGTCACCGCGAACGTCTCCAACACCCTCGGCCTGGTGCCCGGTTCACTCAGCGGCGCCTTCGGCTACCGCCGCGAACTGACCGGCCAGCGCCCCCGCATCCTCCTCTTCGGCACCGCCGCCCTCCTCGGCGGCGCCGCCGGCGCGGTCCTGCTGATCGCCCTGCCGTCCACGGCCTTCGACGCGATCGTCCCCGCCCTCGTCGGCATGGCACTCGTCCTCGTCGTCGCCCAGCCCCGACTCGCCACCGCCCTCCGCGCCCGCAGGGCCCGCAACGGCACCGCACCCCGCCGCCACGGCGGCCCCGTCCTCTTCACCGGACTGCTGCTGGCCAGCGTCTACGGTGGCTACTTCGGCGCCGCCCAGGGCGTCCTCTACCTCTCGATGACGGGCCTGGTGCTCGACGAGGGCCTGCAGCGGCTCAACGCCCTCAAGAACGTCCTCACCCTGCTGGTCAACGGCGTCGCCGCGGTGCTCTTCCTCTTCGTCGCCCACTTCGACTGGACGGCCGTCGCCCTCCTCGCCACCGGCTCGGTCCTCGGCGGCCGTATCGGCGCGACCATCGGCCGCCGGCTGCCGCCCGCCGTCCTGCGTACCGTCATCGTCCTCGTCGGCGTGGTGGCCATCGTCCAGCTCGTCCGCTGAGGCACCTGCCCACGACGGCCCCCGCGCCCGGGCGTCACGCCGCAGGCGACGCCCACTCCGGCAGCTCCTCGCGCACGGACACCCCGAGCGCCGACAGCATCGCCTCCGCGGGCGTCGGCTCGAACGGCCGCCGCAGCAGCCGCATCCCGGCCTGCTCCGGCGTACGGTCCGCCTTCCGGTGGTTGTCCTCCGCACAGGAAGCGACGGTATTCAGCCAGGTGTCACCGCCGCCGTGCGAGCGCGGCACGACGTGATCGACGGTCGTCGCCCGCCGCCCGCAGTACGCGCACCGGTGCTGATCCCGCACCAGCACACCCCGCCGCGACCACGGCGCCCATCTCCGGAACGGCACCCGTACGTACCGGCTGAGCCGGATCACCTGCGGCACCGGCACCTCCACCGAAGCGGCCCGGATCCGCAGCCCCGGATGCGCGTGCTCGACGACGGCCTTCTCCTGCATCACCAGCACCACGGCCCGACGCGACGTCACCGTCGACAGCGGCTCGAAGCTCGCGTTGAGCACCAGCGTCTCGCGCATCCCGCCCACCTCCCGGCCCGTTCGCCCCGCGGCGAAGTGGCTCCACTGTGCAGGGGAAGCATTTCCCGCCACAACGCAATTTCCCCTGCCACAAGGGAAATGACGGGTGATCGGCGAACGAAGCGAAGGCGACCCGCCGGGTGCGCGAAGAGCCCGGAACACCACGGGCGGCAAGGACGTATGACACCCGGGCGCGGCCCACGCAGCGGGCGGACAAAGGGGGAGTGCGCCCCGGATCCCACCCCCGTGTACCGCTCGGATCCGGAGCGTACGGCGACCGGCGAGGCGACCGGACGCACCACGCGCCCGACCCCCGGCGAGCAGGGGCGACACACCTGCGCCCCGGTGCTCCCGCCGCAGCGGTACCGGCTGCCCGGCGGCCCGAAAGGGGCCACCGACCGGAACCACCCTGCGTGCGAGGAACACCGGGGCGCAACGCAATTACGGGCCTCAGCCCTCCGCAGGCACCTCGAACTCGGCCACCAACTGGGCCCGGCCGAGCGTGTGGAACCGCAGATTGAAGCCGACGACCGCGGGCGACGCATCGCCGTCGGGCCCCAGCTTGTCCTGGTCGACCGCGTACACCGTGAAGACGTACCGGTGCGGACCGTCCCCGGGCGGCGGCGCGGCACCGCCGAAGTCCCGTGTCCCGTAGTCGTTACGGACGTGGACCGCGCCCTCGGGCAGCCCCTCCATCGCACCGGACCCGGCACCCGCCGGCAGCTCCGTCACCGATGCCGGGATGTCGAACACCGACCAGTGCCAGAAACCGCTGCCGGTCGGCGCATCCGGATCGAAGCAGGTGACGGCGTAACTCTTCGTCCCCGCGGGCGCACCCTCCCACCGCAGCTGCGGCGAACGGTTGCCCTCGGCGTACACCTGCGCGGAACCCAGCGTCCCGCCCGGCGCCACCTCGTCGCTGGCCACCGTGAACTCCGGTACCTGCGGGTGGAAATCGTGCGGGAGCGGTCGCCGCTTCAGCTCGGACACCTCGACACCTCCTGGTCGCTTGCTGACACTGTCCGGCCAGGTTAGAGCCAGTTCCGCTTCCCGCCGACCTCGGCCAGCCAGTGGTGGAGATACCCCGCCCAATCGGTCTGCTGGAAGTCGTGCAGCCCCACCGTGAACGACCGGTACGTGTCCGACCCGTCGCTGATCAGCCCGCCCTTCTTGTCCATCTCCAGCACCACGTCCATCTCCCGGTCGTCGGCGACGAACGACAGCTCGACCTCGTTGAGCCCGCGGTACTGCTGCGGCGCGGAGAACTCGATCTCCTGGTAGAAGGGCAGCCGCTGCCGCGTCCCCCGGATGTGCCCCTGCTCCAGGTCGGCCGACTTGAAGCGGAACCCGAGCTGCCCGAACGCGTCGAGGATCGCCTGCTGCGCCGGGATCGGGTGCACGTTCACCGGGTCGAGGTCCCCGGAGTCCACCGCCCGCGCAATCGCCAGCTCCGTCGTCACCCCCACGCTCATCCCGCGCAGATGCTGCCCGAGGAACGTGGTGATCGGCGTCTCCCAAGGAATCTCCAGCCCGAACGGCACGGTGTGCACCGCCCCGGCCTGCACCTGGAACGCCCCGCCGAGCTGCACCTCGGTGAACTGGACGTTGCGCTTGAACTCCTCGTCGCCGCGCTCCACCTCGACGCGCGCCTGCAACCCGACCGTCAGCCCCTGAATCTCCTGGGCCACCGACCCGCCCTGGATCCGCACCTCGCCCTGAACGACGCCACCGGGTACGACGTTCTCCTCGAAGAGAACCGTCTCCACCGACGCGCCTCCGGCCCCCATGCTCGCCAGCAGCTTCTTGAACCCCATGTCCGTCCTCCCCAGGCACGATGCCTGACCTCGCTCCGGCAGCCGTGATCATGGCCGCCCGCTGTCGACGGCAACCGGCGACCGCCGGTTCCCGGGCCCAGCCTCCCAAGGACGCCCGCCCGCGCCACGCCACCCCCCTTCCCCACTGCACTACCCTCGGCGCACATGACCGACGTACCGGAACGTATGCCGCTCACGCACGCCTTCTTCGACCGTCCCGTCCTGGAGGTCGCCCCCGATCTCCTCGGCCGCACCCTCGTGCGCACGACCCCGGACGGCCCGATCGAACTGCGCCTCACCGAGGTGGAGGCATACGCCGGCGAACGCGACCCCGGCTCCCACGCGTACCGGGGCCGCACCCCACGCAACGCCTCGATGTTCGGCCCGCCCGGCCACGCGTACGTCTATTTCATCTACGGCATGTGGTTCAGCCTCAACTTCGTCTGCGGACCCGAGCACCACGCGAGCGGAGTCCTGGTACGAGCCGGGGAGATCCTCACCGGTACGGAACTGGCACGGGCCCGCCGCCCCAAGGCCCGCCGCCCTCACGAGCTGGCCCAGGGCCCGGCCCGCCTCGCCACCGCCCTCGACATCGACCGCACCCTCGACGGCACCGACCTCTGCACCGGCCCCGGTGCCCCCCTCTCCGTCCTCCACGGCCGCCCACCCGCCCCTGAGCAGGTACGGAACGGCCCCCGCACCGGCGTGGGCGGCGACGGCGCGGCCCATCCGTGGCGCTACTGGATCGAGGGCGAGCCGACGGTCAGCCGCTACCGCCCACACGTACCGCGGCGCCGCACCGCCGGGGCCAGGTGACCCGCACCGCAGCTCCTTGACTCGCGGAACTGGAACGTCTAACGTAGCCCGAGCCGCTGGAGATGGGCAGCGCTATCTGCGCAGCCGGACGGCGGCACCACCACTACTCAAGCTCGATTCCCCAAACGGGGTCACTTTCACGTTGCCGAAATTCGACCGCGCCGCTCGATTACGGGTTATCCGGGAATTCCGCTAAAGTAGTGACCACGCCAAGGCGCCGCAAACGAAAGTAAGCAGCCCGAGGCAAACCCCTCCGACGGGCAATCGGAAACGAATTCGGACCGGAAACGGCGAGAAACGGATCTGATAGAGTCGGAAAGGCCGGAAAGCGAAAGCGAGAAGGCCAACCCCGCTCCAACAGGGGGCCGGAAACGCCCAGCGGATCTGGTAAGGTTGGAACCGCGGAAAAGCCGAAAGGCCGGACCGCACCGG
>NZ_JBVHWT010000011.1:0-3592 GCF_055564055.1 Streptomyces sp. NPDC029159
AAACCCCCCCCCCCCCCCACCCCCCCCCCCCCCCCCCCCCCCCCCCCCCCCCCCCCCCCCCCCCCCCCCCCCCCCCCCCCCCCCCCCCCCCCCCCCCCCCCCCCCCCCCCCCCCCCCCCCCCCCCCCACGTCATGTGCGTCAGTCGAACCAGCGCGCCCGGGCCAGTTCCTCGCCCCGGTCCGGCTCCTCCAGGAGGGCGGCGACCTCGAAGCGGCGGGGCCACTGACCGGCGGCCCACGCCAGTCCGGCGGCCACGCCCTCCAGCGTCGCCGCGTGCAGCGCGCCGTCCGGCGTCAGCCGCCAGTCCAGTTCGCTCTCGCCGTCACCGTCGCCGACCAGCAGTTCCTCGTGCTCGGTGTACGCCTCGGGGGTGGCGGGCCCCAGCAGCGCCCGGACCTCGTCGGGCACCGCACGGCGGACGCCCTCGGAGCGCACCTCGGCCGCCACCGCCTCGCTCAGCCGGGAGACCTGGAGGAGTTCGGCGAGTGCCGCGGCGCGGTCCGGGGCGACGGGCAGCAGCGCCCGTCCGGCCGCCAGCGGCATCAGGTCCGGCGCGTCGGCGACCAGCGCCTCGGCCGCATCGACCACCCGCACCTCGCCGCCGGGCCCGCCGTCGGCGTCCGGGACGACCGCGCGCAGCGCATCCGGCAGCGTCACCGCCTCCGGGTCGAGCAGCGCCAACTCGCCGTGGATCGCGTGGAGTTGGGCGGCCGTGACGGGCAGTTCCGGGTCGGCGAGGCGGCCCAGCAGTTCGGCGGCGCCGCCCGGTTCGTCCAGCAGCGCGGCGAGCGAGGTGCGCACCCCGAGCGCCCGCAGCACCTGCGGATCGACGTCCCCGGCGTCGGCCGCCTCGTACAACCCGGCGAGCAGCGGATCGCCGCCCGCGGAGCGCAGTCCGGCGGGGTGCCGTCCGTCGAGGACCGGATGGCCGCGCAGCCACCAGGCGGTGTAGGGGCGGACGGATTCCGTGGTGCCGTCCGGCAGCAGGACCCGCACGGGGGCGGTCAGCGCGTCGCGCAGCGGCGGTTGGGCGAGGAGGGCGAGCGCCTGCGGCCAGGCGTCGTCGTCGACGAGGTCGAGGTCGCGGACGGCGATCAGCTCGGTGACGACCGGCGGGACGGGGGTGTCGGGCAGCGCGTCGAGGATGTCCTCGCACCAGACGTCGACGGCATCGAGCAACCCGGCGTCGTCCGGTTCGGCGAAGTCGCTCTCGCGCGGCTCCAGTTCGTCCGGGTCGAGAACCACATCGGTGGCGCGGACCAGTGCGAAGGCGGCGAGCACGCCGACGGCGGTCAGCGGTTGTTCGCCCCAGCGGTCCACCAACTCCGCGTCGCAGGCGGCGAGTTCACCCTCACGGAGGACCTGCTCGAAGGGGCTGCCGGGGTAGACCAGTTCACCGGCGGGCGCCAGTTCACCGTCCTCGTCGGGGAGGGCGAGTGCGGCCAGCCACGGTTCGTCGCCGGGCGCGAGGTGGGCGTCGCGGACGAGGGCGAGGACGGTCTCGGCGATCTCGTCGGCGCCGGGCGGCGCGCCCGGTCCGTCCGGGTCGGCGAGCAGGTCCCAGGCGTCCTCGTCGGCGTCGAGGGAGCCCGCGACCGCCGCCCTGACCTGCGGCGTCGTCAGCACCGCGCGCGGTGAGGCGGGGAGCGCGCCGAGCTTCTCCAGCAGCGGGTGGACCGCGTCGGGGTGGGCGACCTTCAGGCCGAGGCGGGTCAGCGTGGCGTAGCGGGCCGCCGCGCCGTCCGCCGCGTCTTCACCGGGTACGGGCAGCAGCACCTGCCGCGGGCCGAGCGTGGTGCGGACGGCGCCGCCGTCCGGGGCGGCCAGCGGGACGGGCAGCCCGGAGAGGCGCTCCGGGTCGGTGCCGGCCAGCGCGTCGTACAGCCGCCGCCACCAGGACGGGTCGCGTTCGACGCCCGCCAGCCGGTCGATCATCTCGCCGAGCGGGACCCGGGCGACGCCCAGCGCCCGCAGCTCCGGGCGGCGTTCGAGTCCGGCGGGGAGCAGCGTGGGGAAGAGTTCGGCGAGGACGGCGACGGTGGCGGCGCCGCCGCCCTCCAGGACCTCCGCGTCGACCGGGCGCAGACCGTCGCGGGCGACGCCGCCGGGCTCGTCCCAGGCGTCGTCGGGTGCGGCAGGCGGGGCGGTGGCCGGGGCCGCACCGGGCAGGAAGCGCGTCCGGGGCAGCAACTCCAGGATCTTGCCGCGGAGTTCGGCGTCGATGCCGCCCTTGCCGAGCGGGCCGGGCACCAGGTCCAGGGCGGCGGTGGTCAGCGGGCGCCAGGCGCCGAGCAGGGCGGCGTAGGCGGTGGCGGCGCGCGTCACCAGGAAGTCGGCGAGCGGGCCGGGCGCGACATGGCGCCGGGTCGGCTCCAGCGGGAACGACGCGATGAGCAGCGCCGGAAGACCCATCGGCTCGTCCGTCGGCGTCGGGGCGTGCACCACGGGCGCGGTGCCGGGCGCCGCCGGGTTGCCGTCGGCGTCCACGGGCACCGCCCACGTCACCGACCAGGCCGGACGCAGCCGTTCCTCGACCGGTCGGTCGGCGAGGAGCGCGGGCTCCAGCGGGCCGCCGTCGGTCGCCACGCGCCAGCGGGTGTCGCCGCGTTCGCTGTCCTCGATCCGGACCAGCTCGCCGTCGCTCGCGCGCCGCAACTCCCGTACGCCGTCCGGGGTTTCCACGACGATCTCGGCGAGGCCGGGGAGGGTCAGCAGCAGGGCGGCGTCGATGCCGGCGAGCAGCCGCTCGGCGAGGGCCAGCGCGGCGCCGTCGCGCAGCGGCAGCACCACGGCGGTGTCGTACCCCTCGGGGGCGGTGCCCTCGGCGGGCAGCGGCAGGCGCAGCAGCGGGACATGGCCGTCGCGGCGGCGCAGTTCACCGCCGAGGCCGGGGCTGTGGGCGGCGACCTGGCTCGCCAGTTCGCGCGCCTCGGCCAGCGACCAGCGGACGCCGCCGGTGCGGCCGATCAACGCCGGTTCGTCGGAGACCGACAGCACGGCGGCGAACCCGACGCCGAACCGGCCGACCGCGCCGGTCTCCATGCCGGCCTCGCGCTTCGCGGAGGCGCGGAGGGTGGCGAGGGATTCGACGCCGGTGGCGTCCAGCGGGGCGCCGGTGTTGGACGCGACGAGGACGGCGGGGTCGTCGCCGTCGGCCGGGTGCAGGGTCAGCCGCAGGCGGCCGGGGACGCCGGCGCGGGCGGCGGCGTCGGCGGCGTTCTGGGCCAGCTCCACGGCGAGGCGGTCGCGGTAGCCGCCGAGGGCGAGGTCCTCCTCGGCGTTGGCGTCCTCACGGAAGCGGGCGGGGGAGGCGGCCCACGCCTCCAGCACTCCGCGCCGCAGCCGTGAGGTGCCGAAGGGGTCTGCGCCCTCGGGCTCCCCGCGGACCAATGGCGTACCGGTCACTTGCGTCTCCGCTCTACGGGTTGGTGTTCCCGACCGTAGCGTGGGGGGCCGCCTGCCCGGCGGGGGGAGGGTGCGGTCCGCCTCTGAGTGGTGGGTGCGGTGGTGGGGGGGGGGGGGGGGGGGGGGGGGGGGGGGGGGGGGGGGGGGGGGGGGGGGGGGGGGGGGGGGGGGGGGGGGGGGGGACGT
>NZ_JBVHWT010000011.1:3598-229701 GCF_055564055.1 Streptomyces sp. NPDC029159
ATTCCCTCTCCCTCCCCCTCCCCCCGTCGCCGTTCCCCCCCCCCCTCCCCCCCCCCCCCCCCTCCCCCCCCCCCCCCCCCCCCCCCCCCCCCCCCCCCCCCCCCCCACCACCTCCCGTTGTACGTCGGGTGCGGACCGCCCCCTCGGGAGGGAGGGGCAAGAAAAAAGCAGGGTGCGGGCCCTGGTCAGCTGTGGCCCAGTTCCTCGGTGGGGGTGGTGTCCTCTACGGAGCCGCCGGTGGGTTCGGGGCGGAGGGTGAGGGGTTCGATGATGGTTTCGTCCACGACCGGGGTGGCGGGGCGGGGTGGGGCGGGCATGACGGCGGCTTCGGAGTGGCCGCCGCAGCCGTAGGAGAGGGAGACGACGTGGCCGTCGGCGGGGGAGAACTCGTTGGCGCAGACGCCGAAGGCTTGGCGCAGGGAGCCGGCGAGCGGGGTGAGGAAGCCGCAGGAGATGCAGGTGGCGGGGGCCGCCTGGGCCATCGGGGTGCGGGCGCCGAAGGACTCGTCCCAGCGTTCGGCGGCCTCGTGCAGGCCGTAGCGGGAGAGCACGCGGGCGCGGCGCATGCCCAGTTCGTCGGCGAGGGAGGCGAGGTCGCCGCGGGCGGGGGCGGGCTGGACGGCGGGCGAGCCGGGGACGACGTCGGCGTCCTCGGTGTCGGCGATCTGCGCGATCTCCGCGGTCTCGGCGGGCAGCTCCGCGGCGAGGACGGAGTTGGGCGGCGGGGCGTCCTCACCGGTGTAGCCGGGCTCCAGGCGGAGGTCCTCGGCGTCGGTGGGCAGCAGGTCGCCGGGGCCCATGTCGCCGGGGCGCAGCCGCTCGCTCCACGGCACCCACTCGGGGGCGAGGACGGCGTCCGGGCCGGGCAGCAGCACCGACTCGTCCAGCGTGACGATCTTGGCGCGGGAGGCGCGGGCGACGGTGACGGCCCAGCGCCAGCCGCGGTAGCCGGGCTCCTTGCAGGCGAAGAGATGGGTGACGACGCGGTCGCCGTCGGCGACGGCCTCCAGGTGCTCGCCGACCATGCCCGGCAGCGCGGTCTCCTCGGCCGCCGCACGGGCGAGGTCGACCGCCTCGGCGCACAAGCGGTCCGGGGTACGGCTTCGCATCGCAGCACTCACAAGAATCGATTCTCTCTTCCACGCCGTCTCACGGGTGCGCCAGCCGGAGCTGTCCTGTCCTTGTCCGGACGACCGGCGGGGCGGGGCGGGCGGAGCGGACCTGGGGACCGCGTCGACGTCCGCGCCCGATCGCTTGGGTCGAGCGCACCTCTCACGACCCATTCTGAGGGATCGCGCAAAGGCGCGCGGCCATGGACGACCGCCGGTGGCGCGCTACACACGCTACCCCTTCGTTCGCGGACGACCCCTCGGCGGGAGCGGCAAATGTGATCACCGGGGCCCGCCGGTGGGGGCCGGAGGGGCGCGGACCGCCGTCGCCTCACGCAACAAGCCCAGAAAACCACCCGATAGCCAGCCAATTCGGGCAGTATGGCCGGGTGGCTGCCGCACGGGCGTCGAAGGGGCCGAGGGGCCCGCGGTTCTCGCGCGCGTCGACCCGGAGCGGGGCGGGGCGCGACCGGGTCCGGCAGGCGGGGCGGTCCGCCGGGCGGGCGCTGCACCGCCCGGTCACCGGCGCGGCCCGGGGCGTACGGCGCGCCACCCATGCGCACGGCGCGGGCGAATCGGGCCTGGGCAAACTCATCGAGCTGCACGCGGTGAACTCCGCCGGCGACATGCTGATCACCGTCGCGCTGGCCTCGACGGTGTTCTTCTCCGTACCGACCGACCAGGCACGGGGCCGGGTGGCGCTCTACCTCGCGGTGACGATGGCGCCGTTCGCGCTGCTGGCGCCGATCGTCGGGCCGCTGCTCGACCGGGTGCCGCACGGGCGGCGGGCCGCGATGGCCGCCGCGATGCTGGCGCGGGCGCTGCTGGCCCTGACGATGTCGGGCGCGGTCGCCACCGGTGGCCTGGAGCTGTATCCGGCGGCGCTGGGCGTACTGGTGGCGTCGAAGGCGTACGGGGTGGTGCGCAGCGCCGTGGTGCCGCGGTTGCTGCCGCCGCGGTTCTCGCTGGTCAAGGCCAATTCGCGGGTGACGCTCGCCGGACTGCTGACCACCGCGGTGGCCGCGCCGCTGGGGGGCGGGCTGCATCTGCTCGGGCCGATGTGGCCGCTCTTCGGCGCTTTTCTGGTGTTCTGCGGCGGCACCTTCCTCTCGTTCACGCTGCCGCACACGGTCGACTCGGCGAAGGGGGAGGCCCGCGCGCGGCTGACCGCGGGGCCGGGGCGGCGGCCGGGGCTGCGGACCGTCGGCCCGGCGGTGCTGCACGGCCTCCAGGCCAACGCCACGCTCCGCGCCCTGTCGGGGCTGCTGACGTTCTTCCTCGCGTTCCTGCTGCGCGAGCACCCGCTGGACGGGCTGGGCGCCGCGACCTCGCTGGGGCTCGTCGCGGTCGCGGCGGGCGGCGGCAACGCGCTGGGCACCGCGGTCGGCGCCTGGCTGCGGGCGCGCGGCCCGGAGCGGATCGTCGCCGGGGTGCTGGGCGTCGCGCTGGCCGCGGCGGTGGCGGCGACGGTCGGGTACGCGCCGCTGCCGCTGGTGGTCGTGCCGGTGGCGGCGGCCACCGCGGGCCTCTGCCAGGCGCTGGGAAAGCTGTCGCTGGACGCGATGATCCAGCGGGACGTCCCGGAGACGGTGCGCACCTCCGCGTTCGCCCGGTCGGAGACGGTGTTGCAGCTGTCGTGGGTGGTCGGCGGCGCGATCGGCATCGCGCTGCCGCTCTCCGGCAAGGTGGGCATGATCGTCGCGGCGGCGCTGGTGACGCTGGGCGCGCTGGTGTCCGTACGGGGGCTGCTGGGTGCGGCCCGGCGCGGCGGACGGGCCCGGGCGCGGGTGCGGTGAGGGCGGACGGCGCCGGGTGCGGGCGCTGCGCATGTGGGCGGCGCGGGGCGGCACGCCGCACCCGGGCGTGGTGCGCGCCGGGGCGCCAGATAGCCTGCCCGTCATGACCGCTGCGATGATCTCCTGGGGCAAGGGCCGCCGTGCCGCTGCCGCCATCGGTGCCGTGTCCCTGGGCCTCGTCACCCTCTCCGCCTGCTCGAAGCCGACCGACCTGGCGACCGTGACCGTCGGCTCCACGACCGTCACCGCCGAGGCCACGCCCGGCTGCAACGGCGACGGCAAGCTGCTGAGCAAGAAGCAGGTCGAGACCTGCATCTCCAAGAACGGTGGCAAGACCATCACCGTCCAGCCCGGTGAGCGGGTCCGCGTCGGCGTGACGCCGGACGTCGCCAAGTCCGGCTGGATCGTCATCGGCGGTGGCCCCGTGATGCGTGAGGCGAGCACCCAGACGTACCGCTCCTTCGACGCGGACACCCTGTTCATGCAGCAGAACCCGCAGACCGGCCAGACCACCTACAGCAAGTCGGTCACGCTCCAGGTCGCGGAGCTGGGCAAGGGCGAGGGCCCCAAGACCATGTGGCACTTCAACCTGAAGCAGAAGGACTGAGCCCGCTGATCCGGGCGAGCGCGGGGCGGGCCGGCTGATGCGGGTACTCGTCGTCACGGCGGTGGCCGCCGAACGCGACGCGGTGTGCGCCGCGGGCGGTCCGTACACCCCGCGCGCCCTGCCCGGCGGCCTCGCGCTGCACACCGGCGGCGCGGCCCCGGGCCCCGCCGTCGACGTGCTCGCCGCCGGCGTCGGCCCGGCCGCCGCCGCTGCCGGGACGGCCACCGCACTGACCGCCGCCGCGCTGGACGGCGCACCGTACGCCCTGGTGATCTCCGCCGGGATCGGCGGCGGCTTCGCGCCCGCCGCCCCGCTCGGCTCGGTGGTCGTCGCGGACGCGCTCACCGCCGCCGACCTGGGCGCCGAGACGCCCGAGGGCTTTCTGCCGGTGACGGAGCTGGGCTTCGGTACGGTCACGCACCGCCCGGACCCGGCGCTGGTACGGGCCGTCGCCACCGCGTGCGGGGCGCGCACCGGACCGGTGCTGACGGTCTCGACGGTGACCGGCTCCGCGGCGCGCGCGGCGGAGCTGATGGCGCGCCATCCCGGCGTGCTGGCGGAGGGCATGGAGGGCTTCGGCGTCGCCGAGGCGGCCGTGGCGCACGGCGCGGGCGTGCTGGAGGTCCGTACGGTCTCCAACGCGGTCGGGCCCCGCGACCGGGCGGCCTGGCGCATCGGCCCGGCGCTCACCGCGCTGACCGGCGCGTTCGCGGCGTTGCCCGCCGCACTGCGCGCCCTGTGACACCCCGGCCCGGCCACCGCGCCGGGCCCTTTCGCGAGGAGGACCCGTGACCCGGCCGCTGGACATCGCCTATTCGCCGTGCCCCAACGACACCTTCGTCTTCGACGCCTGGGCGCACGGCCGCGTCCCCGGCGCGCCGGAGCTGTCGGTGACCTTCGCGGACATCGACCGCACCAACGGCATGGCCGAGCGCGGCGAGTTCGATGTGCTGAAGGTGTCGTACGCGGTGCTGCCGTGGGTCCTCGAGGAGTACGCGCTGCTGCCGTGCGGCGGGGCGCTGGGCCGCGGCTGCGGGCCGCTCGTCCTGACCCGCGAGGGCGGCGACGCGGCGGGGCTGGCCGGGAAGACGGTGGCGGTGCCCAGCGAGCGCTCCACCGCGTATCTGCTGTTCCGGCTCTGGGCGGCGGCCGAGGTGCCGGGCGGCGTCGGGGAGATCGTGGTGCTGCCGTTCCACGAGATCATGCCAGCGGTCCGCGACGGCAAGGTCGACGCCGGTCTGGTCATCCACGAGGCCCGCTTCACCTACGGCAACTACGGTCTGACCTGCCTGGCCGACATGGGCGAGCACTGGGAGCGCACCACCGGGCTGCCGATCCCGCTGGGCGCGATCATCGCGAAGCGGTCGCTGGGCGAGGAGACGCTGCGGCAGCTGGCGGACGCGGCGCGGACGTCGGTGCGGATGGCGTGGGACGACCCGGAGGCGTCGCGTCCGTACGTCCTGGGGCACGCCCAGGAGATGGACCCGGCCGTCGCCGACCAGCACATCGGGCTGTATGTGAACGAGTACACCGCCGACCTCGGCGAGCACGGCTATGCGGCGGTGCGGGGGCTGCTGACGCGTGCGGCGGCCGAGGGGCTGGTGCCGCCCCTCGGCCCGGACGCGCTGACGTTCGTCTGATCCACGCGCTCCGGCCGGGCGCGGCCCCTTCGGGCGTGCGCCCGGCGGGGCGGGTCAGACGTCGAGCTGGTCGGCGACCGCGCGGAGCATTCCGGCGATCTTGGCGCCGTGCGCCTTCTCGGGGTAGCGGCCGCGCTCCAACTGCTGGGTGACGTTCTCCAGCAGCGTGGTGAGGTCCTGCACGATCGAGGCGAGTTCATCGGGCTTACGGCGCTGGGCCGCGGCCACCGAGGGCGCCGGGTCGAGGATGGTCACGGACAGTGCCTGGTCGCCGCGCTGACCGGCGACGACGCCGAATTCGACGCGCTGGCCCGGCTTGAGTGCGTCCACGCCGTCGGGCAGCACCGACGAGTGCACGAAGACGTCACCGCCGTCGTCGCGGGAGAGAAAGCCGAAGCCCTTCTCGCTGTTGAACCACTTGACCTTGCCGGTAGGCACGTCTGTCCTCGTCCTCGTACTCGTGGGAAAAAGCGGGCTGACTGCTCGAAAAAAGCCGGAAGTGCGGAAATTACGGAAAAGCGTGCGGGAAAAACGGGTCTGGATAGCAGTGCAGCGGGTCACCCGGACCCGCCGTCACCAAGGCTAATGCTCCCGCGCGCGGTGACAAGACGTACCGGGCGGTTCCTCGATGTCGGTGGCCCGGACTTACCCTGGTCAGGTGTCTGACGAAACGCCCCGTGACGGGGATCTGCTGGTCCGAATCGGCGCGATCGTGTTCCTCATTGGCGCGCTGGCCACTCTGGCCACGATGACCCCACTGTTCATCGGCGCCGAGCCGCTGCCCTCGGTCTTCTACTGGGTGTGCATGCTGATGGGCGTGGGCTTCCTGATCTCCGGTGCGGGTGTGGTCCGCTCCGTCCTGGGCCAGCGCCGGCAGGCTCAGGCGGAGGCGGCGTCCTCCGCGACGTAACCGGCCAGCCAGCCGGGGAACGCCGTCAGGTCGTCGAGGACGACATCGGCGCCGGCCGCGCGCAGCTCCGCCGCGCCGCACGGCCCCGAGGCCACCGCGACCGACAGTGCGCCCGCCGCCCGCGCGCCGCGTACGTCGCCGGTGTGGTCGCCGACGTAGACCGTGGCGCCGTGTGCGCGCAGCGCCTCGCCCTTGGCCTCCGCCCACAGCGAGCCGACGAGGATGTCGACGTCCAGGCCCAGGTGGTCGAGGTGGAGCTTGGCGCTGGGCTCGTACTTCGCGGTGACGACGAGCGTGCGGCCGCCGGCGGCGTGCACCGCCCGCAGCGCCTCACGCGCCCCGGGCAGCGCGGGCGACGGCGCGACCGCGTACCGCGGATACAGCTGCCGGTACAGCGCACTGGCCTCACCGACCTGCTCCTTGGGGAACCACTCGCGTATCTCCTGCTCCAGCGGCGGGCCCAGCCGGGTGACCGCGAGGTCGGCGTCGACGTACACGCCGGTGCGGGCGGTCAGCTCCAGGTAGGTGGCCCGGATGCCGGGGCGGGAGTCGATCAGCGTCATGTCGAGATCGAAGCCGACGGTCGGGGCGGGGGCGGTCGGGCGGGTCGGGGCAGCCATGTCACCCATTGTGCCGGGCACCGCTGACAGCCCGCGGGGCCGCCCGGCCCGGTACGACCCCGGGTCGTACCCTTAGCCTTGCCTTACCTAAGAGCGTGCCCCTGGGGCGCATACGGCGCCGAACGGGATCCGGGGGCGCGTGCCGCGCCCGGATATCTCGAAATGGACCCGATGTCAGCCGACCAGGCAAGCAGCACCCGGAGCGCCGCCGCGCGCCCCGGCGCATCCGGCCCGGGAGGGCGCGCGATGAGCCGGATGCGCGGGCGGCGGCTCGTTCTGACGCTGGCGGCGGTGGCGGCGCTGCTGCTGGCCGTCCTCCTGTCGCTCGCCGTCGGCAGCCGCGCGTTCGCCCCGTCCGAGGTGATCGGCGCGCTGGTGCACGGCGGGGACGGCGACGCCGCGCAGGTGGTGCGCTATCTGCGGCTGCCGCGCACGCTGATCGGCCTGATGGTCGGGGCGGCGCTGGCGATGGCCGGGACGGTCCTCCAGGGCATCACCCGCAACCCGATCGCCGACCCCGGCATCCTCGGCATCAGCCAGGGCTCGTCGGTCGGCGTGGTGCTGGCGATCTCGCTGTTCGGGGTGCACACGCTCACCGGCTACGTCTGGTTCGCCTTCGCCGGCGCCGCCCTCGCCTCCGTCGTCGTCCACGCCATCGCCACCCGGGGCCGGGGCGGCGCGACGCCGGTGAAGCTGGCGCTGGCCGGTGCGGCGATCAATGCGCTGCTGGTGTCGGTGACGATGGCGGTGCTGACGACGCAGGCGGCGGCGCTGGACGAGTTCCGGTTCTGGCAGGTCGGCTCGCTGACCGGCCGGGACAGCGCCGTCGCCGCCCAGATCTGGCCGTTCCTGCTGGTCGGCGCGGTGCTGGTGCTGTCGGTGGCGCGCGGTCTGGACGCCCTGGCGCTGGGCGAGGACGTCGCCCGGGGGCTGGGCCAGAAGGTCGCCGTCGTACGGATCGTCGGCGGGCTCGGCGCGACGGTGCTGACCGGGGCGGGCGTCGCCGCGGCCGGTCCGATCGCGTTCGTCGGGCTCGCGGTGCCGCATCTGGCGCGCGCCGTCGTCGGAGGCGACCACCGCTGGGTGCTGCCGATGGCGGCGCTGCTCGGCCCGGTGATCGTGCTGGTCTCGGACACCGTCGGGCGGATCGTCTTCCCGCCGTCGGAGGTGCCCGCGGGCGTGATGACGGCGCTGATCGGCGTGCCGTTCCTGGTGACCCTCGTCCGCCGGAAGGCGGTGGCCGCATGAGCGCCCCCACGGCCCGTACGGCCCCCGCACGGCCGGTCCGCGGGCACCGGCCGGCCGGTTACGCCGTCGTCGGCACCCGGCGCGTCTCGTTCCTGCTGCACCGCCGCGCCGCGGTCGTCGCCACGCTGCTGGCGGCGCTGCTGGCCGCGGTCTGCCTGGCGTACCTCTGCGTCGGCGAGGACTTCGTCGCGCCGTCCGACGTGCTGGACGTGATCCTCGGGCGGCCGTCGTCGCAGGAGCTGGTCGTCGGGGCGCTGCGGCTGCCGCGGATGGCCGTGGGGCTGCTGGTCGGCGCGGCCTTCGGCATCGCGGGCGGGCTGATCCAGACGGTCGCCCGCAACCCGCTGGCCAGCCCGGACATCATCGGCGTCACCCAGGGCGCGGGCGCGCTGACGGTCGGCGCGATGACGCTCGGCGTCACCTCGTACGCGGCGTTGCCGTATCTGTCGGTCGTCGGCGGGCTGCTGGCGGCGGGGCTGGTCTACGTCTTCGCGTGGCGCGGCGGGCTGCACGCGACCCGCTTCGTCCTCATCGGCATCGGCTTCGCGGTGGCGCTGCGCTCGGTGATCCAGCTGTTCCTGACGAAGGGCGACTACCTGGTTGCGCAGCAGGCGCAGGTGTGGATGACCGGATCGCTGAACGGGCGCGGCTGGGCGGAGGCGGCGCCGCTGGGCTGGGCGCTGCTCGCGCTGCTGCCCGCGGTGCTGTGGGCGGCGCGGGCGCAGCGGACGGTGTCGATGGACGACGACACCGCGACGGCGCTGGGCGTCCGGCTGGGCCGCACCCGGCTGGGGCTGGTGGCGCTGGGCGTGGTGCTGGCGTCGATGGCGACGGGGGCGGCGGGCCCGGTGGACTTCGTGGCGCTGCTGGCGCCGCAGATCGCCCGGCGGCTGACCCGTACCGCGCAGATCCCGCTGCTGTGCTCGGCGCTGCTGGGCGCGGCGATCGTGGTGGGCGGCGATCTGCTGGCCCGCAAGCTGTTCGCGCCGACGGAGCTGCCGGTCGGCGTGTTGACCGCCGCCGTCGGCGCGCCGTATCTGATCTGGCTGATCATCCGGGGCCACCGCACCCGCAGCCGGACGGCGGGCCGCGGCCGCGCCGTCGGCCCCCGTAGTCGTGGCAGCCGTGCCGCAGGAGGAGAAGCGTGACCGAGACCGCCGCCCCCACGACCGGGGAGCCCGCCGCGAGCCGGCTGACGGCGCGGGAGCTGACGCTGGCGTACGAGGACCGCACGGTCGTCGACGGGCTGGATCTGGACGTGCCGCAGGGCGCCGTCACCGTCGTCGTCGGGCCGAACGCCTGCGGCAAGTCGACGCTGCTGCGCGCCCTGGGGCGGCTGCTGCGGCCCCGTGCCGGGGCGGTGCTCCTGGACGGCGCGGACCTGGCCCGCATCCCGACGAAGCAGATCGCCCGCTCGCTGGGGCTGCTGCCGCAGACGCCCGTCGCACCGGAGGCGATCACCGTCGCCGACCTCGTCGCACGGGGCCGCCAGCCACATCAGCACTGGTGGCAGCAGTGGTCGGCGGAGGACGAGCGGGCGGTGACGGAGGCGATGGAGCGCACCGACGTCGCCGAGCTGGCCGAGCGCGCCGTCGACGAACTCTCCGGTGGCCAGCGGCAGCGGGTGTGGATCGCGATGGCGTTGGCCCAGGAGACCGATCTGCTCCTCCTGGACGAGCCGACGACGTATCTGGACATCGCCCACCAGGTGGAGGTCCTCGACCTGGTGCGCCAGCTCAACCACGAGCGGGGCCGCACGGTCGTCGCCGTCCTCCACGACCTGAACCAGGCCGCCCGCTACGCCGACCACCTGGTCGCGATGCGCGCGGGCCGCGTCCTCGCCGAGGGCCCGCCCGCCGAGGTGGTCACCGCGGAGCTGGTGCACGAGGTCTTCGGCCTGGAGGCGGTCGTCATCCCGGACCCGGTGACGGGCTCCCCGCTGGTGGTACCGGGGCGGCCGTGGGCGGGGGCGCAGGTCTAGGGGAGTCCCGGTCCTCGCGGGCCAGGACCCGGGCCTGCCTCGGGCGGGAGTCCGCCCGTCCGTCAGACCTCCGAGGAGACCGTCACGAGGACCGGGCCCGACAGCCCCGTCACCGCCCGGATCGTGTCGGTGAACACCTCCGTCGTCCACGCGGCCGTGTCCGTGGACCACTCGGGGGCGTCGCAGCGGAAGGCGAGCGCCGGGCGCAGCCCCTCGGCCTGCACCGCCCCGGCGAGGGGACGGGCGAGCCCCGGAGTCGTCGCGCGGGCGGGCTTGAGCGGCTCCACCGCCATGCGCCCGTGCGTACGTTCCCGCGCCGCCTCGCCGACCTCGGCGGCCCGCGCGGCGAGGCGTGCCGACGGCAGCGCGTCCACGGTGACCGTCAGCGAGGCGGCGCCGGACGGGTCGGCGAGGGCGAACCAGTCGGCCACCTCGGCGAGTTCGGTGCGGGCGTCCCCGGCGCGGTGCAGCGGCACGAGGGCGTGGGTGCCGGTGAGGCGGACGGTGCCGATGCGGCGCAGGGCGTCCGAGAGGACCGTGACGACGGGCAGCACCGGGAGGCGGCGGGCGCGCCGCTTCCGGCCCGGTGTCCGCACCGGCTGCGGCAGCGACGCGTACAGCCAGGCCAGTTGCCGGACCGTGCTGTCCTGCGTCCAGTCGCCGTCCGCGTCGTGGTGGTCCCAGAGATTGTCGGCGGGCCGGTCCGTCAGGGCGGTGGAACTCCAGGCGAAGGCGGCCGCCCGCTTCACGGCGAGGCCGAAGACGTCCTCGTCGAGGTCGTGTTCGGCGCTCACCCGGTCGATCCAGGGATGCCGCGCCAGCACACCGTGGAGCCCTACGACGAGGGTGGCGTCGGGGCCGTTGTCGCTCATGGTCGTCCTCGCTCCTGGACCGCGTCGTGAGCCGAACGGGCGGCTGCGCAGGGCCGTCTGCCGAGGGCCGTCGGCTCAGCGGCCCGCCGTCCCTGCCGGGACGTCTCCGAGCACATCAGATGGCGCGGCTGGACGCGACCGACTTCGTACGGGCCGCCGCCCGACGGGGAGCCGTGGCCGACCGGCCCTTACGGGTACCCGGCCCTTACGGGTACCCGGACGCGCCCTCGCCCCGTACGGGTATCCGGCCCGTAGGCCCGCCCCTTACGGGTACCTCTACGGGTACGCACCACCGCCCGTCCTCCCCACCCGAGCCGAAAGGGCACTTCATGACCCCCCGCACCGCCCGTCGTGCCGCCACCCGTCACCTGAGCCGCCGTGTGCTGCCGCGTTCCGTCCGCCGTACCGGGGGCGCCGTGGCCGGGACGGTCGCCGCCGCCCTTGCCCTCGCCGCCTGCGGAAGCGGCGGGTCCGACGCCGGTGGCGGCGGGGCCCTGAAGGCGGCCGACTGTCCCAAGCAGCCGGTGACGCACTGGGCGCAGCCGTCCCCGGGCGGTGGGCCGCACAAGGTCGCGACGGCGATGGGCGAGGTGACGGTCCCGGCCGCGCCGAAGCGGGTGGTGGTCCTGGACACCGCGGAGCTGGACTCCGCCCTCACCCTCGGCATCAAGCCGATCGGCGCCACCCGCTCCGACGCCGACTCCGGCTTCCCCGACTACCTGCCGAAGGACGACACCGCGGGCATCAAGGACGTCGGGAAGATCGGCGCCCCGAACCTGGAGGCCGTCGCCGCCCTCAAACCGGATCTGATCCTCACCAACAAGGTCCGCGACGGAGACAGCTACCAGCAACTCACCCGCATCGCACCGACGGTGATGACCGAGACCACCGGCTACCCCTGGAAGCAGAACTTCGCCACCCACGCGGCGGCGCTGGGCCGGATCCCGCAGGCCAGGAAGGTCGTCGCGGGGTACGAGGCGCACGTCCGGCAGGTCACCGCGGCGCTCGGCGGCCCGGCGAAGGCGAAGGCCCTGCGGACCAACGTCGTCCGCTTCGTCGAGGGCGCCGACACCCGGGTCTACGGCTGCCGGAGCTACATCGGCACCGTCCTCGACGACCTCGGCACCGGCCCGACGGACGTCGTCAACGGCGCCAAGGACGGCCTGATGACGGAGCTGAGCGCCGAGCAGATGAACCGCGCCGACGCCGACGCGGTCTTCTACGCGAGCTACGGCTCCCCCGAGAAGTCGAAGGAGGCACAGGTCACCAGCGGTCCGCTGTGGAAGCACCTGCGCGCGGTCAAGAACGGCCGCTCCTTCCGCGTCGACGACCAGCTGTGGATCCAGGGCATCGGCTACACGGCCGCCGACAAGATCCTCGACGAGGTACGGGAGCGGTTGGCCAAGAGGTGAGGGGCGGGCCGCCCTGGGGCGGGCTGCCCTGGGGTGCGCTTTCGGGGGCGTTGTGTTCCCGGGAGACGGTGGCGGGGGGGCCGCGGTGGCTTCGTTCGGTCCCGTACGGGGATGCCGTAGGGGGAATGCCGTAGGGGCAGGCTCCCGTACGGGAGCCCCGTAAGGGCGGACGCCCCCCTACGGGGCGGGCCCGTGAGGGCCGGTCAGGCCGCGAGGGCCCGGCCCCGGAGGGCCCGGCCCCGAAGGGCTCGGCCCGTCACCGGGCCCAGCGCCGCATCCGCCACACCAGGAACACCGCCGAGGCGACGGCGGCGACGCGGACCAGGAGCGGCAGACCGTCGAGGAGCACGGCGCCCATCTTCCCGGAGGCGATCGGGTCGCCCCACCGGCCCGTGGCGCGGCCCCACATCCACACGGCGGCGCCGCCCGCCAGCAGTCCGGGCACGCCGAGCGCGGCGAACTTCGCCTCGGTGTGGGTGAGACGGCGGGAGAGGAACGTCACCGCCCAGCCCGCGGCCAGCGCGAACCAGCTCCCGAGCACCGCACCGGTCAGCAGCAGCACCACGGCGAGCGACACCACGGGGCTGAGCCGGACCCGGGCGGCCGGGGCCTTCTCGGCGGCCGGTTCCGGGGCGGGCGGTTCCGCCGCGGGCGCCGGCTGCTTCCGGCCGAGGGCGCGGCGCAGCAGCCCCGGCAGCGGACGGCCCGCCTCCGCACCGGCGGCGCCCGCCTCCGGCGTACCGTCCTGCACCTTCTCCTTGTCGTCATGCTCGCCGGGCCGCTTCCAGATCTCCGGGATCTCGATGCCGCCGACGAAACCGGGCACCGTCTCGCCCACGCCGGTCGCCTCCGGCCGCGCCAGCCACCAGTCCGCGTCGCCGTCGCCGTCGCCCAGTTCGTCGGCCCCGGCGAGATGCGGCGGAGCGGCTCCCCCGGGCGCCAGCGTGAACCGGGGCCCTGCCCCGGCCGCCTCTCCGGCCCCAGCGCCCTTCTTCTTGAACAGCCCGGCCCACTGCCCGGGCCGCGACCCGTCCCGCGGCCCCGGAACCTTCCCCGCCGCCCCGGCCTGCCCGGACTCCCCCGCCGCCCCCGGCTTCCTCAGCGAGAGGGGCCGGTCCGGCTCTTCCCGCGGCGGGCCGGACGGCTCCGCCGGGCGGGACGGGTGGGATGGCTCGGGCACGTCGGCGGGGCCGGGCACGTCGGCGGTGCCGGTCGGAACTGACGGTACGTCCACGGCCGACGGCCCGGTCGAGGACGACGGCGGGGCCGCAGCCGAAGGAACGTCCGGAGCTGACGGCACGGCCGGAACCACTGGCGTATCCGGGACCGACGGGACAGTAGGGGCCGATGGCACAGCGGAGGCGGGCGGCGCAGCGGAAGCTGACGGCGCGTCCGGTGTCGACGCCTCGGCGGCCGACGGCGACCGCGTCGGCTCCCGTCCGGGCTCCGGCCCCGGCCGTCCGCTCGTCCCGGCGGCCGTCTCCGCCGCCGACACCACCGCCTCCGGGGTGCCCAGCCGGGACAGCACCCGCTTGATCTGGGAGGTCGACGGCGACTTCTGCGCCGCGATCCGGGCCGTGACCTCGGCCCGCAGATCGGCCACCAGCCGCATCCGCGCCGACGAGGGCAGGCCCCGCTGCTGGGCCAGGTCGCCGACCCGGCTCAGATAGTCAAAAACGAGCTGATCGTTCTCGATACCCACGAAATCCCCTGCGGCGTCCGCTGGTTACTTCCCCGACCGTACCGCCTCCCTTCCCCAGCGGTCCGAGGACGGCCCGCCCACTCTCTGAGCGGGTGCCAGAACCCTTACGGGCCACGCCCCTGACGCCCGGTGAGGGGCGGCCCGCAAGGGGGAGGCGTCCCTGGGCTCAGCCGACCGTTCCGGCTTCGGACGACCCCGGACCCGTCGGGCCCCCGTGCGGAGAGCGGCGCCACCCGCCCCGTACAGGTCCCCCGGAGACGACCGCCCAGCCCCTACGGAAAACCCCTGAAGCCGGCCCCGGGACCGACTCACCTCCACCCCGCCCCCTACGGCTCCCCCCGATCCCGGAGCCCGGGGCGTGCGGTGCGTGCGTACGGGCCCTGGTGCGCGCCGTCACAGCGGGATCCCGTTACGGGGGCCACCGGCCCGGCTAACGTAGGGCGGATGACGGATACGCCCCGCACCCTGGCCGAGGAGCTACGGACCCGCACCGACGGCGGGCTCGTCGACCTGCTGCGGGCCCGCCCTGACCTGCTCAATCCGGTGCCGGGCGACGTCACCCAGCTCGCCACCCGGGCCGGGACCCGGGCCTCGGTGGTGCGGGCCGTCGAGCGTCTGGACCAGTTCGCGCTGCAGACCGCCGAGGCGCTGGCGGTGGCGCCCGACCCCTGCCCGTACGCCACGCTCGCCTCCCTGATGACCGGCGCCCCGGCCGTGGCCCCGGGAGCCGCGGCCCCGAACGCGCCCTCTCTGGAGGCGACGGTGCTGACCGCGCTGCCCGGTGCCGTGGCGGCGCTGCGGGCGCAGGCCCTGGTGTGGGGGCCGGACGACCGGCTGCGGCTGGTGCGGACCGCCCGTGAGCTACTGGCCCCGAGCCCGGCGCACCCGTCGCCGACCGGCCTCGGGCCGACCGTCGCGGAGGCCGCGGCCGGGATGTCGCCGGGGCGGCTCCAGGAGGTCATCGCCACCGCCGGGCTGCCGCCGACGCACGACCCGGTGACCGCCGTCGCCGCGCTGACCTCGCTGTTCACCGACGGTGAGCGGATGGCGGCGCTGCTGGACGAGGCGCCCGCCGAGTCCGTCGCCGTCCTCGACCGGCTGCTGTGGGGCCCGCCCTACGGCAGCGTCACCGACCAGCCCGCACCGCATCTGCGCTGGCTCCTGGACCGCGGGCTGCTGCTGCCCGCCGGCGCCCGGAACGTCGTCCTCCCCCGGGAGGCGGCGCTGCATCTGCGGGCGGGGCGCGCGCACCGTAGCCCCGCGCCGGTGCCGCCCGCCCTCGCGCCGGTCACCGCGCGCGATCCACAGGCTGTGGACGCGGCCGCCGCCGGGCAGGCGTTCACGGCGCCGGCGACCGTCGAGGAGCTGCTGAAGGAGTGGGATCTGGGCGGTCCGGCGGTGCTGCGCGCCGGGGGCCTGAGCGTCCGCGACCTCAAGCGCACCGCGACCGCCCTGGACACCACCGAGCAGACCGCCGCCTTCTGGCTGGAGCTGGCCCACGGGGCGGGCCTGATCGCCTCCGATGGCGAGGCCGACGAGCGGTTCGCGCCGACGCCCGCCGCCGAGGAGTGGCGGCAGCTGCCCGACGAGCGGCGCTGGGCAGAGCTGGTGGCGGCCTGGCTGGACGCCACCCGCACCCCGGGCGTGGTCGGCACCGCCGACGCCAAGGGCCGGGCGGCCGCCGCCCTCGGTCCGCACCTCGACCGCTCCCCCGCCCCCGAGGTCCGCCGACGCACCCTCGCCCTCCTCGCCGAGCTGCCGCCGGGCTCCGCCGTCCCCGAGGCGGCCGTCCTCGACCGCCTCCACTGGGAGCGCCCGCTGCGCGCCGCCGCCCCGGAGAGCGCACCCGCCGCCCCTGGTGGCGCCACCCCGCCGCCCGGGGAGGATCTCCGTACCCGGCTCGCCCGGTGGACGCTGGCCGAGGCCGAACTGCTGGGCGTCACCGGACGCGGCGCCCTGTCCACCCACGGCCGCGCGCTCCTGGGGGACGCCGAGGGCTCCGCGGAGGCGGCCCGTACCGCCCCGACGGCCGCCGCGACCCGGGAGGCGGCGGCCCGCGCCGCGGCGCTCCTCGCGCCGCTGCTGCCCGAACCGCTCGACCACGTCCTGCTCCAGGCCGACCTCACCGCGGTCGCGCCAGGACCGCTCCAGCGTCCGCTCGCCGACACCCTGGGCGTCCTCGCCGAGATCGAGTCCAAGGGCGGCGCGACGGTCTACCGCTTCACGCCCGCCTCGGTGCGCCGCGCCCTGGACACCGGCCGCACCGCCGCCGAGCTGCAGGAATTCCTCACCGCCCACTCGCGGACGCCGGTCCCGCAGCCGCTCGCCTACCTGATCGACGACGTGGCCCGCCGGCACGGGCGGCTGCGGATCGGCGCGGCCTCCGCGTACGTCCGCTGCGACGACGACGCGCTGCTCGCCGAGATCCTCGCCGACCGCCGCGCCGCCCCGCTCCGGCTGCGCCGTCTCGCCCCCACGGTCCTCGCCGCGCAGACCGCCCCGGATCTCCTCCTGGAGGGCCTGCGGGCGATGGGCTACGCGCCCGCCGCCGAGTCCCCCGAGGGCGACGTCGTGGTCGCCCGGCCGGACGCGTACCGCACGGGGCCGCGCACCGCGCCCGTCCCGGTGCCCGAGGGGCCGCCGGTCCCCGACGCGCCCCTCCTGGAGGCGGCGGTCCGCGCCATCCGGGCCGGCGATCTGGCCGCCACCGCCACCCGCAAACCCGTCAACGCCGCCACCCCGGCCCCCGGCGCGCCGCCCCGCACCACCTCCGCCGAAACCCTCGCCACGATGCAGGCCGCGGTCCTCACCAACGCCGCCGTCTGGATCGGCTACGTCAACGCCGACGGCGCCGCCAGCCAGCGCGTCATCGCCCCCGTACGCGTCGAGGGCGGCTTCGTCACCGCCTACGACCACACCGCCGACGAGGTCCGCACCTACCCCCTGCACCGCATCACCGGCGTCGCCGACCTGGCGGACGACACGGTCTGAGCGCCCCGGGCCTGCCATTCCACGGCGAGAACCAGGCGAGGACCAGCAACGCCGACACCACCGGCACGGCGACGATCAGGCCGAACCTGATGAGCATGGAGTGGAGAACAGGAGCCACCACGGTCCGTCCCCGCGATGCGGCACACTGGACGTTTGGCCACCCGCCCGGCCTCGGGCCGTGGTCGGTGACCGGGCGGCTACGGAGCCGGCCGGGCGGCACTCATGTAGGAAGGCGAGGCGCGTGAACGGACCTCTCATCGTCCAGAGCGACAAGACGCTGCTGCTGGAGGTGGACCACGAGTCGGCGGACGCCTGCCGGCGGGCCATCGCGCCGTTCGCGGAGCTGGAGCGGGCGCCCGAGCACATCCACACGTACCGGGTGACGCCGCTCGGGCTGTGGAACGCGCGGGCCGCCGGGCACGACGCCGAGCAGGTCGTGGACGCGCTGGTGCAGTTCTCCCGCTATCCGGTGCCGCATGCGCTGCTCGTCGACATCGCCGAGACCATGTCGCGGTACGGGCGGCTGACGCTGGTCAAGCACCCCGCGCACGGGCTCGTCCTGACCAGCACCGACCGGCCGGTGCTGGAGGAGGTGCTGCGGTCGAAGAAGATCCAGCCGCTGGTCGGCGCACGGCTCGACCCCGACAACGTCGTGGTGCACCCCTCCGAGCGCGGGCAGATCAAGCAGACGCTGCTGAAGCTGGGCTGGCCCGCCGAGGACCTCGCCGGATACGTCGACGGCGAGGCGCACCCGATCGCGCTCGCCGAGGACGGCTGGGCGCTGCGGCCGTACCAGCAGCAGGCCGTCGAGAGTTTCTGGCACGGCGGTTCGGGTGTCGTCGTCCTGCCGTGTGGTGCGGGAAAGACGCTGGTCGGGGCCGGTGCGATGGCGCAGGCGAAGGCCACCACGCTGATCTTGGTCACCAACACCGTCTCCGCCCGGCAGTGGAAGCACGAGCTGGTGAAGCGGACCACGCTGACCGAGGACGAGATCGGCGAGTACAGCGGGACGAAGAAGGAGATCCGGCCCGTCACCATCGCCACGTACCAGGTGCTGACGACGAAGCGGAAGGGTGTCTACCCGCACCTGGAGCTGTTCGACTCCCGGGACTGGGGCCTGATCGTCTACGACGAGGTCCATCTGCTGCCCGCGCCGGTCTTCAAGTTCACCGCCGACCTCCAGGCCCGGCGCCGCCTCGGCCTGACCGCGACGCTGGTGCGTGAGGACGGCCGGGAGTCGGACGTCTTCTCGCTGATCGGCCCGAAGCGGTTCGACGCGCCGTGGAAGGAGATCGAGGCGCAGGGGTACATCGCGCCCGCGGACTGCGTCGAGGTGCGGGTCAGCCTCTCCGACTCGGAGCGGCTGGCGTACGCGACGGCGGAGACCGAGGAGAAGTACCGCTTCTGCGCGACGACCGGCAGCAAGCAGCGGGTCACCGAGGCGCTGGTCCGGCGCCACCAGGGCGAACAGACGCTGGTCATCGGGCAGTACATCGACCAGCTCGACGAGCTGGGCGCCCATCTGGACGCCCCGGTGATCAAGGGCGAGACGACCAACGCGCAGCGCGAGAAGCTCTTCGACGCCTTCCGGGAGGGCGAGATCTCGGTGCTCGTCGTCTCCAAGGTGGCGAACTTCTCGATCGACCTGCCGGAGGCGACCGTCGCGATCCAGGTCTCCGGGACGTTCGGCTCCCGCCAGGAGGAGGCCCAGCGGCTGGGCCGGGTGCTGCGGCCGAAGGCGGACGGGCACGAGGCGCGCTTCTACTCCGTCGTCGCCCGCGACACCGTCGACCAGGACTTCGCCGCCCACCGGCAGCGCTTCCTCGCGGAGCAGGGCTACGCGTACCGGATCGTGGACGCAACCGAGCTGCTCTCCGCCGAGGAGGGCGCCTGAGCCGTCGGGAAGACACGCCCTAGGGCTCAGCCCGCGCCCGGCACCGATTCCCTGGCGCCGTCCGGTATGGCCGGCGCCGGGGCCGGTATGCGGACCGGGCCGGCGGCGACGGTCCGGGGGCGCGGGACGGTGGCGCCGGACGGCGTGCCGGGCGCCCCGGGGGCGGCGGTGCGGGCGTGCCACCCCACCGCGGCCAGCAGGGCCAGGCCGAGCAGTGGGTAGGGCGAGGTCAGGGGCTGTTCCCACCAGCTGAAGTGCAGATCGCGGTCGCCGGCGTGCGGGACGATCCACAGGGTGCGGGCGGTGAACGCGACGGTGACGGCGGCGAGCAGCGCCCGGCGCCAGGGGATGCGGTAGGTGTGCGCGGCGAGCGCGATGAGCAGCGGCACGCACCAGACCCAGTGGTGGGACCAGCTGATCGGCGAGACCAGCAGCGCGGTGACGGCGGTGCACAGCACGCCCCAGAGGTCCGATCCGCGGCGCCGGTGGACGCGGTACGCGGCCCAGAGTCCGCCGACCGCGGTGAGCAGCGCGGCGACCGCCCAGACGGCGCCGGGCTCGGGGGTGTGCAGCACGCGGGCGAGCAGGCCCTGGAGTGCTTGGTTGTCGACGATCCAGACCTTGCCGACCCGGTCGGTCTCGAACATCCGCCGGGTCCAGAAGTCGATGCTGGCGTCCGGCAGCACCAGGAAGCCGAGCACGACCGATCCGAGGAAGCCGGCCAGCGCGGTGCAGGCGGCCTTCACCCGGCCGGTGACCAGCAGATAGACCGCGAAGATCGCCGGGGTCAGCTTCACCCCGGCGGCGATGCCGACGGCGAGCCCCTTGAGGCGGGCGCCGTCCGGACGGCTCAGGTCCCACAGGACGAGGCAGGTGAGGGCGAGGTTGACCTGGCCGAAGATCAAGGTCTGGAACACCGGCTCCAGCCAGATGCCGAGCGCCGTGGCGCCCAGGACGGCGGGGGCGGTGTAGGCGGAGCGGCGTACCCCGGCGGCCTTGCAGGAGAGCTGGATCAGCGCGGCGAGCAGTGCGGCGTTGGCGGTGAAGCAGGCGACCTTGAGGGTGGCGAGGGAGATCCAGGTGGTGGGGATGAAGAGCAGGGCGGCGAAGGGCGGGTAGGTGGCCGGGAGGTTCCACCGGGTGGTGGTGAAGCCGTAGAGGTCGCTGCCGGAGGCGGCGGCCTGTCCCTCGGCGCGGTAGACCTCGATGTCGGGCATCGCCAGTGGGTGGACGGTGTAGAGCACGCCCAGTCCGATGAGGGATGCCGCGAGCAGCGCCCCGGCGATGACCATGCGGTGCGGGTGCGCGACGCTCTGCGCCCACGTACGCCGCCATGTCCACGTCCGCGTCCCGTCGGCGGCAGACACTCGTTCCCCTCCCCGTCGTCCTGCACGCTCTCAGCGGCGACGCTAACCGATCAGGGCCGACGGCCCGTAACCGTTTCCGGTCAACCAGATGTCCGGTGAGGAACGCGCCCGGACGCGCGGTGGCGCAGGCAGGTGGCCCGCTGCCGGAGGTCGGCGGTCCCGTCGGGGACGCGGCCGGTCAGGGACGTATCCCGGCGGCGTCGCGGGTGCGGGACGCGTGGCGGCCGGCCCCCTCCTCTCCGTACTCGCCGAGGAGGACGACGCTGAGGGCGGCCGAGGCGAAGACCTTCACGGCGCGCAGGGCGCTGCCGACCGGGTGGCGACCGCTGTGGGCGGGGCCGAGGGCCGTGGCGCCCTTCATCGGGTGCAGGGATGCCGGGTGTCCGGCTGCGGGGTTGATCGTTGCGCTGCTCATGCCTCCATCATGCTTTTCACGCGAATGCCGCACATCGGCCCATGGGCCCATTCCCGGACCGAGGGACCTCTGACTGCGGTATCACCCGCACCCCCTACCGGAGATGTACGCGCCCCCTACGGAGGGGGGACGGCCCGGCGGCGGGCGCAGGTCGGCGGGTGATACCGCCACCACGCCCGCCGACCGGCGCCGACGGGCCGACGGGCGGCCGCAGCCGCGCCCCGTCCGGCCCGCGAGAAATGCGGTGGCGCCCCGCCCGCCCCCTGACTAGAATCGCGCGTCTCCCTGCCTCCCGTCGGCTTCCGTCGAGGAGCGCCGCCGACCGGACGGAAACCGGCCGGTCCTTCGCACCACGCCGATGACCGCCCCACGTCCAGCGGGCGTGGCGCCATCCGGCGTCCGTTCCGTACGACGGCCCGCCGTGCCCGCCCGCCGTGGCGCACGCCCGCCGAAGTGAGAGTCCACCGGAGGCAACGCCCGTGCCCGCGCACGCCCAGCACCCCGTATCCGATCCGCACGCCCCGGCCGCCGGTGAGGGCGCCGATCCGCTCGGCAGCGAGCGGGACCATCTCGCCGCCTCCCGGGCCGCGCTGCGCGCGATGCGCGCCGACGCCGAGGCGCTGAACATCACCGACGTCACCGCGAACTGGGTCAACGCCGAGGTCCTCCAGGGCGAGATCGACGCCCGGATCAAGGCGCTCGCCGATCTCGCCCACACCCCGCTGTTCTTCGGCCGCCTCGACTACCTGCACGCACCGGGCCTCGACCCGTCCGAGGGCGGCGCGGGCGGCCACGGCGGCGAGAACTTCTACATCGGGCGGCGCCACGTCCACGACGCGCACGGCGACCCGATGGTCATCGACTGGCGCGCACCGGTCTCCCAGGCGTTCTACCGGGCGTCCAAGAAGGACCCGATGGACCTCCGGATGCGCCGCAGGTTCGGCTACACCGGCGGTGAGCTGACCGCGTACGAGGACGAGCACCTGAGCGACCCGGCGGAGGCGGAGCGGACGAGCCGGCTGCTCCAGACGGAGATCGAGCGGCCGCGTGTCGGCCCGATGCGGGACATCGTCGCGACGATCCAGCCGGAGCAGGACGAGATCGTCCGTGCCGGGATCAGCGGTTCGGTGTGCGTCCAGGGGGCGCCGGGCACCGGGAAGACGGCGGTGGGCCTGCACCGGGTCGCGTATCTGCTGTACGCGCACCGGGAGCGGCTGGCCCGTTCGGGCACCCTCGTCATCGGGCCGAACGACTCGTTCCTGCACTACATCGAGCAGGTGCTGCCGGCCCTGGGTGAGCTGGAGGTCAAGCAGGCCACCGTCGACTCCCTGGTGGGCCATGTGGAGGTGCGCGCCAAGGACGACGCGGCGGCCGCGTCGGTCAAGGGGGACGCGCGGATGGCGGAGGTGCTGCGGCGGGCGGTGTGGTCGCACATCACGCCGCCCGAGGAGGCGTGCGTGGTGGTGCGCGGCTCGCGGCGCTGGCGCATTCCGGCCTATGAACTCCAGGAGATCGTCGAGGAGTTGCGGGAGCGGGACATCCGCTACGGCGCGGCGCGCGAGGCGCTGCCGCAGCGGATCGCGCACGCCGTGCTGGTGCGGATGGAGCAGGCGGGCGAGGCGCCGGACGACCGGGTGCAGGACGCGGTGGCCCGGAACGCCGCGGTGAAGGCGACGGTCAAGGCGGCCTGGCCGCCGGTGGATCCGGCGAAGCTGGTGCTGCGGCTGCTGGGCGATGCGGAGTTCCTGGCCGAGCACGCCGAGGGGCTGCTGACGCCCGAGGAGCAGAAGGCGGTCCTGTGGGCGAAGCCGGCGCGGAGCGTGAAGAGCGCCAAGTGGTCGTCGGCGGACGCGGTGTTGATCGACGAGGCGACGGACCTGGTGGCGCGGACGCCGTCGCTGGGCCATGTGGTGCTGGACGAGGCGCAGGACCTGTCGCCGATGCAGTACCGCGCGGTGGGCCGCCGCTGTACGACGGGTTCGGTGACGGTCCTCGGCGACATCGCCCAGGGGACCACGCCGTGGGCGACCGACACCTGGGAGGAGGCGCTTCGCCATATGGGGAAGCCGGGTTCGGTGGTCGAGGAGCTGACGCAGGGGTTCCGGGTGCCGCGCGAGGTCATCGCGTACGCCTCCCGGCTGCTTCCGGCCATCGCGCCGGATCTGCGGGAGGCCACGTCGATCCGTGAGGCGGCGGGCGATTTCGAGATCCGCAGGGTGCGCCCGGAGGCGCTGGACACCTCGGTGCTGGCGGCGTGCCACGACGCGCTGGCCAAGGAGGGGTCGATCGGCTTGATCGCGGCGGACGCCCGGGTGCCCGGGCTGCGCGCCGCCTTGGAGGAGGACGGGCTGAAGTGCCTCGCGCCGGGTGAGGAGACCTCCGCCGAGGCGCGGCTGACGCTGGTCCCGGCGACGCTCGCCAAGGGCCTGGAGTACGACTACGTGGTGCTGGACGAGCCCGCCGCGATCGTCGACGGCGAGCCGGACGAGCGCACCGGTCTGCGCCGTCTCTACGTCTGTCTGACCCGTCCGGTGTCGGGGCTGACGGTCGTCCACGCGGCGGCGCTGCCGGAGCAGTTGGCGGACGGCGGCGAGGCCGGGTAGCCCGGCCGGGTTCGTGTGTCCCGGGGCGCGGGCAGGTGCGGCGCGCGCCCCGGGTCGGTCACTCCTCCGCGCCGTCCAGGGCGGTGCGCCAGCGGCGTACGGCCGCCGCGTCGACGGGGGCGGACCAGCCGGACGGGCGGGCGGCGCCGCCGATGTGGAAGGCGTCGACACCGGCCGCGCGCAGGGTGGGGAGGTGTTCCAGGGCGAGGCCGCCGCCCACCAGGACCTGCGGGGCGTAGCCGGGCTCGCCGGCGGTGGTGCGGGCGTGTTCGGCGAGGAGGACGGGCAGGCCGTCGGCGACGCCGGTTGCCGCCCCGGCGGTGAGGTAGGTATCCGGGCCGCCGGTCAGCGTGGCGAGTTCGGTGCGCAGGGTGTCGCGGTCGGCGGCGTGGTCGAGGGCGCGGTGGAAGGTCCAGCGGCAGCCGTCGATCGCCTCGGTGAGCGCCCCTACGGTGGCGAGGTCGGGGCGGCCGTCGGGGGTGAGGAAGCCGAGGACGAATTCGTCGGCGCCCTCCGCCCGGAGCGCGGCGGCATCGGCGCAGAGGGCGTCGACGTCGCCCGCGACGAAGCCGCCGCTGTGGCGGAGCATGACCCGGAGGGGGATGTCGACGGCGGCGCGGATCGCGGCGAAGACGTCGCGGGGCGGGGTGAGCCCGTCGGCGGCCATGTCGGTGACGAGTTCGAGGCGGTCGGCCCCGCCGGTCTGCGCCGCGACCGCGTCCTGCGGGTCGAGCGCGATCACCTCCAGCAGTGCGCGGTTACTCATGGGACCCCAATCGGTGGTGGGTGTGGCGGACGGGCGTCGTGCGGGTGGCGACGCCCGGGGAGCCGCCGCGATAGGTCTAGTCCAATCACGGCCCAGCGTAAACGGTGTCCGCCGCTCCACGGCTTTTTTACGGAACGGACACGGCCGGAAACGTTCCGTACCGACACCGCGCGACGGAGCGCCGCCACCCGCCACGCTCGGCGAACGCCGTTCCGCCCGGCGGCCGGCCTCCCCGCGGGCACCTCTCCGGGCGGCGCGTTTTACGCCCGGAGAAGGCACCCTTCCGCCCGTCGCGGGCCCGGTTGAGAAGATGGTGTGAAACCCGGCGGATATGGGTAACACGCCTTCCCTGTAAGGGCGTTGCGGCATGTCGCGGGCGCCCCACCGACGGGGGGAGAACACATGTCAGAACTGGCCACGGTGTCCGCCGAGATCGCTCCGTATCTCGCGATGGCGGCGAGCAGCCTGGGTACGTCCGTGCTCACCGCGGCCCAGCAGCGGATCACGGACCGTACGGTCGACGCCGGTGAGGGCTTCTTCCGGCGGCTGCTGGGACACGGCACCGACCGCATCGGGGGCGGCACGGAGCCCGTGCTCGACGCGGACCGCGCGGCCTCGCTGGACGGCAGCCTGGCCCGGCTGGGCGACGCCGAGCGACAGGCACTGGCGGAGGCACTCGCCGCCTGGCTGGCCGGTCCCGTCACCGCACGGGACGCCGCCGGGTTCCTCTCGCACCTGGCTCCGCACCTCTCCGGCACCACGATCAACTCCCCCACCACGTACGGGGACCACTCCGCCGCGATCGGCGTGGTGAACGGCACCGTCCATCTGAGCGGTGGCTCGGACACCGAGGCCGCCTCATGAGCCGCGGAAAACCGCCGCGCCGCGCCCGCAGCGCGAGACGCCCGGGGAGCGCGGGCACCGGGAATCTGCCGGGCCGGGAGCGTCCTGCCGGCAACGACGCAGGTCAGCGCCGTACCGGCACGGGGAAGCCGGGAGTTCCCGATACCGGGAGACCGGGGCGCGCCGATACCGGGAGACCGGGGCGCACCGGAGCCGGTGCCGCGCCCGGTGCCGACGAGCCACGCCCGACCGACGCCGCCGCGTCCGGTGCCGACGAGCCACGCCCGACCGACGCCGCCGCGCCCGGTGCCGACGAGCCACGCCCGACCGACGCCGCCGCGCCGCCCTCCGGGAAGGACGACCGTCCGGCCGAAACCGGCCCCTCCCCCGCCCCCGAGGTCCACCACCACGACATCCGGCACAACAACCCCGTCACCACCGGCCCGCACTCCATCGCGGCCAACGACATCAAGAACGTGATCATCCGCTGGGTGATGCACCCCAGCGCCCGCTGGCTGCCGCTGCTGCTGGCCTGTGCCGCCCTGGTGATCGCCCAGACGGCCGACCCGCACGGCCCGGCGGGGCAGTACACGCTCTGCATCACGCTCGCCGTCCTCGCCATCGCGGCGGGGGCGGTGCGGGTGCTGATCCGTAAGACGCCGAGCGTGGCGGCGGTGGGTGCGCTGTCGCTGGTCTCCGTGCTGGCGACGGTCGGCGGCTGGCTCTCGTTCCAGTACACCGCCGCCCACGCCGACATCGATGTGACGGGTCAGATGCAGCCCGCGGGCAAGAGGGCGCCGCTGACGGGCCGGAACAACACCGTCACCTTCGCCCTGGGCCCCGCCCAGCTGCGCGAGCCCCGGGAGCGGCTGCGGCTGACCCTGACCGTGTCGGACTGGGACCCGAGCGCCCCGGCCTGCTCGTACCGCACCTCGGCGACCGCGTATCTGATGGACGGCGGCGCCCCCACGCAGGCGCCGGTCCGCTCCGGCCGTCCCCTGGATTTCGTCCTGAACTCCGGCGCCACCTCCGTACGGATCCAGGTGACGCTGGCGGAGAAGGATCCCGGACGGAACTGCCGGACGGACGTCCGGGCCGTCTCAGCCGTGCTGCACGACTCCTGACCCGGGCCGTACGCGGGGCCGCGGCCGGCCACCGCGTACGGCCACACGGCCGCCGCCGCGTCTCACCTGTCACACCACGCACAACGGGGAGATCCCATGACTTCAGCCGCACCGCGGCGCCGCGCCCTCGTCGGCGCCGCGCTGCTCGTCCTGACCGCGCTCGCCGCGTCCGCCTGTGCGGACGACCGGCCGCCGACCCTCCTCGACCAGCAGTCGGTGTCGGTCGGGGTGAAGAACGACCAGCCGGGCACCGGCGAGGAGGCCGCCTACAAGTTCGCCGGGTTCGACGTCACCGTGGCCCGGCATCTGCTCGAAGAGCTCGGCGCCAAGGGGCACTTCAGCAGTGTGCCGTCGGAGAACCGCAGCCAGGTGATCACCGACGGGGACCAGGATCTGGTCGCCGCGACGTTCTCGATCACCCCGACACGGATGAAGGACATCGACTTCATCGGCCCCTACGCGACGACGTCCCAGGGCGTCATGGTCCGGAACAAGGACGCCGGCCGCATCAAGAAGCTGGAGGATCTCAAGGGCCGGGCCGTCTGCACCTGGAAGGGCGCCATCTCCTTCGACGAGCTGAACAAGGAGGCGTACCGCAACATCAGCGTCTATCAGGTGGCCGACGCCTCACGCTGCATCGACGACCTCCGGGCGGGCCGGGCCACGGCGGTCTCCACCGACCAGATGATCCTTTACGGCTTCACCCAGAAGTACCCCGAGCTGCACGTGGTGCCCGGGATCGTGGTCGGCTCCCCCAACGACTACGGCATCGCCATCGCGAAGAAGTACCGCGCGGACTGCCGCAAGCTCAGTGACAAGCTGCGCGACTATCTCAACGGCACCGACTGGGAGCGGGACTTCGCCCTCTCGCTGCCGTCCATCGCCAACCATGTGCAGAACTGGCAGACGGAGTTCAAGCCGTCCGCCGAATCCGTGGGCCAGCTGTCCTGCCGGGACGCGCCCGCCGCCTGACCGCCCCGGGCCCGCCGGGCGGCCCGGCGGGCCACAATGGCGGTATGACTTCCGACTCCCGAACGGAGCCCGGCGGCCCGGCGGCGGAGCTGCGCCGCCGCTGGGCGGCGACCGTGGCCCGCACCCGAGGCGCGGCGGGCCCCGATCCGGCCCCGTACGCGGAGAACCTGCTGGCCCGCTGGGCGGAGCCGCAGCGCCGCTACCACACGGTCACGCATCTGGCGGCGGTCCTGGAGCGGGTCGACGAACTCGCCGCGTACGCCGCCGATCCGGGCACCGTCGAGCTGGCGGCGTGGTTCCACGACGCGGTCTACCGCCCGGACCGTTCGGAGAACGAGGAGCGCAGCGCGGCGCTCGCCGAACGCGCGCTGCCGGAGCTGGGCCTCGGCGCCGACCGTACGGCGCAGGTCGCGCGCCTGGTCCGGCTCACCGTCAGCCATGATCCGGAGCCCGGCGACCGCGACGGCGAGGTGCTGTGCGACGCCGATCTGGCGGTGCTCGCCGGGGCGCCGGACGCCTATGCGGCGTACGCGGCGGCCGTCCGCGAGGAGTACGCGTTCGTGCCCGACCCGGACTTCACCGCGGGCCGGGCGGCGGTGCTGCGGCAACTCCTCGGTCTGCCCCGGCTGTTCCGCACCCCGCTGGGCCGGGAGCGCTGGGAGGGCGCCGCCCGGCACAACCTGGCGACGGAACTGGCGCTGCTGAACGGCTGACCTGCGGGGACACTGGGCGCACCGCATATCGGGACATACCGCACGGCGTCCCTGGTGCGGGAATGCGACGCGTCCGGGCACTGTTGGTGGCGGACATGCCTGTCCCCTCCGAACGCACCCGTATGCCCGCCGCTGTCTACGTACTGGGCCTGTCCGTATTCGCTCTTGGCACCAGCGAATTCATGTTGTCCGGCATCCTCCAACCGCTCGCCCACGACCTGGGTGTCTCCATTCCGCAAGCGGGTCTGCTGGTCTCCGCGTTCGCGATCGGGATGGTGGTGGGTGCCCCCGTCCTCGCCGCCGCGACGCTGCGGCTGCCGCGCCGCACCACGCTGATAGCCCTGCTCGCCGTCTTCGCACTGGGGCAGGTGGCGGGCGCGGTGGCGCCGACGTACGGCGTGCTCTTCGCCTCGCGGGTGGTGAGCGCGCTGGCGTGCGCCGGGTTCTGGGCGGTCGGCGCCGCCGTGGCGGTGTCGCTGGTGCCGGTCACCGCGCGGGCCAAGGCGATGGCGATCATGGTCGGCGGGCTGAGCATCGCCAACATCGCGGGCGTACCGGCCGGTGCCCTGCTGGGGCAGCACGCGGGCTGGCGCTCGGCGTTCTGGGCGGTGGCCGTGCTGGCGGTGATCGGCCTGGTGGGCGTGGTCTTCGTGGTGCCCCGTACGGAGGTGCCGACGGGCGAGGAGCGGCCGCAGCTCCGCCGTGAGCTGGCCATTTACAAGGACAAGCAGGTCTGGCTGGCGCTGTCCGCCACGGCGCTGAACGCCGCCGCGGTCTTCTCGCTCTTCTCGTACCTCTCGCCGCTGCTCACCAAGACCGCCGGGCTGGCGGAGAGCTGGGTGCCGACGGTGCTGGCGCTGTTCGGCATCGGTGCGCTGATCGGCACGTTCATCGGTGGCCGGGTCGCCGATGCGCATCTCTTCCCGACGCTGTTCGCCGGGATCTCCGCATCGACGCTGGTCCTGGCGGTGCTGGCGCTGACGGCGCACAGCCCGGTCGCCGCCGTCGGGCTCTCGCTGCTGCTGGGTGTCACGGCGTTCACCACCACTCCGGCGCTGAACGCCCGGATGTTCAACGTCGCGAACGCCGCCCCGACCCTCGCCGGGGCGACGACCACCGCGTCGTTCAACATCGGCAATACCCTCGGCCCCTGGCTCGGCGGTCTGGCCATCAGCGCGGGCTGGGGCTACGCCTCCACCGCCTGGCTGGGCGCGGTGCTGGCCGCCGCGGCGGTCGCCCTCACCTTCATCGCCTTCCGGCTGCACCGGGCGCCGCAGCGCTCCCGGGTGATCGCCTCCTCGGCGCCGGGCGCGGCGCCGGGCGCGGAGTCCGGCGTCGAACTGGCGAAGGACGGCGCGGCGACGCCCGCAGGCAGCTGACCGCCGGCCACCGCCCGCCCTCCGGCCGCAGGACCCGCCTCTCGCGGTTCCTGCGGCCGTTCGCCGTTCCGGGGCTCCCTACGCCCCCGGCTCGCCGGGCAGGCTCGGCCCGCTGACGGGCCAGGTGACCGCGCCGGTGACCGGCCAGGTGTCCGGCGGGCGGTGCTTGGGGCGGCGGAGACCGGCGGCGGTCAGGCGGCGGAGCAGCTCCTTGCTGCCGACCTCGACCGCCCCGGCGAGCACCGCGGCGTCGTAGCGCTCCCGGGGCAGGTCGTAGTGATCGCGCTCGAACGCCTTCGGGGGGACGCCGATCCCGGAGGCGAAGAAGTGCAGCTCCTCGAACGACACGTCGCTGACCAGGTGCGACCACATATGGCCGTGGCCGGGCCAGATGGGCGGGTCGATGTAGAGCGCCATCTCAGTGCTCCGCGGGCGCGCCGAGCCTGCCGACGCGGGCCACCGCGACCGCCGTCTTGGGGCAGACCCAGTGCGGATCGGGGCCCAACTCCGGCTCCACGTCGAGCGCGTGCGGATCGCCGGACTCCGTGCACACCGGGCACAGCGGCCAGCGGCCGTACCGCTCCAGCAGGGCGTCCTGGACGTCCTGGGCTATCAGCCCGGCGACGAACTCCACCCCGGCCGGCCACTGCTCCACCCACCAGCGGCGGTGGGTGACGGCGTCCTCGACGAGGGAGACGATGTCGGCGTCGGCGACGTCGTTCGCCACCAGGTCGGCGAGGATCAGCGCCCGCGCGGCGTGCAATGCCTGTTCCAGCTCCATGCCGTCCATTGTCGCGCGGACCGGTGACAGTCCGCTCCGCCGTCCACAGCCCCGCGGCGGGCCCGGCGGCCGTTGTCCACAGGCCGTGACGAAGTATTGACGCGCCCTGGCGTTGAAATTACTTTTCAGTCGTGAGCAGCAGCGTGAAGGAAACTTTCAGCGAGGTGGCCGTCGAGTCCCGACCGGCCCCGACCCCGCCCGCCCCCGCGGCGCTGGCGGCCAAGGTCCGCACCCTCGGTCCGTCGATGACGCGCTCCATGCAGCGGGTCGCCGAGGCCGTCGCGGGCGATCCGGCCGGCTGCGCCGCCCTCACCGTCACCGGCCTGGCCGAGCGCACCCGCACCAGCGAGGCCACGGTCGTGCGCACCTCCCGGCTGCTGGGCTATCCCGGCTACCGCGATCTGCGGCTGGCGCTCGCCGCGCTCGCCGCCCAGCAGGCCGCGGGCGGCGCCCCCGCCGTCACGGCCGACATAGCGGTCGACGACTCCCTGACCGACGTCGTCGCGAAGCTGGCACAGGAGGAGCAGCAGTGTCTGGCCGACACCGCCGCCGGACTGGACGTCACCCAGCTGGAGGCCGCCGTCTCCGCGCTGGCGTCGGCCCGCCGCATCGATGTGTACGGCATAGGGGCGTCGAGCCTGGTCGGCCAGGATCTGGTGCAGAAGCTGCTGCGGATCGGCCTGATCGCGCACGCCCACGCCGATCCGCATCTCGCGGTGACCAACGCGGTGCAGATGCGGGCGGGTGACGTCGCCCTCGCCATCACCCATTCGGGCCGGACGACGGACGTCATAGAGCCGCTGCGGGTCGCCTTCGACCACGGCGCGACGACGATCGCGATCACCGGCCGCGCGGACGGCGAGATCGCCTCGTACGCCGATCACATCCTGACCACCTCCACGGCCCGCGAGAGCGAGCTGCGGCCGGCCGCGATGTCGTCGCGGACCAGTCAACTCCTCGTCGTGGACTGCCTGTTCATCGGCGTGGCGCAGCGTACGTACGACACCGCCGCGCCCGCCCTGTCCGCCTCCTACGAAGCGCTCGCCCACCGCCACTCCCCCCGCTCGCACCGCTGACCCCGCCGCGCGCCGCCCGCCCGGCGGCGCCCGCCCGGCCGGCCCCGCCCCGCCGGCCTCCCCCGCACCCGCACCACAGCACGTCGTACAGATCCGTCCGTACGAGCCGGAAAGAGCCGCCACATGACTTCGACAGCCGACCACGCACATCTGCGGGCCCAGTTGGACACGCTCACCACCGAGGCGTTCCGCCCCGAGCTGGCCGAGATCGACCGGCGATCCACCCTGGAGATCGCCCGGACGATGAACGACGAGGACGCGCGGGTGCCCGGCGCGGTCGGCGCGGTGCTGCCGCGGATCGCCGCGGCCATCGACGCGCTCACCGCCCGGATGGCCGAGGGCGGCCGGTTGATCTACGCCGGCGCCGGGACGGCCGGGCGGCTGGGGGTGCTGGACGCCAGCGAGTGCCCGCCGACGTTCAACACCGACCCGTCCGACGTGCTGGGGCTGATAGCCGGCGGCCCGTCGGCGATGGTCACGGCGGTGGAGGGCGCGGAGGACAGCAGGACGCTGGCCGCCGCGGACCTGGCGGCGCTGGGCCTGACCGAGCGGGACACCGTCGTCGGGATATCCGCCTCGGGCCGCACCCCGTACGCGGTCGGCGCGGTGGAGTACGCCCGGAGCGTCGGGGCGCTGACGGTCGGGCTGTCCTGCAACACCGATTCGGCGCTGGCCGCGGCGGCGGAGCACGGTATCGAGGTCGTCGTCGGTCCGGAGCTGCTGACGGGCTCGACGCGCCTGAAGGCGGGCACGGCGCAGAAGCTGGTGCTCAACATGTTGTCGACGATCACGATGATCCGGCTCGGCAAGACCTACGGCAATCTGATGGTCGACGTCCGGGCGTCCAACGACAAGCTCCAGGCCCGTTCGCGGCGGATCGTGGCGCTCGCCACCGGCGCCTCCGACGCGGAGATAGAGACCGCCCTCGCGGCGGCGGACGGCGAGGTGAAGAACGCGATCCTGATCGTGCTGGGCGAGGTCGACGCCCCGTCGGCCGCCCGCCTTCTCGACGCCTCCCGCGGCCATCTGCGCGAGGCCCTGGAAGCGGCCCGCACGGCCTGAGGCCGCACCGCCCGACCCGTACCGCCTGATACCGGCTCGGCGCCCCGAACGGTCCCGCACCGCCGCGATCCCTACCGTCGCGCCCTCCGGCCACCCGATTCATCCTGTTAAGAACCGTTCCTCCCCTCCGCTCGTTGTCCGCACAGCAAGGCACCGCACATGTCCGAAGACAAGAACCGCGCCACCGCCGCCGCGATCCTCCCCCTCGTCGGCGGCGCCTCGAACCTCACCTCCGTCGCCCACTGCATGACCCGGCTACGGCTCGGGATCCGGGACCGTTCGCTGGTCCGGGAGGAGGCGCTCAAGGCGCTGCCCGCGGTCCTGGGCGTCGTCGAGGACGACACGTACCAGATCGTGCTGGGCCCGGGGGCGGTCGCCCGCGTCACCCCGGAGTTCGAGCGGCTGGTGGCCGAGGAACGCGCCACCGCACTGGAGCCGGCCCCCGCACCGGTGACCGCCGAGGCGGCCCCCGCACCGACCGCCTCCGTCGCACCCGACGCGCCGGAGGCGACGGAGCCCCCAGAGACAGAAACGGCGGACGCCCCCGGCACTCCGGCCCCGGCCGCATCCGGCGGGTCCGCCCCCGGCGCGCCCGCTCCCGCCGGGGCCGCCCCCGCCGGACCCGCGCACGCCACCACCGCCGCCGACCTCGCCGCCCAGGGTGCCGCGCTCAAGGCGCGGCAGAAGGCGCGGAACGCCACGCCGTTCAAGCTGTTCCTGCGCCGGGTCGCCAACATCTTCGTACCGCTGATCCCCGCGCTGATCGGCTGCGGCATCGTCGCCGGTGTCAACGGGCTGCTGACCAACCTCGGCTGGCTGCCGTCCGTCGTCCCGGCGCTGGCCGCGGTCGCCTCCGGCTTCATGTCGCTGATCGCCGTGTTCGTCGGCCACAACACCGCGAAGGAGTTCGGCGGGACGCCGGTCCTGGGCGGGGCGGTCGCCGCCGTCATCGTCTTCCCGGGCATAGCGAACATCACGGCGTTCGGCCAGAAGCTCTCCCCCGGGCAGGGCGGTGTCCTCGGTGCGCTCGCCGCCGCGCTGCTCGCCGTCCAGGTGGAGAAGTGGTGCCGCCGCCATGTCCCGGAGGCGCTGGACGTCCTCGTCACGCCGACGCTGACGGTGCTGGTCACGGGCCTGGTGACGATCTACGGCCTGATGTTCGTGGCGGGCGAGGTGGCCAACGGCATCGGCACGGTCGCCACCTGGCTGCTGGCGCACGGCGGGGCGCTCGCCGGTTTCGTCCTCGGCGGGCTCTTCCTGCCGCTGGTCATGCTCGGGCTGCACCAGGCGCTCATCCCGATCCACACCACCCTGATCGAGCAGCAGGGCTACACCGTGCTGCTGCCGATCCTCGCGATGGCCGGTGCGGGTCAGGTCGGTGCCGCCGTCGCGGTCTATCTCCGGCTGCCGCGGAACACCTCGATCCGCCGGACCATCAAGTCCGCCCTCCCCGCCGGTTTCCTGGGCGTGGGCGAACCGCTGATCTACGGCGTCTCGCTGCCGCTGGGCCGCCCGTTCATCACGGCATGTGTGGGCGGCGCGTTCGGCGGCGGCTTCATCGGCCTGTGCAACCAGCTCGGCGACGCGGTCGGCTCCACCGCCATCGGCCCGTCCGGCTGGGCCCTCTTCCCGCTGGTCAAGGGCAACACCGCCCTCGGCACGACGCTCGCGGTCTACGGCCTCGGGCTGCTCGTCGGCTACATCACCGGCTTCCTGGCCACGTACTTCTTCGGCTTCAGCCGCCAGATGCTCACGGAGCTGAACGCGGCACCGGAGGCTGCGGGCACCCCGGAAGCCGCCGGGAGCGGGCCGGCCCCGGAGGCCGCGCCCGAAGCCCCAGAAGCTCCCGCAGCCCCCACCCCGGAAGCCACCGGCGACGCCTCGGCCCGAATAGCCGACGGCCTCGCCCCGGCACCGGCAACGACGGCCCCGGCCCCGCCCCCGAAGGAGTCCGCCACCACCTGACCGCACCCCGGCCGCCGCCCGCAGCGCACGCCTGCAACACCAAGGCGAGAAGGTCCGTGACCCCTCCCCGCCACTCTCCACGGACAGCGTTCCCCGCGACTTGCGGCAAGTCCCGGGGAACGCCCGAAACGTGCCGGCCCGGTGATTCCGGTTCCGGGCACACCTCCCCAGCGCGCGCCCCGCCCTCCTCGCGGGCGCCCCTGTCGCCTCCTCCCCGACCCAGTACGCTCCCCTCCCGAACAGGTCCGACCAACAGAGGGCCGATCAACGGGGAGTTGGGTACATGCCGCGCGACACCATCCAGCCACCACCGGACCAGAACCCACCGGACCCGAGCCCCACGCCGAGCCCGGCCCTGCCCCCGGACCCGAGCCCGCCCCCGAGCCCCACCCCGAACGATCCGCCGCCCGCCGCCCCGGCCCCAACTCCGCCCGCAGCCCCGGACGCACCTCCGGCCCCGGACCCAACCCTCCACGCCCCCGGCCGCCTCCGCCGCCTCACCCGCTGGTTCACCGCCCTCTCCACCGACCGCAAATTCGCCGTGGTGGGCCTCGTCCTCGCCGCCGTCCCGCTCGCCACCCCTCTCGTCACCGCCGCTTACGACGCCGCCTTCAGCGAACCCGCGCTCGTCCTCTCGGCGGCGCAGAACGACGACACCTGCTCGACGGCTTGGCGCGTCGCCCCAGGTCAGGAAAGTCTCCGCGCGTCCTTGCCGCACGCGGACGTGCATGCGCTCACCCGCTGGGAGCGGGAGCGGAAGATCACGCACCTGGGGACCGTCGACTCGTCCGTCAGCATCCGCGGCAACCTCGGCAAGGCCGTTCAGCTCCGCGACCTCTCGATCACCGTGCTCAAGCGCGGCGCCGCGCTCCCCGGCACCCGGCAGCCCACGGTCGACTGCGGCGGCGCGGGACCGCCCGAGCTGTTCTACGTCGACCTCGACACCCTGCCCGTCAACCGCCCGGTCCCCGCGAGCTACCTGATGACCAGCCCGCACCAGAAGGCGGCCCGCAAGGAGGCCGAGCGGTACAGCCGGAAGCCGATGCGGCTGCCCGTCTCCGTCTCCACCTCCAGCGTCTACGACCTGATGCTCATCGGCCGCAGCCAGTCCCACTACGTCGAGTGGCAGGCCACCGTGACCTGGTGGGACGGCGAGGAAACGCGCACCACGACGATCGACAACGACGGACAGCCGTTCCGTGTCACCGCGGAGCACCGATGAGCGCCCCGGAGACCGCCGCCGCCCGGAACCGCCGCGGTCGCCTCCCCCGCTCCCCCTTCACCTACGCCGCGCTCGCCGTCGCGCTCGTCCACCTCGCCGGTGCGCTCCCCTTCCAGGTCGACTGGGCGGGCCGCATCGGCGCGGACACCGCCCCCGGGAGGGCCCTCGACGCGCTCCGCCTCCTCACCGTCTCGCCCGTCCGCCGCTTCAGCACCGCGACGGGCCCGGCCGCCCTCGGCCTCGAAGCGCTGTGGACCGCCTGCTTCCTCTTCCTGCTGACGGCGGCGACCCGCGCCCTCACCGCCCGTACGACGCTCCCGCCCCGCGACCCGGAATCGGCCGTGACCAGGGCGTACGCGCATATCGCCGCCTGGCCGGTACTCGCCCCGCTCGCGCATCTGGCGGCCCTCGCCCTCACCCGCCTGCCCGAGCTGTCCTTCGACCCGACGCTGCGCGGGAACACCGCGTACACCCTGTTCCTCGATGTCCGCGCCGGGCTCGGGCACACCGTTCTCCTCGGCCTGCTCGGCGGTTTCGCCGCCGCGGCGGCGCTGCTCGCCTTCGACCCCGATGTCGCGGAGCACGCCCCGCCGGCGGGCCCGCGCGATCAACTGCGCCGCCTCCGCGGCCCGCTGTCCACCCTCTGGCCCCGCATCGGCGCCACGCTCCTCACGACTGCCGCCGCAGCACTGCTCCTGGACGTCGTCGCGAACGGCCTCCCGGGCCACGTCCTGGCGCCGCTGGCCCGCTTCTGGTGCGCGCCCTCCGAGATCGCCCAGGTCTGCGGCGACGACCTCGTCCGCCTCTCCGGTCTGGACCTCCCGGAGTTCCCCAACGGCGAACCGCTCCTCGTCCGCTTCTCCCGGCTCTACGCCTGGCAGGCGTTCGTGCTGCTCTTCGCCGTCACGCACTTCGCCGTCACCTCGCTCACCCACGCCCTGCCGCGCCCCGCCCGCGCGGCCCTCGCCGCCTGGTGCGGCTATACGGCGGGCGCGATCGGCTTCGGCGCCGCGGCAGGCGCGGTCTCCGCCCTCTGGAATTCCCCCACCCGCAGCCTGACGCTCAACCAGACCCTCGGCCTGCTCCTCCCGCCCACGGGCCTCAACCACGCCCTCTACTCCGCCCCGTTCGCCGCCCTCCTCTGCGCCGCCCTCACCCGCGTACGGTTCCGGCGACGCAAGGCCCCGGCCGCGACGGACGCCTCCCGAACACCCGAAGCCGCCGCGCCCGCATCCGGCGCGGCGGCCCCCGCTCACGGCAACCGGCTCGCCTGATTCACCTCCGCGACCCGCGCCCACAGCTCCTCCCGCAGCACCGGCTCGCGCAGCTGCTCCGGCGGGCAGTCCCACTCCCGGCCGCCACCCGCGGGCCTGAGCTGCACGTATGGCCCCTCGCGGCCCATGATCCGGCCGAGCCGCCCGTCCCGTACGTCGACGGCGTACCCACCGGGCCGCAGCCACAGCGGCTCCCCGGCCGTCCGCCGCCACGCCCCGGCCCGCGGCGCTCCGTACGGCCCTTCCGGCCGCCGTCCGCCGCTCACTTCTCGCACCGGGCCAGTACCTCCACGAGCTGCCGCGCGGTGGCGAGGTTGCACCGGCCCAGCTCGACGAGCGGACGCGGATCGACCATCGCGCACGACAACGGATCGACGCCCAGCGACGGCAGTTTGACGCCGTGCACCCGCAGCCCCTCGTCCAGCGCCCGGACGACATCGTCCGCCTCCCAGAGCGCGTCGGCCGCCGGCCGCCGTCGTTCGCTCATCTCCATCGTTCTCCACCTTCCACACTGTGTATGACGTTCGCCACACAGCGTGGCCGGACTCGGCTAGCCTGGAAAAGGGGCGCAGACCCAACAACATCCCGTGTACGACCTGGAGTTCTCCATGGCGAAACCCAAGCGTCTCGATCCCTCTTCCTCGCCTCGGGCGATGCTCGGCGCCGAGCTGAGACACCAGCGGGAGAAGGCGGGCCACTCCCAGGAAGAGCTGGGCACCCTGCTCTTCGTCAGCGGCTCGTTCATCGGCCAGCTGGAAGCCGGTACGCGCCGGATGCTGCCCGAGTACGCGCAGAAGATAGACGAAATCCTCAAGACGGACGGGTACTTCGCGCGCAATTGCGGGGCCGCGGCCAAGTCCAAGTATCCGGATCACTTCGCGGAGGCGGCCGAGGCCGAAGCCCAGGCCACGTCGATCAAGGAGTACGCGCCCCAGCTCATCCCGGGACTGCTCCAGACCGAGGCGTACGCACGGGCCGTCTTCCGCGCACACGAACCGACCACGACCGAAAAGGTCATCGACGAACTGACCGCAGCCCGACTCGAACGAGCCCAGCTGCTGGACGACCCAACAAATCCGCTGCTGTGGGTCGTTCTGGACGAGGCGGTACTGCGCCGGGTGACCGGAGGACCGCAGGTCATGGCGGAGGCGCTGCGCCATATCGCCTCGCTGGCCCGGCGTCGCCGGATCATCATGCAGATCCTGCCGCTGGATGTGGGAGCCCACTCCTCGATGGAGGGCTCGCTGAAGTTGCTGGCGTTCAACGACGCCCCAACTCTGGTCTACATCCAGGGCCTGGGAACAGGTCAGTTGCTGGACGATCCGGCAACCGTCGCACGCCACTCGCTGACCTACGATCTGATTAGGGCCAGCGCATTGTCACCGGAAGCTTCTCTGGCCCTGATCGAATCAGTGGCGGAGGAATTCACCCGTGACGAGTGACTACGACCTGAGTACCGCGTCCTGGCGCAAGTCGAGCTACAGCGGCGGCAGCGGCGGCGACTGCCTGGAGGTCGCACAGGACTTCCCGGGTGCGGCCCGCTGGCGCAAGTCCACGTACAGCGCGGGCGACGGCGGCAACTGCCTCGAAGTCGCCGACGGCGTCCCCGGGATCGTCCCCGTACGGGACTCCAAGCGCCCCGAGGGCCCGGCGCTGACGTTCCGGGCCGCGTCCTGGACGCGGTTCGTGGGCGGGCTCAACGCCGGGTCGTTCGGCGAGGTATGAGCGGTACGCGCGAACGCCGCGGCCCCGGTTCCCCATGAGGGAGCCGGGGCCGCTGCGTGCCGTGGTCGGCGGTGCCGCTCCTCGTCACGTCGAGATCCTCGGCTTTTCCCCTACGGGAAAGTGCTCCGGGTGTGCGGGAAACGGCTCGTCCTCGCCGGTGCCGACGGGGCCCCACGCTCCTAGCATGGTTCTCCGTTTCGCTCGGGGGGAGCGCCGCGTGAGAAGCCTTGACCCGGATGATCTCGACCAGCTCGCCACACTTCTCGACGGCAGGAACGGCGTCGCGGCGAACACCGCAGCCGCCCTCGCCCAGGCGTCCCGGCTCGGTGTCGCCGACACCCTCGGGCCGCTCAAGCCCCTCACCTCCTGGTCCACCACGACAGCCACCGACCTGCGGCGACGCGCCCTGATCAGCAGGCTGGAGGAAGGCGACCTGTGGGCGGGACTCCGCCGGATCGGATTCAGCAGCACCGACCTCGCCACGTACGCGGACGCGATCACCCCGGACACGCTCGACTTCGCCAACCGACTGGCGGTCAGGGCGGGCCACGCCGCCAAGAAGCGGCCGAAGGAGACTCTGAACGAGTGGCGGAACCGGATGGAGGCGACCGTCATCACCCGCCTGACCGGCCTCCAGCCTTACGAGCCGCAGGTCCGGAAACTGCTCGGCCTCGGCGGCGACGGGCTCGGGCTGATGACGGCGACCGATGTCGTAACCGTGCAGGGCTCCGCCCTGACCAGGGTGGTCGTCGGCAATTCCCTGCGGGCCGGCTACGGCCGGTCCCTGAAACTCCGTACCGGCGCAACGCTGCGTTCCTTCGGCATGCGAGGGCCGGGAAACCGCCTCATCCAGTGGCAGCCGCGGATCCGCTCCCTCAACGCACCGGGTACGTGGGCCCCCTCGCAGCTGGGGAACTACCTGAACCGTTACCCGGTCTACCGGAACGCCGCGAGCGTCCCCTTCACCCGCAACGTCCGCGGCGACATGTTCGGCCAGGCGTGGAGCCGCGGACGCGGCACCCTGGCGCGGTCGGACCGCGCCCGACGCCTGATCAATTCCGCCATCGGCTCCGACGAGCTGGCCGCCACGTACGGCGGACTCTCCCACTCGGGCCAGCCCGTCACCCGCGCCGCCGGAGCCAGCCTGTGGAGGATCCACCGCACCGCGGGCCTGGGTACCGCGGCGAAGACGGCCGGTTTCCTCCGCGGCGCGGGAGTCGTCGCCAGCGGCGCCGCCACCGGCTGGAGCATTGCGAACGTCGTCACCCAGGGCGATCCCATGGACGCCTTCCAGAAAAGAGGGGCCGCATACGTCGCCGACGTCGCCGAGATGGGGTTCAACGCCTCCATGACCGCGGCGTTGGTGGCGCCGAACCCCGTCACGATCGGTCTGGCAGTCGGTACCGGAGTGGTTTACGGAGCTGCTGAGATCGTCCAGCACTGGGACGACATCAAGAGCGGCTCCCGGAAAGCGACCGCCTGGCTCCAGAACAAGGGCGCGTCGGCCGCCTCCGGTATCGCCCACGGGGCGAAGAGCCTCGCCCGGCACATCAATCCGGTGAATTGGTTCTGAGGCGGCCCTCCGCCGCCGCCCGTCAGGCCCGGCGGCGCCTGCGCAGCCTGGCGTACAGCACACATGCCTCCATCGTGACGAGGAGGCCGGCCGAGCAGACGGCCGACCGAGTCAGCGCCGCGTCGTCGCCGGGCGAGCGGACCCTGGGGGCGAGCCAGCCCGCCGGGTCCACCTGTAGGTCTACATGCTCCAGGCGGAGTTCACGGGCGCAGCCCTGCGCCATCCCGACGGAGTACACCGGGGAATGGAGCACATCGAGTGGGGCGACATCGCACACCGGCTCCGCACCGTGTTTGCGATACACGCTGCGGACGTCCACCACCAGGGCCGGGTGGGATTCGCCGCGCCGGTCGAGGACGTAACTGCCCAGCGCCGGTCCGGCGAAGAGCATCAGGGCGAGACCCACCACGGCCACGCAGGTGCCCAGGACCCCGCCGCACAGCACTCCGGCGACGGTCAGCATGGCCAGCACCAGGAAAGAGGCGAGCACCACCGCGACCACGCCGTCGCGCTGAGCGAGCCACCCGCAGCCGGCCAGCCCCACCGGCAGCAGCACCATGAGCCCGGCCGTGACGAGCCCCCACCGGCGAGGCGGCGGAACCGGGACGACCGGCACCCGCTTCTTCCTCCTGGCCCGCACACGCGTCACCTCGGTACCCGCCCTTCCCGGCAGCAGTGCACGATCAGCCCTCGCCGCTCTCGCCGCTCTCGCCGGAGAGTTCCTCCCGGTCCGGCAGGAGGTCGGCGATCTTCTCCCACAGTTCCCCGCCGCCGACCCGCTGCAACACCAGCGCGGTGTCTGGCCCCGCCTGGCCGGGCAGGACCGGCTCCTCCGGCTGGATGCGCTGCCAGTAGCCGTGCGGTCCGCAGTCCCAGACGGCCAGCGCGCGCACCATGGCCGTACGCGCCCCGTCGTGGCGGCCGTCCCAGGTCACGGTGGTGCGCCAGGTCGCGTTCAGGTCCGTCACCAGGTCGGCGAACCGGTCGCGCGCCGGGCCGTCCAGGTTGCCGTCGTGGTCCGCCAGCGCCGCGCGCACCGCGGCCCGGACACCGTCCTCGTCGGCGCCGGACGCCTCCCCCACCGCGACGAGCGCCGCGTCCAACGCCCCCGCTGTCGTCACCACGCGGGAGGGCGCCGGGCCGTCGGCGCCGCCGCCCCGGAGATTGACCTTGCGCGCGATCTCCCAGACCAGCGTGGCCGGTTCGATCGGCACGTACTCGGACTCCTCCTCCCCGGGCCAGCCGTCGTGGGAGAGGACGGCGTCCTGCCCCACGATCACGCCGTGGTGGACGGTGCCGTGCTCGCCGGTGACCTCCACCCGGATCACGGCGAGCGGGGCGGCGAGCGCGCCGAGCAGATCGCGCAGCAGCGGCGCCAGCTCGCCCTCGGGCCCGACCAGTCCGGTGTCCTGAAGCTCCTCCAGAGAGGGCCACAGGTCGTCCGGCGGACTCTCGCCGTCGAGGAGGTGGGCGAAGACGCTGATGTGGCGGTCGGCCAACCGGAGGCGTCCCCGGGAACTGTCGCTCGACGGCATGCGCTCGGCCCTCTCTCACCGCTGCACGCGGCTCATTTGTCGGGGTGCTGGAGTTCCTTCGCGTCCTGCATCGCTCGATGTGCCTCTCTGCGCAGTTCCCCGGCGACCGCGGCACAGGTCGTGTGCCAGCTCTTCAGCCTGCCCCGCACCTCTGCGGCGTTCGGGCCCGACCAGGTCTTCATGCCGGTGGTGCTGCGGCTCCGCGGTGCGTCGACCAACGATTCGACGTGGTCGGCCAGCGCCCGCAGGGACGCGGCACGCTCCTTCAGCTCCCTGATTCTCGGATCGTTCACGGCGCCTCCCCCGCTGCCATGTCCGCGGTCCAGCGTAGTGCGGAACGCCCCGCGGAAGAGGCTGGACGGAGCCAACTTCGGCCTCGGGGAACATCGGTACAGCGGTTGGCGCTGAGAACGATCTTGTTCAGGGTGTGAGGGCGCTGACCCTGTTCTCGTACTCGCGGCGGGCCTTGCGCTGGGCGGGGACTGCGGGGAGGCCCTGGGCGCCGTCGAGCGGCTGGCAGCGGGCGAGGAGCCCTCGGTGCACGGCGGGGACGGCGCTGACGCGCAGGGTGTAGCCCTGGCCGCGCCGTACGGCCACCCCTTGGTCGAGCGCGGCACGCTCGGCGGACTCCAGCTCGGTGGTGCGGAGGTAGTCGGCGACCTTGCCCGGCATGTCGAGCGCGACCGGTAGCTCAGGGGCGGGCGCGTCCTCCTCGATGGCGGTGTGCTCGGGCAGGAGGTCGGCGACGGCGGTGCGGATCGCGCCGCGGCTGACCCGGTGGTCGCGGGCGAGGGCGGCGATGGAGCGGCCTTCCAGGTACGCGGTGCGTACGTCGTCGGTCTTCGCGCCCGCGACGGCGGGGCGGCGCCCGCCCTTCGCGCCCTTGGCCTCGGCGGCGCGCAGCCCGTCGTAGGTCAGCTCGCGCTGGAGGTCGCGCTGGAGTTCGCCGGCGGCGGCGAGGGTCTGCACCATGAACTTCACGGTGGACAGCAGCTCGCCGGTGCGCGGGTGGCGTGCGGTGAGGTCCATGGCGGAGAACGCGCCGTCGTGGATGCGCAGGGCGAGACGGTCGCGGTGCAGGACGTCGAGCACGTCGAGGATGTCCTGGTTACCGCGCACGAGGCGGAACATCTCGGAGATGTGCACGGTGTCGCCGGGCCGCGCGTAGGTGAGCAGTTCGCGGAACTTCGGGCGCTGGAGCGGATGGAGGCGGCTGGAGGTGCCGGGGTCCTCCTCGAAGACGACCGGGTCCTCGATCCCGGCCTCGTCCAGGACGAGGTCCTGGCGGGCGGTCGACTGCTGGTCGGTCGAGACTCGCTTGTAGACCAGGTTCGCCACTCGTGGGCCCCTTCCGTAGGGAGGAATGGACCCTATCTGTCATCAAACCCTGTCAGCAATCATCATCGGATCTGATTGGATTCGGGCCGCCGCGAACCCCCGGGTTGCAGGGTTCATTGGACGCGCCGCTTGCCTGTCGTCAAACGACCATTTGACGACAGGGCGGCGGTCCCCGGCTTGCCGGTGCTGATGAAGATCACTGAGATGGTCGTGCACACAACCAAGATGCCGACGGCCCACCAGATGGCGGTCGAGGGGCCCTCGCCCCTGCCTGGGTCCTGGTGCGGCTTCAGCGTGGCCGAGGTGTCGCGTGGGCCTTCTTTTGCTTGCGCGGTATCGCTATCAGTCGGCGAGCGTGGTGTAGTCGGTGTAGCCGCGGGTGTCGCCGCCGTAGAACGTGGTGGGATCGGGTTCGGTGACGGGGGCGTGGTTCTGCCAGCGCCGGACGAGGTCAGGATTGGCGATGAAGGCCCTGCCGACGGAGACGAGGTCTGCCCGGCCGCTGTCGATGTGCCGGCGGGCGGCGGTGGCGTCGGTCATCGGGTACCAGCCATCGTTGACGATGAGCGTGCCGTCGAAGCGGGTCCGGAGGTCGGTGAGCAGGGGTGTGGCGGGGTCACCGATGGTGTGCAGATAGGCGAGCCCCAGCGGGGCGATCGCGTCGATGAGAGTGCGGTAGGTCGCGGCGGTTTCGGCCTGGTCGTCCTCGATCGCTCCGTGCAGGTTGATGCCCGGCGAGATGCGCAGGCCCACGCGTTCGCTGCCGACCGCCTCGGCCACGGCCGTCGCCAGGTCGATCGCGAAGCGTGCCCGGCCTGTCGTGGATCCGCCGTAGGTGTCGGTGCGGTGGTTGGTGGACGGTGCGAGGAACTGATGGATCAGGTAGCCGTTGGCACCGTGCAGTTCGATGCCGTCGAGGCCGGCTTCGACGGCGGCGCGTGCGCTGTCCACGTACTCCTCGATGACGGAGGGGATCTCCGCCGTGGTCAGGGCCCGCGGCACCGGGTGTGGCCTGGGCCCGCTCGGGGTGAACATCTCGCCGGGCGCGGCGAGGGCGCTGGGGGCTACGGTTTCATGGCCGTTCTTGTTGTCCGGGTGCGCGATCCGTCCCGCGTGCATGATCTGGGCGACGATGTGGCCGCCTTCCTCGTGCACGCCGTCGGCGACGGCGCGCCATCCGCCGATCTGACGGCGTGTGTGGAGGCCAGGGGTGTTGGAGTAGCCCTGTCCGGTTGCGCTGGGCTGGACGCCTTCGGTGATGATCAGGCCGGCAGTGGCCCGCTGCCGGTAGTAGGTGGCGGTGGCCTCGCCGGGCACGCCGGAGGCGTCGGCGCGGCTGCGGGTCATGGGGGCCATGGCGATCCGGTTGGGCAGTGTCCACTTGCCGACGGTTACGGGGCTGAACAGGTCGGGCATTTGGGGTTTCTCCTTGGGGTGGTTGTGTCTGTCGGCGGTGGCCGGTCGGTCGGGTCGGGTGGTCACGTGGCGAGGCGGCGGATGGCGATGACCGTGTCGGTGACGGTGGTGGTCTGTCCGGCGGGGCCGGCCGATGCCCGGCCGGTCGAATTGCTGGTGCTGTTCGGCAGACAGGGCGAGCGCGCCCATCTGCGGGCCCGAACCACCTGACGGCCGGTGGGCGGGCGTGGGTGCCTCAGCCCTGCTGTGACGGCCCGAGAGACAACAGGCCGTCCAGGCCGTGGCGGCGTTCGCCCATGACCTGCTGGCACAGGGCCGCCTCCGCCTCGGGTGCGAAGACGCCCGCGACGTCACGGGTCCGGCGGCGGGCGAGTGCGGCGTCGGTGTCGGCGGCCACCAGGTCGGCGTTGATGGCCGCGGCTGCTCGTACGCCGCCGGCGGCGGCGGCCGGGACTCCGTCCAGGACGTCGGCCACGTTCCCCGCGACCCACACTCCGCCAGCCGCAGTCAGTCCGGTACCGTCCGCGCCCACCTGATCGCCGATGGCCCACGGATGCTCCACGGCCGTCAGACCGAGCTCGGCGAGGACGTCGTCCCGGGCCTCGAACCGGGGAGCCACGACCAGCGCGGCGAGCGGAACCCGATCTCCCGATGCCAGTCGGACACCGGTCAGGCGGTCGTCCTCGATTACCAGGTCCGTGACGTCCCCCTCCACCACCGCGACCCCTCGGGCCGCCAGCCTCTCCCCGTCCTCGACGCCGAATTCACCGATGCTGTGCCGGAACAGGGTGACCTGGTCGGACAGCTGGCGAAACAGCAGCGCCTGATGGACGGCCGCCGGGCCGGTGGCGAGCACCCCGACCGGCTGATCCCGTACCTCCCAGCCGTGGCAGTACGGGCAGTGCAGCACGTCCCGCCCCCACCGCTCGCGCAGCCCGGCGATGTCGGGCAGCCGGTCGACTAGCCCGGTGCACATCAGCAGCCGCCGTGCCCGGAACCGGTGTCCGCCAGCCGTGTCCACCACGAATCCGTCGCCGTCCCGGCCTGTCGTGACCACCCGGTCGGAGATCATCCGGCCGCCGTACGAAATGACCTCCTCCCGCCCCACGCGCAGCAGTTCGCTCGGGTTGATGCCGTCCCTCGACAGCAGGCCGTGTACACCGGACGCCGGGGCGTTGCGGGGTTCACCGGAGTCGATCACCACCACCGAACGCCGGGACCGGGCGAGCGTCACCGCGCCCGACAGACCGGCGACTCCACCGCCCACCACCACGACATCGACATCGGCGTCGCCGACGACCTCGGTATCGACACCACCTGGGCTGTTCGCGATCTCAGTCATACCAACAGCCTCACCCGGCACCTGTCCGGTGCCCAGAAACCATGCTGTTTCGGCAAGATTCCGGATCGCTTCCGGCCCGGGCAGCAGCGCAGGCCGTCGATCACCAGGTGCAGCAGAGGAGTTGCCTGGTCGGTGGAAGGAAGTCACCCTGTTCCTGCACGAGGGCGCGGGGCTGGCGCAGGAGCAGTGGGAACAGCTGCCTGCTCTGGGCGCGGGTGTGGTCGAGGGCCGGGTCGGCGCTCGGAGGCCGAGGTGTCGCGGCGGGTGCTGAGCCCGCGCGTGCATGGCCTGGAGGGTCTCGTGGACGGTCACTGAGGGGTGCTGGCGTCTTCGCCGGGGCGTGATTCAGGTGGTGCGGGCCTTGAGGTGGGCCCGCTCTCCCTGGGTGCCGAACAGGATCAGCAGTTCTACGGTGCGGTCGTCGTCGGGGCCGAGCCAGTGCGGCACATGGGTGTTGAACTCGGCGGCCTCACCGGGCTTGAGGATCACCCTCTCCTCACCGAGGAGCAGGCGCAGCCGGCCGGCCAGGACGTAGACCCATTCGAAGCCCTCGTGGGTACTCAGCTGCGGCTCGGTGCCGGGCCGGGGCGGAATGAGTAGCTTGTGAGCCTGGACACCGCCGGGCCGGCTCAGCGGCACGAAGGTCATGCCGTCGCGGACGACCGGTTTGAGGTGGATGCGCGGGTCCCCGGTGCGCGGTGCGCCGACGAGCTCGTCCAGGGGTACGGCGTAGACCTCGGCGAGCGGCAGCAGCATCTCCAGAGTCGGTTTGCGGCTCCCGCCTTCAAGGCGGGAGAGGGTGCTCTCGTTGATCCCAGTCTGCTCGGCCAGAGCGGCCAGCGTCAGACCGTGCCTGCGGCGCAGGTCCCGCAGCCGCGGCCCGACCGCGGTCAGACCGTCCTTCTTCCCGATGTGCCGTGCGGCGCTCATACCCACCAGCATGCTGAAACAGCATGAGGCTTTGCAACTCCAGCAGTGGCCATCGCAGTGTCGTACCAGCGGCCGGCCCGATTGCCCGGTGGCCCGCGAATGACCTGCCCTTTTCCCTTGATCTGCTGAGGACTGGCCCCTGCGATGACGACGGAAACCGACGCGGTGGACCGCCGCGAGGACGCTTTGGACCCACGGCGCTGGTGGGCGCTGACGGTGATCTCGGTGGCGACGCTGATGGTGGTGCTGGACGCCTCCGTCATCAACATCGCTCTCCCGCACGCCCAGGCCGACCTGGACATCAGCGACGCGAACCGGCAGTGGGCGGTGACCGCCTACGCCCTCACCTTCGGCGGTCTGCTGCTGCTCGGGGGGCGCGTCGTCGACTTCGTCGGCCGCAAGCGCGTCTTCCTGATCGGCCTAATCGGCTTCGCCGCCGCCTCCATGCTCGCGGGCATCGCCCCGAACGGGATGACCCTGTTCGCCGGACGCGCCCTGCAAGGCGTGTTCGCCGCACTGCTGGCCCCGGCCGCACTGTCCCTGATCGCGGTCACCTTCACCGACCCACGCGAGCGGGCCAAGGCGTTCGGCGTCTACGGCGCCCTGCAAGGTGCGGGCGGCGCGGTCGGACTGATCGCAGGCGGCCTGCTGACCGAGTACACCAGCTGGCGCTGGTGCCTGTTCGTCAACACCCCCATCGCCCTCGCCATGGCCCTGGCCGCACTCCCGGTACTCAAGGAGAGCCGCGCCGAGGGCACCCGCCGCTACGACATCCCTGGCGCCCTGCTGGTCACCACCGGCCTGGTCGCCGTCGTCTGGGGCTTCACCCACGCCGCGGAAGCGGGCTGGAACACCCCGGCGACCTGGCTCCTGCTCGCCGCCGGCCTGGCGCTACTGGCCTCGTTCGTCCTGGTCGAGCAGCGCACCGCCCACCCGCTGCTGCCCCTGCGCGTCATCTGGGATCGGGACCGCGGCGGCGCGTTCCTCGCCTCCCTGCTGATCGGGGCGGGCATGTTCGGCCTGTTGCTGTTCCTGACCTACTACCTTCAAGTCAACCTCGGCTACCAGCCGCTGCGTGCGGGACTGGCGTTCCTGCCCTTCAGCGCCGGCATCATCGCCGCGGCCACCTTCGGCGCCCCGCTGGTGACCCGGCTCGGCCCGAAGACGCTGATGACGGCGGGCACGGCCGTCACGCTGGCCGGCACCCTGGTGCTGACGCTGCTGAAGCCCACCGAGGGCTACCTGGCCGTCGTGCTGCCCGCCATGATCCTGACCGGTCTGGGTCTGGGCGCGTTCTTCGTCGCCCTGCCCAACACCGCCCTTGCCGGCATCTCCCCGTCCGACACCGGTGTCGCCAGCGCGATGATCAGCACCACGCAGCAGGTCGGCGGCGCAGTCGGCCCCGCCCTCCTCAACACCCTGTACGTCTCCGCCCTCGCCGGGTTTCTCGCCGACCGCACCGGCGCCGTGTCGCAGGCGGTCCGGCTGGAGGGATACGTGCACGGTTACCGGGTCGCCTTCCTCGCCAGCGCCGCCCTGTTCGCCCTCGCCCTCGCGGCCACCGGCCTGATCATCACCAGCCGCCGCACCAGCGCCGCCACCTCCTGACCACCCGCACCGAAAGGCCCCGCACATGAACAGCGCAAACGACTCCGCCGCGTTCTGGGAGAAGCACTACGCCGGCATGGACGCGCAGTGGGGCACCAAGCCCAACGCCGTCCTCACCGCCCTGCTCGCCGCCCTGAACCCCACCCCGGGCACAGCCCTGGACCTGGGCTGCGGCCACGGCGGCGACGCACTCTGGCTCGCCTCCCAGGGCTGGGACGTCACACCCGTCGACGTCTCTCAGACCGCCCTCGACCGCGTCGCGGCAGGCGCCGCGGCCACGGGCCTCACCGACCGGGTCCACCCCCAGCAGCACGACCTCTCCGAAACCTTCCCCGACGGCGCCTGGGACCTGGTCACCGCCACCTACTTCCACACCCCCGTCACCATCGCCCGCGAGAGCGTCCTGCGGCGAGCCGCCCAGGCCGTAGCACCCGGCGGGCGGCTGATCGTGATCGAACACGCCTCCACCGCCCCCTGGTCCTGGCAGGCCGGCCAGGACATCCACTACCCCACCCCCGACGACGTCATCGCCTCGCTCCAGCTCGACGACACCTGGGCCGTCGAACGAGGCGACGCACCCCAGCGCACCGCCACCGGACCCGAAGGACAGACCGCGACCGTAACCGACAACGTCATCGCCGTCCGACGCACCGGCTGACACCGCCAGAACAGAGCCACAGCCGCCCCCTGGCTCCACACCACCCCGACGTCCGCCGGAGCACACCATGAAACCGGCGCCGCTTCAGCTCGCCCCGTCGTCATCCTCGTCCAGCTCCGGCCCGTCCGGGTCACGCAACGGACGCAGGGCGCCGGCGGCCGGAACGCTGGCGGTGAAGCTGTAGCGGCCGAGCAGGTTCAGGTTGCGGTGCTTGAGCGGAGACAGACGGGCGATGTCCTCTTCCCGGATCTCGTGGCCCTCGGCGCGGAGCTGGGCAACGGCGGCGTCGATGTACTTCGTCGTCCAGAGCACGATGGCGTTGAGGACCAGGCCGAGCGCGCCAAGCTGGTCCTCCATCCCGTCGCGGTACGCCTGGTGGATCGTGCCGCGCTTGCCGTGGCACACGTCCCGGGCCAGCTTGTGGCGGGACTCCTGCACGGTGAGCTGCCGGTTCATCTGCCGACGGTAGGTGTCGTCCACCGGGTCGACCACCCGCAGCAGGTGCTCGGTCTTCGCGATCCGCCCGTACTCCGCGAACGCCGCCCCGAGCGGCGTCGGGCGCCCGTCGCGGCCGAACATGCGCAGCAGGTCGTAGGCGCGGACCTGATTGGTGACCAGGGAACCGGCGACCTTCAGCATGTCCGGCCAGTGCGTGCTCACCTTGTTCAGGTTCACGCGGTTGCGGGCCAGGTCCTCCACCGCGCCGTACGTGCCGGTCTCGACGCCGGGCATCGTGGCCCGCCAGAACCGCTGGTCGTCCAGGTCGCGGAACCGCGGGCTGAAGTTGTAGCCGAGGATCTTGAACAGGCCGAACACCATGTCGGAGTACGAGGCGTTGTCGGTCGCCACCATCTCCGGCTTCACCCCGCCGTCCAGGTGCAGCAGCGCGTCCAGGATGTGCAGGGAGTCGCGCGGCGTGCCGGGCACGACCATCTGCCCGATGCCCGCGACCTGGTCGTTGACGGCGTTGAGCCAGGTGATTCCCCGCTTGAACCCGAAGTACTTCGGCGACGGGGCGGCGTTGATGGTGCGCCGATGTTGCACGCCTCCGAGACCAGCAGCGCGACCACCGAGGTGGGCAGGTCCTTCATCCGGGTCGTGCCGTCGCCGAGGTGGACGAAGGCGTCGAGGAACCCGGTCCAGGCGTTCACCTCGAACAGCAGGTCCGGCAGGTCGATCTTCGGGAGCATCTTCTCGACCCGCTGGCGCAGCCAGGTCAGGGACTTCGGTTCGCCGAGCGCGCCGAGCTTGTCGACGTTCAGCTTCACCCGCCCGTCGTCCTGGACCTCGATGGAGACCTTCGCCGCCGGCCCCGCCTCCTCCAGCCGTGTCGCGAGCTGCTTCCACCCGGCGTCCAGGCCGCGCACCAGCTCCGCCAGGTGCTCGGTGACGGGCATGTCCAGGCTCAGGGCCGCCAGGACGTCCTCCTCGACCGCGTCCCAGTCGGGCCCGTCCAGCAGGCGGGCGCGCGGGTTGGACCAGCGGTGCGAGGGCGAGGCGAAGACGTCGCGGTTGTTCAGGGCCCGGTGCAGCTGCTCCAGCACGCACACCACGTACGCGTCCCGGTCGACCGCGCCCTGGGGCAGATCGGGGTTGGCGTACACCGCCTTGCGCCACGCGGGCGGCACGAGCTTGTCGTCCACCTCGCGCGGCAGCAGCGGCTTGACCCCCACCTTCCGCCGCGCCAGCGCCGGAAGCCCCCGCACTCCGGCCAGGACCCGCTTCCCGGCGCTCGCCGCGTCCAGAGCCTTCGACTCACCCAGCAACGCGAGGAACGGGCGCACCGTGGCGTACCGGTTCGCGAGCGCGGCCCGCATGGCGACCTCGGCCGAGTTCTCGTCCTCGGGCACCAGGGTCACCACAGTGGCCGCCGCGGTCATCACGGCCGCGCGCGGGGCGACTTCCTCCACGGCTGCCCAGAGCGCGGCCACGTCCAGGTCCGTCTCCTGCTCCTCGACGAGCTCCAGTTCCTCGAACAGCACCTTCGCCGCTCGCGCGAGCACCCGTGACGCCTTCTCCAGCTGCGGCAGCGTGGACAGCCGTTCCTTCTCCGTCTTGCGCTTCGCCGTGTTCAGCAGCCGGGTGGCCATGAGGACCTGGAACAGGTCCAGGGCCTCGTCAATCGCCTTCGCCTCCAGGTGCCGCATCACCGCGGTGAGCATCGCCGTGCGCTTGGGCTCCGCCGCCCGCTCCAGCAGCGGCGCCTTCGATCCCAGCGCGTACCGGGCCAACGCCGCCAACCGGTTCGGCGGGATCTGCGACAACCTCAACCTGCCGAGCCGGTACGCGCCGATCTCGTCCACCCGCTCCAGCGCGCGGGCGAACGCCGTGCCCGTCGTCCGCGTCGGCGGCCGGCGCAGCCGCTCCAGCTCCGAGAACCGCGAGCCCTCCGGCGTCTTCAGCGTCGCCACCAGATCCCCGGGCAGCGCCGGGTCCGCGCGTCGGGCGGCGCCCGCGACGGTGGCGTGCAGCCGCTTGTCCGCGACCTTCCGCACCTCCGACACCTGCCGGGCCAGTACCGAGACACCCGGCAGCAGCACCCGGTTGCGGCGCAGCCAGCCCACCGCATGGTCGAACAGTGCCTTCGGGCCCTCGGCGTGCGTCCACGCACGCCCGTGCAGGAACGTACGGAACCGCCGGGACCACTCCGCATCGTCGTACTCGTGGTACTCGTAGGCGTCCCGGATCTCCCACGCGTGCTCGTACGCCGTCTTCGGCCGCTCGGTGTACCGCTTCACCACCGATGGGTCCTCGATGCCGAGCTGCGCGGCCAGATGCTCGACCACCGGCCACGGTGCGTCGAGCGGGTCGTCCGGGAGAAACCGGCCGATGTAGCGCACCGTGCACATCTGGAGCGCGAAGCCGAGCTGGTGGTGCGTCGAGCGCCGCAGCGCGATCAGATCACGGTCGACATCGTCCAGGAAGAAGAACCGCTCCAGTTCAGGGCGGGTCGGCTCCTCGGCGAACTTCCCGTACGCCTCGGCCTGCTCATCAGTCAGAAACTCCACCGGCACGAGCGGACCGTAACCAGCCCCGGCACCCGCCCGGCGATCTTTCCGCGAACCCCAGCGGAGCCCGCAGCCGGTGTGCTAGCCGACCATGATCGTTCTCAGCGCCAACCGCTGTACCGATGTTCCCCGAGGCCGAACTTCCCCAGGTGTGGGAATGCGGAACTGCCGTTTCCTGCCAGGGACTTCCGGCCACATGTGCCGCCGGTGGCGGAAGCCTTACGGGTGAGTGTCCCGTGATGTTCCGGACCTCTGTCGGGCGGATGGGGCCTGCGATAGCGTCCGGAAAACAGACGGGGTGCCCGTCTGTCTCTGCCGCACGGGGAGGAGCGTCATGGAACGCGGTGCAGACCTGGAGAAGCTCAGGGACCTTTCGCGGGAGTTCCACAAGAAGTCCGCCGAGCTGCACGCGCTGGTGAAGTCGTTGGACAGCAAGACCAGGTCCAGCGAGAGCTACTGGAGGGGCCCGAAGGCCGACCAGTTCCGGCAGGAGTGGGATGCGGTCCGGCCCACGTTCGACAAGTTCGCCGACACGCTGGAGTCCGCGAGCAAGTCCGCGCGGACCAACGCGGACAACATCGAACGCGCCACCTGAGCACCTCGCGCAGGCCGGTACCTCAGTACGACGGGGTGCCGGCCTCCGCCCCGTCCGGCCCCGGTCCGTCCGTCACCACGCACTGGACGGGCCGGAAGGACCCGCCGGATACGTAGAGCCCGCTGCCGACCGGGCCCGCACCGGCGTTCGCCGGGAGCCTCACGTGGAACAGTTCGCCGTCCTGGGCGGTGCGCGGGGCGAGCAGCAGGCCCTGCTGGGCCGCGCGGGCGCTCACCGCGAAGCCGCGGTACTGCGCGGACAGCCCGTCCAGCGCACCGGCGGCGACGAGCCCGTGCCCGCCGTCCATACCGCTCCGTACGACCTGCTCCAACGCCTCGTCCAGCAGCGACTCGTGGAGAAGCTCCGCATCGTCGACGAGGACGGCGTAAGGGCGCTCGCCCGCCTTCTCCAGCAGCTCCGTCAGCTCGTCCTCCGTGGCGTCGGTGCCGCGCAGCAGCCCCAGCACGCCCGGCGCCTCCGCCAGCGCGCGCAGCGGTGAACGGCGCGGGGTGACCAGCACGACCGGGGTCCCGGAGCGCAGCAGGGAATGCGCCGCGGTCACCAGCGCGGTGGAGCGGCCGGATTTGGGCGGGCCCGCGATCACGAAGCCCGGACCGTCCGCCTCCAGGTCGACGCCGACGGGGTGGAGTTCGTCCCCGCCGACGGCGAGCAGGGCCCACAACGGCGAGGGCGGGACGAAACCGGGGACGAGGGCGTCACACTCGCGTGCCGTGATGCGGTGCGGCAGGGCGTCCACCCGCAGGGGACGCAGCCGGGCGGGCAGCTGCCCGGGGTGCGCGCGGCGGGCGGCGTCGGCCAGCTCCCGCAGGGTGCGCACCTGAGCCTGGCCGGACGGGTCCGGGGCGAGCAGGGCGAGCTGGGTCTCCTCGACGCCGCCGTCGGTCAGCCGCAGGGCACGGCCGTTCGCCATCTCCTTCGGGACGTCCCGCGTCTGGAATCCGGCGGTGGCGTAGTCGCCCGGATCCGTCATCCGCAACACCAGCCGCTCCGCGAAGAGGGACGCCACCTGGCCGCCGAGCCCGCTGCGGTCGGCGGTCATGACGACCTTCAGGCCCACCGCCGCCCCCTCGCGGAAGATCCGCTGTGCCGCGTCGACCAGCTGCCCGTAGTTGTAGTCCTCGAACGCCTGGGTGAAGCCCTCCCAGCCGTCCAGCAGCAGCACCAGCCACGGCAACCGCTCCTCCCCCGCCGCACCGGCACGCTGCTCGGCGGCGCCCGCGGCGCCCCCGGCGGCGAGGATCTGCTGGCGCCGGGCGATCTCGGCGAGGAGCCGGTCGAGCAGCCGCCGGACCCGGTCGGGTTGATCGCGGGTGACGACGGCCCCGGCGTGCGGCAGGGCGGTGAGCGGCGCCAGGGCGTTGGAGCCGCAGTCGATGGCGTGGACATGGACGTCGTACGGGGCCGCGGTGCGGGCCAGGGAGCCCGCGAGGGTGCGCAGCGCGGTGGAGCGGCCGGAGCGGGCGCCCCCGACGATCAGGACGTGCTCGCCCCGTACGAGATCGAGGACGAACGGCGCGCGGCGCTGCTGGGACGGGAGGTCGGTGAGGCCGAACGGGACCGGCGGTACCTCGCCGTCGTCCGCCGGGGCCTTCGGCCGGGGCACCTCGTCCAGGGTGAGGCGGTCGGGCAGCGGGGGCAGCCAGGGGCTGCGGGGCGGGGGTGCGCCCGTGCGGGCCGCGGCGTCCCGGACCGCGTCGACGAGGACGGCCAGGTCGGTGACCATGGTGCCGTCGTCACCGGCATCCGCCGCGCGGGGCAGGGGACGGCCGTACGCGGGGCCGTCGAGCGGGATCAGACTGACCCGGGGGCCCGTGTCGCCGGAGCGGGGACGCCGTCCGCCGATCCGGGCCGACTGCACCGCCACGAGGGACTGGGCGCCGGAGCGCACATAGGCGCGGCCGGGTGTGGTGCGGGCGATGGCACCGGCGTCCGGGGCGTCGAGGACATCCGCCGACTCCGCAGCGTCGGTGACCCGGAGCGCGATGCGCAGATTGGTGTTGGCACGGATGTCGGCACTGACCACACCGGCCGGGCGCTGGGTCGCCAGCACCAGATGGACGCCGAGAGAGCGGCCGCGGCGGGCGATGTCGACCAGGCCCTCGATGAAGTCCGGGAGTTCGGCGACGAGTGAGGCGAACTCGTCGATGATCAGGGCGAGCCGCGGCAGCGGCGCCAGCTCGGGGCGGAGCGCGCGGGTGTCGGTGTAGTCCTCCAGGTCCTTCGCCCCGGCGGCGAGCAGGATCTCCTCCCGGCGCCGGAGTTCGGCGGCGAGCGAGGCGAGGGCGCGTTCGGTGAGGTGTGCGTCGAGGTCGCTGACCATGCCGACGGTGTGCGGCAGCCGCGCACAGTCCATGAAGGCGCTGCCGCCCTTGTAGTCGATCAGGACGAAGTTCAGGGCGTCCGGCCGGTTGGCGACCGCGAGCGAGGCGATGAGGGTCTGCAGCAGTTCGGACTTACCGGATCCGGTGGTACCGGCGATCAGGGCGTGCGGGCCGTCCCGGCGGAGGTCCAGCAGGAACGGCCCGTCCGCCGCGACGCCGACGGCGGCCTCGGTGGAGGCGCCGCCGGACCGCCACCGGCGGGCGATCTCCGTCCCCGTCGGCTCCGGCAGCTCCAGCAGGGACAGCAGCCGCGCCTCTCCGGGAAGGGCGCCGTCGGCGTCGTCGCGGCTGACATCCCGTACGGGTGCGAGCGAACGGGCGATCAGCTCGCACCACTCCGCGCCGACCTGGTCGGCCACCACCTCGCCGACGCGCTCCAAGCCGGCGCCGCGGACCACCAGGCGCGTCGCGGCGCCGAGCGGCCAGCGCACGGCGGCTCGGCACTCCTCCGGCAGCAGCCGCTCGTCCTCGTCGAGGCAGAGGGCGAAGATCCCGTGCTCGGGGCCGTCCTGGAGCAGTTCGGGCATCCCCACCACGCGGCGCAGCAGCCGGGCGCCGTCCAGGACAAGGAGGATGTGCGGGTCGGGGCGGAGCGTGCCCGAGGCGCGGTGGCTGTCGCGGGCGGCCTTGCGCCGGTGCAGCTCGGCGAGGAGTTCCTGGACGCGCCGCCCGACGGCCTCGGCGTCCGAGCCGACCAGTGCCGGACAGTCCTGCCCCTGCTGCGGCCGGGTGTGTGGCAGCCAGTGCGCCCATGCCCAGTCGTCACCGGCCGGCCGGGTGGCGGCGAGGACGACGACGGAGAGGTCACGCGGGCTGTGCAGCACCGCGGCCTGCACGGTCAGCCAGCGGGCGGTGGCCAGCGCCCGGGGCCGCTCACCGGCGACCCCGACGACGCCGAGGCGCGGGAAGGACACGGTGGCGGGGACGTCGGGCAGCGCGGGCGGGCGCGGTGCGTCGCCGTCGCGCGGGGCACCGTGGTCGGCGACGAGTTCGATGTCCGCGGGGAGCGCGGCGACGCCGAGGCGCAGTTGCAGGGTGTCGGGGTCGGTGAGGCGCCGCTCCCACAGCCGCCGCCGGGGTCCGGTGGCGAAGAGCAGCACCTCGGCGGGGTCGGGGTGCTCCCGGCGCCGCAGCCGCTGTTCCTCCTTGCCGAGCCTGGTCAGCTCGGCGTCGTGCGCGGCGAGTTCCTTTTTGTACCGGCGCATCGAGGTCTTGTTCCGCTTCTTGCCCTCACGGTTGTCGCTCAGCCACTGGCCGGCCATCATCACCGGGCTCATCAGGCAGAACAGCAGCATGTACGCCTGGCCGGTGACGCCGTACATGACCAGGCCGAAGAGCACCGGCAGGAAGGCCGCGATCAGCTGGAAGCGGGCGCGCTCGGCCCGTCCGGGCGGGGCCGGGACGACGAGCCGGGAGCGGGGCCGTACGGGCGTCAGACGCGGCGGCCGGTGGTAGGCGAGCCCGCCCTCGTGCGTCGGGGTGAGGTGGGCGTCGGCGTCGGCGGGCACGTCCAGCACGAAGAGGGAGTCGCCCGCGCGCAGGACCGCGCCGGGGGGCCAGGCGCGGTCCGTATCCACCGGCGCGTCATCGAGGGAGCAGTCGGCGCCAGGGGCCGGGGCGAGGGTGAGGCCGCCGTGGATGTCCACCGTCACACGGACCGCCAGAGGCGGTAGTTCGGGGTCGCCGACGCGCAGGGTGCAGGCGGGCCCGGAGCCGAGGGTGGTGACCCCCGCGCCCAGCCGGAGGACGCGGCCGGAGCCCGGTCCACCGGCCACCCGTAACTCGAAACGACCGGTGGGTTCGCCCTCGCGGAGGAAGGGCCCGAGGGTGTCGTCGAGGGTGAGGCGGGCACCGTCGGTGAGGACCGCGGCGGCCGGCTCCCCGGGCTCGCACCGGCGGCCGTTGATCCAGAGGTGGCCGGCGGGCGCCCCGAAGCCCCGGGGGCCGGGGCGGGGGCCCGTCAGTGGGACGACCACGGGGCGCGGGGGTCCGGGATCCGCCGGCCTCCGCGCCGGTGCGGTGGCCAGCGCCCCGGCCACATCGGCGACTTCGGCGCCGTCCTCCGCCAGCACCAGGGCATCCTGCGGCTCACCGCCGTCCCGGACGACGGTCACCAGGACCCGCATCTGTGCCCTCCCCCTGTGCCGTGACGGGCGGCACCGCTCCGGCGCGGCGCTGGTCCGGCGGACCGGTCACGTAGGGCGCATTCCCCACGTCCATGCGCCCAACTCACGCTTTCGCGGGACCGGTCGGCCGTTCCGCGATCGCCGGTGTGGAACTGTCAGCCGACCAGAGTCTCGCCCCGGCCGGTGAAGGTGAGACTCTGATTGGAGGCGAACAGGCGCCCCTCGGCGAGGCCCGGTTTGACGATGCGGGCGGACCGGTCGGAGCTGTCCGTCGCCTCCGGGTAGACGGCCCAGCCGTTCCGTTCGAGATGGGCGGTGGCCTTCCGGAGCAGGGCGTCGTTGCTCTGGGTCTCGCGCGGGTCCCAACCGGCCACACGGACATCGAAGGACGTGGTGGCACCGGAGGCCACCGGCTCGCCGAATTCGTCCGCCGGGTGGACCGCCTTGGCCGTCGCGGCACGCACGGCGGCCCGGATCTCACCGGAGATCGTTTTCTGGACTTCGTTGACGGACACCTGTCCCACCTCGCACGTCAGCCTTACGGGCGCCCTCGGCGCCGCTCCGGGAAAATACGGCCGCGATCCTATCGCTGGCCCGGAATGCCGGGGTTCTGTTCACGGCCCGGAACATCAGCACCGCGACCTCGGTCCGGAACATCGTCATCTTCGTACCGGCCCGGAATGCCGTGGAAGGAGACCGTGGGTACCTCGACCACGAAGACCCCGCCGCCGATGCCCCGGTGCGCCGCGTAAAGTCCGGCGCCGGACGGGTCAGCCGCCGCCTCCCATTCCCGTTCCCCCAGTTCACGGACGAGCGCATCGGTGATCTCCGCAGCCGTTCTGCGGTCCTTCTCGTCGTACACCGTCAGGGCCACGGCTTCTTCGGACACCTCGGAAGGAATTTCCACGACCGTGCCGCCAGGGAAGAGAGAAAGAAATATCGCCCGTACTTCTCCGGAAAGATCGGGCACGGGACTTCCGGCCGGCGTGCTGTTGCCCTCTGCTGCGGTCATTTTCCACCTCTCCGGTGACCACATCGGACTTCTTCGTTGGACACTGACTATTCCAGCGGATTGAGGAGGTCACCCGCGGATTTGAGGATCCGCACCCCGTCATCCTTCAACGAGCCTCCGGAGCGGGGGTGGCGGACGTTGTTCCACAAGCGTCCCAGCTCCAGCCCCTTGGACACCGGTGAAGCCGCGCCCTCGGTAATTCCCGTGGCGCTGACCCGTGCGCCTTTGGCCGCCGCTCTGGCGACCCAGTCGGGCGCACCTTTTCCCTTAACCGCCCGGTAGGTCTTCTTGCCCGCGACGTCCCCGGCCAGCCCAGCCACCTCGTTCTTCAGCGCCGCCGGCGTCACGTGGTCCAGCATGTGCCATTTGTTCAGTACCACGAGAAGCGGGCGCACCATACCCAGTTTGGTGAGACGGCCGTTGAGATGGCTTTGCATGATCGGATCGATGTCCTTGCCCATCTTGATGGCGACATCGGGGGGCACCCTGGCGCGGATGAAGCCGATGAGTTTACGCACCTCCAGCGCACCGAGATGCTCGTCGTCGAGGGTGGTGTGGGTGAAGGTGAGTTCCTTGGGATCGCCGAAGAGGATGCGCTGGAGGTTGGCGATCGATTGGGTGCGCTGGTTGTAGTACTCACCGTGACCCGAGGCACCCGTTGTATCCAGCCGGGTGATGTCCTTGAAGTCCGCAGGATCCTTACCGTGCCCCTGAGTGCAGGAGACCCAGTCCTGGCGAGCCCGCATCGCGTAAAACTTCGTCTTGGGCATGTGGAAGTCGGCGACGGAGTTGATGTTCGGGCCGAGGCCGGGGCTTCCCATGAAGACGATACTGTCGACGTCTTTCATGCCGTTCTGAGTCGCCTTCGAGGTGACCAGCGAACCGTAGCTGTGGGCGAAGACGTTGACGTCGGCATCCTTACGCAGATCCACGGAAATTCCGTGCCGGAAGTCGTTGAGCTGCGCCCCACCCACTTCGGCCTTCTCCGGATCGAGTGAATCCCCGATCTCCGGAGTGTCATAGCCGAGCCAGTTGACCACCGCAGTATCGGGATCTTCCTTCTCGTCATCGCCCTTCTGGGCGAGGTTGTAGCCGCCTTCGCTGAATTCGTTGAAGTTGTCGAGGCGGTTGAGGATGCCCGGGACACGGAACGCCACGTGCTTGGCGTTCTCCAGATCGCCCACGACTTCGGCGACCCGGCCGTCGGGCTGCTGGGATGCCTTCGGGTCCGACACCGAGCCGTACGACGGGTCGAAGACGAGGAACTGCCTCGGGACATCGACGTTGACCTTCTTCCCGGTGTCCGGATCGATCGTCGTCTGCGTACGGGAGGCCAGGAAACTCCGGAGCGTCTTCACCCGGGCCTTGGTGCGCATGAACCGGGGGTCGTCCTCCTTGAGGCCCTCCAGGTATGCCGACTCCTTGTTGTACTGCTCCTGGATGAATATGCGGTTCGCCGCGTACCGCACCCGGGTCGGGACACCATCGAGGTTTCCGACCAGATGGGGGTGGGATACGGCGAGGGCCGCCTGCGCGTCCGGGGAGAGCCCGTCGAAATACTGCTTGATCGCGGCGGCGCGTTCCTTCGGCGTCCCGTCCTTGTGGTCACTGAGGACTTTCCGCAGCCCAGGGGCGTACTTCTCTCCTTTGTGCTGCCGCGCCAGGCCATCCGGCAGTCCGAATAACGCCAGTGCGTCGAAAGGAGATTCGGACGGCGAGCGGAGAATCTTGGCCCGGCTCCGTAAGCTCTTGGCCGTGTCACCGAGCCAGGTCGCCAGCGCGGACAGGCCGGATACCTCACTCGCCACACCCAATGCATGTGCCCGGCTTCTGAGATGGGGTATCTCTCGGGCCCTCCGGTCCATCGCCTTGGCCAGCCGTTCGAGCATGTCAGGATCCGCCAGAACCATCCCCATGGCCAAGTACCGTAGCGGTAGGGCCCCGTTACAGTCAGGGCCTCTGAACCAGATTGGCAGAAGAGGGAGTTCGGAATGGCGAGTGAGGCGGAGAAGATCCGTTCCCTGGCAACGGACGTGCGACATCTGCTGGATGACGTACAGGATGTCGCGACCGGAAGGAGCGGCAAAGGTGCTGCCCGGTGGGAAGGCCCCTACGCCACGAAGGTTCGCGGGCAGCTGTCGGTGCACAAGCGGAAGCTGTCGGCCATGGCCGACAACCTGAACACCGAGGCCGGGAAGCGGAAGGGGAAGGAGAAGGGGAAATAGGCCGTTGATCCCTCTCCCCCGGACTCACTTCTGCCAGTTGGGGTTCCACAGACAGTCGGTCATCACCATGACGCTGAGGATCGGCACATCCTTGCCGGATCGGAGAGTGAAGCGTTTCGCACTGATGTGAGCGGAACCGGCAACTCCTTTCTTGGCGACGGTGGTGGTGAGGTCACTGAACCCCCGTTTCCGGGAGGTGATCTCCCAGCCCATCTCCTTGAAGTGGTGAATCGCCTGTTCCACCAGCTCACCGGGTGTGCGGCGATCGGAAGCACCCCCGACGACCTCGTAGAAGACCGTGGAGTGGATCTTGCTTGCGTTCTTGCTGTCCAGGAGATCGGAACCGCCGCAGCTGGTGTCCCCGTCCTGTGATTCATCGACTTCGACGCCTGGCATTACCGCCTTGAGGGCGCTGACGGTATCCGGCCGCGCCGCCGCAATCACCTGCGCGGGGGTCGGGCCCTTCTTCCTCTTCGTGGCGCCCTCCTTCGCATCATTCGCGGTGGAGCAGCCGCTCACCACGACGAGAACGGACAGCGCCACCGCCAGGCGGCGCACTCCGGTGCACATCACCCCGCGCACCACAGGAGTTGATTCCGGCCCCATATTCCAGCCCGCCGCCGGACTGGTGTCGCACCCGATTCCTTCACGTGCGGTCATCACAACTTCCGACTCCCGACAAGATTCCCGGCCATGAGTGACGGTCTCCGGCACGATAGGGGGTCTACCCCTGCGCGAGGCAGGGACACACCACTCCTCCGGTGCCACAGAGTTGACTGTTGTGTTCCCCCCCGGACAATGCGGCGCGCACCGCGGGTTACAGACTTCTTTGCTGTTACACGAAGTAGCCGCGCAAAAGCGGAACATTGTTCGCCTGGACGGAATGAGCAGGCCATCCCCGACTTTCCCCGCCAACGGCCCACCCCCTCCACTACCGTGCCGACGTGGACCTGACGCTGACCTTTCTCGGTGCCGTGTTCGGCGGTGCGGCCGGAGCGCTCGTACCGCGTGCCGCCTACCGGTTCGCCGTCGTACCGGCGGAGCCCTGGCGTACGCGGTGCCCTCGAGGGCACGCGATCGCGGGGCCGTGGGGCGGCTGGGTCGGGGTCGCCCGGTGTCCGACGGACGGGCTTCCGGAGGGCGAGGGCGGATGCCGGTACGGGCCGGGACGGTCCGTGGCGCCGGTCGTCTCGGCGCTGGTGTGCGGGGTGCTCGCCGCCGTGGTGGGTGCCCGTCCGGAACTGGTGGTGCTGCTGCTCGTCACGCCGTTCGCGGTGCTGCTGTCGGCGGTGGACGGGGCCGTGCACCGGCTGCCGGACGTGGTGACGCTGCCGCTGGCCGGCGCGACCGTCGCGCTCCTGGGGGCAGCGGCGCTGCTGCCCGGACACGGCGGGAGTTGGGTGACCGCGGTGGCGGCAAGCCTGGCGCTCGCCGCCCTCTACGGCGTGCTCTTCCTCGTCAATCCGGCAGGCATGGGGCTCGGCGACGTGAAGCTGGCGCTCTCCGTGGGTGCGCTCCTGGGGTGGTACGGCTGGCCCGCCCTCTTTCTGGGAACGCTCGCCGCCTTCGGAGCCGGTGCGGTCTTCGGGCTGGCGTTGATGGCGGCGCGGCGTGCGCACCGGCGGACGGCGCTGGCGTTCGGCCCCTTCATGCTGGTGGGTGCGCTGGTCGGCGTGATCGGGGCGAGTTAGGGACGATTGCCGAACTTCCCTCACCTGCATGTCAGTTCGCCGTGCGCGCATGCCAGGCCGGCGCGAGTTCGTCGAGCAGGGCCCGTGTCTGGGGCGGCAGAGCGCGGGGCGGGGCGTGGTGGTCGAGCAGGCGGCGGACGACGGCTTCGAGGCGGGCGGTGTCGCCCGTGGCGTGGGCGGTACGGAGGAGCTCGTGCCAGAGGCGTTCATCGCCGGGTGCGGCGGCGAGTGCCGCTTCGATGGCCGTGGCGGCGGACTGCGGACGGTCCTGCGCACGGTGGTGGGCAGCGAGGTCGAGGGCCGACTCGATGAGCAGGAACCGCAGTTGGGCCTCGGCGATCTCGTGGGCGAGCCAGGCGTAGCGGCCTTCGGGGCGGTCGGCCAGCAGCGGGCCGCGGGCGAGGGCCAGGGCGTCGGTGAGGAACCGCTCCCGTACCGCGGGGTCGTGGGCGCCGGGCCCCGTGGTGGCCTGGTGGTGCAGGTTCTGCAGGACGTCCCAGTCGGAGACGACGGAAGGCGCCAGGACCAGCCGTCCCGTGGCATCGGTGGTGAGGCGCGGGCCGCCGTCGGGGTCGTTGCCGAGCCAGACCCGCAGGCGGGTGACCAGGGCGTCGTGGACGTCGATGGTGACGCCCCGGGGCCACAGGGCCGCGGCCAGGACGCGGGGGTGGACGCCCTCGCGGTGCAGCAGGAGCAGGGCGAGCGCCTCGCGCAGCAAGGCGGCCCGTTCGGCTTCCGGGGCGTCGAGGCCGGTGATCTTGTACGGGCCGATGATGCGGGCGTAGACGGCGGGCGGGGTGGGGCCGGTGAGGTCGACGGCGAGGGCCGGGGCCGTGGGGCCGGGGCCGTCGTCGGTGGGGGTGGCGGAGGCGAAGAGCGCGACCACGGCGGCGTGTTGCGCGGCCGGAAGCTGCTGCGCGGCCAGGTCCAGGCCGAGGAGCGGAGCGATCAGCCGGCCCTCGGGGGTGATCTCCAGTTGCCAGCTGGCGCCGGGCACGTCCGTCGTGGCGGTGGCCAGGAGGTAGCCGATACCGAGGCGGCCGGAGTCGGCGGCGAGGGCGGCCAGCCGCTGGGCCTCCTCGGGTGCGGGTTCGGCGGCGAGGAGTACGAGGTGCGGCGCCGATTGGGCGTGCCGGGCCCGGCCGGTACGCCCGGTGAGGACCGAGTCGTGTCCGGCGGCGGCCAGGGCACGGCGGCGGTGCGCGGTCTCGGCCTCCAGGGATTCCAGCAGCGCTGCCGTGTCCGGCAGGTGCCGCAGCCGGGTGGGGGCGAGCGCGGGGAGATCGGCGCCGAAGCCGACGAGGGTGACGGTCATCCGGTCGGACCAGCCGTTGGTCGCGAGTTCGGCGGCGAGGGAGGAGAGGACGGCGGTCCGCGCCGCGGGGGCGCCCGTCAGCGTGACGAGCCCGGGGACGGCTTCGAGGTTGAGCAGCAGGCGGGCGCCGTCCAGGGTGCCGAGGCTCACCAGACCGGGGTAGGGGGCCGCGGTCTCCTCGTCCTGGGGCAGCCGGGACACGGCGGCGCGTTCCAGACGCCAGAACATCTGGTCCTGACCGCGCTCCCAGGGCTCCGGCGGCGGGCCGGCCTCGTCGGCCAGTTGGAGGTGGAGTGCGTCCGGGGTGAGCCAGGCGGCGTAGACGGCGGGCAGGGTGCGGCCGGCCGCGGTCAGCGTGCGGGTCAGGCCGCGCAGGGCCTGGTCGAGATCGCGTACGGCCTCGGGGTCGGCGCCCGCCAGGAGGGCGTCGTGGACGTCGGTGGCGGGTCCGTCGGGGACGGGCATCCGGTGGCGGACCGGGCGTACGGCGCGGGCCGCCGCGTCCCACAGTGCGGCGCGGCGCCGGCGGCCCAGCGCGGCGAGGAGACCGGCGGCCAGCAGCGGGGCGGCGAGCAGCGCTTCGGGCAGGCCGGTGGCCGGGGCGTCGTGGACCTCGGCCGGGTGGCCGTCGGCGGCCGGGGGCGGTGGCGCGGGCTCGGTGGTGTGGTCCGCGGGCGGTGCGGGGTCCTCGTTCCGGGCACCGGGGCCGTGGTCCGCGGCGGGGTGGCCGGAGCCCGTCTCCGCGTACGCGGCGATCTGCTTCCGGACGCCGGGGCCGGTGCCGGGCGCCTCGCCGGGCAGCTCCACGACGTCGCCGCCGTGCGCGTCGGCGGGCATCTCCACGATCCAGCCGGGCCGGATCAGGCTGGCGAGGGAGAGACGGGAGCCGTCCGGCTGGGGGCGGTCCTTGTTCAGCTCGTAGATCTCCTGGTAGCGGCGGCCGTCGCCGAGATGGCGTTGGGCGATCTCCCAGAGGGAGTCGTGGTGGCGGCCCTCGGGGGGCTGGACGCGGTAGAACTTCGTCGCCCGGGCGCCCGCGCGCGGCGCCGCGGCGGTCGCGCCCCGCGTGTCCCCGGGGCGGGACTCCGTACTGCCCCGCCGGTCCGCCACGGGGCCCGGCCCCGGCTGTTTCCGCCGGGCCGACGGGTCCTGCGGCGCGGTCGCCGTCGAAGAGGCGCGGTGCGGCGCGGTGCCGTCGGGGGCGAGGGAGGCCAGGCTCGGCGCCAGACTCGCGGCGGACGCGCCGAGCAGCAGGACGGCGGTGACGAGTTGACGGGCCATGAGCTGACTGGGCCCGGCACCGGGCACCCGGGTGGGCAGCCCGACGCCGGAGACCGCCGCCTTGACCTCCACCAGGACGCAGGCGGTGAACTGCGCCCAGGCGAGCCAGACGACGACGGCGAGGACATCGACGAAGGTCGCCGGGGTGATCGGCTGCCGGAGCATGGCCAGGGACGGCGGGGAGTCGGGCAGCGGCCAGCCGACGAAGTGGACGAGGGCGAGCGGCACCGCGATCAGCAACGCCGCCAGGGCGAGGGCCGCGAACAGGGCCCGCAGGACGTCGCCCGCCCCGCGGGGCCCGCGCGGCGGCGGCGCGGACGGGGGCGCGGTGTACGGGGTCTGTCGGGCCATGACGCTCGCTCCCGGATCGTGGATCGGTGTGGGCGGTGGGTGGCTCAGCCGGTGCGGGATTCGGCCGTGGAGGTGCCGTGCACGGTGATCGCTCCGTCGTAGAAGAGGCCGGTCAGCACGGGGCGGTAGGTGAGCTGGACCTCCACCTCGACCCGTTCGGTGTCGGCGCTGCGGCAGTGGGAGGCGGCGGCGTCCGGGCCGGAGAGACCGGCCTCGCGGACGTACGCGGCCACCCGGCTGCCGCAGTTGCGGTAGTTGATGGGGGCGTCGGCGCGGCCTTCGCGGATGGCCTCCACATCGAGGTCCTGCGCGGCGTAGCGGGCGGCCTGTTCGGCGATGTCGGCAGCGCGTTCGCGCTGGGCGAGGGAGAGCCCGCCGTCGATGACGAAGGCGGCCAGGGCCAGGAACAGCACCGCGAAGAGGAGTACGGCGGCGCTGCCGGACCCGCGGTCGTCCGAGGCCCGGCGGCCGGGGCGCGCGCTCACCGGGCCCGCCGGAACGGGTCGAGAGGCGAGGTGGCGCGACTGGTGAGGCGGGTGGGGATGTCGAGGCCCAGCACGGCCAGTCCCCGGATCTCGCAGCCGACCTCCACGGTGAAGAACCCGCCGGGCGTGAAGCCGGCGCTGGTCCGGCGCACCGTGACCGGACCGGAGCACACGTCCGCGAGATCGGCCTCGGCGGCCTTGCGCGCCTCCCCCAGGGCCACGGGGGCGTCCCGCTGGATCGAGCCCGCGCGGGCGGCATCGCGGGCCGCGCCGTCGACGGCGCCGCGCCCCTCGACGAGCTGCCCGAAAGCCACCATGACCAGGACGAACAGGATGAGGACCGGTGCCAGAATCACCACTTCGACGGAGGACATGCCCCGGTCCGTACCGGACGGGTCCGGCCGGTCGCCCACCCCTGGGACTGTGCGCACGTCCGTCACTCCCCTTCCGGTACGAAGCGTTCGACGGGCCCCTGCGACCGGGCGTGGACGGTGAAGTGGAGGCCGGGGAAGACGTTCGGCACCCGAGCGGTGATCTCCACGCCGACCGTGTCCGGATCCGGCCGGACGGAACGGACCCGGGGCGCGACGAGCAGCCGCGGCCCCAGCTGCTCGATGTAGCTGTCCGCCTTGGAGGTGGCCCGGCCACGCCAGCCGCCGGGGTTGTCGTCCGCCTCGGCACGGGCCTCACGCGCACCGGCGCGGGCCGCTGCCTGGGCCACGTGGTCGGCGAAGAAATACAGGGCGAACTGCACCGTCGCGAAGATCATGAAGAACAGGACCGGGGTCAGCACCACGAACTCGATCGCGGACATGCCCGCGTCACGCCGCGTCGCGGCCGACCGCCCGCCGCGGCGTACGTCCCGTCGCTCTCCCGGCCCGGTCCGGTTCATCGCGCGACGCGTCAGCAGGTCTTGCTCGCCGTGGCGCCCTTGATGCAGTCGCCGACCTTCGTCGCGCCGCTCTTGAGCGCATTGTTGATGATGAAGGCGACCACCCCGACGATGGCGACGACCACCGCGGAGATGATCACCCACTCGACCGCGGAGACCCCGCGGTCCGCCTCACCGGAGCGCGCACGTGCCAGCCGCGCCTGGAGCAGGACGACCAGGAAGTCGACGGCCGGGTGACGGAAGCGGAGCGTACTCATCGCGGAAATTCCCCCTTGAAGCTGATGGTGGACTCGGTCACATCTGGAACACGCGGATCGCTGCCGGGAAGACGAGGAAGACCAGGAACGCCGCACAGAGCAGGAGTTGGGCGACGAGCATCGACTGCGACTTCTCGCCCGCTCCCCCCTCGATCTCCGCCAATTCACGCTGCCGCATGGTCTCCGCCCGTGAGGCAAGGGATTCGCGGACCTTCGCCCCGTCGTCGGCAACCAGGCCCAACGAGGCGGCGAGATCGCGTAGTTCATCGACACCCAGCTCCTCGCCGAGCCGCCCCAGCGCCTCCCACTGGCTCGTGCCGGTGATCCGCGCATCGGCGAGACAGTCGCGGACCCGCCGCAGCGCCCATCCGTCGCCCACCTCGGCAGCCGCCGTCAGCGCCTCCGGCAGGCCGCGGCCACCGGCGAGGTTCATGGCCACCAGATCGAGATAGGCACCGATCACCCGCCGCAGGTCCCGGCGGCGTACGACCGCGTCCCGTCGTACCTCCAGGTCGGGCAGGACGAAGAAGAGCGCGGCGAACAGCAGGGCCAGCCAGAGCGGTACCGCCGGACCGCTGCCGAAGCCCGCCGCCCACAGGACGGCGAAGACCAGCGGCCCGAAGAGGAGTCCGCACACTGCCAGCAGCACCTTGGTGGCCAAGAAGGGCTCCCAGGCACGATCGAGCACCGCCAGATCCACCCGGAGCGACCTCAGCTCCCACCCCTGCCGCAGGGAGAAGGCGGCCGCCCGCGCGCCCACCCTGGCCCGCAGCGGTCCCAGCCGGCCCGTCGCCGGTGCGGCTGCCCGCCCCGGGCCCGGCGCGGTGGCACGGGCGCGCAGCGCATCCACCCGTGCCACCGACGCCACCGCGCCCCGACGGGACGGCAGCAGCGCGCGGACGAGGAGGTACACCCCGAGCCCGAAGGCCGCGCCGACCAGCACCATCGCCGTCATCGCGGCACCGTCCCCGGCAGTCCGCCCTCGCTTCCCGGCGACGCCCAAGGGGTCCGAGGGCGGGCGGCGGGTGCCGCGGTCCCGTTCCGGATCAGGAACCGCTCCGGTGTCTCGACCCGCGACAGCTTCCGCAGCCAGCCGAAGCCCAGCGCGAACAACCCGCACACCCCCGCCAGCACGACCTGCCCGAGCGGTGTTCCGTACGGTGCGACGAAACCGCGGTTGAAGACCGACAGGCCCAGCACGAACGCCACCGAGACGCCCACCACGATCTGCACGCTCCGCCGGGTGCTGGCCCGCTGGGCCATGACCCGCTGCCGCATGCCGACCTCCTCCCGCGCCGCCTTGGCCAGCGCACCCAGGACCTGGCGCAGCCCCGGCCCGCGCAGCCGGGAGTTGAGGATCAGCGCCGCGATGACCAGGTCCGCGGACGCGTCGTCGATCTCGTCGGCGAGCTGCTGCAACGCGTCGGGCAGCGGGGTACGGGCACGCACCCGATCCACCAGGGCGTCCAGGTGGGGGCGGAGCGCGGGCGCCGCGGCCCGCGCCGATGCGGGGATCGCCTGCTCCAGACCGACCGCACCGGCGACGGTGTCCCGCATCGACTCCGTCCACGCCGCCAGCGCCTCCACCCGCCGCACCGCCGCCCGCTCCTCGGCCGCTCCGCCGAAGAAACGGTGCCAGACGAGGACGAGCACACCGGCGGCGACGGCGAGCACGATCCACCGGGTCACCAGCAACATCAGCAGCCCGACGCCGAGCGCCAGCGCGCCCCGGCGGCCGGCGAACCGGGCGAGGCCGCGCGCCCGCTCGCCCACGCGCCCGTACCCGGCGGGCAGCCCGCGCACGGCGACGACCAGGAGCAGCAGCCCGCCGCCCGTACCCGCACCGCACAGCAGCGCGGCGAGCACCGGCAGCGAGAACAAGCCGCCCGACGCCCCGAATCCGCTCACCCCGGACTCACCCCCACGATCCGCCGGTGCGGTAGCCGAAGGCGGCCAGCTCCTGCGCGCAGGACAGCGGCGCGTGGGGCACGGTCCGCCCGTCGGCGGTTTCGGCGAACACCTCGCTCGACAGCACCCGCCCGTCCATGCCGTTGACCTCCCGGACGGAGGTGACCGTACGGGTGAGGCGTCCCCCGGTGGCGTAGGCGTTGCGCCGTTCGACGAAGACGACGAAGTTGACGGATCCGGCGATCAGCATGTGTGTGGCCTCGATCGGCAACCGTTCCTGCGCCTGGAGCGCGTAGGTCGCGATGCGGCTGAAGACCTCGGCGCTGCCGTTGGCGTGGATCGTCGACAGCGATCCGTCGTTCCCCTGCGACATGGCGTTGAGCATCGTGACGATCTCGTCGCCCAGCACCTCGCCGACGATGACCCGCGACGGATTCATCCGCAGGGACCGCCGCACCAGCTCCGCCATCGTGATGGCGCCCTGCCCCTCGGAGTTGGGCAGACGCTCCTCGAACGCCACGACATTCGGGTGGAGTTCGGGGAACTGCTCAAGACCCAGCTCCAGCGCGCGCTCCACGGTGATGAGCCGCTCCGCGGGTGGGATCTCGTTGGCCAGCGCCCGCAGCAGCGTCGTCTTCCCGGCATTGGTCGCGCCCGCGATCATGACGTTCTTCCGCGCCCGCACCGCGGCCGACAGGAACGCCCCGACCTCCGGCGTCAGCGTGCCGTTGCCCACCAGGTCCGCGACGAACACCTTGCCCAGCCGGGCCCGCCGGATCGACAGCGCGGGCCGGCGGGTCACCTCCATCACGGCCGACAGCCGCGAACCGTCCGGCAGCCGCAGGTCGAGCTGCGGATTCGCGGTGTCGAAGGGGCGCGACGACAGCCCGGAGTAGGCGCCCAGCACCTGGATCAGCTCGACCAGTTCCTCGTCCGACTCGGCCACCGGATCGGTGACCACCTCGCGCCCGTCGGCGTATCCGACGAAGACCCGGTCGCAGCCGTTGATGTCAATGTTCTCGACCTCCGGGTCGTCCAGCAGCGGCTGGAGGCGCCCGACGCCGAACAGGGCCGCGTGCACCCCGGCCGCGTACGCCTCCTCGGTCTCCGCGTCCGGCGGCGTCCGCCCCAGACCGATCTCCGTCCGCGCGTACGCCTCCAGGATCTGGGCGATGACGGACCGTGCGTACTGCCGCTCGTCCTCGCCCGTCATCGGGGCGAGCCCGGACGCCTGGTCGATGCGCCGCTGCTCGGCGATGCGGTCGCCGGCCTCCTGCCGGAACCGCTTGATCAGCTGATGGTCGACGGCGTTCATCGGCCGGCCTCGGAGCCCGGCCCGCGCAGCCAGGCCGCGCCGTACCGCCGGTAGAGGTCCTGTACGACCTGACGCGCCGACCTGATGAGTAACGTCCTGTCCACCCGTCCCCCTCTGCGTCCCGCCAGCCGGGCGGCCCCGACCGGGTCCCGGGCGATGGTGCCGACGACCTGGGCCCCCGCACCTGCGCGGTGCAGCATCGCGTCGACCTCGGCGGCCAGCCGCGCCGCCCGGGACGCCTCGGCGACCAGCAGGACCCCGACCGACGGCACACCGGGGGCGGCCCGTGACCCGCCGGGCGCCCGCGCCGACAGCGCCGCGGCACGGTCGCGGACCCGCGCGAGCTGCTCCGGCTCCGGCCCCGCCACCAGCAGCAGTACGGACGCGTCCGCCAGCAGCTCCGCCGCCGGGGAGTCCGTCCCGAGCCGCCCGCAGTCGGCGATGACATCCGCCGCACCCCGCGGCGACTCCCCCAGCTCCACGAACGCCCGCCCCAGGGTGGACCACAACCCCGACACCCCGGCGGCCTGTTCGGACGTCCCGAGCCCCACGAGGACGTCGAGCCCGCCGGACATCGGCTGAACGTGGTCCCACACCTGCTCGGCGACGAGACCACGCCGCGCGGTGGCCGCCAGCGACAACAGCCCGAGGTTCGGATCCAGCGCGCCGCCATGGGCGGCGGCATTGCGGTACACCAGGTCGCCGCCGGCCGGATCGACCTCCGCCAGCAGCGCGCGGCGCGGCCAGACGGCGGACAGCGCGAGGGCCGTGGTCGTGACTCCGGGGGCCCCCTTGTCGGCGGCGAGGGCGATGAGCGTCATCCCGCGCCCCGGTCAGCCGCCGTGCGCGGGCACGAGTACGAGCGTGACCTCACCGGCCGCGGCGGCCTGCGTCAGCCGCGGCGCAGAGGTCTGCTCGACCACCAGGGAAACCGGCAGATCGCCCCCGCCGACACCGTCGCTCTCGTCCCCGCCACCAGTGCGCTGCACCTTGGCACGGTCGACGAGGAGGGGATCGCCGGCCTCCGCAGCGGCGCCGTCGTCCGCTCCACCGGCGGAGGACCGCGCTCCGTCCGTCCCGGCGCGGTAGGCCGCGACCGTGTCCCCGGCCCGCAGCCCGTCCGGGTACTGCCCGCTCTTCAACGACAGCCCCACGACGACCTGATGCGCCTTCGGGCCCTGCCGTTCGGTGAGCATGGGCCCCACCAGCACGGAGTCCTCGACGAGATCGGTCGCCGCACGGTATTTGCCCAGCAGGCCCCGCTGGGACCACTCGACGTAAGGCACATCGGAGTCCTTCGCCACCATGACGGAGGCGATGGCCGACTCCGGGACCGGCTCACCGGCCGGAACGCGCTGCGTCACCTTGATGGCCTCGACGCGTTCCCCGGCCCGCAGCACGAGAAGTGTCGACCCGAGCGCCCCGGCCAGTATCAGCAGCACGGCCAGCGCGGCGAGGGCCGGCTTCCGCTCCCGAGGCGTGACCGGCAGCCGCTCACCTGCCGAAGCACCGCCCGGGCCGGTGCCTTGAGGTCCTGTCGGTGCACGCTGCTGAGTCTTCAAGAGATCCCCCCGGATGTCTCCCGAGTGCCGCTGCGCAGCCCCTCGGAACGGGTCGGAATTCCACTGCGACAAACGGTCAACCATCAAGCCGGGAAACCGTATCAGCCGCTCACCGGCCCCTCAAGGGATAACAACTTCCCTGTAACTCCGGCCGGAATCAACTGCTCCACACCTGCGTTCCCTCCCCCACTTGAGGAAAACCTGTCCGGCGAAAGCCCGGCGCATGAGGATTCGCCTACAGCTCTCCGATACAAACCTGCCCAGGTGTCGGTTTTTGCGACCGACTCCAGCCAGCCATCCACCGCGCACGGCACGACGTTCGGCCGCACGCAGCAGCATCAAGATCACATACTGCGCACCCAGCCACCCGAAAAGCGTGGAGAAATCCCCTCGAGCATCACAGAACACACCACCAACACCCGTACAAGACATCCCTCTTGGCCAGAAGCATCGGAAGGAACGCCTCTTCACCGGAATTAGTGATTCAGAACAGCGGCAGGGGTACCGAGGGAGATAACAGCAGCAGAACAACACCGCCCGAAGCCCTGACGGACCGACACGCGGATCACTACCGTCATCGCGCCAACCAGAGCCCATACCAGTGGAGTTGCTCGTGTCCCGACGCCCTCTGATGCTGGCCACCACCCTCGCCGCCGGCGCCTCCCTGCTCCTGTCCGGATGCGGAGGCGGCACTCAAGATCACAAGGACCCAGAAAAGATTACGGGAGCAGGCAGCACAACGAAGAATCCGGCTCCGCCCTCCGCGGGGGAGCCTTCCGAGGGTATGGACACACAGGGGCGTCCCCCCTTGAAGACTGACAAGAATTTCAAGGAGCAGTTCGAGGAATGGGCCTCCAAAGATCAGAAAACAAATTCCGTTCTCCTGGACGGAAAACTGCAGATGATCGCCACCAACTCGGCCATCTTCAAATCGAATCCCGAAGCTCCCGAGATCGCGTTCTACAACGATGGGCCGGCGCTACAGTCCGCTCGTGAATGGGTAACTCGATTCAAGAAGGAGAATCACACACTGACCGGCGTTCTTCGCTACTATGACCCACAGGTCAGATTCCTCACCGAGGACTACGCGACCCTCATTTACTGCACGGATGAATCCAAAGCCTTCTCGAAAGAAACAAAAACCGGAAAGGTCCTCACCACCACCCCTTCCGAGAAAGATCGCGTACTCTACGTAACCGGCATGAAAAAGGGTACGAACGGGGTCTGGAAGACCCATTCTCTGAGCAGCGAGAGGGGAAAATGCACAACATGAGGCGCAGGGTACGGGCGATATCCACCTTGAGCGCGGCAGTGTTTCTCTCCGCCTGGCAGTCCGCGGCCCACGCCGGGGTCGAGCACGGTGGCACAACACGCGGCAAGGCACACGCGTCCCAGCTCAGCGCCGAGGCGTCCCAGACGCGGGTGAAGATCATCGTCTCTGGGGGCTCACCAGGTACCGGCCACCTCACTCCGGCGAACCCCGACTGGACGCCGTCCCCGTGCTGGTACGAGCCCATCGCCACCCCGAAGCAGTTCAAGGCGAGCGTGCAGAATCTCAAGAAGACCGGGGGCGTCGCCCTCGCCAATACCTACAACTTGTGGGACTACAAGCTCTTCGAGGACGAGTACAAGAAGAAGGGCCAGCACGGCCTGTCCGGACAGGTGCTCAGCGAGTACGGCGACTACAACATCTCCCAGCAGGGGAAGGGGATGTGGTACCGGGGCGTTCTGAACCCCAATGTGGAGAAGGGGAAGCCTGCCCACGAGCGCGGCTGCCGAGCAATAATCCACTGGGTCCCCAACGGCAGCCCCCCGCCCTACCCCGAGACCATCTCCCCGAAAATCCTCGCAGGCTACGCCTACAGCTCCGTACGGATTCCGGAAACCACCGTCTCCCTCAACCCGGACGGCAAGCAGACCGTCAATCTCCCGACCTGGATATGGCTGGACAGTGCCACGTTCAAACCGGTGAGTGTCACCGCCAGCCTGCCTGGTACAGGATTGTGGGCGACCACCACGGCCACACCCGTCGGCCTCCACCTCGACCCGGGCACGAAGGACGCCGACCTCTTCCCCAGCTCAGGTATCTGCCCGATGAACGACGGCCGGATCGGACACCCCTACATCAAAGGCTCGGGCCTCAATCCCCCGCCCTGCGGGGTGACCTACCTCCGCTCCACCGCCCGCACCGGCCCCTACCGCCTCAAGGCAACCCTCACCTGGCGGGTCTCCTGGAAGGGCTCGGGCGGCGCGGGCGGAACGCTTCCCGACGGCACCTTCGGCTCGGACATCACTCTCGGCGTCCAAGAAGCCCAAGCCGTCAACCGCTGACGCTGCGCCCGCCCACGACCGCCCGCCCTCACCGCAACGCCAACCCCAACCCCTTCTCCAGCGCCGTCGCCTGCTCCGGCGTGACAAGGGCGATGATCGTGTCGTAGACGCCGTGCTTCTCGCGCGGGAAATCGACGTAACGGAAGGTCCGGGCGTCGTCGCCGCCGGGGTTCAGCGCGTCGATCGCCTCCGCGGCGGCCAGATGGTCGTAGTACTCGTCCGAGAAGTGTTCGGCGGGGACGGCGACCGCGATGCCGTTGCGTTCGAACTCCAGGGTGTCGTCCCGGGAGGCGCCGTCCGGCGAGCGGTCACCCTCCACGAGGCGGACCTTGCCGACGGTGACGGCACCGCCGGTCAGCTCCGCGGCGCGCTCCAGCAAGGAGGCGTAGCCGGGCTCCAGATAATCGATGTCGTCGGCGTGGATCGACAGCGCTATCCCGAAGGACTCCAGCGCGCGGGCGACCTCGTACGGGCGCAGCGGATCGTGCGCCCACTCCGCGTACTCCGCCAGCACCTCCCGGACCTTCTCCGGCGCCACCACACCGGCCTCTTCCAGGACCGCTCCGACCCGCACGTACGTCATCGTCTGGGTGTTCGACATACCGGCATCCTGCCAGAGGGGTACGACACCATGTGGCCCAACAATGCAGGTCGTTGGGGAGGACGCGACCGCTCCGGCACTCAGGCGGCGCGGCCCGCGACCTCGTCCGTCAGGGCCGCCAGCAGCCAGTCGTGCGCGGCGCCCGGGGTCGGCACGGGGCGGCCGTCGCGCGGTCCCAGGACCTCCGCGGCGAGCGCCCAGTACGGGTCGAGGCGCGGGTCCGCGGCGAGGCCCCCGGCGAGCTGACGGCGGAATTCCGGGGTGTCCCGGGCGCCGCCGCAGGAGGCGGCGTACGCGGCGACGAAGCAGTCCAGCGCCTCCCCGGGGTGCGGCGCCCGCGCCCGCCGCAGCGGCGCCGCCGCCAGCTCGTACGCCTCGCCGAGCCCGTCGTAGAGGACCTCCGGGCGGAAGCCGGGCCCGGAGCGGTGCGCGGCGGGCTGCGGGCGGGCGGAGCCGTCGCACGGGCGGGTCACCAGGGCGTGCAGCCGGGCGAAGGCGAGGACCTGCGCGGGCGTCGGGTCGTCCGGTGGCGCGGGCACCGCCTGCTCCAGGAAGGCGGCGACCGCGCGGGCCGGCATCCGCGGCGGCAGCCACGCCCGCCAGAACCGGGCGAGCGGAGCGGTGCTGGGCGGCGCCGCCACCGCCCCGATGAGCCGCAGCCGGTCGGCGCGCTCCTGGGGCGGACACTCCTGGACGAGCCGCAGCCCGGCCTCCCGCCAGCGCAACGCCGCCATCCGGTCGCCCAGCTGCCGCAACTGCCCGGCGACCGCGTCCTCCAGCGCGCCGCCCGCGCCCGCCTCGTCGTCGACGATCCGCCGCACCTGGGGGACGGGCAGGTCCAGGGCCCGCAGGGAGCGGATCAGCCGCAGCCGGTCCAGGGCGTCGGGGCCGTACCGCCGGTGCCCGCCCGCGCTGCGCGACCGTTCCGGGAGCAGCCCCCGGTCCGAGTAGAACCGCACGGTCTTGACGGTGACACCGCCGCGTTCGGCCAGCTCACCGATGCTCCACAGCCCGTCGGACGCCGTCACTTGAACCTCCCTCAGGGGGAGTTCCTACCGTACCGGCGGGCTCGGACGGACGGGCCGATCGGGGGACGGTCCGTCCGGTCGCCCGCCCGGCTTCGGGGGGCGCGCCGCAGTGCGCCGGGCGCCCCCTCCGCACCCGGTGGAGCCCTGCCGATCACGGACGAGACGAGGAGCGAACGATGAATGACGCGGAACGGAACAGCACCCACGACGGGCAGACCAGGCCCCATTTCCTCCTGGTGCCCGGCGCCTTCACCGGCGGGTGGGTGTGGGAGGAGACGGCCGAGCGGCTACGGGCGGCGGGCGCGGGGGCTGGCGCCGTGACGCTCGTCGGTCCCGAGGGGGCGCGCGGCGGCGGGCGCGCGCCGGACCTGGAGGCGCATGTCGATGCGGTGGTGCGGGCCGTCGACGCCGTCGGCCGCCCCGGCGACGCGGCCGGGCCCGCCACCCGGGACATCGTCCTCGTCGGCCACGGTTACGGCCTGCACCCGGTGCTGGGCGCCGCCGCCCGGCGGCCGGACCGCGTGACGCGGATCGTCGCCCTGGACACCGCCCCGGCCCGGCACGGCCAACCGGCCTGGGCCACCCTCCCCGACCAGGGCGTACGGGAGGAGCTGGCGGCACGGGCGGAGTCCGCCGGGCCCGACGGCGGGCCGCTCCCGCCCCCGGACTCGGCGGCCGCCTGGCGCCGCTGGGGCAGCACCGAGGGCCTGACCGACGCGGCCCTGGAGCGACTGGTCCGGGACGCCGTCCCACAACCGCTCGGCACCCTCCTCCAGCCGCTCCACCTGACCGGCGCCGCCGCCGACCTCCCGACCACCGGCATCCTCTGCACCGCCAACGGCGCGAGCATCGACCTCGTCCAGATGCGGGTCAGCCTCGGCGACCCGGCGTTCCAGCCACTCACCGCACCCGGCGTGCGCTTCCTCGAACTGCCCACCGGGCACTGGCCGATGCTCTCCTGCCCGGACGAACTCGCCGACGCCCTGCTGCGCGCGGCGGCCGGCGAGGGCCACCGCCTCACCCCGGCGGGCAGCCAACCACCGCCGCATCTGCGGCCGTTCGTCGTCGACGTACCCGAGGTGCCGCACGAGCGGAACGAGACCTTCGATCTGTACCTCCCCGGGGGCGACGGCCCGCATCCGGCGGTGATCGTCGTCCACGGCGGGCCGGTCCCCGAGGGCATCCGGCCGACACCCCGCACCTGGCCGACGCTCACCGGATACGCCCGCCTCGCCGCGTCCCAGGGCGCGATCGGCGTCACCTTCGACCACGGGCTGTACGACATCGACCGCTACCCGCGCGCCGCGGTGGACGTCGCCGCGGCGGTGGCGCGGGTCCGCGAAGACCCGCGGGTGGACGCCGACCGGATCGCGCTGTTGTTCTTCTCCGGCGGCGGACTCCTCGCCGCCGACTGGCTGAGCGCCCCGCCGCCGTGGCTGCGCTGCATCGCCGCCAGCTACCCGATCCTCGCGCCGCTGCCCAACTGGGGGCTGGACGGCGACCGGTTCCGCCCGGCGGCGGCGGTCCGCGGCGCGGGCGACCTGCCGCTCGTCGTGGTCCGGGCCGGCCGCGAACTACCCGAGATCGCCGCCACGGTCACGGAGTTCCTGACCGCGGCCGAGGCACACGGCGCCGCACTGGAGGTGATCGACGTACCCGACGGCCACCACGGCTTCGACACCGCGGACGCCCCCTCCGACACCGACCGCGCGACTCTTTCCGCGGCCGTGCAGACGGCGCTCCGCACCGTCCTGGGGCACCTGACGGAACGGTAGGGCGGCCCGTACGGGGCCGCCGGACCTCGGCCCGGTCCGCGTCCGGCCCCGGAAACGCCGCAGGGGCGGCACCCCCGGAGAAGGGTGCCGCCCCTGCGGACCAGTGGACGGTGATCCGCCCGTCCCGCCGCGTGCGACGGGACGGGTCAGGGATCAGAAGTCCATGTCACCGCCGGGCATGCCGCCCGGAGCGCCCGCCGCGGCGGCCTTCTCCGGCTTGTCGGCGATGACAGCCTCGGTGGTGAGGAACAGCGCCGCGATGGAGGCGGCGTTCTGCAGCGCGGAACGGGTCACCTTCGCCGGGTCGATGATGCCCTCGGCGATCATGTCGACGTACTCGCCGGTGGCGGCGTTCAGACCGTGACCGACGGTCAGGTTGCGCACCTTCTCCACGACAACGCCGCCCTCAAGGCCGCCGTTGACGGAGATCTGCTTCAGCGGGGCCTCCAGGGCCAGCTTCACAGCGGCGGCACCGGTGGCCTCGTCGCCCTCCAGCTCCAGCTTCTCGAAGACGCTGGAAGCCTGCAGCAGGGCGACGCCACCGCCGGCGACGATGCCCTCCTCGACGGCCGCCTTCGCGTTGCGAACGGCGTCCTCGATGCGGTGCTTGCGCTCCTTGAGCTCGACCTCGGTCGCGGCACCGGCCTTGATGACCGCAACACCGCCGGCGAGCTTCGCCAGGCGCTCCTGCAGCTTCTCGCGGTCGTAGTCGCTGTCCGAGTTCTCGATCTCGGCGCGGATCTGGTTGACGCGGCCCTGGACCTGCTCGCTGTCACCGGCACCGTCGACGATGGTGGTCTCGTCCTTGGTGATGACGACCTTGCGGGCGCGGCCCAGCAGGTCGAGACCGGCGTTCTCCAGCTTGAGGCCGACCTCCTCGGAGATGACGGTGCCACCGGTGAGGATGGCGATGTCGCCGAGCATGGCCTTGCGGCGGTCACCGAAGCCCGGGGCCTTGACGGCGACGGACTTGAAGGTGCCACGGATCTTGTTGACGACCAGGGTCGACAGGGCCTCGCCCTCGACGTCCTCGGCGATGATCAGCAGCGGCTTGCCGGACTGCATGACCTTCTCCAGGAGCGGCAGCAGGTCCTTCACGTTGCCGATCTTGGAGTTGACGATCAGGATGTACGGGTCGTCGAGCGACGCCTCCATACGCTCCATGTCGGTGGCGAAGTACGCCGAGATGTAGCCCTTGTCGAAGCGCATACCCTCGGTGAGCTCCAGCTCCAGACCGAAGGTCTGGGACTCCTCGACGGTGATGACGCCTTCCTTGCCGACCTTGTCCATGGCCTCGGCGATCAGCTCGCCGATCTGGGTGTCGGCGGCGGAGATGGAGGCGGTCGAAGCGATCTGCTCCTTGGTCTCCACGTCCTTGGCCTGCTCCAGCAGGGCGGCGGAGACGGCCTCGACGGCGGTCTCGATGCCGCGCTTGAGGGCCATCGGGTTGGCGCCGGCGGCGACGTTGCGGAGGCCCTCGCGGACCAGCGCCTGGGCCAGGACGGTCGCGGTCGTCGTGCCGTCACCGGCGACGTCGTCCGTCTTCTTCGCGACCTCCTTGACCAGCTCGGCGCCGATCTTCTCGTACGGGTCCTCCAGCTCGATCTCCTTGGCGATGGACACACCATCGTTGGTGATCGTGGGGGCGCCCCACTTCTTCTCCAGGACGACGTTGCGACCCTTGGGGCCGAGGGTCACCTTGACGGCGTCGGCGAGCTGGTTCATACCGCGCTCAAGGCCGCGCCGCGCCTCCTCGTCGAACGCGATGATCTTGGCCATGTGAAGTGGTCCTCCCAGGACGAAGGGGGCACCTCCCGCGCCTTTGGGGCGTGGAGGCTCTTTCCTCCGGACCGCGCTGGCGCCCGCGACGGACGGCCCACCGAGGGAGCGGTTCCTTCCCGCCCCGCCTGTGGACCTCACCGACGGTCCAAAACTGTCACTCTCACTCGGAGAGTGCTAACGCAATGATTAGCACTCGACCCCTCCGAGTGCAAGGTGCTCCCCGAAGGAGGGCACGTTGCGCCCCCTCGCGCACGCCCCGCACCCGCGCACAACAGGAGGCCCGCACCCCCCGTGGGGTGCGGGCCTCCTTGACGCGCAGTCGGTCGGCGCTCAGCCGGCCGCCAACTTGACCATGTCGGCCTGCGGCCCCTTCTGGCCCTGCGAGATCTCGAAATCGACCCGCTGGCCCTCCTCGAGGGTGCGGTAGCCGTCCATCTGGATCGCGCTGTAGTGGACGAAAACATCCGCACCACCGTCGACCGCGATGAAGCCGTACCCCTTCTCCGCGTTGAACCACTTGACGGTGCCCTGAGCCATGCCTAACTCCCCTATTACTGGCCCTTCGCAGGACCGCACTCCGCGGACCCGGGTCAGACCTCACCCCGCGAATGGCCCGTGGGGTGTGCGCCGGAACGCGTCGACCGCCGCCGAATGTATCCGCACCGGTGCCCAGCGCAACAGGTCAATCGGACGAGAATTCTGACGGCGCGAGAAGTGGCGATATGCGCAGAACTGGCAATATTCCCGGGCAACTCGGGCCGGGCATAAGGAACTTAGGACGCAAACACCGCACACACTTTGCACACAACTCATCGTGATCCCGGGGCGTTCAGAAGGCCGCCACACCGCGCTCGACGAGCAGAAGAAGGGGATCGGCGAAATGGTATCGCGTTTTGCAGGACCCTTTCACAACGCGGAATCGCCCCGTCCGGATATCCGGACGGGGCGATTATCGGTCAGCGGGGGAAAGGAATGGCGAGAACCATTCGCCACCCGGGCGGGCGGCTCCCCTCTCCGGTGCGGGTGTCAGCAGCCGCCGGCCACCGCCGGGATGATCGAGATGCCCACGCCGTCCGGCGTCGGGGTCTCAAGCCCCTGCTCGAAGCGGACGTCGTCGTCGTTGACGTAGACGTTCACGAAGCGCCGCAGCTTGCCCGCGTCGTCCAGCACCCGGGCGGCGATGCCCTGGTGGTTCTTCTCCAGGTCGGTGATGACCTCGGACAGCGTCGCGCCCTCGGCGCTGACCTCGGACGCGCCGCCGGTGTACGTACGGAGGATGGTGGGGATGCGGACCTTGACGCTCATGGGTTCTGCCTTCCAACGACTGCGGATACGTCTGCGGAACCGGCCGCCGCGCCCCGGGCGGGGCGGCGGCGGACGGACCGGATCGGCCGGCTTCCGGCCGGGGGAGCGACCGGGATTCAGCCGGCCAGACCGGCCGAGCGGAACGCGTCCAGGCTCGGGCGGATGGTGGCCGTGGGACCGGAGGTCGGAGCGACGGCGTCAAGCGTCTTGAGGCCGTCGCCGGTGTTGAGGATGACGGTGGAGCGGGCCGGGTCGAGCAGGCCCGCTTCGAGGAGCTTCTTGGTGACGCCGACGGTCACGCCGCCCGCGGTCTCCGCGAAGATCCCCTCCGTCCGCGCCAGCAGCTTGATCGCGTCCACGACCTGCTCGTCGTCGACATCCTCCACCGCGCCGCCCGTACGGCGTGCGATGTCGAGGACGTACGGCCCGTCGGCCGGGTTGCCGATCGCCAGGGACTTGGCGATGGTGTCCGGCTTCTGCGGGCGGACCACGTCGTGGCCGGCCTTGAACGCGGTCGAGACCGGGGAGCAGCCCTCGGCCTGGGCGCCGTAGATCTTGTAGGGCTTCTCCTCGACGAGGCCGAGGGTGATCAGTTCCTTCAGCCCCTTGTCGATCTTGGTGAACTGGGAGCCGGAGGCCACCGGGATGACGATCTGGTCCGGCAGCCGCCAGCCGAGCTGTTCGCAGATCTCGTACGCCAGCGTCTTGGAGCCCTCGCCGTAATAGGGGCGGAGGTTGACGTTGACGAAGCCCCAGCCCTCGCCGAGCGGATCGCCGATCAGCTCGGAGCAGAAGCGGTTGACGTCGTCGTAGTTGCCCTCGATGCCGACGAGGTCGCCGCCGTAGACCGCGGCCATGACGACCTTGCCCGCCTCCAGGTCGTGCGGGATGAAGACGCAGGAGCGGAACCCGGCGCGGCGGGCGGCGGCGCCGACGGCACCGGCGAGGTTGCCGGTCGAGGAGCAGGAGAGGGTGGTGAAGCCGAAGGCGCGCGCCGCCTCGACCGCGATGGCGACGACCCGGTCCTTGAAGGAGTGCGTCGGGTTGCCGGAGTCGTCCTTGACGTAGAGGCCGCCGGTGACGCCCAGCTCACGGGCGAGGTTGTCGGCCTTGACGAGCTTGGTGAAGCCGGGGTTGAGGTTCGGCTTCTCGGCCACGTCCGCGGGGACGGGCAGCAGCGGTGCGTACCGCCAGATGTTGTGGGGACCGGCCTCGATCTGCTTCTTCAACGCCTCCGGGTCACCGCTCGGCAGGTCGTAGGCCACCTCCAGCGGACCGAAGCAGGTCGCGCAGGCGAAGATCGGGCCGAGCGGGAAGCGCTCGCCGCATTCGCGACAGGAGAGACCGACGGCAGCACCGAGAGTGACGGAGGGAGCGTTTTCGGTGACTTCAACAGTTTGCGCAGCCATGGAGGCGAGGCCCTTTCTCCTCATCTTCCTCGCGGCGCATTTCGCCACGAGACGGATTTGGCACCTTCCCTAGCCGGGAGCCTCGCGCCGCGTGATGCGGTCGAGACCGGCTGGAGGGTTGCCGGGGCTTCAACGGGCCGTGTCCCTCTGCCCCTCTGGATGAGCGGTATGGCGCTGGGGAAACCCAGGCGTTTGTGGTGCGGTGACCCCCGGCATGCGACGGTCGTCCGCGTTGTTCAAGACTGTAACCGACGGCACTGACAGTAGAGATAGTCGTCCGAACCGCGAGATGGATCACATGCGCCGCCGAGACGGCGCGCACCGAGGAGTCGTAGACGTGCTGGAAGAGGTGGAGCGCTGGCTGGGGCGTCGCTCCTGGTCGGCGGCCGACCGACCGCTGCCGCAACTGCTGGAGGCCAAGCGGCTCAGCGGCCGCACGGTCAGCGTCGTACTGCCCGCGCTCGACGAGGAGGCGACGGTCGGGACGATCGTCGCGGCCGTCCGCGCCGCCCTGATGACCGAGGAGGTGCCGCTCGTCGATGAACTGGTGGTGCTCGATTCCGGGTCCACGGACCGGACGGCCGAGGTCGCGGCGGCGGCCGGGGCGCGGGTGGTCGCCCGCGACAGCATCCTGCCGCGGCTGCCGGCGGTGCCCGGCAAGGGCGAGGTGCTGTGGCGGTCGCTGCTGGTCACCCGCGGCGACATCGTCTGCTTCGTCGACGCCGACCTGCGGGAGTTCTCGCCGACCTTCGTCTCCGGGATCGTCGGGCCGCTGCTGACCGATCCGGACGTGCAGTTCGTGAAGGCGATGTACGACCGGCCGCTGGAGACCGGCGGCGCGCCCGGGGGCGGCCCGGGCCAGGGCGGCCGGGTCACCGAACTGGTCGCCCGTCCGCTGCTCAACCTCCACTGGCCGCAGCTGGCCGGGTTCGTACAGCCGCTGGGCGGGGAGTACGCGGCGCGCCGGTCGCTGCTGGAGCGGCTGCCGTTCCCGGTCGGCTACGGCGTGGAGCTGGGGCTGCTGGTCGACGCGTTGCACACGGTCGGTCTGGACGCGCTCGCCCAGGTGGACGTCGGGGTCCGCAAGCACCGCCATCAGGACGGCCAGGCGCTCGGCCGGATGGCCGCGGCGATCTACCGCACCGCTCAACTCCGGTTGGCGCGCGGCCATTTGGTGCGGCCGCGGCTGACGCAGTTCGTGCGCGGTGAGGGCGGTTTCGTCCCCCGGACGAGCGATGTCGACACCGAGGAGCGGCCGCCGATGGCGGAGGTCCCGGAGTACGCGGCGAGCCGCGCGGCCTGAGAAAACCCGGTGCGCTCACCCGGTGGAGCGGCGGGTGTCCCTCCCTTGGCCGCATTCGTACGTGTGCGCCGATCCGGTGCGGGCTAGGGTCGCGGCATGGCCTCCGAACCCAGCGGTACCAGCCCTGCCCGGACGCCGGCCGCGGGGCGCGGCGCCGAGGTGCTCGTCGCGTCCAACCGCGGCCCGGTCTCGTACGCCGTCGGCGCGGACGGCGCGCTGAGCGCGAGGCGGGGTGGCGGCGGGCTGGTCTCGGGGCTGTCGGCGATCGGTCCGGAGACGGATGCGGTGTGGGTGTGTGCGGCGCTCGGCGACGGTGACCGGGAGGCGGTACGGCGGGCGGACGGGGAGCTTCCGGCGGCCGACACCGGTGGACAACGCGTCCGGATGCTGGACATTCCGGCGGAGGTGCACGCCGCCGCCTACAACGGCATCGCCAATTCGGTGCTCTGGTTCATCCACCACATGCTCTACCAGACACCGCTGGAGCCGTCGTTCGACACGGAGTTCCGGAAGCGGTGGGCGGCGTACGAGGCGTACAACGCGGCGTTCGCGGGGGCGCTGGACCGGGCGGCGGCGCCAGGCGCGGCGGTGCTGATCCAGGACTACCACCTGGCACTGGCCCCCGAGATGCTCCGCGAGCGCCGCCCCGACCTGCGGATCGGGCACTTCTCGCACACGCCGTGGGCGCCGCCGGAGTACTTCGCGCTGCTGCCCGACGACATCCGCGAGCGGCTGATCCGCGGGATGCTCGGCGCGGACCGGGCGGGTTTTCTGACGGAGCGGTGGGCGGCGGCGTTCGTGGCGTGCTGTACGGCCACGCTGGGAGCGCGGTGCGCCGTCCACCATTCGGACGGCGAGGCGCCGCACGTGGTCACCGCGCCCCCGGGACAGGCGCCGCACACCACCTGTATCGGGGTGTACGGGCTGGGCGCCGATGCGGAGTTCCTGCGGGAGCGGGCGCACCGCCCGGACGTCGACGAGCGGCTGACGGCGCTGCGCGCGCAGATCGGCGGCGGGGACGGACCGGAGCGGCGGCGGACGATCGTGCGGGTGGACCGCACCGAGCTGTCGAAGAACATCGTCCGCGGACTGCACGCCTACCGCCGCCTGCTGGCCGACCGCCCGGAGTGGCGCGAGCGCGTCGTCCACCTCGCGTTCGCCTACCCCTCGCGCCAGGATCTGGCCGTCTACCGCGACTACACCGCGGAGGTGCAGCGCGTCGCCGAGGAGATCAACTCGGCGTACGGCACGCCTGATTGGCAGCCGGTGGTGCTGCATGTCAAGGACGATTTCGCGCGTTCGCTGGCCGCGTACCGCCTCGCGGACGTGGCCCTCGTCAACCCCATCCGGGACGGGATGAACCTCGTCGCCAAGGAGGTCCCGGTGGTCTCCGACGCCGGGTGTGCGCTGGTGCTGTCCCGGGAGGCGGGCGCCCACGAGGAGTTGGGTGAGGACGCGTTGAGCGTCAATCCGTACGACATCAACGCGACGGCGGACGCGCTGCACCAGGCGCTGTCGATGCCCGAGGAGGAACGCGCGGGCCGCTGCGCCCGGTTGGCCGCCGCGGCAACGGCGCTGCCGCCGGCCCGGTGGTTCACGGAGCAGCTGACGGCGCTGCGGGGGTGAGGGCGGGCCCTGGGGTCGGGCCCCGGCGCGCCCTGGGGATCATGAGGGGGCCGCCGACCGGCGTGCGTCCACCGGCCCCGAGGAGTCCGATGTCCGCCGAACGCCCTGCCGTCGCACCGCCGTTCCTCCCGGACGGTGACGTACCGCCGCCGCGCCGCGGGCGGATCATCTTCCTCAACGGGACGTCCAGCTCCGGCAAGTCGAGCATCGCGCGGGAGCTGCTGGCGATCCTGGACGAGCCCGCGTTCCATCTGCCCGTGGACGCCTTCCACGCCATGCGCTCCCGGCGCGAGATCGCCCCGGAGGCGCTGGGGACGGTGCTGCGGCGCACCTGGATGGGGTTCCACCGGGCGGTCGCGGGCATGGCGGCGGGCGGCAACGACGTGGTCGTCGACCATGTGCTGAGCGAGGAGTGGCGGCTGCGGGACTGCCTGGCGCTCTTCCCCGCCGAGGACGTCGTCCTGGTCGGCGTCCACTGCACGCTGGAAGAGCTGGAGCGCCGCGAACAGGCCCGCGGCGACCGCCCCGAAGGGCTCGCCGCCCGCCAGTTCGCCCAGGTCCATGCGCACGGGATCTACGACCTGACCTGCGACACGACGGCCGTGCCCGCGGCGGAGTGCGCACGGCTGATCAAGGAGTTCCTGCCGGAACGGCCGACGCCGACGGCGTTCCAGCGGCTGGCGGCGGGCGCGGCGGGCGGCTGACGCGGTGGCCCGGAGCGGGCCCGGCGCCCGCCCGTCACTCCGTCAGCCGGTCCGCCAGCGCGTCGAGGAGGGCGACGACTCCGGTCGGACCGTCGACCACCAGGTCGGCGTGGGCGGCGAGTTCGGGGACCTCGGTGCTGCCGCTGCACACCAGGAGGCCGGTGCGGTCGGGCGCCTCGGGGTCGGTGCGGAGGCGGTCGACGGCGGCGAAGGCGGCGAGGTCCCCCAGGTCGTCACCGGCGTAGACGACCGTACGGGCGCCGGTCTCGCGGAGCCAGGCGGTGAGCGCCACGCCCTTGTCGACGCCGGGCGGGCGCAGCTCCAGGACGTAGCGGCCCGGTTCGACGAGGAGACCGTGGCGGGTGGCGAGGGCGGTCAGGGGGGCGCGCAGGGCGTCGAGTGCGCCCTGCGGGTCGGGGGCGCGCCGGGTGTGGACGGCGAGGGCGCGGCCGCCCTTGTGCTCGACGGCGGTGGCGGTCCAGGGGCCGTGCCAGACGCCGGACGCGGCGAGGGCGTCGGGGAGTCCGGCCTCGGCGGCGGCGACGGCGGGCGGCGGCCCGTCGGCGTACAGGGCGCCGGTCGCCGCCTCCCAGCGCTCGGCGCCGTAGTGGCCGAGGACGGTGAGGCGGTCCAGGCCCGGGGCACCGTCGACACCGGCGAGCCGGACGGCGACGGCGGCGGGCCGACCGGTGATCACGGCGGCGGCGCGCAGCCGGGGCACCAGCCGGCCCAGCGCCCGCGCGGCCCCGGGGTGTGCGCGGGCCGCCTCCGGGTCGTCGACGATCTCCGCGAGCGTCCCGTCGAAGTCGACCGCGAGCGCGGCGTCCCCCGGCGCGGCCAGCAGCGCGGCCAGCGCGTCACGGCCCGCTGCGGTACGGGGTACGGGGAGGCCGGGGCGCGGCGGCGGACCGGCGGCGGGCGCGCGGCCCGTGGCGGATGAGTGGTCGGCGCCCGGTTCCGGGCCCGGCGAGGATGCGGCGTCCGGGGAACTGCCCATGGGGCGAGGGTACCGGGACGGGGGCGCGGCGTACGGGGGAGAAAGCGCCCGCGTCCGGGCCGCGCCGCTCAGCGCCGCCCCCGCCGGGCCTCCCGCCGCCGCAGGAGCCGGTGGACGGTGCCCGCGTCGTGGCGGAGTGCGCGCGGGTCGTCGAGCAGGGCGTTGAGGAGTTGGTAGTAGCGCGTCGGGGAGAGGCCGAGGCGCTCGCGGATGTGGCGCTCCTTGGGGCCGGAGGCGAGCCAGGACCGGCGCTCCACGGCGAGCACCGCTTTGTCCAGGGCGGAGAGTTCGCCGGGGGCACCGGCCTCGGGGCCGCCGTCCGGGGCGGGCGCCGGGCCGCTCTCCGGGGACGCGGAAGCCGGACAGCCGTCGGCCGGGGCGGTCGCCGCCGTGCCGTCGTCCGCCCCCGGGCCCCTGCCGTCCTCGCCGCGCGTCGTCACGCGTCCCACGATAAGCCCCTGGTCGGACAATCAGGCGGGGCCGGAGCCCGGGCCGGGAAGCGGCACCGGGCCGGGCCCCGCCCCGGGCTCAGCCGCCGGCCGTGTCCGCCGCGTCGGCCGTGTTCTGGAGGTCGGACAGGACGCTGGACGGGTCACCCTTGGGGCCGACCGCCGCGCCCATCTGCGACTTGAGGGACTTGGCGACCTCCGGCCACGACGTCTTGTTCGCCGGGTAGAACTGCGCGTCACGCAGCGGGCCGACGAAGTCCTGGAGCCGGCCGAAGCGGCGGTCGCCCGCCATCTTCTGCGCGCCCGAGGTGGTGACCGGCAGCAGACCGAAGTCGTGGGAGAAGGTCAGCACGTTGGCCTCGTCGTAGACGTAGTCGAGGAACTTCCCCACCTGCGCGCGGTGGCCGTTCTCCTTGAACGCCATCATCCAGTCGGAGACGCCCAGCGTCGACGCCGCCGGGCCCTTCTTGCCGGGCAGGTCGGCGGTGCCGTAGTCGATGCCCTTGGCCTCGGCCTGCTTGATCAGCGCCGGGTGGCCGTTGAGCATCCCGACGTCGCCGTCGGCGAACCCGGCGAAGGCGTCCGCGCGGTTGAGGGTGGCCGGGTCGCCGCCGGTCAGCCCCTTGCCGACGAGTTCGTCGCGCAGCCAGGTGACGGTCTTGACGTTGGCGGGCGAGTCGATCGCGTACTTGCCCAGCTCGTCGGTGTAGCCGCCGCCCCCGCTGATCAGCCAGTTCAACGTCTCGGCCTGGGTCTCCTCCGGGCCGAGCGGCAGCGCGTACGGCGTCTTCACGCCCTGCTTCTTCAGCAGTTCGGCGTCCTCGGCCACGTCGTCCCAGGACTTCGGGGCCTCGGTGATGCCCGCCTCGGCGAAGAGCTTCTTGTTGTAGAAGAGGCGGCGGGTGCTGGCGGCGAAGGGGATGCCGTACTGCACCCGGCCCACCTCGCCCGCCTCGGCGAGCGCGGGCTGGAGGTCGGCCTGGACGGGGATGGAGAGCAGTTCGTCGGCGCTGTAGAGCTTGCCGTCGGCGGCGTAATCCACGTACGCGCCGATCTGCGCGAGGTCGGGCGCCTCACCCTTCCGGACCAGGTCGGCGACCTTCTTGTCGACGTCCTTCCAGCTGTAGACGTCGACGTCGACCGTGATGTCGGGGTGCTTCTTCTCGAACGCGCGGGTCAGCTGGTCCCAGTAGTGCCGGGAGCCGGGACCGGTGCCGTCGCCGTAGTCCGCGGCGACGAGCTTGAGGGTGACATGCCCCTGGCCCCCGCCGCAGCCGCTCAACGTGAGGGTCAGGGCGGTGGCGATTCCCGCCGCCGCCAGGCTCGTGTACCGCCGCTGCACTGCTGTTACCGCCCTTGTCCGGATAGATGGTGGTACCGGGTCCGCGTGCGGCATCGGGGATCGCCCTGCACCGCCACGGCGGTACGCGCCCGGGGCGCGCACCGTATGAGGTCTGCACCACAGCCTCCGCCGAGGCCCGGGCACCACGGATCTCCGCAGGTCACCACGGGGTTACGGCGTAAGAACCATGGGGTGTCACCAAGGATAAGGGCAGGCCGTGGCGCGAGTGGACTAGACCTTTAGGTCCGGCTCGCGCGAAACTGTCCCCGTGAGACACGTCATCGCCCTTGATGTGGGCGGCACCGGAATGAAGGCCGCCCTCGCGGGGGCGGACGGGACCCTGCTCTACGAGGCGCGCCGCCCCACCGGCCGCGAGCGTGGCACCGACGCCGTGGTCGAGGCCGTCCTCGGCTTCGCCGCGGAGCTGCGCGACATCGGCCGGTCCCGCTTCGGCACGCCCGCGGCCGCCGCGGGCGTCGCGGTCCCCGGCATCGTCGACGAACGGACCGGCATCGCCACCTACTCCGCCAACCTCGGCTGGCGCGATCTGCCGCTGCGCGATCTGCTCTCGCAGCGGCTGGGCGGCGTCCCGGTCGCCCTCGGCCACGACGTCCGCACCGGCGGGCTCGCCGAGGGCCGGATCGGCGCCGGACGCGACGCCGGACGCTTCCTCTTCGTCCCCCTGGGCACCGGCATCGCGGGCGCCATCGGCATCGAGGGCCGCATCGAGACCGGCGCGCACGGCAGCGCCGGCGAGATCGGCCACATCGTCGTACGGCCCGGCGGGCGGCTCTGCGGCTGCGGGCAGCGCGGCTGTCTGGAGACGGTGGCGTCCGCCGCGGCGGTCGGCCGCGCCTGGGCCGAGGCGTGCGGCGACCCGTCGGCGGGCGCGGCGGACGCGGCGAAGGCCGTGGAGTCCGGTGATCCGCGCGCCGCCGCGGTGTGGCAGGACGCGGTGGACGCCCTCGCCGACGGCCTGGTCACCGGCCTCACCCTGCTCGACCCGCAGACGCTGATCATCGGCGGCGGGCTCGCGGAGGCGGGCGACACGCTCTTCGTGCCGCTGCGCGAGGCGGTCGCCGCGCGAGTGACGTTCCAGCGGCTGCCCTCGATCGTCCCGGCGGCTCTGGGGGACGCCGCCGGCTGCCTGGGCGCGGGTCTCCTCGCCTGGGATCTTCTCTCCACGGAGGTTTCCGCCTGATGGCACAGCAACAATCCGCGGGCCGTACCGGCGACCGGCGCACCGTCCTGACCGGCGCCCGCGTCGCCACTCCGTCCGGCGTCGTCGAGGACGGCCGGATCACCGTCGCGGACGGCCGTATCGCCGAGGTGTCCGGCGGCCCCGCCCCGGACGGCCCCGGGGATGCCACCGCGGACCACACCGATCTGACGGGCCATCTCGTCGTGCCCGGCTTCATCGACATGCATGTGCACGGCGGGGGCGGCGGCTCCTTCTCCTCCGCGGACCCCGAGGAGTGCCTGCGGGTCGTCGAGGCGCACCGCCGCCACGGCACCACCTCGATGATCGGCTCCACCGTCACCGGCGACCTCGACGACCTCGCCCGGCAGGCGGCGGTCCTCGCCGAGCTGGCCGAACAGGGCGACCTGGTCGGCATCCACTTCGAGGGCCCGTTCATCTCCCCGCACCGCTGCGGCGCCCACCAGCCCGAGCTGCTGCGCGACCCGGACCCGGCCGACGTCCGCAAGCTCGTCGCCGCCGGCCACGGCCGGGCGAAGATGATGACCGTCGCCCCCGAACTCCCCGGCGGCCTCGACTCCGTACGGCTGCTCGCCGACTCCGGTGTGCTCGCCGCCGTCGGCCACACCGACTCGACGTACGACGCGACCCGCGACGCCATCGACGCGGGCGCCACCGTCGCCACCCACCTCTTCAACGCGATGCCCACGCTGGCCCACCGCGCGCCGGGGCCGGTCCTGGCGCTGCTGGAGGACGAGCGGGTCACCGTCGAGCTGATCAACGACGGCACCCATCTGCACCCGGCCGTCCTCCAGATGGCCTTCCGGGACGCGGGCGCCGGGCGGGTCGCGTTCATCACCGACGCGATGGGCGCGGCGGGCATGTCCGACGGGATGTACCACCTCGGCCCGATGGCCGTGGACGTCACCGACGGCGTCGCCCGGATCGCCGACGGCCCCACCGCGGGCTCCATCGCCGGCTCCACCCTCACCCTCGACCGCGCGTTCCGCCGCGCCCTGACCGTCGACGGCCTGACGGTCGGCCAGGCCGTACAGGCCCTTTCGGCCAATCCCGCACGGCTGCTGGGCATCGACGACCGCACCGGTTCGCTGACCGCCGGGAAGGACGCCGACCTGGTCGTCCTGGACGCCGGGTACGAGGTCGTGGGCGTGATGCGGCACGGCGCCTGGGTGGTCCGCCCGGCCGGCGTCTGACCCGCCGCGGGACCGGGCCGCCCCGCCGACATCCGGGCGGCGGGGCGGCGACGGGCGGGTGACGGCCCGGCGAAGCCCCCGGGTCTGGGCCGATCCCGGCGGTCGATGGCATGATCGCTCGCGCACTTGTCCGTACGCGGCCGCCCGGGGGCGGTTGCCCGGCCCGGTGGCCGCCGCGGTGGCCGCCCGGCCCACCACCGCCCGGCAACCGGCCGACCGGGCCCGGCGCGGGAGGGAAACATGATCCTCACGGTCACGCTCAACGCCGCCCTCGACCTGACCTACCGGGTGCCGCGGCTGGCCCCGCACGCCACCCACCGCGTCACCGACGTGGCCGAACGCCCCGGCGGCAAAGGGCTGAACGTCTCGCGGGTGCTGGCCGCGCTCGGCCACCGCACCGTCGCCACCGGGTTCGCCGGGGGCGGCACCGGGGACGCGCTGCGCGCCCTGCTGACCCAGGAGAGCGAGGTCACCGACGCGCTGGTGCCGGTGGGCGGCGCCACCCGCCGCACCGTCGCCGTCGTCGACGCCGCCTCCGGCGACACCACCCAGCTCAACGAACCGGGCCCGGTCGTCTCCCCCGCCGAGTGGCACACCTTCCTCGGCACCTACCGGGAGCTGCTGGCCGACGCGCGGGCGGTGGCGCTCTGCGGCAGCCTGCCGCCGGGTGTCCCGGTCGACGTCTACGCCCGGCTGGCCCGCGCCGCCCGCACCGCCGGGGTGCCGGTCGTGCTGGACACCAGCGGCGAACCGCTCCGCCGCGGTCTCGCCGCCCGCCCCGACCTCGCCAAGCCCAACGCCGACGAACTCGCCGCGCTCACCGGCACCACCGAACCGCTGCGCGCCGCCCGCGAGGCGCGCCGCCGCGGCGCCCACTCCGTCGTCGCGTCGCTGGGCGCGGAGGGCATGCTCGCGGTCACCGCCGACGGCGCCTGGCAGGCCGCCCCGCCGCGCCGGATCGCCGGGAACCCGACGGGCGCCGGTGACTCGGCGGTCGCGGGCCTGCTCTCCGGCCTCGTCGAAGACTTGTCATGGCCCGAACGTCTCGCCCGCGCGGTCGCGCTGTCCGCGGCGACGGTACGGGCCGAGGCCGCCGGGGAGTTCGACGCGGCGACCTACGCGGAGCTGCTGCCGGAGGTGGCGGTGACGGAACTCCCCGGCCCGCCGGCGCCCGGCCGCTGACCGGCCCGGGCCCCGGGAGGAGCGCCGGTCAGGCGATCTTCTTCTCCAGCCACAGCTGGTCGATGTTGACGTCGCACTTGTTGCCGTCCTCGCAGGAGAGAGTGACGGTGTTGCTGCCCTTCTTGAGGTTCACCCGCTGCCAGGTCTTCATCCACTTGTCCCAGCCGCCCTCGCCGGTCGTGAAGTTCCCCATGTTGATCGGCCGGGAGTCCCGCTGGCCGTTGACCGTCAGCGTGAGGTTCTGGTCCGCACCGGGCACGCCGTAGCCGACCCACATCTTGTACCCGCCGTCCTCCTCGACGTTCAGCGTCCACGTCGCCGACGCGCCGGGGGTGTTCATCCCGCCCACGTAGACGCCGCCGGCCGACCGCGCCCCGGGGATGTCCTTGGCGGTGGTGGCGCCGCCCCCGAGCTTCAGGCTGCCCGCGTCGTCCTTGGGCAGCGGCGCCTTGCTGGGCTTCTCGGCGGGCTTGTGCTCCGGCTCCTCGGTCGTGCTGACCGTCTCGCTGGGCTTCGCCTGGTCGGTGGTGTCCTTGTCGGAGTTGTTCAGCATCGCGACGCCGATCGCTATGCACACCACGCCCACCACGGCGACCGCGCCGATCAGCAGGCCCTTGTGGCTGCGCTGCGGCGGCGCGGGCGGCCCGGCCTGCGTACGGGCCCGGTCGCCGCCGGGCAGCGTCTCAGGCGCCGCGTAGGTGGCGTTCGGCCGGCCGTGGCCGGGCTGCTGGGACGCGCCGCCGTACTGCCGCTCACCGACCGCGCGGACCTGGTTGTACGAGGTCCGTGGCACGCCCTGCTGCCGGGTCGCGCCGTCGCCGCCCGCGCCCTCCTCGCCGCCCTCGGAGCGGTAGAGGTACCCGAACGGGTCGTCGTTACCCGGCGTGTCCGAGCCCGTGTTGCCGGCCGTCATTTGCGTGTCACTCCCCAGCGATCTTTATCGCGTCCGGATGCCCGCGCGGTCCCCGCGCGCATCTGCACTTTGAGCCCCCGGCGGCGCCGCGCCGCATCGGCGCAGCCTACCCCGTCCGCACCACGGCACGCCGGGCCTGTTCAGGGCACAAGATCGCTACGGATCGGTGAACGGCGGGTACGCCCGCCCGGCGCCCGGCAGCGGCGGCCCCGGGGCGCCGCGGGGCCCGCCGGACGGGCGGCGCCGGGCCGCCGCCGCGCCCCGGCGGTCACCCGGCGCGGCGGTTCGCCTTCGCCCGGGACCGCTTCTCGACGTACATCCGCTGGTCGGCGGATTGCAGCACCTCTTCGGCGGTCATCCCGCACCCGGCCCAGCTGATGCCGAAGCTGGCGCCGACCCGTACCGCGCGGCCGTCCACCCGGATCGGCGGGATGATCGCGTTCCGCAGCCGGACGGCGAGATCCTGGGCGTCGGCGGTGCCCAGACCGTCGGCGAGGACCACGAACTCGTCACCGCCGAGCCGGGCGACCGTGTCGCCGTCCCGGACACCGCTGGTCAGCCGCCGGGCGACCTCGATGAGCACCGCATCGCCCGTGTGGTGACCGAACCGGTCGTTGATCGACTTGAAGCCGTCGAGGTCGCAGAAGAGCACCGCGAGCCCCTTGGAGCCGTCGTCCGCCGGCCCGTCCGAGGGCGCGACGGTGTGCACATGGTGGTCGTACGGCAGCGCCCCGCCGACGCTGCGCTCCATGCCCGCCAGCCCCTCGTACGGCTCCGGGCCCTCCCCCGGATACGCGGTCGGGTCGCCGGCCCCGGCGAAGACGGCGGCGGAGACCGCGTAGGCGTCGGCGGCGTCGCCCGGCGCCCGCCCGCACAGCCGGGCGCTGAGGCGGGCCCGCAGCTCGGCGCTGTTGGGCAGGCCGGTCAGCGCGTCGTGGCTGGCGCGGTGGGCGAGCTGGAGCTCGTGCCGCTTGCGCTCCTCGATGTCCTCGACGTGGGTGAGCAGGAACCGCGGCCCGTCGGCGGTGTCGGCGACGACGGAGTTGCGCAGCGAGACCCAGATGTACGCGCCGTCCCGCCGGGCCAGCCGCAGCTCGGCGCGGCCGCCCTCGGCGGAGGTGCGCAGCAGGGTGCCGATGTCGTCGGGGTGGACGAGGTCGGAGAAGGAGTAGCGGCGCATCGCGGACGCCGGGCGGCCGAGCAGCCGGCAGAGCGCGTCGTTGGTGCGCAGCAGCCGTCCGTGCTGGTCACCGCCCATCTCGGCGACGGCCATCCCGCTCGGCGCGTACTCGAACGCCTGCCGGAAGGACTCCTCGCTGGCGCGCAGCGCCTGCTGCTCGCGCTCCAGCCGGACCAGCGCCCGCTGCATGTTGGCCCGCAGCCGGGAGTTGCTGATCGCTATGGCGGACTGGAACGCGTACATCTGGAGCGCCTCACGGCTCCAGGAATTGGGGCGGCGGCCGTTGCGCGGCCGGTCCACGGAGATCACGCCGAGCAGTTCGCCCTTGCCGTCGGGCGAGGTGTGCATGGGGGCGAAGAGGCGGTCCCTGGGGTGCCAGTCGCCGTTGAAGGTGGGGTCGGGCCCGGCGGAGTGCCACTGCGGGACGTCGTCGTCGTCCAGCACCCAGCCGTCGGTGTAGGGCACGAAGCAGAGCGTGCCCCAGCGCTCGCCCATGGACAGCCGCCGCTCCCAGGAGTCGCGTGAGCCGACCCGCCCGGCCATCAGCGCCTCGGCGCCCGCGCTCCCGGCGACCGCGGCCACCACGAGATCACCGTCCGGCCGTACGAGATTGACCGCGGCCAGCTCGAAACCGAGCCCGTTGATCACTCCGTCCGCGACGGTCTGCAAGGTGTCCGCCAGGCTGCGAGCGGTGTTCAGCTCGGCGACCACCTTGTGCAGCTGCCGCAAGGTCGTCAGGCGGACGTACGGCTCCGACTCGGCCTCCATCGCTCGCTCTCCCTGAGACCTCGACAGCAACTCCACACTTCTTTGTCGTCCGTTTCCACGGCCACTGAATCACAGTGAGCTGCCCACTCGGTACACAGGGTCAACAATTCTCGGGCGCTGTGACTCAAGTCACAAGCAGTGACGTGTAGTTGAGGGCCGCCGAGGGAAATGGGGAATCCCTTCTTCCAGGCTTTCTGAACGCAAATTCCGCGAAGCCCTTTCGAACGGACCTCCTCGGCCGCCAGACCTAGGCCGCGGGTGGTCCCGGGGCCCGATGCGCGTCCGTAGCGGGCGGCGCTAGCGTTCATGGCGTGTTCACGAAAAGCCCCACCGCCGCAGCTGCCGACCTCCCCACCCCCACCGCTCCCGCCCCCACCGTCAGCCTCGCATCCGCGCCGGAGGGCACTCCGGTCCCGCATTCTGGTGGGGTGAGCAACGACGAGTTCCGCGCCGCCCTGTCCCGCCTCGCCGCCGGCGTGGTGCTCATCACCGCGCACGATCCGGACAGCGGCGCACACGGCGAGGCCGTCGGCATGACCGCCACCGCGTTCGTCTCGGTGTCCCTGGATCCGCCGCTGGTGATGGTGAGCGTTCGCAACGACTCCCGGATGGACGACCTGTTGGCGCAACAGCCCCTCTGGGCCGTTTCGGTTCTGTCCGAGGCGCAGCGCCACATTGCGGGACGGTTCGCGATGAAGGGCCGCATCAGCGACCGACTGCTCTTCGAGGACATTCCCCACACAATCGGCGAAGCGACCGGCGCACCGCTCATCGGCGGCGCCCTCGCGAACCTGGAGTGCCGCACCGAGCAGCGCGTCACGGCGGGCGACCACACGCTCGTCATCGGCCGCGTGCTGACCGCCACCACCCCCACCGAGGACGACGGCCCGCTGACCTACTTCCGCGGGAAGTACCGGCACCTGGGCTGAGCCGCCGGGTGCGCTCCGGGCCGGTCAGTCCCAGCCGCGCCCGGAACGGCCCTTCTTGACGTCGCCGCGCTGCTTCTTCTCCCGCAGCCGCCGTTCGTTGACGCCCCGGGGGACGCGCGCCTTCCGCCGCTGCTTGGGCGGCGGCGCGGTCGCCTCGGCGAGCAGGGAGGCGAGCCGTACGGCCGCGGTCTCGCGGTTGCGCCACTGGGAGCGGTGGTCGGAGGCGCGCACGGAGAGCACGCCGTCGGTCAGCCGGTGCGCCAGCCGCTCCAGGGCGCGCTCCTTCCACACCTCGGGCAGCGCCTGCGTCCGGCCGAGGTCGAAGCGGAGCTCGACCTGGCTGTCGCTGGTGTTGACGTGCTGGCCGCCCGGACCCGAGGACCGCGAGAAACGCCAGACGAGTTCGGCTTCGGGAAGAACGACCGCACCGCGGATGACATGGGGCCCGGACATGCCCCCATGGTCCCGCGTTCCGCGCCGCCGGTCACCCGCATTTCGCCACGGGCCGCGGCGGACGCCCTCCGGCGCCGCGCCCGGGCCCGCCGAAAACCAACCGCAAAGAAAGTAAAGGGAGCTGGAACCTCGTGGCCCCTTGCTTGCGTTGAGTGAGGAAACGGTAGCTTCGTGCACAGCACGGAGCCGATGGGTTCACGAGGGAAAGGGACATCCGATGGCTGTAAGCCTGTCCAAGGGCGGCAACGTCTCGCTCACCAAGGAGGCGCCCGGTCTCACCGCCGTCACGGTCGGCCTCGGCTGGGACGTCCGCACCACCACCGGCACCGACTTCGACCTCGACGCCAGCGCCATCGCGGTCAACGCGGCCGGCAAGGTCTACTCGGACTCCCACTTCGTCTTCTTCAACAACAAGGCGACGCCGGACCAGTCCATCGTCCACACCGGTGACAACACCACCGGCCAGGGCGAGGGCGACGACGAGGCCATCAACGTCAACCTCGCCGCGCTGCCCGCCGACATCGACAAGATCGTCTTCCCGGTCTCGATCTACGACGCCGAGAGCCGCAGCCAGAACTTCGGCCAGGTGCGCAACGCCTACATCCGCATCGTCAACCAGGCCGGCGGTTCCGAGGTCGCCCGCTACGACCTGAGCGAGGACGCCGCCACCGAGACCGCCATGGTCTTCGGCGAGCTGTACCGCAACGGCGCCGACTGGAAGTTCCGCGCCGTGGGCCAGGGCTACGCCTCGGGCCTGGCCGGTATCGCCCAGGACTTCGGCGTCAACGTCTGACATGCCGCACAGCCGCGGGCCGGGACCGCAGGGATCCGGCCCGCCGCCACGCCTGACTGCTGAGGGCCCGGCTGCCGGGCGCCCGGCGCCCGTTCACACCCTCGGCCCGGCCCGCCCCGAGGACGCCACGGCGCTCGCCCGGATGCAGTTCGCGGCCTGGCTGGAGACATATCCGGGCGCGGCCCCCGGGATCGACGAGCAGTGGATCCGGGAACACCGCGGCGACCTGCTGACGGAGGAAGGTACCGCCGGGTGGCGCGCCTTCCTCGACAAGGTGTCGGACCACCCGCAGACCGCCTTCTGCCGTGTCGCCCGCGCGCCCGGGGCGCCTTGACCGCCGTGCTGTGCGGTCTGCGCGAAGCGGCCGGCCCCGCGGCCGGAACGGCGGCGCACCCACCCCCGCCCGGCCCGCCGTCGGAGACCGTCACGCTCGGGCCGATGTACGTACTGCACCGGGCACAGGGGCTGGGAATCGGCAGCCGTCTCATGGCCGCCTTTCTCGCCTGGGCTGGTGAGGCTCCGATGCGCCTCTGGGTGACGTCCTCCAACGAAGGTGCCCTCCGCTTCTACCGCCGCCACGGCTTCACCCCGACCGGCGAACGCCACCTCTGGCGCGACCGTCTGCCCAACATCCGGATGGTCCGGGGCGGCGGGGGCGCGGGCTGACCGCCGCCCGCCCAGGGCCCGCCGATCCTTCTTCCGTCCGGCCTACGCGGCCGCGGGCCTGCGCTGCGCGGCCGTCCGCGCGGGCGGCGCCGGTGCCGCTCCCTCGTCCGGGGCGTCTTCGGGGGTGGCCGCGCGGACGACGGCCTCCATCGACAGGCCGAGCGTGTCGGCCAGCGCGGCGATCGTGAAGAACGCGGGCGTCGGCACCCGCCCGGTCTCGATCTTCCGCAGCGTCTCGGCCGAGAGTCCGGCCACCGCCGCGACCTCGACCATGCTGCGGTCGCCGCGTGCCGCACGCAGCAGCGCACCGAGCCGCTCGCCGCGCTCGCGTTCCCAGGGAGTCAGTGGAGTCCGCACCATGGACGTGATACTAATACCGGTAATCCAATACCGGTAAAGAAATACCGCTCCGGTGTCGCCTCGCCGTGCCTGCCGCCTTGCCCGGGGGCTCGGCACCGCCCCCGCTCCTCGGGCCCCGCCCCAGGTGCGTCCGGCGTGACACAGCGACGGTTCCGGTGCACGAAATCCCTGAAAGGCCCCCACCATGGTCGAGCTCAAAACCGATGCGGCACTGGACGCGATGCGCGTGGCCGGGCGGGTCGTCGCCAACGCGCTGGCCGCCGCCCGCGCGGCCGCCGCCCCCGGCGTACGGGTGCGGGAACTGGACGAAGCGGCCCGCACCGTCCTCCACGAGGCCGGGGCCACCTCGCCCTTCCTCGGCTACCGGCCCTCCTTCGCCCCGACCCCGTTCCCCGCCGTGATCTGCGCATCCGTCAACGACGCGATCGTGCACGGCATCCCGGACGACACCCGCCTGCGCGACGGCGACGTGGTCGGCATCGACTGCGGCGCCCTCGTCGACGGCTGGGCGGGCGACGCCGCCGTCAGCTTCGCCGTCGGCACGGCGTGCCCCGAGGACCAGCGCCTGCTCGACACCACCCGCCAGGCCCTCGAAGCGGGCATCGCCGCGGCGGTGACCGGCGCCCGGATCGGCGACATCTCCCACGCCGTCGGCAGCATCGGCCGGGCCGCCGGTTACGGCATCCTGGACGGCTTCGGCGGCCACGGCATCGGCCGCCGGATGCACGAGGACCCGGGCGTCCCCAACGAGGGCCGCCCCGGCCGCGGCTTCCCCCTCCGCCACGGCCTGGTTCTCGCCATCGAGCCGATGTTCCACGCCGGCGGCAAGGACGGCTTCGTCACCGACCCCGACGGCTGGACCCTCCGCACCGAGGACGGCAGCCGCGCCGCCCACTTCGAACACACCGTGGCCATCACGGAGGACGGCCCGCGCATCCTGACGCTGCCGTAGGGCCCGTCCGCACAGTCCCGCTCGGCTCCCACCGCAGGCGCCCGTCCCCCTCCGGCCATGACACCATCGACAGCGTGATCGACCTCGGCTACTCGCTCTCCCGCCGCTTTCCGGACCCGCCCCAGACGGACTACCGGACGGCGGACGTCCGCACCCTGCGGCACGACCTCTTCTGCGGTGACGTCTACCTCGCCGACACCCGGGAGGACCGTGAGGTGTCCACGGCCTGGGGCTGGGTGCCGGTGCTCGACTTCGCCTGGGCGCTGTGCGACATCGTCGAGCAGCTGGACTCCGATCCGCGGGGCAACAGGTCGGCCCGGCCGGTCCACGCCGAGCTGGACTTCACCGAGTCCGCCGACCGGATGCTCTTCGAGCGGCGCTTCGGCTGGGTGGAGGTCACCGCCGACTGGATGACGACGGACGAACCGCCGCTCGTCCTCAACCACGGCGCCCTGCGCCGCGAGGCCCGCGACTTCCTGCACGACCTCATCGCCGACCTCGGCGACCTGCACGACGGCCTCGCCGACAACCCCGCCATCTGGGCCCTCCAGGCCCGCTTCCCCCGGATCTGACCGGGCTCTCCCCTGCGCGGCCGTACGTCCCTCACTCCGTGAGGCGCGCGGCCCAGGGGTGCGGCAGCCCGTACGTCCGGGTGATCGCGGCGGTGAGCCAGCGCCGTTGCGGGGCGGTGAGGACGGGCAGGACGGCGCGGAAGTCCGTCTCGTCCTTGGGGCGCGGGGCCTGGGCCTTGTAGTAGAGCTGCACCTCGGGGGTGAGGAACGGGATGGCGCCCGCGGGCGACGGTGCGCCGGTCAGCGCGTCGAGGGGCCTGCGCACACCGGGGTCGCGACGGGAGATCCACTCCTCGCCGCGGGACTCGTCCAGCATCACCTGGAGACGCCAGGGCGCCCGCGGGCCCGGGCGGCACCAGATGTCGTGCACGGCGGCGGGCAGGAGTTCGCCCGGCCGCCACGGGCGCAGCCGCCCCGGTGGATCGGCGGCCCACCACTCCCAGTCCGGCAGGGCGCGCTGCACCACGAGCTGATCGCGCCGCAGCAGCAGAACGTCGAGGTCGGCGTGGTCACGGAACCGGCGGCCCACCGCCCGCTCGATCGCGAGCCCGCCGGCCACCCACCAGCGGCAGCCGAGCCCGTCGAACGCGGCGGCCGCCTCGGCGGGCGAGGCGGGGTGCCAGTGGGTCAGGTCGCCTGGGTCTGGGGTGTGGGGGACTTCGTCCATGGTCTTCCTCTCCCCCTCCCCCCCCGCGCCCACCCACCCCACCCGCCGCCTGTCCCCCGCCGCTCCTCACGCCACCCGTATCACTCCGCCCCTGTCACTCCACCCGTATCCCCAGCTGGGCGGCGAACAGCGGTGCCAGGTCGAGGAGTTGGACGGGGCTGATGACGGCGCCGGCCAGGCCGTCGATGCCGCGGGTCACGTCGAGGGCGGCCGCGCCCCGCAGGTCGACGTCCTTCATCCGGGCGCCGGTGAAGTCGGCGCGGGCGACCGTGCAGTCCTCGAAGGTGACGCGCTCCAGCTGCGCGCCGGAGAAGTCCGCCTCGACCAGGACGCAGCCCTCGAAGACCACGTCCCGCAGCTTCGCGGTGCGCAGATTCGGGAAGTCGATCTTTCCACCGCGCACCACGACCCGCTCCAGCACCGCGCCGTGCAGCTGCGTACCGCCCAACCGGGCGTCGGTGACCTCCACATCGCGCAGCGACGCCTGGGAGAGGTCCGTGCCGACGCCCCGTATGCCGCTCAGGACGGTGTCGACGAACCGCGCGCGGCTCAGCTCCGTCTCGTCGAGCGCACAGCGGCGGAGTGCGCAGTCCATGAACCGGGCGCCGCGCGCCGACTGACCCACCGCGTCGACGTCGGTGAACTCCAGCCCCTCGTAGTCCCCTTCGGGCTCCAGCTCACCGCCGTCGTACGCCATCAGCTCGGGCAGCCTCACCTCCGCCCGGCGCACCGCCCGGACCGTCCCCGTACGCCGCCCTGCCACGCTCCACCGCCTTCCGTTCGCCGCGGCCGTGCCCGCCGCCCGGCCGCGGCGACACCCCCGTGCCCGCCGCGGCTGACCGACCGACCGGGCGCACCGTGATGTGCGCCCCACCGCCAACTGCTCACCCATCGTGAACCACACCACTGACAATCCCGTCGGCGCAGGCGCCTCGGCGGCGTCGTCCGCCCGTCGATGACCGTGCCGGCACCCGCTCCGACCTGCGGAAATATCGCGTGAAAAATTGTTTCGGGGCGCCCTGGGGGCGCGGTGCCGGCGGCCTCACCGCACCAGCGCCATGCCCCGCTCGGTGGTGTTGAGGCGGCGGCCGCCCGTCTCCGTGCAGGTGACGATGTCCTCGATGCGTACGCCGAAGCGGCCCGGCAGGTAGATGCCGGGCTCGATGGAGAAGCACATGCCGGGGACGAGGGGCAGGTGTTCGCCCTCCACCAGGTACGGCGGTTCGTGGGTGGTGACGCCGATGCCGTGGCCGGTGCGGTGGATGAAGTACTCGCCGTATCCGGCGGCCTTGATCACCCGGCGGGCCACCCGGTCGATCTCCTGGCACGCCACCCCGGGGCGCACCGCCTCGAACGCCGCCTGCTGCGCCTCGCGGACGATGTCGTGCACCGTGCGCTCCTCGGCGGTCGGCTCGCCGACGTGGACCGTGCGGGTGGTGTCGGAGCCGTAGCCGTCCTTGAGGCCGCCGAAGTCGAGGACGACCATGTCGCCGTCCTCGATCAGCCGGTCGCCCGCCTCGTGGTGCGGGTTGGCGCCGTTGGGGCCGGAGCCGACGATGGTGAAGTCGACCTGGCTGTGGCCGTGCCGGATCAGCAGCCGGCTGAGGTCGGCGGCCACCTCGCGCTCGCGGCGGCCGGCGAACGGCAGACCCAGGATGTCGTCGTACGTGGCGTCGGCCGCCGCGCCCGCCGCCGCCATCCGCTCCACCTCGTATGCGTCCTTCACGGCGCGGAGCATCGGCAGCGCCTCGGAGAGTGCGCCGTAGCCGCTGTCCGGCAGGGTGCGCTGGAGGCCGAGGAGGTGCAGCGACCAGGTGGAGTCCGAGACGCCGTAGCGTCCCTCGGGGGCGAGCCAGGCCGCCAGTTCCCCGTAGGGGTCGGTGCCGTCGGCCCACCCGGTGACGGTCAGTGCACCGGCGCCCGGGGCCGCCTCGGCGTCCGGGCGTTCCAGGGCGGGCACCAGCAGGCGCGGCCGGGCGCCGGGGGTGAGGACGAGGGCGGTCAGCCGTTCCGTGACCGCGGTGACCTGGTAGCCGCACAGCCAGCCCAGGTCCGGGCCCGGCGTCACGATCAGGCCGTCGAGTCCCGCCGCGGCGGCCGCGGCGGCGGCCCGTTCCATCCGTTGCTCGTAAGCGTCACGTGTCATGGAGGTCGCCATGGCCGCAATGTACGCCCGCCGCTCCGGCACCCGCACCCGTTGCGGGCGGTCGGCCTCCGGGAGCGCCACCCGCTCGGCCACCGGCGCGGACGTCCCGCCCGCGCGCCCCGCGCGTCCGCCCGGCCGGTGCGCCCCCGGCGCGGGCCCCGGCGCCCCGGCCCGGCCCGCGCCCCGGACGCCTGCCCGGCCCGGCGGCTACGCCTTCGGCTGGGTGAAGCGGAGGTTGTTGCCGAAGGGATCGCGCAGTCCGCAGTCGATCCCGTACGGGCGTTCCGTCGGCTCCTGGGTGAACTCGACGCCGCGCGCCCGGAGCGTCTCGTAGGTGGCGCGGCAGTCGTCGGTGGCGAGGATGAGCCAGCCGCCCATCGCGCCCTTGGTGACCAGGTCACGGACCTGGGCGGCGGTCTCCTCGGACAGCGCGGGGGCGCCCGGCTTCTCCAGGAGGATCTGCCGCTCGGGGTGGCCGGGGACGGCGACGGTCAGCCACCGCATGAACCCCATGTCGATGTCGGCGGTGACCTCCAGACCGAGGGTGCCGACGTAGAAGTCGAGGGCCTTGTCCTGGTCGAGGACGTAGAGCTGGGAGTGTGTGATGGCGTGGAACATGTCCTCAACCTATGGGCGGGGGTGGCCGGAAAACTTCTCCGAAACTGCTCTCCTCGCCGACTTCCTACGAGCGCCGCGCCCCGCCTCACCCGTGGGGCCGCGTCCACGCCATGGTGAAGCAGGTCGGTACGCGCGCCGCCACCGCTTCCCTGCGGTACGTCCGCGGCGAGCTGCCGACGATCTCGCGGAAGGTGCGGCTGAACGTGCCGAGACTGCCGAAGCCGACCGCGTAGCAGATGTCCGTGACGCTGCGGTCGGTCTCCCGCAGCAGCGACATCGCCCGTTCGACCCGGCGTCGTTGCAGGTAGCGGTGGGGGGTCTCGCCGAAGGTGGCCCGGAAGGTGCGGGCGAAGTGGGCCGGGGAGACATGGGCGATCCGGGCCAGCGCCGGTACGTCCAGCGGCTGCGCGTACGCCCGGTCCATCGCGTCCCGCGCCCGCAGCATGCGCCGGTTGCGCTCCTCCACCGCCTCGTTCACGGCGCCATCAGACCATGCGGGCGCGCCCCGCGTCCGTGAGGCGTTCAGGATGTGTTCAGAACGCGGGTGGCACGGTCGGGCACCATGAGTGCTGATACCTCCGCAGCCGTCGCGGCCCACGGGCCGGCCGGCGCCGCGCGCCCCCGTCCTCGGCGTAACAAGGTCCCCGAGGTCACCCCGTACTTCTGGGTGATCAAGATTCTGTGCACCACGGTCGGTGAGACGGCCGCGGATCTGCTGAACGAGAAGTTGGGGCTCGGGCTGACCGGGGTGTCGCTGCTGATGAGCGCGGTGCTGGTCGGGGCGCTCGTGGCGCAGTTCCGCACCGCCGCCTACCGCCCCGGCGTCTACTGGTCGGCGGTGGCGCTGATCAGCGTCGTCGGCACGCTGCTCAGCGACAACCTGACCGACAACCTCGGTGTGCCCCTGGAAGCCTCCACCGCCGCCTTCGCGCTGGTTCTCGCGGCGGTGTTCGTCCTGTGGTTCCGCAGCGAGCGGACGCTCTCGATCCACCACATCGACAGCGTCCGCCGGGAGTCCTTCTACTGGCTCGCCGTGCTCTTCACCTTCGCCCTGGGCACCGCCGCCGGCGATCTGGTCGCCGAGCGCCTGGACCTGGGCTACTCGCTCTCCGCCGTGCTGTTCGCCGCCGCCCTCGCCGTGGTGGCGGCGGCGCGCTCCACCCGCGTCCTGGGTGCGGTGGGGAGCTTCTGGACCGCCTACGTGCTGACCCGGCCGCTGGGCGCCTCCCTCGGGGACTACCTCGCGCAGCCGGTCACCGACGGCGGACTGGGCATCGGCACCGTGCTCACCAGCGTGCTGTTCCTGGCGGTCGTTCTGATCCTGGTGGTGTTCCTGACCGTGACCCGGCGCGATGCCTCCGAGCCGGAGAACGGGAGCCCGCAGGGGGCCTGAAGACGGGGGCGTGGCGGCGCCCAGGAGGCGTTCAGGATGTGTTCAGGGAGCGGCTGGGAGGGTCGGGCGGCGTGCGCCGTCACCGCGCACGCCCCATCGCCGGCATTCCCTCGGAGAGTTCGCACGTGGAAAACCCCCAAGCCCTGACCGGTCCGGACGCCGCCGCCACCGCCCCGCCACCGGCGTCCGCGGCGCCCGGCACCGGCCCGAAGAAGCTGCCGGAGGTCACCCCCGCCTTCTGGATCATGAAGATCGCGGCGACCACCCTCGGCGAGACGGCCGGTGACCTCTTCGCCCAGACCCTCAAGCTGGGCTACTTCCTCACCACCGTCCTCCTGTTCCTGATCTTCGTGGTCACCCTCGCCGTCCAGCTGCGGTCCCGGCGCTACCACCCGTTCTTCTACTGGACCGTCATCCTGTCGACCAGTACGGCGGGCACCACGATGTCCGACTTCATGAACCGGGACGCGAGCGCAAAGTACCTCTCCGGCGGGGCCACTTCGCTGGGCTGGGGCCCGCAGGGCCTGGGCCTGGGCTATCCGGCCGGAGCCGCGATCCTGATCACGCTGCTCCTCGCGATCTTCGCCGTCTGGAAGAGCACCGGGCTGGCGTTCACCCTCCGCGACATCGTCACCTTCCGCGCGGAGGCGCTGTTCTGGGCCGCGATCCTGGTGTCGAACACGCTCGGCACCTCGATGGGCGACTTCCTCTCCGACAGCTCCGGACTCGGCTACGCGGGCGGCGCGCTCCTCGTCACCGGTGCGCTCGCGGTGCTCATGGCCCTGATGAAGGTGCCCGCCGTGCCGAACGTGCTGCTGTTCTGGATCGCCTTCGTCCTCACCCGCCCGCTCGGGGCGACCGCCGGCGATGTCCTCACCAAGCCGCTCGCCAAGGGCGGACTGGACCTCGGTACGGCGGGTTCGTCGGCCGTGCTCCTCGCCGTCCTGATCGGCTTCACGGCCCGTGCACAGCTGCGGGAGCGACGGGACGCCGCCCTCTTGGAGCGCTGACGGCGGCCCCGCTCAGCCGCCGGGCAGGGTGACCACGAACCGCGCCCCGGACGGGTCCCCGGCCTCATGGGCCACCTCGCCGTCCGCGGCGCGGGCCAGCCGCCGGGCGAGCGGCAGTCCCAGACCCGCGCCGCCGTGTCCGTCCGCCGGATCGGCCCGGCTGCCCGGCCGGAACAGTTCGGCGGCGAAAGCGGGCGGGACCCCGGGGCCGTCGTCGGTGACCTCCACCGTGGTGGTGCCGTCCGCCGCCCGCCCGACCCGGATGCCGACCGCGGTACGCGCGTACCGCAAGGCGTTGTCGGCGAGCGGGCCGACGATGCGTTCCAGCAGCGGCGTGGGCACCCCGGCGACCGCCGTGTCCGGGCCGGTGACCGTGACGGCGGGCCCGTCCGGGCGGGTGAGCCGGTCCGCGAGCCGCCGCAGCGTGGCCACCGCGTCGGTGGTCCCCGGGGCGGTCCGGGCGTCGGCGCGGGCGTCGTCGAGGAGGGTGTCGCAGATGGAGCGCATGGAGTCGGCGGCGTCGGCGAGGTGCGCATGGGTCGCCGCGGTCTCGGTGGCGGAGCGCGGGCGCGCCCGCCACCAGTCGAGTTCGGCGGTGATCCGCGCCAGGGGCGTGCGCAGCTCGTGCGAGAGCTCCCGGGTGAGCTGCTGTTCGTGGCGGAGCACCGCGCGGATACGGTCCAGCAGCTCGTCCAGGGAGGCGCCGAGCCGCGTCAGTTCGGCGGGGCGTCCGCTGCCGGCCAGGCGGTGCGGGGAGGCGACCGCGCTCCACCGGGTGGCCTGGTCGGTCATCTCCGTCACCGGGCGCAGCGCCCGCCCCACGGCCAGCCAGGTCAGCACGTACGCGCCCGCCAGCACCGCGCCGTCCAGGGCGAGGGAGGCCCACAGCAGGGTGGCGGCCGAGGCGCGGTAGGGGCCGAGGTCCAGGGCGGCCACCACCACGGCGGCGGGTCGGCCGTGGGCGTCGGGGGCGCCCACCGGGGCCGCGCACAGGCGTATCGGCGCCCCGGCGTCGTGGACCGCGCAGCGCTTGTCGCCGTGGGCGGCGAGGCGGGCCGCGGTCCGGCCGAGCGGGGTGCCGGCCGGGGCGGAGGCGGGGTGTTCGAGGAGGCGCGGGCCCGCGTAGATCCACACGTTGGCGTCGAGGGGGGCGTCGTCGGTCGTCTCCAGGACGCGTACCGGGGTGCGGCGGGTGTCGACGGTGGCGGCGACCGCGGTGACCCGGGTGTGCAGTTCGTCGTCGGCCTGCCGTTGGAGGTGGTGGCGGACGACCAGGTTGCAGACGACGGTGAACAGCACCATCACCGAGACGGCGCAGGCCGTCGCCGCCAGGGAGAGCCGTCCGCGCAGGGTGCGGGGGCCGCGGCGGGCCGGCGTCACGGCGATCCGGGAACGGCGGGGCCGGTCGGGGCCGGTCATGACAGGCGGTGCCCGATGCCGCGGGCGGTGCCGATGGTCAGGGCGCTGCCGGCGTCCCGGAGCTTGCGCCGGAGCCGGCTCAGGTACTGGTCGAGGGTGTTGTCGCTGACCTGCGCACCGGCCGGCCACCCGGCGCGGACCAGCTCCCGGCGGCGCACCACCGCGCCGGGCTCGGCCAGCAGCGCGGCCAGCAGCCGGAACTCGGTGGGCGTCAGCGCCGCCTCGACGCCCCCCACGGACAGGCAGTGCCGCACCGGGTCGAGGGTGAGGTCCCCGGTGGCGAGGCCGGTCGCGGTGCCGGACCGGCGCAGGGCGGCGCGCAGCCGTGCGGTGAGTTCCGCGAGGTGGAACGGTTTGGGCAGATAGTCGTCACCGCCCGAGGAGAACCCGCTCAGCCGGTCCGCGAGCCCGCCGTGGGCGGTGAGGAAGACGACCGGCCGGAGGAATCCACGCGCCCGCATCGCCTGGCACACATCGCGGCCGTCCGCGTCCGGCAGTCCGATGTCCAGCACCACCGCGTCGACGCCGTCGCCGACGAGCCGCAGCGCACCGGCCCCGTCCGGGGCGACGGCCGTCCCGAACCCCTCCTCCCGCAGCCCGCGCACCAGGACGTCGCGCAGGGCGGGATCGTCCTCGACGACCAGAATCGTGGCGGGATGCAACGGCGGTCACCTCACGGACCCGGGCCCGGCCGGTCCGCGCGCCGCGCAGCCGCCGGGGCGGCGGCACCGGACGGCACGGCCTCGGGTGATCAGGGGCGGGCGGGACGCCCGCGACAATGTCTACAGCACTGTAGACGATGCGTCGCGCCGCCGGCCCGCCCCGCTCACCTCAGCGCTCCCGCAGCGCCGCCAGCGTCGCGTCCAGGTCCGCACCCCGGGGGCGGTTGTGCGGCAGCTTGGCGAGGATCGCCGCCATTCCGCAGGTGTCGGTGAGGGCGGAGAAGACCAGACCGCCCGCCACTCCGGCGGAGAGGATCTGGAAGGCGGGGTGCACGAACAGGCCGAGGACCAGCCCCAGCAGGACGAGCGTGCCCGCGGCGCAGCGCACCTGCCGCTCCATGCTCCAGCCCGCCCGGATCTCGCATGCGGCGGGCCGCTCCACCTCGTATCCGGCGGCGGCCCATCCGGCGGTGCCGCCGTCGAGGGTGGCCGCCGGGACGCCCCGTTCGGCGAGGAGTGCGCAGGCGCGCGCCGAGCGGGCGCCGGAGGCGCACACGATCAGCAGGTCGCGGCGGCCGGCCGCGTCCCGTATCCCGGACAGCGCGCGGTCGAGGTGGTCGAGCGGAATGTTGAGGGCTCCGGGCAGATGGCCGCCGGCGTACTCGCCGGGCGTCCGGACGTCGATGACGGTCAGCCCGGCCAGCCGGTCGTGGGCCCGGGCGGCATCGAGGGTGGTGGGGGTGGTGGAGCTGGTCATGGCGGGGTCCTCCAAGGGTCGCCACCCTCCCGAACCGGGACGTACAGTACCCCTAGGGGTATTGCAGAACAGCGGTCGGGAACGGCGGCGTGGTGAGGGAACGGAAGCGTGGTCGTGGAACTGGAGCTTGAGGGCGCCTCGTTGAAGGCGGTGCTGAACCGGCTGCGGCGGGCCCAGGGTCAGATCTCCGGGGTGATCCGGATGATCGAGGAGGGCCGGGACTGCGAGGACGTCGTCACCCAGCTGGCCGCCGCCTCCCGGGCCCTGGACCGGGCCGGATTCGCGATCATCGCGACCGGCCTGCAGCAGTGCGTGGCGGACATCGAGTCCGGCGCGAAGACCGGCGAGGACACCGCGCAGATGCGGGCCCGCCTGGAGAAGCTCTTCCTGTCGCTGGCGTAGGGCGGCCCACCGGCCGTCCGGCGGGCACCCTTCCCGTACCCGCCGGGCCGGCGACGCTCCCCCCGCGACGGCGGTGGTGGTGCCGTTGGCGGCTCATACGACCGCATCCACCAGCATGAACGCCGCCACCGCGAGCAGGACGACGGCGAAGACGCGCTGCAGGACCGGGCCGGACACCTTCGCCGCCAGCCGCTTGCCGTCCCAGGCGCCGAGGATCGCCGCCCCGGCGAACGGCCCGATGACGGCCCAGTTCAGACCGGTCGTCGTCCCGGCGCGCAGCCCCAGGGCCGCCACGGAGTTGACGGTGATGACCAGCAGGCTGGTGCCCACCGCCGCCCGCATCCGCATCCCGAGCACGCCGACCAGCGCCGGCACGGCGAGGAATCCGCCGCCGACACCGAGCACCCCGGTGACCGCCCCGAGCCCGGCGCCGGCGGCCACCGCCCGGCCGGTCCGTATCTCTCCGGAACCCTCCCTGACAGTTCGCCGCCGGAGCATCCGGAAGGCCGCGGTGGCCGCGAGCGCCGCGAAGGCGACGGTCAGCAGCGCGGTCGGCAGCCGCCCCGCGAGCGCGCCGCCCAGCATCGCCGGCCCGATCCCCGCCGCCGCGAAGAGCAGCCCCGTACGCCACTGCACCTGCCCGTCCCGGGCGTGCGCGAGGAGCGCGGTGGCCGAGGTGGCGGCCACGATGATCAGGCTCGCGGTGGTCGCCGCGACCGGCGTGAAGCCGAGCAGATAGATCAGCGCGGGCACCGCCAGCACACTGCCGCCGCCCCCGAGCGCCCCCAGCGCGACACCGATGACCGCGCCCGCGACCAGCGCGAAGATGACCGCACTCATACGGACCACCCGCCGGTGACGCGCGGGTGGTCGGCGGGGACGCGGACCGCCCGCCCCGGGTGCGGCGCGAAACCGGCGCACCCGGGGGCGATACCCCTACGGGTACCCGTACGGGCACGGCTACGGGCGGCGGTCCACCGGGCGTCCCCGCGCGCCGGTATGACGGGATCGCGTCCACAGGATCGGGAACTCATGCTGAGGGTGCTCACTCTCGGGTCGCGGTCGGATCAGGCGGGGCGGACGGTGAGTCCGGCCCGTTCGGCCGCGTCGAAGGAGTCATCGACGGCCACGACGTCGCGGCCCGCCGCGTCGAGCAGCGAGGCGGCGATGGCCGCCCGCATCCCGCCCGCACAGTGCACCCAGACCTGACCTGCGGGAACGTCCTGGAGACGCCGGTTCAGCGCATGCAGCGGCACATGGACCGAGCCCTCGATGAAACCTTTCGCCCGCTCGCCGTCCCGGCGGACGTCGAGGACGACGACACCGTCCCCGGCGCCCGCGGCCCGCTCCCCGAGGTCGGCGAAGGTGGCCCGGGGGAAGGACGCGAGGGCCTCGCCGTCCCGCACCCAGCCCGCCGGGTCCCCGGTGGCCGCCGCGGCGGGACGCTCGATCCCGACCCGCACCAACTCCCGCTGTGCGTCGGCGAGTTGCTCGGCCGACTCGGCGAGCAGCGTCACCGGCTTCCCCCACGGGATCAGCCAGGCCAGGTACGTGGCGAGCTGCCCGGCACCCTCGAAGTTGAACGAACCGGCCACATGCCCCTCGGCGAAGGCGACCCGGTGCCGCAGATCGACCACCCACTCCCCGGCGGCCAGCCGGTCGGCGATCTCCGCGGCGTCGGCGACGGCGGGCGGGGTGAGGTCGACGGGCGCGGGCCCGGCGGCGTTGACCGGCCCCATGTGCGCGTAATAGGCAGGGATGTCATCCAGTTCCGCCAGCAACCCGGCGACGAACGCCCCCACCTCACGGGTCAGCGCCGCGTTGGACACCTTCTCCACACCGATCGTGGTGGACTCCCCGGTCGTCCCGCCCGCCGCACAGAAACTGCCGAACCCGTGCGTGGGCAGCACCGCCGTCTCGTCCGGCAGCTCGGCGACCAGCCGGTGCGCGGAGGCGTGCTGCGCCCGCGCCAGCTCCTCGGTCAGCCGCGGCTCGACCAGATCGGGCCGCCCGACGGTCCCGATCAGCAGCGACCCGCCGGTGAACACGGCGACATCCACGCCGTTCTCCTCCAGCACGTACGAGGTGTGGTGCGGCGTGTGCCCCGGCGTCGCCAGCGCCCGCAGCGCGAGCCCCGCCTCCGCGTCGATCTCCGCCCGGTCCCCGTCCCGCACCGCCGTCCGCGCGAACTCCACCGAGGCTCCGGCCGGCACGAGATAGGCGGCACCGGTGATCCGCGCCAGTTCGAGCCCACCGGTGACGTAGTCGTTGTGCAGGTGCGTCTCGACCACATGGGATATCCGCACCCCCCGCCGAGCCGCCGCCGCGACCACCTGCTCCACATCCCGCGGCGGATCCACCGCCACCGCGGTCCGCCCGCCTCCGGCCAGGTAGCTGCGGTTGCCCAGACCGGCAATCTCAAGGGTGTCGACGAAGAACACGGGGCACTTCCTTCCATTACACGATTACCGTTTACCCCCCGGGGTATATCGACCGTAACACGGGTACCCCTGGGGGTATTCCTGAGCTCGGGGTGGTGCCCTGGGACACAGGGCGGAGGGGCGAGGCGCGACCACGAAGGATCAAGCGCAGCCGAAGGGTTCAGGCGACGCGCGCAGCGTTCAGGCGTACGCGCAAAGGCCGACCCCGGGCCCGGCGATCAGCGCACACGCAGACGTCGGGCACCGGGCACCGGCACCGGCACCGGGCACGGGCACCGGCACCGGCACCGGCACCGGGCATCACACCTCAGACATAGGCATCAGACATCAGGCATCACACGCGTCACGCCCGCTCGCGCTCCAGCCCCCACGTCTGCAGCACGTAAGCCCGCCCCTTCTCCTCCCCCGTGATCAGCGGCACGTCGAGCAGTCGGAAACCGGCCTTGGTGGCCACGGCCACGCTCGCCGCGTTCTCCGCCTCCAGTTCCAGGATCACCTGCTCCGCGCCCAGCACCTCGAAGGCGTACGTGGCCATCACCCGCACCGCCCGGGCCGCCAGCCCCTGCCCGCGGTGGGCCGGCCCGATCGCGTACCCCAGTTCCGTTCCCTCGGGGGCGCGCCGCAGCATCACCTCGCCGAGCGGCGCACCGCCGTCGACGGTGACGGCCAGCATGATGACCTTGCCCTCGGCCCGCAGCTGCCGGGCCCGGACCAGCCGCTCGCCGGCGGCCGCTGCGTCGAAGGGCGAGACGACCGGCGTCCAGTACGCGATATCGGGGTGATCGAACAACTCCGGCATCGCCCCCCGGTCCTCCTCCGTCCAGTCACGAAGAACGAGCCCCTCCCCCGAAAGCGCCATCCGCTCGGGAAAGGGCGACACCTTGCTGCTCATGACGGAAACCTCCTGGGCCGGGTGAGAACGAGGCAGGGTAACCGGCGGCCTGTCACCCCACCGAAATCCCGAACAGAGCGCTACACGGCGCACACACCACGCAGCCGGGATCGGCCGCGCAGCTACGAGGCGGCCTTGCCTCTGACGGCATCGGCCCTGCTGTACCGCGGCAAGTTTTCCGGCAGATTCATCACGCGATATCCACGGCCGTCATTGTCCAACCGCGTGCTCCCCGGCTCTCCGTCGGAGACCCAGGAAAAGGTGATCGCGAATCGCACGTCTTGGGCGACATTCCTGATGTTGAAGGTGAACTGCTCCGGATCTCCGGACGCCACCTTGAAAGGAAAGTCGCGTCCCTGGACGACCTTCCCTTGCCCCGTACGCTCCACGCTCGGCTTCAAGGAGACCGGGTCAGCCGTCAGATCGATGTCGAAGGGCCGCTCGTCCATCCCGCCGCCGCACTCGTTGTCGACAACCGACCCGTGTTCCGGGAGCGGGCGGGTGGAGAGCACGGAGACCTTGGCGCCCGTGACGACTATCGCCTGGGCTGTACTCGTCTGAAGAGTGACGGGAAGAGAAGGCCATACCTCGGCGGTCGGAATATGAACGCCGCCACGGTCGATCGCATTCGCCTGCTTGTGCAGCTCCGCCAACGAAGCGTCCAGATACCTCGGATTACACCCGTAAAGACCGGAGGAATAAGCCGTGAGCCCCGGAGGATCCGACAGCTGCCCTTGCAGCCATTCCCACCCTCCCTGAAATACCAGGGCAACCACACCGGTCAAGACCGTCACCAGAGCGCCGATCCACAATTTCCTGTCGCGCAGCGAAGCCCCTTCACGCTCCTCCGCGCCCGGTGCCGCAACCGGCGCTCTCCCCGATCTCGCGAGACGAGCCCGACGCGCAGCAGTACCGTTCCGCCCACGCCTGATCCGCGGCGTTGCCATGATTCCCCCTCGCCCACAAGGACGTTGGCCGCACGCGCCGACACTCAGCACCGCGAGCGGCCACCAACCGCACAAGCTTAATGTCCCTACGGACACGCCGACTTGGCAGAAACCCCTGCCCCGGACAAGGCCGCCTCAGGCAGGAGCCGCCACCCGCGGAGGGAGACGGACGGCGGCATGCGCCTGTTCCGGATGCCAGTAGCCGGTGAGGCGGCGCAGCCCGTAGAGGATGGGCATGAACGTGTGGTAGCAGCAGACCGAAGACGGTGTGTCGAGCGCCTCGGGCGTGGCGGCGAGCAGGGGAAGCTCGGCCATGAGGTAGTCGAGCGCGGCCCGGTGCCGGGCCTCACCCCCGTCGGCGGACGCGGCGTCGGAGTCGAGCCACCGGGCTACGTGGTCGTCGCAGATCTGCGCCAGGTCCTGGTCGTGGCTGCGCGCGGACGCCAACCGTGCGTCGACATTCCGATAGCCGGGCAGCGTGGCGCAATCGGACAGCGAGCGGACCTGGATGGCCGCGGTGGACGGCAGCTGTTCCACCGCCCGTCTGATGCGCCGTCGGGTATCGCGCGTCGCTTTGCCCGCCCGCGAGGCGGCACGCTCGGGCGGGTACCCGTCGGCCGCGTACACGTCGGCCAGGTGCAGGTCGGTGAGGACCACATCGACGAGGTCGAACCGGCCCGTGGCCCACTTCAGAAACCCCTTCAGGTCCCGGTCTCCCTGCATCGCGCCGCAGATGAAGTCGTCCACCTCCGCCCGCGGGTTCTCCAGGCCCCTGGCTGGTGACGCCCACCTGTAGTGGTTCGGGCACTGTCGACTCTCTTCCCGCGACGCCCTGCCCGGTGTTCAGCAGCGGATCGAGGTGCTGATCGTCCCGCCGCTCACCTGGTGCTCCGGCACCGTGCCGCGGGGGCGGGCGTCCCTCTCGTCCATGCCTGTACGGTCCGCTCCGGGAACGCCCGAGCGGGTCGACGTCCGACGGGGCTGTCCGGCGCGCCGCTCATCGGCGCGGGAAACAGGCACCGCTTCCAGTGCAACAGCGGTCGGGCCCGCCCGGCTCCACGCCCTCCGCCCTGGCGCGGCACCACTGGCCCTCGCCGCCGGAGAATCCGCAGCGGTGCCCGGACCTCAGCGGCCCGTCCGCTCACGCAAAAGGCCCCGGACGAGAAGTCCGAGGCCGATCACAGGGCCTCTGCGCTACAAAACCGCAGGTCATAAGGCCCAAGCTCAGAGCCCCCTGTCGGATTCGAACCGACGACCTTCGCTTTACAAGAGCGGTGCTCTGGCCAGCTGAGCTAAGGAGGCGTGCGGGAGCAGTGTACCCAGGTGGGGTGGATGCCGGTCGCCATTTCGTGACCTTGGGGGTACTGACACCGGGCATCGCCGCAGGTAGCGTCGCGCCCGGCCCGCGGTTGTGGGCCGCGCCACTCCTTTACTCGGATCGTCCGGCACGTTCCTGCCGGTGAAGGGACACATCATGGCTACGGTCACGTACGACCAGGCAACCCGGATCTACCCGGGTTCCGACAAGCCCGCCGTCGACAAGCTCGACATCGCCATCGAGGACGGCGAGTTCCTCGTCCTGGTCGGCCCGTCCGGCTGCGGGAAGTCCACCTCGTTGCGGATGCTGGCGGGGCTTGAGGACGTCGACGGCGGTGCGATCCGCATCGGCGACCGCGAAGTCACGCATCTGCCGCCCAAGGACCGGGACATCGCCATGGTGTTCCAGAACTACGCGCTCTACCCGCACATGACCGTCGCCGACAACATGGGCTTCGCGCTCAAGATCGCCGGGGTGCCGAAGGGGGAGATCCGGCAGAAGGTCGAGGACGCGGCGAAGATCCTCGACCTCACGGAGTACCTGGGGCGTAAGCCGAAGGCGCTCTCCGGCGGTCAGCGGCAGCGCGTCGCGATGGGCCGGGCGATCGTCCGGGAGCCGCAGGTCTTCCTGATGGACGAGCCGCTCTCCAACCTCGACGCCAAGCTCCGCGTCCAGACCCGTACGCAGATCGCCGGGCTCCAGCGGCGCCTGGGCATCACCACGGTGTACGTCACCCACGACCAGGTCGAGGCGATGACGATGGGCGACCGGGTCGCGGTCCTCAAGGACGGGCTGCTCCAGCAGATCGACTCGCCGCGGAACATGTACGACCGGCCGGCGAACCTCTTCGTCGCCGGGTTCATCGGCTCGCCGGCGATGAACCTCATCGAGGTGCCGATCGCCGACGGCGGCGTGAAGTTCGGCAACAGCGTGGTGCCGGTCGGCCGGGAGGCGCTGGCCACGGCGGCGGACAAGGGCGACACGACGGTGACCGTCGGCGTCCGGCCCGAGCACTTCGAGATCGTCGAGCAGAACGGCGCCGCCGCGTCGGCGCTGACGAAGGCGGCGTCGGACTCCCCCGCCGGTCTGGCCGTCACGGTCAACGTCGTCGAGGAGCTGGGCGCCGACGCGTACGTCTACGGGACCGTCGAGGTCGGCGGTGCGCCCAAGGACCTGGTCGTCCGGGTCAACGGCCGTCAGGTGCCGGAGAAGGGCACCACCCTGCACGTCGTCCCGCGGCCGGGTGAGACGCATGTCTTCTCGACGTCGTCGGGCGAGCGCCTGGCGGACTGACCCAACTCCGCCGTATAGCAGGGGATTGGCCGGTCGTGGCGTTCGGTCGCCGCGGTCGGCCGCCCCTGTTCCGGGCCCTTCGGGTGCCACGGGAACGAGCCCGGGCGGCAGAGGCCGTGAGGGGCGCGGGGGACCACCCCCGCGCCCCCTTCGTCAACATCGCGCCCCCACCAACGGCCCTTCTCGTCCCTCGATGAGGTGACGCAATGTCGCCATATCATCACCGCTCGCTACCATCGCGACCGTGAACTCCGCAGCCCGCCGTATCGGCAGAACTCTCGCCCTTGTCCTCCCCGTCGTCCTCGTGCTCTCCGGGACGCTCGCGGTCACCAGCGTGCCGTGGGCCTCGAAGTCGACGGACACGCAGATGCTGACCGCGTCCAGCGGGAAGACCCTCGCCAAGTCCGGGCCCCGCGCCCCGCAGGACGTCCTCCGCGACCGTCTGCTGCTCGAACTCCAGGAGAAGGACCCGGGGGTGGCGCTGACCCACCTCCAGCGGGCCACCACGGAGCGGCCGTCGCTCGCCAAGCACTGCACCTCCATCGCGCGGGCGCTGGGCCGGGCCGCCGTCGCCAAGTACGGCGCCGGGCACCGCGCGCAGGCGTTCTCCCGCCCGGTCTGCGACACCTCCTTCGCCTCCGGCGTCGCCACCGCCCCGTGACCTACCCTCGCACCGCATAGGGTGCGAACCATGACAGTCGCCCCGTATCCCTATCCGACACAGGCCGTTGTCCTGGCCGGTGGCCAGGGCTCGCGCCTGCGGCCGTACACCGATGACCGGCCCAAGCCGATGGTCGAGATTCCCGGTACGGGAACCCCGATCATCGGCCATCAGCTCACCTGGCTCGCCGCCGAGGGCGTCACCGACGCGGTGGTCTCCTGCGGCCACCTCGCCCACGTCCTGGAGGAGTGGCTGGCCGGTGCCGAACTCCCGCTGAACGTCACGACCGTCGTCGAGACCGAACCCCTCGGCCGCGGCGGCGGCCTCAAGCACGCGGCGGCGTCGCTGCCCCGCCCGGACGAGCCCTGGTACGCCACCAACGGCGACATCTGGACCCGTTTCCCGCTCACCGAGATGGCCGCCTTCCACCTCGAACGCGGCGCCGAGGCCACCTTGGCGCTGGCCCGGCCGCGGATCCCCTGGGGCGTGGTGGAGACCGACGAGTTCGGCCATGTCCTCGACTTCATCGAAGCGCCGCCGTCGCCGTATCTCATCAACGCCGGGGTGTACGTCTTCTCCGCCGCCTTCACCGCACTGCTGCCGGACCGCGGCGACCACGAACGCACCACCTTCCCCCGGCTCGCCCGCGAACGGCGGCTGGCCGGCTACCCCCTGCCGCACGGCGCGTACTGGCGCGCCATCGACACCACCAAGGACCTCACCGAGGCCGCCAAGGAGCTGGGCATCACGGGCGATTGAGCCCGGCGGGTGAACGTGGCGGTTGAGCGGCCGCGGTTGAACGCGGCGATTTGCCGAAACGGCAAATCCGCATACGGGCCGCCGGGCCGGTGCCGCACCCTGGCGCGACCGACACCCCGGGAGGACCGATGCCGCAGACCGCACCGTCACCGCAGTGGACCCACCGCCTGGTGGACACCCCGGACGGCCGTCTCCACCTCGTCGAGCAGGGCAGCGGGCCGCTCGTCCTGCTGCTGCACGGCTTCCCGGAGTCCTGGTACTCCTGGCGCCGCCAACTCCCCGCGCTCGCCGCGGCGGGCTACCACGCCGTCGCCCTCGATCTGCGCGGCTACGGCCGCTCCATGCGCCCCGCGGCCGTCGAGGCGTACGACATGGCGGCGCACGTCGCCGACAACGCCGCCGTGATCCGCGCCCTCGGCGCCCGCGACGCGGTCCTCGTCGGCCACGACTGGGGCTCCCCGATCGCCGCGCACACCGCGCTGCTGCGGCCCGACGTCTGCTCCGCCGTGGCCCTGCTGAGCGTCCCCTACGCACCCCGCGGGCCGGTCCGGCCGTCCGACGCCTTCGCGGCGCTCGGCGGCGACGAGGAGTTCTACGTCCGCCACTTCCAGGAACCGGGCCGCGCCGAGGCGGAGATCGAACCGGACATCCGCTCCTGGCTCGCCGGTTTCTACGCCTCGCTCTCCGGCGACACCGGGCCGGCGGACGGCTCCACCGGCCACTTCTTCGTCCCGCCCGGCGGCCGCCTGAGCGACCGCTTCGTCCGCGACCGCACCCCCGCCTGGCTCGGGGAGGCCGAACTCGACTTCTACGCCGGAGAGTTCGCCCGTACGGGGCTGGCCGGTGCGCTGAACCGCTACCGCAACGCCGACCGCGACTGGGCCGCCACCGCCGACCTGGAAGGCGCACCGATCCCCCAGCCGTCGCTCTTCATCGGCGGCACCCGGGACGCCTCCACCACCTGGCTCGCCGACGCCATCGCCGCCTTCCCCACCACCCTGCCGGGCCTGGCCGCCGCCCACCTCCTCGACGGCTGCGGCCACTGGATCCAGCAGGAACGGCCGGACGAGGTCAACCGCCTGCTCATCGAGTGGCTGCGGGGGCTGGACCTCGCCTGACGGGTCCCTTCCCGTCCCCCGGCACGGAACGGCCCCCGCGGACGGAAACGTTCCGTACGCGGGGGCCGTTCACACACCGTCCGGCCGGTCACCGACCGGTCCCCTACGGGATCACCCCAGGAGACCGCCCAGGGCCCCGGTGTGCTCCTTCGGCTTGTCGGTCGAGTCGTCGCCCTCGGAGCCGGTGGCCCCGCCGCCCGTGCCGCCGGACGGCTGCGCCGTGGTCGGCGCCGGGGCCCGGGTCGAGGCGGAGTGCTGCGGGGCGCCGGTCGTGGCGCCCGCGCCGGGCTGGTGGCCGGTGCCGCTGGTCGCCCCGGCCGTCGGGGAGCTGCTGCCCGCGGACGAGGGCGGTGTGCCCGTCGGACCTGCGGTGTGCCCGGCGCCCGGCAGTGGCGTACCGGGGCGGTGCGGGGCCGCGGTCCGGGTCTGCTGCGGGCGGGTCGCCTGCCGGTGCGGGCTGGGCAGCGGCCGGCCGGGCAGGTTGTTGATCGCCGGTTCGCCGGGCCGCGGCACGGACGTGACCGTCGCCGACCGCACGGCGCCGCCGAGCACCGAGCCGATCAGCAGCGTCAGCCCGGCGATCACCGCGGTCATCGCCGCGCCACGGCGCAGCACCCGGCGCCGCAGATCGATGACGTCGACGCGGGGACCGAGCCGCCGCCACGCCTCGCCGGCCAGCCGGGCGTCGAGGGAGTACACCGGGGCACCGGCGATGACCAGCGGGCTCCAGGCGGCGAGGTAGATGATGTCCGGCGCGTCGTACGCCGGGACGCTGTGCCAGGTGACGGTCATCAGCAGCACCGCGGAGAGCAGTGCGCCGACCGACGCGGCCAGCCGCTGCCACAGGCCGCAGATGGTCAGCACACCGACCACGACCTGGAGGAACGCGACGGTGAGCCCGGCGCCCACCGGGTGCGCCAGCGCGAAGTCGCGCAGCGGGGCGGCGAGCGCCCACGGCTCCAGCGACGACAGCCACTTCACCATCGAGCCGCGTTCGCCGCCGTCGAAGTAGACGGGGTCGCAGAGCTTGCCCATGCCGGCGTAGATCGAGATCAGGCCGAGGAAGATGCGCAGCGGGAGCAGGACGACGCCGAGGTTCATCCGGCGGCCCGGGTAGTAGGCGTGGCGGACGCTGTCGCCGCCGCGGCGCCGCTCGGCGTCGTAGCTCTCCCGTGCCTCGAAGCGGTCCGCGTCGCCGTCACCCGCATACGCGTCGTCGTACGCGGCGTCCCGCTCGCCCGCGAACGCCTCCCGGTCGGCGCCGTACGGGTCGTACGGGCCGCCGCCGGGGCGCACCGGGCGCAGCAGCGTGGTGTCGGCGTCGGCGGGGGTGCGCTGGCCGATGACGGTGGGGCCGGTGTCGGCGGTCACCCGCGGCAGGATCTGCGTCTCCGCGGCGTCGTCGACCCTGTCGGTGTCCAGGCCGATGCCGGAGGTGCGGACGGCGCGCAGGAGCTGGGTGGTGGCGCCGGCCGAGCCGCCCGGATCGGTGCGGCCGCTCCACACCACGGGCGCCCGGCGTCCACCGCCCCGCGCGCCGAGGACGGGGGCCCGGGCCCCGGCCCGGACCCGGGCCACGACGGGCTCGGCGAGCTGTACGCGGAAGCTGGCGTGGTTGACGATGACCTGCGCGGGATCGCACGGCACCTTGACCGAGCTCAGCGGCGGCTCGTCATCGAAGCCCGGCGAGCGTCCCCCCGTAGGCATGCGGGGTGTTCTGGTGTCCACGCTCATCTAACCGAGTGACGAGCGGTTAAGACACTGCCTTGACCTGGTCGATCTGTCCGAGACCCGTCAAAAAATCACAGGATCACCGGATGCCGCACGGAGCGTCACGCTTTGACCTGTGACTCCGTGCGGCGGAGCCGCCGGACGCGGGCCGTGGCCCGGCGCCCGGCGGAATGCGCTCAGCCGCGGCGGCGGGCCGCCTCCCACAGGACGACACCGGCGGCGACACCGGCGTTCAGCGACTCGGCGCCGCCCGGCATCGGGATCCGCACCCGCACGTCACAGGTCTCGCCGACCAGCCGCGACAGGCCCTTGCCCTCGCTGCCGACGACGATCACGACCGGACCGTCCAGCGCCTCGACGTCCTGGAGCTCCATCTCACCGTCGGCGGCCAGCCCGACGACCATCAGACCGGCCTTCTGGTACTGCTCCAGCGTCCGGGTCAGGTTGGTGGCGCGGGCGACCGGCGTACGGGCCGCGGTGCCCGCCGAGGTTTTCCACGCACCGGCGGTCATCCCGGCCGCGCGGCGCTCCGGCACGACCACACCGTGGCCGCCGAACGCGCAGACGGAGCGGACGACCGCGCCGAGGTTGCGCGGGTCGGTGACGCCGTCCAGCGCCACGATCAGCGGCTCCTCGCCGTCGTCGAACGCGGCGGCCGCCAGGTCCTCGGGGTGCGCGTAGTCGTACGGCGGCACCTGGAGGACCAGACCCTGGTGGTTGAGGCCGTTGGTCATCCGGTCCAGCTCGGGGCGGGGCGCCTCCATCAGGTTGATGTCGCCGCGCTGGGTGGCGAGCTGGAGCGCCTCGCGGACCCGCTCGTCGGAGTCGATGAACTGCTGGACGTAGAGGGTCGTCGCGGGCACGCCGTCGCGCAGCGCCTCGAAGACCGGGTTACGGCCGACGACCAGCTCGGCCGTGCCCTTCGCGCCGCCGCGCCGCGGGGCGGGACGGCGCGCCGCCACCTGCCTCGCCTTGGCGTTGGCGATCCGGTTCTTGACATGTCCCTTGCGGGCGGAGGCGGGCGGGGTCGGGCCCTTGCCTTCGAGGCCCTTGCGCCGCTGGCCGCCGCTGCCCATCTGCGCGCCCTTCTTGTTGGACGTGCGGCGGTTCCTGCGCTGGCTGTTGCCGGCCATGGGTCACCCGTTTCTTCACTGCGCTCGACGTCTCGCGACGTGGAGTGGATACGTACGTATGGATTGAGTGTCGCCCGCGGCCGCCGGGGAGGGCGAATCCGGACGGCGGCCGGGGTGCCACGGCGACGCTGCCGCCGTGGCGTGCGACGAGGTCAGGGCAGCGCGGCAATGCGGTGCCCGGGGACGGTCACGACAGCGACCAGCGCGGGCCGGACGGGGTGTCCTCGATGGCCAGACCGGACTGCTGGAGCTGGTCGCGGATGGCGTCGGCGGTGGCGTAGTCCTTCCGCCCCCGGGCGGCCTGCCGCTGGTCGAGCACGAGGCGGACCAGCGAGTCGACCACGCCGTGCAGGTCCTCGCCGCGCTCCGCACCGCCGGACCAGCGCTCGTCGAGCGGGTCGAGGCCGAGCACGCCGAGCATTGCCCGCAGCTCCGCGAGGCGGGCGACCGCCGCCTCCTTGTCGTCGGCGGTCAGCGCGGAGTTGCCCTGCCGGACGGTGGTGTGCACGATCGCCAGCGCCTGCGGGACGCCCAGGTCGTCGTCCATCGCCTCGGCGAAGGCCGGCGGCACCTCGGCTGCGGGCTCGACGGTCCCGACCTTCTCCACCACGCGCTGGACGAAGCCCTCGATCCGCGCGAACGCGGCCTCGGCCTCGTGCAGCGCCTCCTCGCTGTACTCGATCATCGAGCGGTAGTGCGGGGTGCCGAGGTAGTAGCGCAGCACGATCGGACGCCAGCGCTTGACCATCTCGCTGACCAGCACGGAGTTGCCCAGCGACTTGGACATCTTCTCGCCGCTCATGGTCACCCAGGCGTTGTGCGCCCAGTACACGGCGAAGTCGTCGCCGAACGCCTTGGCCTGCGCGATCTCGTTCTCGTGGTGCGGGAAGACCAGGTCGACGCCGCCGCCGTGGATGTCGAAGGCGCTGCCCAGGTACTTGTGCGCCATCGCGGAGCACTCCAGGTGCCAGCCGGGACGGCCGCGGCCCCAGGGCGTCTCCCAGCTGGGCTCGCCCTCCTTGGCCGCCTTCCACATCGCGAAGTCCCGCGGGTCCCGCTTACCGGTCTCGCCCTCGCCCGACGGCTGCCGGAGGCTGTCCAGCTCCTGGTTGGACAGCTCCAGGTAGCCGGGGAAGGAGCGGACGTCGAAGTAGACGTTGCCGTCGGCGGCGTAGGCGTGGCCGCGCTCGATGAGGCCGCGCATCATCTCGATCATCTCGGGGATGTGGCCGGTGGCCCGCGGCTCGTAGGTCGGACGGAGGCAGCCGAGCGCGTCGTACGCCTCGTTGAAGGCGACCTCGTTGGCGTATCCGATCGACCACCAGGGGCGGCCCTGCTCGGCGGCCTTCTTGATGATCTTGTCGTCGATGTCGGTCACGTTGCGGACGAACGTCACGTCGTAGCCGCGGTGGCTGAACCAGCGGCGCATGATGTCGAAGTTCAGGCCCGACCGGATGTGCCCGATGTGCGGGGCAGCCTGCACCGTCGCGCCACACAGGTAGATCGAGACACAGCCCGGAACGAGCGGGGTGAAGTCACGGATCTGCCGGGCGCTGGTGTCGTACAGGCGAATCGTCACGGAACCAGGGTAGTCGGAACGAGGGAGTGCCCTGTGCCCCCCGGGGGCACGGTTTCCGAAGCGTGACGCTCGCCCGTTCCGCTCCGGATCACCGTACGCCCCCAGGGCCGCGGACGGTGCCGCCAGGCACCTCCCCGGCGGGCGGCCCGCCGCCCGTTCGCTCAGATGCGGCCCACCACCTTGCGCGGCGTGATCCTTACGACCACCTGCCCGTCCTCCGCCGCCAAGGCAGGCCGGAAGTCGGCGTAGTCCTTCCCCGTGTACTTCCGCGACAGCTCATCCATCAGCTCCCGGCCGCCCTCCGTGGTCAGCGTGGCCGTGCCGCGTATCTCCGCGTACAGGTAGGGCGCGTCGGCCGGCTGGACGAGGACGCCGATACGGGGATCCCGCCGGAGGTTCTCGGCCTTGCGCCGACCGAGCGTCGTGAAGAACAACAGCTCCTCGCCGTCCCGCTGCACCCAGACCGGAGAGAGCTGCGGACTGCCGTCCGGCTGGATCGTGGCCACGGTCACGAACACCGGGGTGTCGAGAAGCTGCTTCAAGTCGTCGGAAAGGATGGCGGTCACGACGGGTCCTTCCAGGGATGCGGGCCGAGCGCGTTCGCTCCGATCTTCCCCCCAACTCCCCGCCGCCCAACGGCATTCCCGCCGATGTCAGGGAGATGCCGGGGCTCCCCGTAGGGGCCGCCCACCGCACCGGCGGACCGCCTCCGGCATCTCCCCTACGGGCTCACGCCGTACGGACCACCAGCGCCGTCGCCACCGCCGCGAGGCCCTCCGCGCGGCCGGTGAGACCGAGGCCGTCCGAGGTCGTGCCGGAGACCGAGACCGGCGCCCCGACGGCGGCGGACAGCGCCCGCTGCGCCTCCTCCCGCCGCTTGCCGACCTTCGGCCGCACACCGATGACCTGCACGGAGACGTTGCCGATGGCGAAGCCCTCGGCCCGTACGATGCGCGCCGCCTCGGCGAGCAGGGTCACACCGGAGGCCCCGGACCACTCGGGGCGGTCGGTGCCGAAGTGCGCGCCGAGGTCACCGACCCCGGCGGCGGAGAACAGCGCGTCGCACGCGGCGTGCGCGACCACGTCGCCGTCACTGTGCCCGGCGAGGCCGTACTCGGCGCCCTCCCACAGCAGCCCGGCGCACCACAGCTCCCGCCCCCGCTCGAAGGCGTGGATGTCGGTACCGATCCCGACGAGCGGCATCCCGGGCAGCCCGACGACGCCCCCCGCATCCGGCCCGGACTGCTCGGCCGGCTCAGACATACCCATCAGTGGCCCTCCTACGGGCGAGTACGGCCTCGGCCAGGACGAGGTCCAGCGGCCGGGTCACCTTGAACGCTTCCTCATGGCCGGGGACGACGACGACCGGCGCCCCGAGCCGTTCCACCAGACCCGCGTCGTCGGTGGCGCCCTCGCCCTCGATGACCGTGTCGTGCGCCTTGAGCAGGGTCTCCCGGTCGAAGCCCTGCGGCGTCTGCACGGCGCGCAGCAGCGCCCGATCCGGGGTGCCGGTCACCGGCTCCGCCTCGCCCCGGGGGCGCGGTTCGACCTGCTTGACGGTGTCGGCGAGCGGCAGCGCCGGGACGACCGCCCGGGCGCCGGAGCGGACCGCGGCGATCACCGCGTCGACGGTGTCGACGGGCACCAGCGGCCGTGCCGCGTCGTGCACGAGGACCACGTCGATGGTGTCGGGCAGCGCGTCGAGCCCGCGGCGCACCGACTCCTGGCGGGTCTCGCCACCGGGCACCACCAGCAGCTCGGCGCGGCCGAAGGAGTGCTCGTCGAGGAGGGCGCGCACCTCGGACGCGCCGTCCGGCGGGGCGACCACGACGACGAGGGAGACGGCGCGGGACGCGGCCATCGCGCGGACCGCGTGGACCAGCATCGGGGTGCCGCCGAGGGTGCGCAGCGCCTTGGGGGCGCCGGGGCCGAGACGGACGCCGCGACCGGCCGCGGGGATCACCGCGGCGGTACGGATCGGGCGGGAGGGATCTGGCATCGAGGGCTCCGGAGTCCGGGAGGTCCCGGAATTGGGGCAGACAGGTTTGTTGTCGCGGCCGACGTGGGTATGGCCTCACCGTGCCGGGCGCCACGCCTCAACCGCCCCTTCCGTGACAGTGGTCGAGGCAGTTGTCCGAGCCCGGCACACCACTTCGCCGCCCGGCAGGCGTCAGACCGTCCCGGGATCGGCCGCGCGGAGCGCAGATATGCCGCAGCGCCCGGCGACAGATCCCCCGGAGGGGTCGTCATCGGGCACCGCGGCATCACTGCGTGCTCACTGCTGCGGCGCGTCGTGCGCGCCGCTCACCACGCCGGTCCGTCCGTGTCGCCGCACGGAGCGCTACGGCGTGGTCTGCGCGTCGTCAGGACGCGAGGACCTCGTCGAGCAGGGCCTCGGCCTTGTCTTCGTTGGTGTTCTCCGCGAGGGCGAGCTCGCTCACCAGGATCTGGCGCGCCTTGGCGAGCATGCGCTTCTCACCGGCGGACAGTCCGCGCTCACGCTCCCGGCGCCAGAGATCGCGCACCACTTCGGCGACCTTGATCACGTCACCGGAGGCGAGCTTCTCAAGATTCGCCTTGTAACGACGGGACCAGTTCGTCGGCTCTTCGGCGTACGGTGCACGCAGCACCTCGAAGACCCGGTCCAGCCCGTCCTGGCCGACCACATCGCGCACACCGACGAACTCCGCATTGTCCGCCGGTACGCGAACCGTAAGATCACCCTGGGCGACCTTCAGCACCAAGTAGGTCTTGTCCACGCCTTTGATCTGGCGAGTTTCGATGGCCTCGATCAGCGCGGCCCCGTGATGGGGATAGACCACGGTGTCGCCAACCTTGAACGTCATGTGACAGGTACCCCTTCCGTGGCTATCCATGCTAACACGGGAACGGACCGTTCTGAATGGCGTTTTCGCAGGTCAGGGCATATCTCGGGGCTTGACAACAGCAGCTGCGTCGTGCTTCAGAGGGGGACGGAATACAGGTATCCGCAGGTGAGAGGTGTTTCTCCGGTGAAGAGAAACGCACCCACGACGAGCCCGGAAGCACCCGTCCAACAGGGTGAAAGGTCCGCTTTGCGCCGATCCGTATGAGCGACTTCCGCTACTCCGTTCGGACTCCGACGATCTCTCGGACGGGTTTCTGGAATTGATCACCTTCGGGTCCGCGGGCCCGGTGATCAATTCCGTGGACGGACGGTTTTCCCGGCGAATACTTCTTTCGTCGGGGAACGGCACAGATTCCGGCCGCCCGACCTCGGTAACCGGCTCTCCGTGCATATTCCCGTCACAAAGCACCCGCCGTCGCACCCCGTGGAAGACACATACGGAGGGGGCAGTTCCGGCGGGGTGGGACGGCCCGTGATCGCGCTGGGGGCGGGTCGGGTGCGGCGGCGCGAAGACGGCTCGGTAACCTAGCGGCGCTGACACACCCTTAGGGCGGCTTTACGCACCCGTCGATCATGACGCGTACGCTGCGCCGCCCAGCCGTCCATCCGCGACCGGACGCCGTTCGGCCGCCGAAGCTCGTCCAAGGAGATGCCGCCGCCGTGAGCCGCAGCCTTCGACGCGGCGTCCTCGCCGCCACCGTCCTCACGCTCTCCATCGCCTCGCTCTCCGCGTGCAGCGCGGGGAACGATGCCCAGACCCTGGAGATCAAGCCGGACAACGCCGAGACCTCCGTCGGTGACATCAGGGTCCAGAACGCCAACGTGGTCACCCAGCCCGACCTGAAGGCCAAGGGCCCGGCAGTGGTCACCGCGACGGTGTTCAACAACGGCACCAAGGACCAGAAGCTCGACTCCATCTCCCTGCCCGGCACCGGCCAGAGCGCCGAGCTGAGCCCGGCGAAGGGCGCCAAGGGCCCCCTCACCGTGCCCGCCCACGGCTACCTGGTGCTCGGCGGCAAGGGCAACGCCTCCGCGGTCCTGGCCAACGGCCGGGAGGCCGCGCAGGACGGCAACGCGCAGCCGGTCACCTTCTCCTTCAGCCGCACCGGCAAGGTCCAGATCCCGGCGCTGGTCGTGCCCGCGCACGGCTACTTCAAGGACTTCGGCCCCGAGATCGTCCCGCAGCCCGGCACCACGCCGACCGCGACCGGCCAACCCACCGAGTCGGGCAAGCCGTCGGAGTCCGGCAAGCCCACCGAGTCGGGGCAGCCCGGTGCGCCCGCCGGTCACGACGGAGAGGCGCACTCCGGCCACTGAGCCGCCGCCACCCGCAGCAACGCCACTGGGGCGCCCCTCCGGATCAGAGGGGCGCCCCAGTGGCGTCCGGTGGCCGCCCCGGAGGGCGGCCGGGCCCGGTCACGGCTCGAACTTGTAGCCCAGGCCGCGGACGGTGACGAGGTAGCGCGGGGCGCCCGGGTCCGGTTCGATCTTGGCCCGGAGCCGCTTGACGTGGACGTCCAGCGTCTTGGTGTCGCCCACGTAGTCGGCGCCCCAGACGCGGTCGATGAGCTGCATACGCGTCAGCACCCGGCCGGCGTTGCGCAGCAGCATCTCCAGGAGGTCGAACTCCTTGAGGGGCAGGTCGACCTTGCCGCCGCCGACGGTCACGACGTGCCGGTCGACGTCCATGCGGACCGGACCGGCCTCCAGGGCCTGCGGGGTGACCTCCTCCGGCTCGCCGCGGCGGCGCAGCACCGCGCGGATCCGGGCGACCAGCTCGCGCGAGGAGAACGGCTTGGTGACGTAGTCGTCGGCTCCTATTTCCAGGCCGACGACCTTGTCGATCTCGCTGTCCTTGGCGGTCACCATGATGACCGGGACGTTGGAGCGGCCTCGCAGCTGGCGGCAGACCTCGGTGCCGGGCAGGCCCGGCAGCATCAGGTCGAGCAGGACCAGGTCGGCGCCGTTGCGCTCGAACTCGTCCAGGCCGTCGGGGCCCGTCGCCGCGATGGCGACCTCGAAGCCCTCCTTGCGGAGCATGTACGACAGTGCGTCGCTGAACGATTCCTCGTCCTCGACGACAAGCACTCGGGTCACGGAAGGACCTCCGGGGCGGGGTGAGCAGGAAGTGGATCGTTGAAGGTCTCGTACGGGCGGTCCTCGTCGTCGAGGCCCTCCGCAGCTGTGCGGTCGTCGGGGCGTTCGCGGTCGCGTACGGCGCCGGCTTCCGGGAGACGCAGGGTGAAGGTGGAGCCCTGTCCCTCAGCGCTCCACACGGTGACCTCTCCGCCGTGGGAGGCGGCCACGTGTTTGACGATGGCGAGGCCGAGGCCGGTCCCGCCGGTGGCGCGCGAGCGCGCCGGGTCCACGCGGTAGAACCGCTCGAAGACACGGTCCCGGTCCTTCTCGGAGATGCCGATGCCCTGGTCGGTCACGGCGATCTCGATCAGGTCGCCGCCGGGTGCGGAGACCCGGCGGGCGGCGATGCCGACGCGGGTGTGCGCCGGGGAGTAGTTGACGGCGTTCTCGACGAGGTTGCCGAGGGCGGCGGCGAGCTGGCCGCGGTTGCCCCAGATGTGCAGGTCGGGGACTGGCAGCGGGCGTCGGCCGGTCTCGCTCTCCGCGGTGGAGCCGGAGGGCACGCCCATGTTGGAGGCCATGGTGATCTGTTTCGTGCCGGCCGGCTGGCGGCAGCGGTCCATCGCCTCGGCGACCAGCTCCTTGACCGCCACCGGCTCGGCGTCCTCCAGCGGGTCGTCGTTCTGGACCCGGGAGAGGTCGATCAGCTCCTGGACGAGGTTGGTGAGGCGGGTGGCCTCGTTCTGCATCCGGCCGGCGAAGCGGGTGACGGCCTCGGGGTCGTCGCTGGCGTCCATCACCGCCTCGGAGAGCAGGGAGAGCGCGCCGACCGGGGTCTTCAGCTCATGGCTGACGTTGGCGACGAAGTCCCGGCGGACCGCCTCGATGCGGCGGGCCTCGGTGAGGTCCTCGACGAGGAGGAGCACCAGCCGGGAGCCGAGCGGGGCGACGCGGGCGGAGACCGCGAGGGTGTCGCCGCGGCCGGTGCCGCGGCGCGGCAGGTCCAGCTCGACCTGGCGTATCTCGCCGTCGCGGCGGGTCTCCCGGGTCATCTGCATCATCGGCTCGACGGCGAGCTTCCCGCCGCGGACCAGCCCGAGCGCGTACGCGGCGGAGCTGGCCTTGACGACGGCGTCGGACTCGTCGAGCACGACGGCGGAGGAGCGGAGGACGGAGAGTACGGTGTCGACGCCGGGCGGCAGGACCGCGTCGGTGTGCAGGGAGGTGCGGGTGGGCTTGACCTGGTCCCGCTCGCTCCAGCGGAACGCCAGCATGGCGAAGACGCCGGTCCCCAGACCGGCGACAGCTGCCACTGCGGCGAAGGCCGCGTCCACGTTCATGACTCCAGGTTATGCGGCAGGTCCGACACTTCCCCAGCCGTCCGGGTGTCTGCTCGAACAGCCGTCGCCCAGAGTTCACCGTGGCGTCAGAAGTGGTTCATTCCGGTGGTCACGAATCGGCCGTTCGGGGCGGTTCCCGGCCATTCCGGCCCCGTCGGCCGCGCCGGGCGGCCTCCGTGTGCTCCCTCGGAAGGGGCACGTCACAGGCGTACGCCGCCGCCCGGAGGGGGGATCCGGGCGCCCGCTCCGGCCGTGGCCGCGTCGCCCAGAGTTCACCTTGAGGCCGTCCCCGCTTCACCCCCGGTGGCACCGCTCTTCGTGATGCCCGCGCACTGTGAGCGGTGCGGATGCGGGCGCGCAGCGGTCCCGCAGCGGCGGACGGCCGTGGCGCCGGGGCGGTCCGTGGAGGCAGTGCTTCCGGTGTCCGTGCCGGATCCGGCGTCCGGACGCGCTCCGGGTCCGCCCGGGACCCCCTTCCCCGGGCCCCGGGCGGCCGGTGGGCTCTTCGCGGAGTCCGGTCCGTCCGCACACCGTCCGTGGGAGCGTGGGAGCGGAACGTGTGTGCGCACCGTCCGCGCCCCCGTTCGCCCACGTCACCAGTCGATGCGAGAGAAGGTCACAGATGCGGGACGCGTACCACGAGGAGCTGGATTCGATCGGCGAGGGCCTGGTCGAGATGGCCCGGCTCGTCGGCTCCGCGATCGGGCGCGCCACCACGGCGATCCTGGACGCGGACCTCAAGCTGGCCGAGAGCGTGATCGCCGCCGACGAGAAGGTCGACGACCTCCAGCGCGATCTGGAGGCCCGGGCGATAACCCTCCTGGCCCGGCAGCAGCCGGTCGCCACCGATCTGCGGATCGTCGTCACCTCGCTGCGGATGAGCGCCGACCTGGAGCGCTCCGGCGACCTCGCCCAGCACGTCGCGAAGCTGGCCCGGCTGCGCTTCCCGGAGACGGCCGTCCCGCGTGACCTGCACGCCACCATCCTGGAGATGGGCCAGCTGGCGCAGCGCCTGATGGCGAAGGCGGGCGAGGTCATCATCACCAAGGACGTCGATCTGGCGCTCCAGCTGGAGCAGGACGACGACGCGATGGACCGGCTGCACCGCGCGCTCTTCCAGCACCTGATGGACGACCGCTGGAAGCACGGCATCGAGACGGCCGTCGATGTGACGCTGCTGGGCCGCTACTACGAGCGGTTCGCCGACCACGCGGTGTCGGTGGCGAAGCGGGTCGTCTATCTGGTGACCGGTGAGCACGCCGACGAGATCGCCCCGCCGACGGGCGTCGAGGGCGCCTGATCCAGCCATGCGCGGCGGACGCGGCCGGGCCCGGAGGCGGGCCGGCCGGTGCGGGGGCGCCGACCGGCCCGTCTCCGGGTGCCGGTGGTGTGCGCCGGGGCCGTGTGCCTCTGCGCGCCGTTGACGCGCCGCGGTGCGCGGGCTTGGAATGGCGACAGGTGATCCAGAGGAGGCATGTTCATGGCACGCAGCACGGAGAACCACGAGACGACGGCCCGCACCGAGCAGGTCCCCGGCGAACGGCCCCGTCTGCCGCTGCTCGGCGCATGCGGCTGCGGCGCCGGGTGCAGCTGCGGCTGCCAGGGCGGCGCGCCCTGCCAGTGCGGCGGATCCTGCGGCTGACCTTCGGGCGGCCGCCCTTCGAGGCACGACGAGCCCCGTACGCCTTCGGGTGTGCGGGGCTTTGTGCCGGGTCCCTGCGTGTTGGCGGTCGCCTACGGGCGGCGGGCCCGCAGGTCAGGGGTGCGGCTGGTCCCCCGTACGGCCGCAAGCTGGCGGCGCGGCGGCTCACCCCGCCCACGGTGGAGCGGCAGGCGTCGCACAAGGAGCGCATCCCGAGGGAGATCGCCCGGCTGCGCCGGGACCAGCCGCAGCAGGGGCAGCAGGACGTGATCTGAGGCCGACCGGCCGCCCCGGGGCGGCCCCGGACCGCCGCGACGAGCCCCCTACCGGTGACAAAACCGCAGGTAGGGGGCTCACCAGCAGGGAATTACTTCTTCTTGCCCTGGTTCTTCACCGCTTCGATGGCGGCCTTGGCGGCCTCCGGGTCGAGGTAGGTGCCGCCCGGGGTGACGGGCTTGAAGTCGGCGTCCAGCTCGTAGGAGAGGGGGATGCCGGTGGGGATGTTGAGGCCCGCGATGTCGGCGTCGGAGATGCCGTCGAGGTGCTTGACCAGGGCGCGGAGGCTGTTGCCGTGGGCCGCGACCAGGACCGTCTTTCCGTCCAGCAGGTCGGGGACGATGCCGTCGAACCAGTACGGGAGCATCCGGACGACGACGTCCTTGAGGCACTCGGTCTGCGGGCGCAGCTCCGGCGGGAGGGCGGCGTAGCGCGCGTCGTCGAACTGGGAGAACTCGGCGTCGCGGGCGAGGGCCGGCGGCGGGGTGTCGTACGAGCGGCGCCACTTCATGAACTGCTCCTCGCCGAACTCGGCGAGGGTCTGCGCCTTGTCCTTGCCCTGGAGGGCGCCGTAGTGGCGCTCGTTCAGGCGCCAGCTGCGGTGGACGGGGATCCAGTGGCGGTCGGCGGCCTCCAGGGCCAGCTGCGCGGTGCGGATGGCGCGCTTCTGGAGGGAGGTGTGCACGACGTCGGGGAGCAGACCGGCGTCCTTCAGCAGCTCTCCGCCGCGGACCGCCTCCTTCTCGCCCTTCTCGTTGAGGTTGACGTCCACCCAGCCGGTGAACAGGTTCTTCGCGTTCCACTCGCTCTCGCCGTGGCGGAGCAGGATCAGCTTGTACGGTGCGTCGGCCATGTCTTCGAGCCTAATCGACGCCCGGTGGGGGAACGCCCCGAGGCCGGGCCGGGCGGGGAGCGCCGCCCCGGGCCGCCGCCGGGGCCGAAGCCGCAGGTGGGCGAGGGGGCGGGCGGCCGTGGCCGGTGCGGGTGGCGGGGTGCGTGGGCGGGGGCGGGCGCCCCGGGCGGCCGGTGGCTGCCGCCGGTCCGGAGTGCCCGGGCGGGCCGCGTGCGCCGGGGGCGCACGGTCGGCGCTGCCCGCCCCCGGGACGTTTGACGGTTCCCGTCAATTCGTTGGCCGTGGCGTCGGGGCGCTCAGTAGTTTTCCGAGCGGTGGCGGCGCCCGGTGGGGGCGCCGCCGGTCCGGTCGGGTGCCGTGCGCGGTGCCGTCGTCCGCTCACCGTCGGGGGAAATGACATGCCCGCAGCATCGCGGTTCGCCAGGGCTCTGCCCGCGAGCTTCTCCGGTCTTCCGGCCCAGTTCTGGTGGCTGTGGACCAGCACCCTGGTCAACCGCCTCGGCGGCTTCGTCTCCACTTTTCTGGCCCTCTATCTGACCGTCGAGCGCGGCTACTCCGCCTCGTACGCGGGGCTCGTCGGCGCGCTCTACGGGCTCGGCGGGGTGGTCGGGTCCATCGGGTCGGGGGTGTTGACGGACCGGGTCGGGCGGCGGCCGACGATGCTGCTGTCGCAGCTGGCGACCGCCGCTTCGGTGGCGACGCTCGGGTTCATGACGCATCCGGTGGCCATTGCGGCGGTGGCGGGCGTGGTCGGCGCCGCCTCCAGCGCCTCGCGGCCCGCCGTGCAGGCGATGATGGCGGACATCGTCGCGCCCGAGGACCGCACCCGCGCCTTCGCGCTCAACTACTGGGCGATCAACATCGGCTTCGCCGTCTCCTCGACGGCTGCCGGGCTGATCGCCGAGCACGGCTATCTGCTGCTGTTCCTCGGCGAGGCGACGCTCGTCCTGGTCTGCGCGCTGGTGGTGTTCCGCAAGCTGCCGGAGTCCCGTCCGCAGGCGGCGCAGGCGGGCGCCGGGACGCGGGAGGCGCCCGCGCGGGTGTCGATGCTGACGGTGGCGCGCGACGGCCGCTTCATGACGGTCGTCGGGCTCAACCTCCTCCTCGCGCTCCTCTTCCAGCAGGCGTATGTGTCACTGCCGGTGTCGATGGGCCGCGACGGGTTCGGCAGCGGCGACTTCGGGCTGGTCATCGCGGTCAACGGCGCGCTGATCGTGCTGCTCCAGATACCGGTCACCCGCTTCATCGAGCACCGCAGCCCCGCCGCGCTGCTGATCGGCTCCGCGCTGCTGGCCGGGTACGGCTTCGGGCTCACCGCGGTCGGCGGTTCGGTCGCGGTGTACGCGGTGACGGTCGCCGTCTGGACGCTCGGTGAGATCATCAACTCCCCCACCCAGATGGGGCTGGTGGTCCGCCTCTCGCCCACCCACGGCCGCGGTCGCTACCAGGGCATGTACTCCCTGTCGTGGTCGGTCGCGTCGCTGACCGCGCCGCTGGTCGGCGGCACCGTCATCGACCACTACGGGCCGCAGGTCCTGTGGGCGGGCTGCGCCGTCGTCGGCACCGGCGCGGCGGTCGGCTACGCGCTGCTGCTGCGCCGCCTGCCCGGCACCGGTGCCTCACAGCCGCAGCGCACGCTGCGCGTCGTAAAGGTTGGGCGGGAAGACCGCGCCCGGGTGTCCGTACCGCTCGGTGCGGGTGCGCAGCGGTCCGGTGAAGTCGGGGGTGTCGATCTGGCCGAACGGGCGGACCTCGCTGATCGCGACGGTCGCGCTGTACGGGGCGATGTCGTCGAGCCGTACGCAGCCGGCCCGGTGGTTGGTGACGGTGATGTTCCAGTGGGTGAAGCGGGCGCCGTAGAGCGGTCCGGCGCTGCCGTCGCCGCCGTGGGCACCGTCGTTGGTGAGGGTGATGTCCGTACGGACGTCGGCGAAGGGCAGTCCGCGGTGGGTGTCGAAGGTGCCCATCGCCATCCGGCCCCGTGACCAGACGTTGTGGCTGGACAGCCCCTCGACGTTGATGCCGTGGAGCTGGGTGCCGGGCGGCGCCGGGACGGTGCGGCGGTCGAGGGTGAAGTCCTCGACGAGGTTGTCGTGCGAGCCCTCGCGGCAGCAGTACGGATGGTGGCTGCCGCGCCCGGAGACGCGGGTGCGGCGCAGGGTGCACGCCTTGGCGGCGACGAGCAGGAAGCCGTTGTCGGCGTGGCGGACGTGGACGTCGTCGACCCAGCAGTCCCAGGCGCACTGGAGGGCGACGCCGTTGTAGCCCTTGTCGAGGAGGTGCGGGGACTGCGGCGTCTCGGTCATCTCCAGGGTGAGCGCCTCGACCCCGGCGCCGGTCAGCGGCGTGATGTGGGTGGTGAGGCGGGGGTGGAAGGCGGGGCGGGCGTCGAGCGGCAGCGGGCGGTCGAGGGTGATGCGGCGGTCTCGGGGTGCGACGGCGGCGACCCGGCAGGGCCACTCGTAGGGAACGTACGAGGTGAGCTTGGTCCTGTCGTCCCAGGGATAGGTGGCGGCGCCCGGGATGTCGCCGCTCATATGGCGCAGGAGGGTGTGGTCGGCGTCGTCGGAGAGCTGGAGCAGGACGCGGGCGCCGGGGTGCAGGGCGGAGGTGTCGGCGACGGTGAGGGTGCGGTCGCCGCGGCGGGCGGGGCGGACGGTGGTGAGGGTGCGCCAGGCGTCGCGGCGGTTGCCGGTCCAGCCCTCGAACGGCCAGTCGCGGGCCCGGATGGCCTCGGTCAGCGACTCCCAACGGGCCTGCGGGCAGAGCCAGATGAGGCCGCCCGCCCAGGACCAGCTGGATTTGTCGCCGCCGTAGCGGCTGCCGTACGGGCCGATGAGATCGGTGAGGCTGCGGGTGGCGTGCAGCGTGGTGCGGTCGCTGCCCGCGCCGCGCAGAACGACGTTGTCGTGGCCGATGCGGATGATGCCGTCGATGCGGTAGGTGCCCGGCGGGAGGTACACGGTGCCGCCGCCGCGCCGCCCGGCGTCCCGTAGCGCGCGGTTGAGGGCCGGGGCGGCGTCCGCGGAGCCGTCGGGTCGGACGCCGTAGTCCCGGACGGCGTCGGCCACTACGGGACGCCGGGGCGGTTCGGCGCCGCCGCGGTATCCGGCGCGGCCCACGTAGGGGATCTGCGGGTGGGTGAAGGGGCTACGGGTGAACTCCCGCCAGAGGGCGGCCGTACGGTCCCCGGCGCCCGCCGGATCCGCGGTGGCCGGAGGTGCGGCGTGCGCGGTGCCGGGTGGCAGGGCCGCCGCCGCGGCGACGCCGATCGCACCGCCGAGCAGCCTCCGTCTCGTGGTCGCCATGCGTCCCGCCCTCCCCCGTATACGCATGTGACGACGTATACGTATGTGATCGGTGTTCAGGTTGCTGACGGCGTGAGGATGCCACGGGTCACGGACGGGCGGAAGAGGGACGGAGAACCTCGGCGTTCGGGTCCGCAGACGTGCTGTCGGGGTGGCCGCGCCCCCGATACGGGTGTCAGCCCCCTCGCGCCCGGCCCGGCGGGTCCACGATGCTGAACACGGGTCCGCGGCGGCGCTGCGGTCACCCGGTGGAGTGCGTACGGAGGACGGGGGTGCGGCGCCCGTCGCCGGGCCGGGGCTCGCGCGCGACGCGGCGAGGTGCGGCACGGGCGCCGGGAACACCCTTCGGGGAACGCCGTACACCGAGGCGGAGGGAGACGGACGGATGGACGCGACGGAGCAACGGGTGATCCGGCGGGCGGCGACGGTGGCCGCCGCGGTCATGACGGCCAGTCTGATCGTGGGGGTGACCGTCGGAACCGGCGGACCGGGCGGACCGGGCGACCACCGCGGGCCCAACCGGCCGGTGACCACGGTGCATTCGACGGGCTCGATGAACCCCGTGGGGGCAACCGGGACGGCCGGCCGCGACGCGTCACCGGCAGGCGCCCGGGCGCGCACACCGGATAGCGAGTCCTTACCCCTCCTCACGGGGGACGACGGTCCGGCGGGCGGGCGGAAGCCGGAGGCCCCCGGGGGCGCGGTGCGGGCGGCCGCCCTCCGGGGCACGCGGCCGGCTGCCGCGCCCGGTCCGGTGCGGATGCGGCTGCCCGCGCCGACCGGCGCCCACCCGGTGGGCATCACCACGTTCCCGATCACGGACCGGCGGCGGCCCGACCCCTGGGTGGCCGGGCGGTCCCGGGAGCTGATGATCAGCGTCCGCTATCCGGCGCGCGCCGACGCGCGGCTCTTCCCGCGGGCGCCGCAGATGCTCCCGGGCGAGGCGGCCGGGTTCGACGAGAGGAACACCTTCACGCCGCGCGTCCCCGCGGGCGAGGTCGACTGGGCGGCCACCGCGACCCACGCCCACGAGGGCGCCCCGCCCGCCCCGCACCACGGGCGGCTGCCGGTGCTGCTGTACTCCCCCGGCGCCTTCGACCCGCGGACCCTCGGCAGCACCCTCTGCGACGAACTGGCCTCCCGCGGCTATGTGGTGGTGAGCGTCGACCACACCTACGAGGCGCCGGCCGTGGAGTTCCCCGGCGGCCGGGTGGTGCGCAGCGTCCTGCCTGCGGAGATGGCCCGCGCACAGCAGGAGCACCGGATGCCGGAGCTGCTGCGGAAGGTCTCGGACGTCCGCGCCGACGATCTCCGGTCCGTACTGGACGCGTTGGGGCGCCCCGGCTCCGCGAACGCCCTGCCGGACGGGGTGCGCGGCGCGCTGGATCTCGGTGCGGTGGGGGCGTTCGGGCAGTCCGCGGGCGGGTTCACCGCGGCCCTGGCCCTGCATGACGATCCGCGGGTGAAGGCCGCGGTGAACATGGACGGGGTCATGGGATACACCCAAGAGGATGACGATCCGAGGAATCCGTCCCGCGTGGGAACGGACGGCGTGCACCGCCCGTTGCTGCTCTTGGGAATGGACGGAGACAACCGTCACACCGTCGCCTCGTGGGGCGCCACCTGGGCACACAGCTCGGGCCCGCTGCGGGGGTTCATGCTGAAGGGGAGCCGGCATGCGAGTTATACGGACGGGCAGTCGCTGATCCCGCAGATCGCGCGGGCACTGAAGCTGCCGCAGGACGACGTCACGGCGCTGATCGGCACGGTCCCGCCCCGGCGCGCGGTGGCCGCGGAGAAGGCGTACGTCTCGGCCTTCTTCGACCGGTGGCTGCGCGGACGCGATGACGGCGGACTGCTGGACGGGAATTCGGGGCGGTATCCGGAGATGCAGTTCGTGCCGTAGGGGGCTTGCGGCGTACCGGGGGTGGCAGGGCGGGAGCTGCCGGTCCGCCACCCAGCGGGTGGGCCCGGAGCGGAACAGACGAGGCCGTGCTCGGCATCGCCCGCCTGCCCCACCACGCATGGGCCGGTTGAGCAGTTCTGGCGGCGTCGGCGTACTCAGCTCAGCGTCAAGTGCACCAGGTCGATCTCCTCGCCACGGGCCGGTGCGAAGCACCGGTTCTTCCCGGTGACGAGGAACCCGCACTTCTCCAGCACGCGGAGGGAGCCGGCATTGTCGGCTACGGCTTCGGCGTGCAACGGCCGCGCGGGCTCCAGCTTGATCAGTTCGGCAAGGGCCTCGGTGGCAATACCCCGGCCCCAATGGGTTCGCCCGATGACGTACGTGACCTCACGCTCCGACGGCGGGCCGAAGACAGCGGCGTGCCCTGCTACAGCGCCGTCGGCGAGAACGGTTCGCAAGATCACGGACGGGTCCGAGCGAACCTTGGCCCAGTGCTGGTCGAAGTGGCCGCGATCGTAGTGATACTTCCTGGTCACAGCCGCCATCTGCTGCAACTCGGGATCCGTCAGCTGCTGCCAGAAGATCGGCAGGTCGCTGTCCGCAAGCTCGCGCAGGGTTATAGCCATATGCACAGTCCCACTCCCCAGAAGACCGGTACCCGGATAGCCGGGTCAGGGTAGGCCCGGCTTGCCCTTACGGGACAACCTTTGGTCGGGCGGGGGCCTGGCGTCGGCAGGGAGGAGTGGGGGTGGGCGGCGGGAGGGGCCCCCGGCCTCACCCCTCGCCCGCTCCCGGCTCCCCCGCCCCCCGCGTCAGATTTCCGAACGCCTCCAGGTTCCGGGTCGACTCGCCCCGGGCGACGCGCCAGGCGTACTCCTTGCGGATCGCCGTGGCGAAGCCCATTTCCAGCAGGGTGTTGAAGCTGCCGTCGGCGTTCTCCAGGACGGTGCCGAGGATGCGGTCCAGCTCCTCCTCGGTGACGGCGGTGAGCGGGAACTTCCCGACGAGGTAGATGTCGCCGAGCTGGTCGATCGCGTAACTCATGCCGTAGAGCCGGGTGTTGCGCTCCAGGAGCCAGCGGTGGACGGCCTCGTGGTTCTCGTCGGGGCGCCGGACGACGAAGGCGTTGACGGAGAGGGAGTGGCGGCCGACGACGAGGGAGCAGGTGGTGGAGAGTTTGCGGGTGCCGGGCAGGGTGACGACGTAGCGGCCGGGGGCGGGGGACTCCCACTCCAGTCCGGCGTCGCCGAGCGTCCGCTCGATCACCGCGGCGGCGGTCGCTCCGGCGCCCCGGTCCGTCCGCCCGTCCTTCACGTCAGCCACCTCGTCAGCCATGGGGTGATCGTAGGTGACGGCGCCTTTCCTGCAGTGCGGCGGCGTAGACGTCGCCGGTGGCGGCGGCTGCGGTGTCCCAGCCGAAGGACTGGGCGTGCCGGGCGGCCGCGGCGCCCATCCGGGCGGGCAGCGCCGGGTCGGTGACGAAGCGGTCGAGGGCGCGGGCGTAGTCGGCCGGGTCGTGGCCGGGGACGAGGTGGCCGGTGACGCCGTCGCGGACGGCCACCGGCAGCCCGCCGACCTCGGCGGCGATCACCGGGGTGCCGCACGCCTGCGCCTCGATGGCGACGAGCCCGAAGGATTCGCTGTACGAGGGCATGACCAGCACGGATGCGGCGCGGTACCAGTCGGCGAGCTGCTGCTGGCCGACCGGCGGGCGGAAGCGGACGACGTCGGTGATGCCGAGCAGCGCGGCGAGTTTCTGGAGCTCCTCGGGCTTGGCCAGGCCGCTGCCGCTGGGGCCGCCGACCACCGGGACGAGGAGCCGGGAGCGCAGCTCCGGGCGCTGTTCGAGGAGGACGGCGACGGCGCGCAGCAGCACATCGGGGGCCTTGAGGGGCTGTATCCGCCCGGCGAAGAGGGGTATCAGCGCGTCCTGCGGCAGGCCGAGGCGGTCGCGGGCGGCGGCGCGTCCGGCGGCGACGGAGGCGTCCGCGCCGGTGCCGGTCAGGGTGACGGGGGTGGCGCCGGGGCCGAGGGGGCGGAAGCGGTCGAGGTTGACGCCGGGGTGGACGACGGCGACCCGGGCGGGGTCGGCGTCGTAGTGGCGGACCAGCTCGTCGCCCTCCTCGGCGGTGTTGGCGATGAGGCGGTCGGCGGCGCGGACGATCTGGGTCTCGCCGATGACGCGGGCGGCGGGCTCGGGGGTGTCGCCCTCGGCGAGCGAGGCGTTCTTGACCTTGGCCATGGTGTGCATGGCGTGGACGAGGGGGACGCCCCAGCGTTCGGCGGCGAGCCAGCCGACGTGGCCGGAGAGCCAGTAGTGGGCGTGGACGAGGTCGTAGTAGCCGGGGCGGTGGCCGGCCCATGCCTGCATCACGCCGTGGGTGAAGGCGCAGAGCTGGGCGGGCAGCTCCTCCTTGGCGAGCCCTTCGTACGGTCCGGCGTCGACGTGGCGGACGAGGACGCCGGGGGCCAGCTCCACGGCGGGCGGGAGGGTGGCGGTGGTGGCGCGGGTGAAGATCTCCACCTCGATGTTGATCGCGGCGAGCTTCCGGGCCAGTTCGACGATGTAGACGTTCATGCCGCCGGCGTCGCCGGTGCCGGGCTGGTGGAGCGGGGAGGTGTGGACGCTGAGCATCGCCACCCGGCGCGGGCGGCGGGCGGCTCCGGGGAGCCGCAGCCGGGACGGGCCCGGGTGCTGGCCGAGGGGACGGCTGCGGAGCCGGGACACATATGGGCTCACTGCGAGCTACCTCTCTCCTGTGACGGGCTGCGCGCCTCCGACCTGGTGTAACAACGCGGACCTGGCATCCATTTCCCCCGGACCGCCCGAGTTCCCACCGTTATCCAACCGTAACCGTACGAGGCGGGGTGCCGACTGGACGTGACGATCACGCCGCCGGACGGGCTTCCGGCGGCGGCCGCTTAGGCTCGTCGTATGCCCCGCCGCTCCGCCGTTCCCGCCGCCGCCCGTCCCGTCGGGAACGCCACCCGGGGTACGACCAATCCGAACCGGCTGCGCCGGATGGACCGCTGGATCGCCGCCGAGCACGGGGCGGCGCTGCGGCGCAGCCGGGATCCGGTCGCCGTCGATCTCGGGTACGGGGCGGCGCCCTGGACGGCGCTGGAGCTGCTGACGCGGTTGCGGACGGCCCGGCCGGACGCGCGGGTGGTCGGGGTGGAGATCGATCCGGAGCGGGTGGCGGCGGCCCGGCCGTTCGAGCGGCCCGGGCTGGAGTTCCGGCACGGCGGGTTCGAGGTGCCGCTGCCCGGTGCCCCGGGGCGGGCGCCGGCGCTGATCCGGGCGGCGAATGTGCTGCGGCAGTACGACGAGGACGAGGTCGCGGCGGTCTGGCGGCGGCTCTGTGCGCGGCTGGCGCCGGACGGGCTGCTGGTCGAGGGCACCTGTGACGAGATCGGGCGCCGCCATGTGTGGGTGGCGCTGGGGCCCGAGGGGCCGCGCACGGTGACCTTCGCGGCCCGGCTCGCTTCTCTGGACACCCCGTCCGACCTGGCCGAACGGCTGCCGAAGGCGTTGATTCACCGCAATGTGCCGGGCGAGCCGGTGCACGCCTTCCTCCGCGACTTCGACCGTGCCTGGGCGGCGGCGGCCCCGCTCGGCGCGCTCGGTGCCCGGCAGCGCTGGCTGGCCGCCACCCGCGCCCTGGCCGCCGACTGGCCGCTGACCGGCGACCCGCGCCGCCGCCGTCAGGGCGAGGTCACGGTGGCGTGGGAGGCGGTGGCGCCCCGGGGGTGAGGCCCGGCGGGCGTTCACCGCGTCCCGGCGGGGCGTTCACCGCGTACGGGCGGGCCGCTCCCGGTGGGAGGCCGACGGGGCGGCCGGGGCGGGCCCACGGTGCGACCAGGTACGACGGCGCCGCCAAGCCAGACGCCCGACGCGGCCGCACGGCCCGACTCCGGCCCGGCCCCGGCCGGTGCCTCACGCCGCCGGAACCCGCTCCCCCGCCACCCGCCGGGCCAGCTCCCGCAGCCGGGTTTCCGTCAGGGAGCCTTCCTGAGCGCTGTAGGTGACGAGGGCCTGTTCGTCGTCCTCGGCGGCGAGGAGGAGGCTTTCGAAGGTGAGGTCCATGGCGCCGACCCAGGGGTGGACGATGCGCTTCACGCCGTAGCGGCATTCGCTGACCGCCTGGGCCTCCCACGCCGTACGGAACTCCGGGCTGCGGTCGAGGAGTTCGCCGACCACCGCGGCGATCCGGGGGTCGCCGGGCCACCGGCCGCTCTCGGCGCGCAGGACGCCGACGACCTGCTCGGCGACGCGTTCCCACTCGGGGTGGAGGGCGCGGGCCGCCGGATCGAGGAACACCAGCAGTGCGGAGTTGCGACGGTCGGGGGCGACGGCGTCGAGGTCGAAGGCGATCCGGCCGCCCAGCGCGTTCCAGGCGAGGAGGTCCAGCCCCCGGCCGACGACCATCGCCGGGACCGCGCCGTCCATCGCGTGCAGCAGCTGCCGCACCTCGGGCCGTACGGTCCGGCCGGGGGCGTCCGGGCCCCGGCCCGGTGTGCGGCGGCCGTGGGAGGCGAGGTTGCGCAGGTACGTCGCCTCGCCGCCGGTCAGCCGCAGCGCCCCGGCGAGGGCGTGGAGGACACCGTCGGAGATCGCGGAGGCGCGGCCCTGTTCGATGCGGGTGTAGTAGTCGACGCTGATGCCGGCGAGCTGGGCGACCTCCTCGCGGCGCAGGCCACGGACCCGGCGGCGGTGCAGCCCGCCGGGCAGCCCGAGGGCGTCCGGATCGAGCGCCGCGCGGCGGGCCTTGAGGAACGAGCTGATCTCTGCTTCGGCGGGCGGCATCCGTCCAGTATGCGGCGGGGCCCGCTCGGGTGGTTCTGCCGGACCCAGGTTGCGGCGGGTCTGGTGACGCGGGAGAGCGGCCCGCAGGCTGAGGTCACCCGCCGCCGGACCTGTAGGGAACGGCCGGGCTTTCGCCGTGGACACGGCACCCACCCGCACTCTCCGCAGGAGGAGCAGCAGATGAAGCAGAGGACGCTCGGCGGCACCGGGATCTCCGTGAGCGAGTTCGCGCTGGGCGCGATGATGCTCAACCCGATGGGCGGCACCGACCCCGACGAGGGCGTCCAGGCCGTCCAACGGGCGCTGGACGCCGGGATCAACTTCGTGGACACCGCCGACATGTATGCGGCGGGCGAGTCGGAGAAGATCGTCGGCCGGGCGCTCAAGGGCCGCCGCGACGAGGTCGTCCTGGCGACGAAGTTCTACCACCCGATGGGCGACGACCCGAACCAGCGCGGCGGCTCCCGGCGTTGGATCGTCCGCGCGGTCGAGGACAGCCTGCGGCGGCTGGACACCGACCGCATCGACCTCTACCAGATGCACCGCCCGGACCCGGCCACCGATCTGGACGAGACCCTCGGCGCGCTGTCGGATCTCGTACGGGCGGGAAAGGTGCTGGCGGTGGGGAGTTCGACGTTCCCCGCCGAGCAGATCGTCGAGGCGCAGTGGGTGGCCGAGCGGCGCGGCCACGTCCGCTTCCGTACCGAGCAGCCGCCGTACTCGATCCTGAACCGCGGGGTGGAGGCGGCGGTGCTGCCGGCCGCGCAGCGGTACGGCATGGGCGTGCTGACCTGGGGTCCGCTGGGGGCCGGCTGGCTGTCCGGGCGGGATCTGTCGGTGAGTTCGCGGGCGTCGCTGGAGACGCAGAAGTTCGATCTGTCGCTGCCGGGCAACGCCCGTAAGGCGGAGGCGGTGGCGGAGCTGAAGCAGGTCGCGGCGGAGGCGGGGTTGTCACTGCCGCATCTGGCGACGGCGTTCGTCCGCGCCCACCCCGGGGTGACGTCCGTGATCATCGGGCCGCGCACGCTCGACCAGCTGAACAGCCTGCTGGCGGGCGCGGACGTGACGCTGAGCGCGGATCTCCTGGACCGTATCGACGCCATCGTCCCGCCGGGCACCGACCTCAACCCCGCCGACAACTACTACACGGCCCCGGCGCTGGCGGATGCGTCGCTGCGACGGCGGTGACGCATCCGGAGAACGGCGGCGGGCTGCTGTGCACGGCGGGCGGCGGGCGGCTCCGGGCAGTCCTTTCGAATTCCTCCGCCGGAATTCGAAAGGACCACTCCGGAATTCGAACTCCTTTCACCCGCCCGACCCGCCGTCACGGCTCCGCCCGCGCCGGAGCGGAATTCCGCACTAGATTCGACCGGCGTCCGCATTCCGGGAATTGCCGGAGGAGAATTCCGGGCGCGCCGTGAATTCCGCACCCGGGAGAGAACGTTGACCCTGCCGCCCCGACCGCGTCCCGACCGCCCGGCCGCCGCCCGCCCGGCGCCCGGCCCCCGGGCATCCCGCCGTACCGTCCGCGCCGCCGCCCTCGGGGCGGTCGCCGTGCTGGCCGCCGCCGTGCCCGGTGTCGGCGCCGCGGCCACCCCGCCCGCGGCCACCGCACCGCTGGCCGACGGCGTCTACACCCTCGGCCAGCGCGGACAGTGGGTGACCCAGCCGGACGGGGACCCCGACGCGCACGCCACGCTGCTGCCGCCCGCGGCGCAGCCGGACGCCCAGCGGTGGGAGGTCCGCTGTGACGACGGCGGCGACTGCACGCTGAGCAATGTGCGCAGCGGCGCGTTCCTCGGCCATCGCGGCGGGCCGGGCGCCCATGTGCCGGTGCTGACGCGGACGGCGGCGACGGCCTGGCATCTCGACCCGGCGGGCGCGCCCGGCACCTACCGGCTGCTCGCCGCCAAGGACCGGAATTACGCGCTGGACCTCTCGCCGCTGCTCCTTTATCCGCCCCGGCTGGAGCTGAACACGGCGGGCGGGAACAGCAGCCAGGTGTGGGAGATCCGGCCGGCACATTCCTGAGCCGGATATAAGGAGGGGCGGGTGCGGCCGGTGTGGCCGCACCCGCCCGTTCCCGTCCGGAAGCATCCGTACGCGTACGGGCCCCGCGGCCGAGGGGCGCGACTCAGGGGCGCGCACCCCACCGCCGCGCGCCCCGCCCCGCACGCGCCTCAGCCCACCACCCCGGCCCCCCGCAACACCTCCAGCAGCGCGTCCACCAGCCCCCGGTCGCGTTCCTGGGTGACCTGGGCCCGGGCAGCCGCCGGGGGCAGCCACAGCAGTTGGTCGACCTCACGGTTGGGGAGGAAGCCGCCGCCGGTGGCCTCGGCGGCCCAGTAGCGGACCTCCTTGGGGCGGCCCTCGACGACGTAGTGGACGGTGGGCAGCGGGGGGCCGAGGACGCAGGTCATGCCGGTCTCCTCGACCGTTTCGCGGACCGCCGCCTCCTGGAAGCTCTCCCCCCGCTTCAGCTTGCCCTTGGGGTGCGACCAGTCGCCGTACTTGGGCCGCCCGACGAGCGCGATCTCCAGCCCGTCACCGGACGCGGCCGGGCGCCACAGGACGCAGCCCGCGGCCCGGATCGGGCGCGCCCCCGGTTCGGCGGGACCGGGCACCTTCTCGCTCGCCGTCGTCATCTCGTCGTTCCTCCTGCCGGTCACGGGCCTCCTCGGGACGTCGGGCGCGGGCGGTCAGCTCCAGCGGCTCTCGGGCGTGGGCCCGGGCAGCCACAGGCGGCTGAAGGCATGGCGGGCCGCGGCCACCTCGTGGCGCTGGTCGGCGTGGAGGACGCCGAGCGCGTACGCGGTGGCCGGGGCGATGCGGGGCGTACGGGCGGCGGCGGCCGCGGCGGACGCGGCCTCGGCGGCGTCGCGGTGGCGGCCCAGCGCCCGTCCGGCCTCCGCCAGCCGCGGGTCGGCGCGGCCCGGTGCGACGACCTCCTGGGCGTAGCGGCTGAGCCGGACCAGCGTGCGCACCTGGTGCCAGGGGGTGTCCTGGCGGTGCTCGGCGGAGAGCGCGTCGGACGGGTAGGCGTGTCCGGCGCGGGCCGGCGGCAGTGCGGCGACGGCCTCGGCGAGGCGGCGGTGGGCGTGCTCGGCGAGCGGCTGGAGCGCCCCGGCGGCCGACGCCGTCCCGGCCGCACGGGCCGGCGGTGCCTCGGACGCCAGGACCGCGACCGCGTCGGCGAGCGCGTGGAAGCGGGCGGAGCCCAGCGCTTGGAGGGCGGCGGAGTGGGCGCGGCTGCGGGCCAGGGTGAGCTGCCGGTCGAGGAGGGCGGCGGCGCGCGCGGCGCCCGCCGACAGCAGCCCGTCGCCGTCCGGCTCGCCGACCGCGTCGGCCGTCTCCGTACCGGCGTCGGGGCGGCCGCGCGCCGGGGCGGCGCCGCGCCCGGCGGCCGTGCGGTCCCCGCGTCCGGTGGTGCGTCCGGCGGGCTGGGGCCGGTCGGTGCGGCCGGTGAGGCGCTGGAGGGCGGCCATCAGGCGGTCGCGGCGGTCGGCGAGGGCGTGTTCGCGGGCGAGGGCGCCGGTCAACCAGCCCAGTTCGGTGCGGAGTTGGTCGGCCCACACCTCCTCGGTCAGTGGCCGGAAGGTGTGCAGGGTGGCACTGATCCGGCGGGCGGCGCGCCGTAGTTGCCGGGCGGCTTCCTCGGCGCCGTCGGCGTCCGAACCGCTCTCGCGGTGCCGGCGCAGGCTGCGCAGGAAGTCCGCGGACCGGTCGTGGAGGTACGCGGCGAGGGCCTGCCCGGCGGTGGCGCCGTCGGCCGGCGCGCCCTCGGGTGAGCCTCCGTACGGGCCGGGCCCGTCCACCACCGCGGCCCGTGTGCCGCTTCCCGGTCCGGGCTCGGGTCCGATGCCGATGCCGATGAGACCGCCCGGCCCCCCGGCCGGAAGGTCAGGTCGCTGGGCCACGCCGGCGCCTCCGCGCGTCAATGAGCATTTCCTGTACGTTGCGCAACGGCGTGCCGTCCGCGTCGACCGCGTTCCGGGTCCAGTCGCCGTCGGGGCCGAGATGCCAGGACGAGGTGGTGTCCGAAGTCCCGGTCTCCAGCAGTCTGTTGAGGGCGGCGCGGTGCGCGGGGTCGGTGACCCGCACCAGCGCCTCGATCCGCCGGTCGAGGTTACGGTGCATCATATCGGCGCTGCCCAGCCACACTTCGGGCTCGCCGCCGTTGCCGAAGGCGAAGACCCGGGAGTGCTCCAGGAAGCGGCCGAGGACGCTGCGGACCCGGATGTTCTCGCTCAGCCCGGGCACCCCGGGGCGCAGCGCGCAGATGCCGCGGACCCATATGTCGACGGGCACCCCGCCCCGGGAGGCGCGGTAGAGCGCGTCGATGACCGCCTCGTCGACGATGGAGTTGACCTTGAGGCGGATGTAGGCGGGGCGTCCGGCGCGGTGGTGGGTGATCTCCTCGGCGATCCGCTGGAGCAGTCCCTCGCGCAGTGAGCGGGGGGCGACCAGCAGGCGGCGGTAGGTGCCGCGCCGGGAGTAGCCGCTGAGCCGGTTGAAGAGGTCGGAGAGGTCCGCGCCGACCTGCGGGTCGGCGGTGAGCAGGCCGAGGTCCTCGTAGAGCCGGGCGGTCTTGGGGTGGTAGTTGCCGGTGCCGACGTGGGCGTAGCGGCGGAGCGTTTCGCCCTCCTGGCGGACGACGAGCGACAGCTTGCAGTGCGTCTTGAGGCCGACGAGCCCGTAGACGACGTGGCAGCCGGCCTCCTCCAGCTTCCGGGCCCATTTGATGTTGGCCTGCTCGTCGAAGCGGGCCTTGATCTCGACGAGGACGAGGACCTGTTTGCCGGATTCGGCGGCGTCGATCAGCGCGTCCACGATCGGCGAGTCGCCCGAGGTGCGGTAGAGCGTCTGCTTGATCGCCAGCACGTCCGGGTCGGCCGCCGCCTGCTCCAGGAACGCCTGGACGGAGGTGGAGAACGAGTCGTACGGGTGGTGCAGCAGCACATCGCGGGCGCGGACGGCGGCGAAGATGTCGGGCGCGGACGCCGACTCGACCTCGGCGAGGTCACGGTGGGTGCCGGCGACGAACTTGGGGTACTTCAGCTCGGGCCGGTCCAGTGCGCCGATGCCGAAGAGGCCGGTGAGGTCGAGGGGGCCGGGCAGCGGGTAGACCTCGGCCTCGGAGATCTTCAGTTCCTGGACGAGCAGGTCGAGGACGGACGGGTCGATGGACTCCTCGACCTCCAGCCGCACCGGCGGCCCGAAGCGGCGCCGCATCAGCTCCTTCTCCAGCGCCTGGAGGAGGTTCTCCGCGTCGTCCTCCTCCACCTCCAGGTCCTCGTTGCGGGTGACCCGGAACATGTGGTGGGCGCGGACCTCCATCCCCGGGAACAGCTCCTCCAGGTGGGCCGCGATCACGTCCTCCAGCGGGACGTACCGCTGCGGGGAGGCTTCCAGGAAGCGGGAGAGCAGCGGCGGGACCTTGACCCGCGCGAAGTGGTCGTGGCCGCTGACCGGGTTCCGTACGACGACGGCGAGGTTGAGCGAGAGGCCGGAGATGTACGGGAAGGGGTGTGCGGGGTCGACGGCGAGCGGGGTGAGGACGGGGAAGATCTGCTGGCGGAAGAGGGTGAACAGGCGGGCCTGTTCCTTCTCGGTCAGCTCGGGCCAGCGGATGAGGTGGATGCCCGCGTCGGCGAGGGCGGGGGCGACGTCCTGCTGGTGGCAGGCGGCGTGCCGGGCCATGAGCTCGCGCGAGCGGGTCCAGATGAGGTCGAGGACCTCGCGGGGCTGGAGCCCGGAGGCGGAGCGGGTGGCGACGCCGGTGGCGATGCGGCGCTTGAGCCCGGCGACGCGGACCATGAAGAACTCGTCGAGGTTGGACGCGAAGATCGCCAGGAAGTTGGCGCGCTCCAGCAGCGGGGTGGCCGGGTCCTCGGCCAGCTCCAGCACCCGTTGGTTGAACGCCAGCCAGCTGCGCTCCCGGTCGAGGAAGCGCCCCTCGGGCAGCTCCTCGCCGCCCGCCCCCGGGATGGCGGTCTCCTCGTAGGCGTCCGGGTCGGAGTCCAGGTCGGGCGCCAGCTCCGGGACGGACGGGGCGACCGCGTTCGGGCGGTGCGCCGCGATGGAACCGACCGACGGCTGGACCGCGGGGCTCCGGTCCGGCGACGCCACGGCGGGCCGGGGCGGAGCCGGCCGCCCGGTCTCGGTGGGGACCTGAGCGCTCGGCTGCTGGTTCATGTCCCCATTCTTCCGCGCCACGTGCGTTCCGGGCGCGTCGGACGGGTACGCGGCTGAGAGCCGTGGTGGGGGAACGTTCGGCACAGCGGGCTGCATTCACCGATGCTCGCAAGCGCGTCTGAACCACCGGTAACGCGAACGTGGCGACCAGGCAAGCGGGGCGCTACCGGGCGACGACGGAGCGTGTCACACGGGAACGTCCGGAGCCCGCAGGGACGGCGGAATCCGGCCCGTGCGCGGGGAGCACGGGGGCCCGGAACGCGCCGACGGCGCCCGTTCCCCCTCCCGGGTGGAACGGACGCCGTAGCGCCGCGGGCAGTGCGGCTCAGCCGAACCGGCGCCGCACGATCCGGTAGATCACGGCCGTCACCACCGCCGCGAGGGCGAGGGCGATGCCCGACGCGATCCAGGCGAGCGGCCAGTGGTGGGAGGCCGGGTGGTGGACGATGTACGAACCGCCGTCGACGTGGTGGGAGAGCAGGCACTTGTCCACGCCGGGCCCGGCGGAGCAGGTGCCGCGGGGCAGGCGTTCGCCGCTGGCGGTGAGGCTGCCCTCCCACAGGACCCAGGCGGTGTCCGACACGTGGCCACCGTGCGGGAAGTCGGTGGTCACGGGCGGCAGCAGGTACGCCGTGACGTTCGTGAACACCAAGGTCGAGGCGGCGGCGGCACCGAGGGTGACGAGCATCGACGCGACGGTCCGCTGCATCAGCAGCCCGACCAGCGTGCCGATCACGAGCATCAGCAGACTCTGGGCGACGGGCACCGGACCCAGCGCCATGAACCCGGAGTCGGAGTACCAGTACGCACCCAGCGTCTCCTGGCCGCCGGAGCGCCACATCCACAGATAGCCCGCGGCGAGCCCGGCGGTGGTGACGGTCACCAGCACGGCGGGCAGCGCCAGCTTCGCGGTCAGCCAGCGCAGCGGACCGACGGACTGGGTCAGCGCGACCTTGTGGGTGCCGCTCTCCAGCTCCCGGGCGAGCAGCGGCGCACCGACGAACAGGCCGACCAGCGCGGGCAGCAGGAACAGCAGCATCTGCGCGAGGCGGAAGGTCCTGCCGTACGCCGTCCGGAACTCCGCCACCGCCTCCTGGAGGCCCTCGCAGCGCGGGTTGGTGGAGATCAGCGCGCAGCCCGAGATGTCGTGCTGGGCGAGGTACCCGGACATCAGGCCGCCCTGCACCGCCATCCCGATGCCGCCGGCCACCAGCAGGGCGAGGAGGCCGAGCACCATGCCCCGGTTCTGCCGCCACACCAGCCACAGCAGACCGCCCCACCGGCCCGTCCCGGCGGTGCGTCCCGCCGCCCCCGCCGTCCGGGGTTCCGTCGCCGTGCTCATACCGTCACTCCTTCGTTGCCGTGCAGTTCCCACCCGTGGACGAGGCGCGCCGCGCCGCCCTGCCGCCGTCCGCGCGGGACACCGGACAGCAGCGGCCCTCCGGCCGTCCGGGGCGCCACGCCGCCCCGGGGCGCGCCCCCGTTGCGCGGCAGCCCCGGTACGCCCGGCCGCTGCCAGAGCCGCGGGCCCACCGGCATGCCGCCGGACGCGGGCGCCGCGGGCGCTCCGGGCGAGCGGAGGTGGCCGAGCAGCAGCTCCTCCAGCGACGGTTCGGCGACCTCCCACGGCCCGTCGAGCGCGCCCCGCCGCCGGACCAGCGCGGTGTAGCGCCGCCCCGACCACTGCGCGTCGACGACCTGCTGCGCGGCGAGCCCGGCGGGCAGCGCCCCGGGCCGTTCGGCGGTGCCCAGCAGCAGCGCGTGCCCCGCGATCACGTCGTCGACCTCGCCCGCCAGCCGGACCCCGCCGCCACTCAGCAGCAGCAGGTGGTCGCAGATCCCGTCCAGCTCGGCGAGGGCGTACGAGGAGAGCACGATCGTGGTGCCGTACACCGCCGCCTGCTCCATCAGCTGGGCGGCGACCTCGTGCCGGGTCAGCGGGTCGAGTCCGGCGAACGGCTCGTCCAGCAGCAGCAGTTCGGGCCCCTGTGCGAGCGCCAGCGCCAGCGCGAAGCGGGCGTACCGCTCCGCCGACAGCTCCCCGACCCGCGCCTGGAGCGGCACCCGCCCCGCCGCCAGCACCCGCTCGGCGCGCGCCGCCTGCCAGGGCCCGTCGTGCCGGGCGCGGACGTGCCGCAGCGCCTCGGAGACGGTGTGCCAGGGCCGGGTGACCCGCTCGCGGCCCAGGTACGCGACCCGGCCGCGGCCGTCCGCCGTCCTGGGGTCGGCGCCGAAGACACGGACGGTGCCCGCGGTGGGGCGGAGGTCTCCGGCGGCCAGGGCGAGGAGGGTGCCGGTGCCCGCGCCGGGCGGTCCGGCCAGCGCGCAGATCCGTCCGGCGGGCAGCCGGAACGTGCAGTCCCGCAGCTCACCGTGGTGCCGGTGGCGTCTGCCGAGGCCGATCGCCTCCATCGCCGTCCCGCTCGAAGCGCCGCCGAGGGGACCACTCACCGCCCGTCGCACCCGCACACCTCATTCCACTAATTAAGTAGTGGAAGAGTGAGGGAAAGGGGCTGCGCCTGTCAACCTGAACCCTCTACGCTCCCCCGATGCCGACCCCTCCCGCGCACCCGCCGCTCCCCTTCACCCCGCCGAACCCGCTGCGCACCGCCCGCCTCGACCTCCGCCCGGTCACCGACGACGACTTCGCCGCCATCCACGCCTACCAGCGCCTCCCCGAGGTCTGCCGCTACCTCTACTGGGGCCCGCTCGACGAGGCCGCCTCCCGCGACTCCGTCACCAAGAAGACCGCCCGCACCGCGCTGCACACCGAAGGCGACGTCCTCCAACTCGCCGTCGTCGTCCGCGAATCCGGCACGCTCGTCGGCGACGTCACCTTCGTCTGGACGAGCGCCGCCCATCGCCAGGCGAGCATCGGCTACGTCTTCCACCCCGCCCACCACGGCCACGGCTACGCCACCGAGGCGAGCCGCGCCCTCCTCGCCCTCGGTTTCGACCACCTCGGACTCCACCGCATCCAGGCCGAGTTGGACGCCCGCAACACCGCCTCCGCCGCCCTCCTCGAACGCCTCGGCATGCGCCGCGAGGCCCACCTCGTCGAAAACGAATTCCTCGACGGGGAGTGGACCGACGAGGTCGTCTACGCGATGCTCGCCCGCGAATGGGAGGCGCTACGGGCGACGGACCCGGAGGCCGCGCCTCGCGTCTGAGCGGGACCCGGCCGGGACAACCCGGCCGGGGCAGGGCCCGGGGTCCGCGCGCACCCTCCCGCCGACGATCACGGCACGGCCCGGCCCGACCTCTGGAAACCCTCAAGCAACTTGTCACCCGCCAAGCACACCCACCACGATTACCCCATGGCACCTCTTGCAGGACTGAGCGGAAAGAAGCACGACGTCGTACCGGTCATCCGGGACGCGGACGTGATCGCGGCGGCCCTGCGCCAGGCCCTGGCCGAGGCCCCGCCCGAGGAACGCCCGGGTCTGGAACGCGCCGCCGCACTCGTGGAGTCCACCGCCGCGGCCACCGAGGCCCAGCTGCGCGCCCGCTGGGTCCGCTCCCGGCTGGCCGCCGTCGGCTTCACCGGAGCCATCGACTCCGTCGCGGCGGTCAAGGCCCTGCGCCAGGCTGAACCGAAGCTGAGCCTGCTGGCGGCGACCCAACTACAGAGGGATGCCGTGCAGCATCCGTAGTGACCTGGCGGGGCGTGATCCCGCGGCGGCACTCATCGGCCGACCAGCCCATCGGCCGCCGCCTGAGCGGGCGTTACGCGGCGGCCGGGCCGAATGTAGCGGTCCGGCTGGGCGTGGCGGCCGGGTCAGGTGCGGCAGCCCGGCCGGGCGCGGCAGCCGGGCCGTGGGCTTCCGCCTCCCCGCCCGGCGCCCCGAGGCCCGCCACCCCGCCGATCTCCGCGGCCAGATCCACCACCGTGCACCGCCGCAACTCCACCACCAGCTGCGACGCCAGGAACCACGCCGCGTGCGGATGCCCGTACGGCAGGAACCCGTCCTCCGACGCGGCGGCCAGCCGTCCCCCGCTCGGCGCGTGGAACCCGCCGTACACCCCGCGCACCCGCGCCTTCCGCACCCTTACGGCGACCGGATCGCCTAGATGCGGACAGTGCCGCACCGCGACCGCCGCACACCCCACACAGACCGGCGGCTTCATCCCGTACGCCCCCTCCGGCCACCCCGGCGCCCGCCCCTCCTGACGCGGCAGCAGGAACAACGCCCCGCGCCCGGTCCGCCCCGCCGGCCCCCCGCACACCTGGCACAAACCCGCCAGCAACGCCCGCCGCTGCCGCACCGGATGCACCACCCGGAACCGCGGCCGTCCCTCCCCCGGCGCCTCCCCGACCCGGCTCCACAACACCCCGTGCGCGTCCCGGTCCCCCGCCGCCTCGTCCCGGTACGCCAGCCCCGCCCCGTCCGCCCGCACACTCAGCGAACGCACGGCCACCCGTTCCCCACTCCAGGCGGTGATGTACGGAACGGGCACCTTGCCGTCTCCTTCGGAATGCAGCATTGCCGTCGGCCTCCTTGCCACGAGGTTCGAATCCCACTCCCGGGTGAAGTCGGCCCGGGATGTGCTCAGTTGGTCACCTGGGAAACGCACCGGGCAATACGATGGCGCCACTTAAACGGCAACGCTGAAAGCGCTGACCTGCCGTAACGCCGACCGGAACCACCAGAAGCAGAGGTCGCGGCATTGGAAGAGACAACACCGTCGGAGCGTTTGAATCCCCTCCAACGCTTCGGACTCGACGTGAGACGCGTCCGCTCGGGCCGCCGCCTCACCCAGAAACAGCTGGGCACGGCCACCGGCTACTCCCACGCGTACGTGAGCATGGTGGAAGCCGGAAAGGTCATGGCCAGCATGAAGTTCGCCAAGGGCTGCGACCTGGCCTTCGGCACCAACGGCCTCTTCGAGGGGATGCTGACGCGGATCGACGAGGGAGATCATCCGTCGTGGTTCGTGCCGTATCTGAACCTGGAGAGCCAGGCGTCGAAGATCCTGACGTACGAGACCGATCTCGTTGCGGGCATCCTCCAGACAGAGGAATACGCGCAGGCCGTCTTCCGCGTATCCAATCCACAGGCAACGGAAGAGGGCATCGCGGACAAGGTCGCAGCGCGACTCAGACGGCGCGAGGCCCTGGAGCGGGACAATCCTCCGTACCTCTGGGTCATCCTGCACGAGACCTGCCTGCGCACCATTGTCGGCAGTCCCGAGATCATGGCCGATCAGCTCCAATATCTGCTGTCGCTGACCGCTTCACCGAAGTTCAGGCTCCAGGTGATGCCGTTCTCGGCAGGCATCCACGCCACTTCCACGATGCCCTTCATCCTGCTGCGCTTCCAGGGCTCCCCCACGGTGCTCTACACGGAAACCCGGGTAGGAGGACGGATGCACGATTCCGCACAAACGGTCGAGGCAGCCCTCGATGATTATGATCTGCTCAGGGCACATGCGTTGTCCCCAGACCACTCCGTGACCTTGATCAAGACGTTGCTGAAGGAGTACCGAGCATGAGCCCCAACACCGATCTCACCGCCGCTAAGTGGGCCAAGTCCTCGCACAGCGACGCCAACGGCGGCGACTGCGTCGAGTTCTCCCGCACCTTCACCTGGGTCAAGTCGTCGTACAGCGGTGGCAACGGCGGGGCCTGCCTCGAATTCGCGCCCGCCGCGCAGGCACACGGCATCGTCCCCGTCCGCGACAGCAAGAACCCCGACGGACCCGCACTCACCTTCCCCGCCGGGCACTGGACGGCATTCGTCAAGGCCCTGAAGGGCGGGGAGTTCGGGGCCATCTGAGGGTCGACTTCCACTGACTCCCGGTGCTGCGTACCGGGAGTCGACCCCGTCGGGCAAGGCTTCAGCGGAGTCCGCGGCCCGTCACGCACTGGTTGGCTAGTGTGAATTCACCGAGTTGAGGTCGGCGGGAGGGGTGGGCTCCATGAGCAGCGACAACAACGGGTGGGCCGAGGGACAAGGCCGGGTATTCCAAGCCTCCGGCGATCAGCACATCACCGAACAGCACTATTACGGCCCCAACTGGTCGGGACCGGATTCGGTACGCCGCCCTGCGGTCGGCCGCGCACCAGTTGTCCTGCGTGACCGTTCCGGAGAGATGAGCCGCCTGCGCGCCGCTGTCGAACCCGGCGTAGGCAACTGCGTCTACGTCCTCCACGGCCTTGGCGGCTGCGGCAAGACCGCTGTCGCGTACGCACTGTTCCAGGAAGCCACCGGCCAGGCCGGTCGCATCGGCCTGTGGGTCAACGCCTCCGACTCCGCTTCCTTACGGGCCGGAATGCTTGCGGTCGCAGCTGACCGCGGTGCCTCCGACGGTGAATTGATGGGCGCGCGCAGCGGATTACGCCCCGCGGCCGATCTGGTCTGGCACTACCTGGACCACTCCGATCAGCCCTGGCTCCTGGTTCTCGACAACGCTGACGATCCGACCGTCCTCCGCGACGGCGGCTGGCTCCGTACCAGCCCCACCGGCACGGTCGTCGTCACCACCCGGCAGGCGGCGACCCACTGGTGGCCCGGCGCCGAACTCCTTCAATTCGGTGTCCTCCCCCGTGAAGAGGCCGCTCTCGTACTCCACGATCTGGCGCCCCATGCGGGATCGGTGGAGGACGCAGCAGAGATCGCCGATCGCCTTGGCCGCCTTCCCCTGGCACTTACTCTGGCCGGTGGATTCCTCGCCCATCAGGTCATCACTCCTTGGACCCTCACCGACTACGGCCACCAACTCGACGGCGGTTCCGGTCTGGACCCCATCGAACTCATCGACCAAGGCGCCGTCGCCGTCGGCGGTGAATCCCGCCACCTGCTCAGCCGCACCTGGCAACTCTCCCTCGACGCCCTCACCGCCCAAGGGCTCCCCGAAGCCGGCTGGCTCCTGCGCCTCCTCGCGTGCTGGGCCAACGACCCGCTGCCTCTGTCGATCCTCTCCGGAGCGGAACTTGGCCCGGAACTCCCAGGCTCTCGCGTCGAAACAGCACTCCGGGGGCTCCTCGACCATTCCCTCAGCGAGGTTGTCTCCCGTGACGTTCGGTGCCTTCGCACCCATGGCGTCCTCCTCGACAGCGTCGCCCGCACCACCCCCGTCGACCAACGAGAGCAACTTGCGGCCACAGCTGCCCAGCTACTCCTCGCCGCGCTGCCGGAGGTCCCCGACCGCGGAGCGCAAGAGCCGCACGTGAACCTCCTCGCGCCGCATGTGATCGCCCTCCTACGGAGAGCCGTGAACTGGGACGTCAGCCAACCGACGCTGGAAGCCGCAGCAGAGTGCGCCCGTAGGATCGCCACTGCCGTCCACCGATCCGGCGACTTTGCCTCAGCGCTAGCTCTGAGCAGCGAGGCTGCGGAGATCGCTTCTCCGCTGCTCGGGAAAGAGAACGTTGCGGTCATCCGGCTGCGCCAACGCGTAGGACGTGCTCTTTTCCGCCTTGGACGGTTCGAGGATTCCGAGGTTTTGCACCGAGAGGTGCTGGAAATCTGCGAGAGGACGCTGGGAGCAGAGGCGCCGGATACTTTGGAGACGTGCTTGAAGCTGTCCGCGCCACTCGTGAACCTTAATCGCGAAGCGGATGCCCTCTCATTTATTCGACGAGCAGCCGAGGGCCGCATTCGACTCTTCGGAGCCGAGCACCCTCTTTCCATGCTCGCGCGGACTTCCCTTCTGGGACAGTCCACGAATCCAGAAGACATTTCGGCAGAGTCAGCGCTGGTAACGGAGTGCCATCGCCAGTTCGGGGAGAGTCACCCCATCACGCTTCGCGTAGAACTCGACTTCGCGTACGCTCTCCGTCGCGCGGGAAACCCGGCGGAGGCCCTCCCTCACAGTCGCACGGCTTTCGCAGGGCACATGCAACGCTTTGGACCCGAATACCCCATCACGCTGAACGCGCGATCCACGTTGAGCGCAGTCCTGGCCGCACTTGGGCAACATGCTGAGGCAATCGAGCACGCAGAGGCGCTCGTGGAAGGACGGACCCGAGCACTTGGGCCCGAACACCCCTGGACACTTCGCGCTCAGCAACTCTTGGATCAAAACCGACGCGCACAGAGCGGAATGTGACTATGCGCCCGAGATGTTCGGGGCGATGGTCTCTTCCAGCGAGTTCACGACATGGCAGGCAACGGGCCGCTCCGCCTCGGGCGCCCGGAGTTCGGCGCGTACGAGGACTCCGGTAGCCGGATCGACGGTGAATCCGCAAGCGAGCGAGTCATCCGGGGCCCAAGCGCTGAAGGGGAAGGTCCGCATGGGACGGATTGTCGCCGACAGCGACGCCTGTCCAGTCGGGGTGGCTTCCTGTAGGTGGGAGACGATGCGGGCGGGGGACAGGAGTTCCGCCAGGCGGGCGGCGGCGGGGCCGGTCCGGTCGGGCGGGTAGTCGCCGGTCATGGCGAACTGCTCGGAGCCCTCGTCAGGGCGGGCGACGGTGACGTCCCACGAGCGCCGCCCGGGCGGACCGTCGAGGTCCGACGGCGACAGGTCGCGGTGCGAGTCGCACTCGACGGCGACCTGAGCCGTCAGCCGCACCGGTTCGAGGAGTGTCGCGGCCATGCGCGCCGGGACATAGCCCGGCTGGTCCTGGGCGGACGAGGGCGCGTTCAGGCGTCCGTCGCGGACGGCGCAGGGGCCGGTGGGGGGCACTGCGTCGGCACGAAGTTCGTCGAGGTGCCAGGAGATGACGCTCCCGTCGTGGGCCCGGAGTTCGGCGGAGAGCAGGAATCCGGTGGCGGTGTCGACGGCCATGCGCAGGGAGCGGGCGTCTCCGGGCAGCCAGAATCCGGCGGGGTCGGCGAACAGGCGGTGCGGCTCGATCTCCATCTCGACGCAGTCGCGACCGATGCGCCGACCGGGACGGACATCGACGACCGAACCGAACCCCCGGATCAGCCGCGCAGGGTCGAACAGCGTGGCCAGCGCCTGCTCGCCGCTCTCGTCCTCCCGCTGCTGCCTGCCGGACGTGCCGTCGATCCGGATCCGTCCCTGCGAAGGCGCAGTGCGCGGGGCAACGCGACCGGAGGCGATATCCCCGTACGGACCACCCTCACGACCGGCGGAAGGCGCACCGCCGGCACGGGTGGCGTACTCGACGACCGCGTCGCACGCGATGTCCTCGCCCAAGGTCGCCGCGAGCCTGGCCAGCGTCCACACGGCCAGATCCGCTCGGTCGACAGGCGGCTCGCCCAGCCAGTGGGCAACTGCCATGAGGTCCAGCTCTCCTCGTCGTCGGGCCCGTCCGCCGGCCACTGCGGGCGGTGGTGCCCTCGTTCGGAGTTCCGCTGCCGGGGCGTCAGAGCGGGCCCCCGGGGTTCGTCAGGTACGGGCTTGGCATTCCGGCCCCTGATGTGCGCGCCCATCAGGGGAGCCGGTTGATGCGGCGACCTCAGCGCCTGGCACCTGAGGTCATCCGTATTACGCCAACGGCGCCCGCCGAATGACGAGTCCCCGGCGCATGCGACCCGCTACACCATCAGTACAGCGCCCAAAGGGAGATACGCCCGTTGTTGTCGATGCACTTGGCGTCCTCGTAGTGCTTCTTCGCCTCGGGGATGTCCGCCTGGCACGCGGCCATGTCGGGGTACATCTCGGGGCCGCCGGCGACGTCGTGCCAGCTTGCGGCGGAGGCGGAACCAGCCGTCAGCGGAATCGCGACCGCGGCGGCGAGGACGGCGAGACCGTAGGTCATCGGCTTACGCCACGACTTCATATTTTTCTCCTCACGTAAAAGGGCCGGACCCGTGCCGGGCCGACCGCGTCAGGTGAATGCATGTCCCAGAAACCCTCGGACAGTTGTCAGTTCAACACACAGACACCACGCGCCCCAAAGCCACCAGAACCCTGTTACAAGTCCCTGACATGGCGGAACGGGCAGAGGCTGCGAAGCGGGACGTGGCGGCGGCCTCTGGATCACGCCGCGCGACGATCTCCGGATCCACCGGTGCGTCCCCGTCGATGTGATAGCCGCCGGAAGCCCGCTCCCCCGGTGCTGCACACCAGGAGAGCGGGCTTCCTCGTCACCGCCCGGCAGGACCCACGACCCGCCGCGCGATGACCGTTCCGTGGCCGGTCACCGGCCGGGAGCGTGTCTCAGCGGTAGAAGACCGCCATGATCGGGTCGCTGTCGTCGCACCACACCTCGTGGTAGCCGTTCGCCTGGGCTCCGGGCAGTTCCTTCGCCTCGCACTCCGCCTTCGAGGGGTAGCGCTCGGCGCCGGCGGGGATCCAGCCGTCGCCGGGCGGCGGTGCGGCGAAAGCGGTGGCGGCGGAGAGCGGGATGGAAACCGCCGCGGCGCCGACCGCGAGACCGATGCCGATACGGGAACGCCAGGAATTCATCTCTTCCTCCATGCAGGGCGGGATCGAATTCGACACCGCCACGGAATTGCGCACCATCCGTTGCCAAGTCCCACTCGGTACGGGGACGTTGATGGTGCGCGTTTTTCGTGGAGGAAGATGCGGACCCGGCGAGGGGAGTTCACCGCCGGACGGGGATTTCCCGGGTCTGCCCCGCCGCGGGAGCAACCGTGGTCCGTACGGGCAAGATCCGGGATAGTCCGCGTAATGCGGGGGCAAAGCGGCATGCCGGAGAGGAATGGGGGAACGGCCATTCCTCCCGCTGCATCTTCATGCCGAGAGCCCCGCGACCGGCGTGCGGTCGCGGGGCCCTCGGGGTCGGGTCGACGGCCCGGCTCAGGTCTCCGAGCGGTACATCAGGTCCGTCTCGTGCGTCACGAAGCCCAGGCGTTCGTACACGGTGACCGCAGCCGTGTTGTCGGCGTCGACGTAGAGCATCGCGGTCGGCAGGCCCTCGGCGGCGAGGTGGCGCAGGCCGATGGCGGTGAGGGCCTTGCCGAGGCCGCCGCCCTGGGCGCCGGGGCGGACGCCGACGACGTAGACCTCGCCGAGGCCCTCGTCGGCGTGGACCTTCGTCCAGTGGAAGCCGACCAGCGTGCCCTCGCGCTCGGCGAGGAAGAAGCCCTTCGGGTCGAACCAGGACTCGGCCTTGCGGTCGTCGAGGTCGCGCTGGGTCAGCGAGCCCTGCTCGGGGTGGTGGGCGAAGGCGGCGGCGTTCACCTCCAGCCAGGCGGCGTCGTCCTGGCCGGGCTGGAAGGTGCGGACCGTCACGCCGTCGGGGAGCTGCGGTTCGGGCAGGTCGAGGTGGGCCAACGGGCGGCGCATCTGGCGCAGTTCGCGGAACTTCGTCAGGCCGAGGGTCTGCGCCAGGTGGCGGGCGGCGGCGTGGCCGCCGTGGGCCCAGACGCGCAGGCGGCGGCCGGACTGGGCGAGCAGTTCGCCGCCGAGCGCCCGGCCGTGGCCGCGGCCGCGGTGCGCGGGGTGGACGACCAGTTCGGCGGCGGGCGCCTCCACCGGGTCGGTGTCCTCCAGCTGGCCGTAGGCGACCAGCACGGTGCCCGCCTCGACCTCCTCGGACGGTACGGACACCAGCAGGTGCCGCACCCCTTCCCGGGCCCCGCCGCGCAGCTGGAGCCGTCCCTGTTCGGACACGGCGGGCTGCCCGTCGGTCCGCACGGCCTGCTCGATCAGCGCGAGCACCTCGGCGGCTTCCTCGGACGTGAGCGTGTCGGCGACCCGGATCCGGCGGCCGGTGGGGCCCATCTCCTGTGCAGCGTCAGTCATGGTCTGAAGCGTACGGCCCCGAGGGGCGGGGCGGACGGACTCCGTGGCCCGACCCCTACGGGCCTCGGTCCCGTAGGGGTCGGGCCTTACGGGCGCGTACGGGCACCGGGTCTCGGGGTCACCCCGTACGGGGCCGGGCCGTCGGGGCCCCGTAAGGGACGCCGGCTCCCACGGACGCCCCGGCGCGATCGTCGGCCCCCGCCGCGATCCGGCCGATCCCCCGTCACCATCCGGCCATCTCCCGGACCTGTTGCGCTACGCGCGTTGACCGTAGGCTGCGTCCGCCCGGGCGCAGCCGCGTGCCGGTACCGCACAGCCCCGCCCGGCCGCCCGCACCCGCGCGGCGCCGCCGGGCGGACGGTTCACGGAAGGGATCCCATGGAAGCGACACCCCAACGGCGCCGCCTCGTGCGCAGATTGACGGCCGGCGCGGCCGTGCTGGCCGCCGCCACCGCGGTCACCGCGGCCTCGCTGCCGTCCGGTGCGGGACCGGACGCCGGCCGCGCGGGCAGCGCCCAGGGACGCACCGTCGATGTCCAGCTGCTGTCGTTCAACGACTTCCACGGCAACCTGGAGCCGCCACAGGGCTCGTCCGGGACGGTGGAGGAGGTCCAGAAGGACGGCGGCAAGAAGACCATTGCGGCGGGCGGCGTCGAGTACCTCGCCCAGTCCCTGCGCACGGCCCGTAAGGGACATCCCTACTCCGTGACCGCGGCCGCCGGGGACATGGTCGGGGCCAGTCCGCTGCTGTCGGGGCTCTTCCACGACGAGCCGACCATCGAGGCGATGAACAAGCTCGGCCTCGACGTCACCTCCGTCGGCAACCACGAGTTCGACGAGGGGCAAGCCGAGCTGACCCGCCTCCAGAAGGGCGGCTGCCACCCCAAGGACGGCTGCTTCGAGAAGGGCAAGACCTTCAAGGGCGCCGACTTCCCGTACCTGACGGCCAACGTCACCGACGAGAAGACCGGAAAGCCGCTGCTCAAGCCGTACACCGTGTGGAAGCACCACGGCGTGAAGATCGGCTTCATCGGGGTGACCCTGAAGGGGACCCCCGACATCGTCAGCGCCGACGGCGTCAAGGGGCTGAAGTTCCACGACGAGGTCGCCACGATCAACAAGTACGCCAAGGTCCTCGACAAGCAGGGCGTGAAGTCGGTCGTCGCCCTCATCCACGAGGGCGGGATGCCCGCCTCCACCTCGTACAACTACGACTGCGACAGCCCCGGTCCGGGCGACGGGATCTCCGGGCCGATCACCGCGATCGCCAAGAAGGTGACCCCGAAGGTCGACGCGCTGGTCACCGGCCACACCCACCAGTCGTACGTCTGCACCATCCCCGACCCCTCCGGGAAGCCCCGTACGGTCACCTCCGCCGCGTCGTTCGGGAAGCTCTACACCGAGACCACGCTGACGTACGACCGCGCCACCGGCGACATCGTGCGCACCAACGTCAAGACGCGCGGCCACGCGGCGCGTGCGGTCAACCACGTCGTGGACCGGACACAGCCCAAGGCGGCGGACATGACGTCGCTGATCGCCCGCTGGAACAAGCTGGCCGCACCGGTCGCGGACCGGCCCGTCGGGCACATCTCCGCGGACATCCCGGGCCGGGGCGAGCAGGCCCCTGAGTCGCCGCTCGGCGATGTCGTCGCCGACTCGCAGCTGGAGGCGACCAAGGCCGCGGACAAGGGCGGTGCGCAGCTCGCCCTGATGAACCCCGGGGGGATCCGTTCGGATCTGGCCTATGCGGCGTCCGGCAAGGAGGGCGACGGGGTCGTCACCTACGGGGAGGCGTTCACCGTCCAGCCGTTCACCAACATGATGCGGACCGTCGACCTGACCGGCGCTCAGCTGCTCACCGCGCTCCAGCAGCAGGTCAGCGGCGCCAACGAGGCGTCGCCGAAGATCCTTCAGGTCTCCGACGGGCTCACCTACACCCTGGATCTGACGAAGAAGGGCGCCGACCGGATCGTCAAGGACTCGGTGAAGCTGGACGGCGCCGCGCTCGATCCGGCGAAGACCTACCGCGTCGCGATGAACGAGTTCCTGGCCGGTGGCGGCGACGGCTTCCCCGCCTTCAAGGACGGGAAGAACCCGCTGGTCGGCGGCTCCGACCTGGACGCCTTCACCGCCTATCTGACGGCCCACTCCTCGGCGGACAAGCCGCTGGCGCCGCCGAAGGCGGACCGGATCACCGTCGTGAAGTGACCGCGGGTGGGCGGCGGTCTCCCCGCCGCCCACCTACGGGATTGCCCTTGCGGGGCCCCCTACGGGCCCGCCCCGGGCCGCCGCCGCGGCCGCGCGGCCCGTAGGGGTTGCCCCACCGGGTACCCGTACAGGCCGGACGCCGGGACCCGGTCGGGCTGCCCCCACCGACCCGTACGGGACACACCTCCGGTCCACCGGGCCACCGCCGCGCCCGATATTCCCCTTCCACGCCATGTCCACCGTGGCGTTGCGCACTTACGGCCGGGTGGAGTTGCTAACGGGGGACCCGCTCATGGTCAGATGTGCGGATGCGAACCCCCCAACGCATATCTTCACCCTCGTCCCCGCTCCGCGAACCGGGCTCCGCCGCCCCACCGGCACCGGACGAGAAGGATCGGGACACCCGTGAGTTCGAGCCGGTCAATCCGTACGCGGACCTGGCCGCCCTCGCCGACCCCGAGCCGGAACCGGAGCCCGAGACCGTCGAGCCGCACCGGCTGGAGAACCGCCGGTACCTCAACGAGCGGGACGGCAGCGACGACCCGCTCGGGCTGGGACTCCGCTCCGACGAGGACGACCCGGACGCCTGGCAGCCGCCCAACCACCGCCGGATGAAGCGCGGCATCAGCCGCTTCGCCGCCGTGCCGCTCACTCTCAAGGTGCTGGTCGCGGTCGTGGTCCTCACCGCCTTCCTCGCCCTCGGCGACCGCTTCGCCGTGCTCTACGCGCAGAACAAGGCCGCGGAGCAGATCAAGAAGGCGATGCGTCTGACGGCCTCCCCCGAGGTCGACATCAAGGGCTTCCCCTTCCTCACCCAGGTGCTGGACAAGCGCCTCGACCAGGTCGACGTCACCGTCCCGGACGTGGCGGCCGACCGGGTCTCGCTCGCGAAGCTGGAGGCCAGCGCCCGCGACATCCGGCTGGACGGCGATCTGCCCACCGCCATCAAGGGCGCCACCATCGGGCAGATGCACGGCACCGTGCTGCTCGCCTTCGAGGACATGAACCGCGAACTGGGCGCCTCCCAGGTCAAGTTCAGCGAGCTGGGCCCGAACGAGGTCCGTGCCGTGGGCCGGCTGCCGATCGCCGGGCACGAGCTGCGGATGCACGCCCAGGCCCGTATCCAGCAGGCCGGCGACCGGGGCGTCTCCACGCAGATCAGCAAGATGCGGCTGGACATCGGCGATGTCGCGGTCTACCGCCCCGGCACCGGCAAGGAGGAGGGCCTGCGGCTGACGAAGAAGACCGCCGATCAGCTCAGCCGCCAGGCCGACAAGATCAGGTCGATGCTGAGCGTGCCGGCCATCGTGCACCGCATCGGCATCCCGCAGGAGTACGTCGACCAGGCGCTGCACAACGAGGACAAGCTGCACGAGCTGACCGGTTCGCCGGACTTCGTGTCGAAGCTGATGAAGGTCAACCTCGTCGACGTGGTCGTCGACCACCCGTGGCTGCTGGAGAAGGTCGGCATCGACCCGAAGGTCCTCGGCACCCTCTCCGGCCTGACCAAGCCGCAGCTCGCCGACCAGCTGTCGCTGTCGTTCCGCCTCCCGAAGACCCCTGGTGATGTGCGGCTGCGCCACATCTCGGTCCAGGAGGACGGCATCCTCGCCGAACTCGACGGCCGCGACCTGCCGATCGGCGACGCCGCGAAGAAGGCGGGGAAGTAGGAGAAGCGGCGGAAGCGGGCAGTACGGGCCGGGGCCCGGCGGAGCCAAGCGGCTCGGCCGGGCCCCGGCCCGTTCCCGTCGGCCCGGCGTCCGGCCGGGCCCGTCCTCACCCCGAGGTCTCCCCCGGTGGCTCCGGCTCCACCGGCCCCGCAGGCGGCGGGGTGGGCGCCCCCGGCAGCGTCAGCACCGCCTCCGTGCCGCCGCCCGGTGCGGGCCGCAGCAGCACGCCGCCGCCGGCCTGCTCCGCCGTCCGCGCGACGATCGACAGGCCCAGACCGCTGCCGGGCAGCGAACGGGCCGACGGGGAGCGCCAGAACCGGGCGAAGACGTGCGGGAGTTCGTCCTCCGCGATGCCCGGGCCGTGATCGCGTACGGTCAGCTCGCCCGCCGCGAGACGGACCTCGACGGTGCCGCCCGCCGGGCTGAACTTCACCGCGTTGTCCAGCAGATTGACCACCGCGCGCTCCAGCGCCGCCGGCTCCGCGCGGACGTACCAGGGCGCGAGATCCGAGGTGATCGTCAGGTTCGGGCCGCGCAGCCGGGCCCGTTCCAGGGCGGTGGCGACCGTGTCGTGCAGCGCCACCACCCGCAGCGACGTGCCGCCGCCCGGCCCGGCGTCCGGCGTCCGGGACAGCTCCTGGAGATCGCCGATCAGCGACGCCAACTCCCCCATCTGCGCCTTCACCGACGTCAGCAGCGCCTCCTTGTCGGCGGGCGGGATCGGCCGGCCGGCGCGTTCGCTGCGCACCAGCAGATCGATGTTGGTCCGCAGCGAGGTCAGCGGCGTACGGAGTTCGTGCCCGGCGTCCGCGATCAGCTGCCGCTGGAGCTCCCGGGAGGCGGCGAGCGCCGCCGTCATGGAGTTGAACGCCCGCGACAGCCGGGCGATCTCGTCCTCCCCGTCGGCCGGGATGCGGATGGTGAGGTCCTCGGTGCGGGCGATGTGCTCGGCGGCGTCGGTGAGCCGGTCGACGGGCTTGAGTCCGGCGCGCGCCACCCACAGTCCGGCGGTCGCGGCGCCCAGCACCCCGACCCCGGAGACGATCAGCAACACCAGCGCCAGCTGGTTCAGCGGCGCGGTGACCTGGTCCATCGGCGCGGCGACGGAGACCGCGATGTGGTTGCCGCGGGCGTCGGTGACCGGGCCCGGGTAGTGCAGGGTCGCCACCCGCATCTCGGTGCCGTCCACGGAGCGGGTGGTGTGGACGGCGGAGTTCAGCCGCCCGTCCGCGACGGCCACATCGGCGCGCTGCGCGGGGATCGGGTCCTTCTCCGGCGAGGTGCACACGTCCCCGGACGTCGACACCAGCTGCACGGTGTACGGCGTCGGCTGGAACGCCACCTGGCCGTCGGCCGTGCCCGAGCAGGAGATCTTCAGCGCCTGGACGTAGCCCTGGCCGACGTCGACGCTGCGCAGCGTGGAGTCGAGCTGTTCGGTGAGCCGGTCGCGGGTGATCAGCCAGCAGGCGGCGGCGGACGCGGCGACGGCGAGCGCCACGGCGACGGCGGTGAGCATCGCGAGGCGGGAGCGGAGCGGCAGCTGCCGGTAGCGGCGGGCGGCGCGGGCCAGCAGCCCGGGCGCCCGCTCCGCCGCCGTGGCGCCGTCCGGGGCCTGCGGTGGCGGGGGCTGGGCGGTCATTCGCCGCCGCCCTCCGCGCGCAGCACGTAGCCGACGCCGCGCACCGTGTGCACCAGCCGCGGCTCGCCCGCCGCCTCCGTCTTGCGGCGCAGATACATCACGTACACGTCCAGGGAGTTGGAGGTCGGCTCGAAGTCGAAGCCCCAGACGGCCTTGAGGATCTGCTCGCGGGTGAGGACCTGCCGCGGGTGCGCGAGGAACATCTCCAGCAGCGTGAACTCGGTCCGGGTCAGCTCGACGGGCCGCGCGCCGCGGGTCACCTCGCGGCTCGCCAGATCCATCCGCAGATCGGCGAAGGCGAGGACGTCACCGTCGGCGGGCGCCGCGCCGGCGGCGGCCGCGTACGAGCTGCGGCGGAGCAACGCCCGGATGCGGGCGAGGAGTTCGTCGAGTTCGAAGGGTTTGACGAGGTAGTCGTCGGCGCCCGCGTCGAGGCCGGTGACGCGGTCGCCGACGGTGTCGCGGGCGGTCAGCATCAGGATCGGCACGGTCACCCCGCCGGCCCGCAGCCGGCGGGCGGCGGTCAGCCCGTCCATCCGCGGCATCAGGACGTCCAGCACGATCAGCTCGGGATCGTACGAGGCGACCTTCTCGACGGCGTCGAGCCCGTCGACGGCCTCCTCGGTGGCGTATCCCTCGAACGCCAGCGAGCGCCGCAGCGCCTCGCGGACCGCGGGCTCGTCGTCGACGATCAGGATGCGGGCGGGCTGGTCACCGTGGTCGGCGGGGCTCATGCGCGACTACCTCTGGATACCTCTGGACGCGATACGGGACGGCGGGCGGCGGGGCCGCCCGGGGCAAGCGTCGCACGAGGGCGGCCCGGCCCGAGGGGAGGTCGGGCCGGGCACGGGACGCAGGCGTCCGGGAGGCCGGGACCGGGGCGGACGCGGGGGAAGGGTGACGGGGCGGCCGACCGGCCCCACACCGGCCGGCCACCTCGTCACCCTTCCCCCGGGACTCACACCCCGCTGTTCGGCCCGCCGCTGCCGCCCCCACGCAGCGCGGCGAGGTCCGCCTTCACGGTGTTGATCGGGATCGCGAAGCCCAGCCCCACGCTCCCGGCGGTGCTGCTGCTCGCCGAACTCGGCGAGTACATCGCGGAGTTGATGCCGACGACCTGCCCGGACATGTTGATCAGCGCACCACCGGAGTTGCCGGGGTTGAGCGAGGCGTCGGTCTGGATGGCCTTGTACGAGGTCTTCGACGCACCGGTGTCGCCGTTGTAGCGGTTGCCGCCGAACTCGAACGGCCACTGGTCGCCGCCCTGCCCCGGGTCCTGCCCCTGTCCGTCGCTCTTCGGCACCGTGACATCGCGGTTGAGCGCGGAGACGATCCCGCTGGTCACCGAGCCGGTCAGGCCCTCCGGCGAGCCGATCGCCACGACCTGGTCGCCGACCGCCAGCCCACCGGAGTCCCCGAGGCTCGCGGGCGTCAGCCCCTTCGCGTCGTGCACCTTGACCAGCGCCAGGTCCTTGTCGGGGTCGGTCCCGACGACGGTCGCGGTCTTCCGGCTGCCGTCGCTGAACGCCACGGTCACCGTGTGGGCGCCGGCCACCACATGGTTGTTGGTGACGATCTCGCCCTTGCCGGTGACGACCACTCCGGACCCGGTGGACTCGCCCTCGCCGGTCCGCGCCTTGATCTCGACTATCGACGGGCTGACCGCCTTCGCCACCGCGGAGACCCCGCTGCCGCTGGTCTTCCCCGCGTTGACCAGCGGCGCGGAGACCCCCGCGTCCTGCCGGTGCTGCGTCGCCCCGGCGATCAGCGCCGCGCTGCCGCCGCCGATGAGCCCCGAGGCCAGCGCCACCGCCGCGATCAGCGCGACCGGCCGCCGCACCCGGTGCCGCGGCGCCTCCTGGGGCGCCTGCGGCGCGGCCGGATTGGCACCCGCGAACCCCGCGTACGCCCCCTCACCACCGGGCGCGTACGGAGGTGGCGGCGGGTACGCCGCTCCGGCCCCGCCCGTGCGGGCGCCGTCGCCGTGGCCGTAGCCGTACGGCCCGTCCTGGGACATCTCATCGCCGCTGCGGCGGTAGCTCTCGGTCATGGGATCACTGTGCGCGGCCACCATGAGAACGGGGTGAGAACGCCCTGAGAGACCCGGCAGAAGTAGGTATGCCCGGTATAAGACCACCCGGCCGGAGGCGCCTGGCGCCGCGCGGCCTCCTTCCGCCCCGAAGCCGCCCGGCGTCAGCCGCCGCAGCCGCAGGAGCGGCGGACCACCAGCCGGGAGGGGAACTGCCGCAGCCGCTCGCGGCGCGAACCGGCCACCCGCAGCCCGTCGTCGAGGACGAGATCGACGGCGGCGCGCGCCATCGCCTCCCGGTCCGAGGCGACCGTCGTCAGCGGCGGATCGGTCAGCCCGGCTTCCTTCACATCGTCGAACCCGGCGACCGCCAACTCCCCCGGCACATCGATCCGCAGCTCCCGCGCGGCCCGCAGCACGCCGATGGCCTGATCGTCGGTGGCGCACATCAGGGCCGGCGGCCGGTGGGGCCCGGCCAGCAGCTCCAGTGCGACCTGGTAGGCGTCGTAGCGGTTGTACGGGGCCTGGAAGTAGCGGCCTTCCAGCGAGAGGCCCGCCTCCAGCATCGCCCGGCGCCACCCCTCGACGTGGTCGGTGACCGGGTCGCCGGACTTGGGCGTCTGCTCCGTACCGCCGAGGAACGCGACGTACGGGTGGCCGTGCTCCAGCAGATGGCGGGTGGCGAGCTGGGCGCCCCACACGTCGTCGGTCATCACCGCGACGTCGTCGATCGCATCGGGCCTGCGGTGCAGCAGCACCACCCGGGCGTCCCAGGCGTCGATCTCGGCGGCGGCGTGCTCGCTGGGGCCCTGGCTGATGAGGATCAGGCCGGAGACCCGCATCCCGAGGAAGGCGCGCAGGTAGTGGACCTCGCGCTCGTCGAGGTAGTTGGCGTTGCCGACCAGCACCATCTTGCCGCGCTCGGCCGCGGCCTGTTCCACGGCGTGCGCCATCTCCGCGAAGAACGGCTGCCGGGCGTCGGGGACGATCAGCCCTATGAGATCGGTACGGCGCGAGGCCATCGCCTGCGCGACCCGGTCCGGGCGGTACCCCAGCTCCTTGATCGCGGCGAGCACCCGCTCCCGGGTGGCCGGCGCGACCGGCCTCGGACCGTTGTTGATGACATAACTGACCACCGCGGTCGAGGTCCCCGCCAGCCTTGCCACATCATCCCGCGTCACCTTGGCCACGCGCGGCAGTCTACGCGGGTGAACGGGGGGCTCCCCAGGGGGCGGACGGCGAGGGTCCGCGGCCCGGCCGAGCCCGGCCTACCTGATCTGATCGAGCCAGTAGCGGTACGCCGAGGCGAAGGGTTCGGCGCCGTCACCGTCGCGGCGGCCCGCCGCCATCAACCACGCGCAGGTGCGCCGGGCCTCGCCGACCACACTCGCGGGGTAGCCGAACCGCAGACGGTGCTCGGCGAACTCGTCCTCGTCCTCGATCCGGGCCTCGCCGCCGGGAAGCCGCACGACATCGAGATCGAGGTCCACCATCCGCAGGACCGTCCCGTCCGCGTTCCACTCGGGCACCGTGCACACGTCGCAGTACATCTCGGGCCCCGGGGCCGCGCAGAACGTGGCCGTCCACCACTCACCCCGCGGGACCACCGTCACGTACGCGAACCGGCTGGTCCAACCGCCCGTGGCCGAACTGACGGGGACGCCCCGCGCCGTGCCCAGCCACACGCCGTACGCGTCCGCGCCGAGCCGGTCGGCGGTCCACCGCGCGCTCAGGCTCCCGTCGTACTTCCGGATGTCGACCAGCACGGAGGAGCTCGCGGGGTTCATGCCAGGACGCTAACGCGGCGACGGCGCCCAGGAGCCGGGTCCGCAGAGGCCGCGGGGCGGCCGACGGTTCAAGGGGCGGGCGGCGAGGCTCCGGGCCGTGAACCGTCGGCCCGCGTTCACCTCTTGGCGGTGCGTGCCCCGGTCGCCGCGGAGCCGGAGTGCACGGTCTCCTTGGCGGGCGGGTCGGCCGCGGTCTTCTCGCCGGACGGCGGGGGCGCGGCCTTCTTCTCCTTCGCCTCGGCGGCGCGCTCCGCCTTGTCCGGCACCACGAAGCGGTAGCCGACGTTGCGGACGGTGCCGATCAGCGACTCGTGCTCGGGGCCGAGCTTTGCGCGCAGCCGCCGGACGTGGACGTCCACGGTGCGGGTGCCGCCGAAGTAGTCGTAGCCCCAGACCTCCTGGAGCAGCTGGGCGCGGGTGAAGACCCGGCCCGGGTGCTGCGCGAGGTACTTCAGCAACTCGAACTCCTTGAAGGTCAGGTCCAGGACCCGGCCCTTGAGCTTGGCGCTGTAGGTCGCCTCGTCCACCGAGAGATCACCGGTGCGGATCTCCATCGGGCTGTCGTCGACCGACAGCTGGCGGCGGCCCAGGGCCAGCCGCAGCCGGGCCTCGACCTCGGCGGGACCCGCCGTGTCGAGCAGGACGTCATCGACGCCCCAGTCGGCGGTGACGGCGGCGAGTCCGCCCTCGGTCACCACGAGGATCAGGGGACAGCCGGGGCCCGTGGACCGCAGCAGCTGGCACAGCGACCGCACCTGCGGCAGGTCGCGGCGGCCGTCGATGAGGATGACGTCCGCTCCGGGGGTGTCGATCAGGGCCGGGCCCTCGGCAGGAGCCACCCGCACGCCGTGCAGCAGCAGGCCGAGGGCGGGAAGCACCTCCGCCGACGGCTGCAGCGCGTTGGTCAGCAGCAGGAGGGAACTCACTTCCGACCACCTGCCCGGTACCCGGCCCGTTCTTGTCGGTACTGCTCGCTTCGCTCGCCCATGACGTCTGGTTCCTCCTCGGTCCCTGCGACGGGGGCACCACCCGGCCTCGGCCGGGGGAGTCTGCGGCACTGCTTCGTACGCTGCTTTCGGCCACGCACCGTGCCTGTCCGAAAGCACAAAAGGATCCGGGGGCTTCGCTGCCCGGATCCTCCACGCCCAGCAGAATAGCCCACATGTCCCCCGGACCCGAGGTCGATCCCGGCCGCTCCCGTGTTTCCTCGATCACGTCACGTGGTCACCGCGCCTCCCTGCTGACCGCCGACGGCGTCCGGATCGAGGCCGCCTACACCCCGCGTTCCGGCGCCTTCGGCGCGGGCCGCGAGGGCGTCGCCGACACCCTCGCGCTGGTCGTCGCGCACGGTTTCACCGGCTCCCTGGACCGCCCGGCGCTGCGCCGCGCAGCCGCCGCCTTCCAGGGCCGGGCGGCGGTGGTGACGTTCTCGTTCCGCGGCCACGGGCGGTCCGGCGGGCGCTCCACCGTCGGCGACCGGGAGGTGGAGGATCTGGCCGCGGCGGTCCGCTGGGCCCGCGCGCTGGGCCACCGCCGCGTCGCCACCCTCGGCTTCTCCATGGGCGGCTCCGTCGTGCTGCGCCACGCCGCGCTGCACCGCCCGGCGCACAGGGGGCGCACCGGAGCTCACACGGATGCGGTCGTGTCGGTGAGCGCCCCCGCGCGCTGGTACTACCGCGGCACCGCCTCGATGCGCCGGCTGCACTGGGCCGTCACCCGCCCCACCGGCCGCCTGGTCTCCCGCGTCGGACTGCGCACCCGTATCCACCCCGAGGACTGGGATCCGGTGCCGCTCTCCCCCGTCGCCGCGGTCCCGCTGATCGCGCCCGTCCCGCTGCTCCTCGTACACGGCGACCGCGACCCGTACTTCCCCCTCGACCACCCGCGGATGCTGTACGCCGCCGCGGACCCCGCCACCTGCGGCCTCTGGCTGGAACCGGGCTTCGGCCACGCCGAGAACGCCGCCGCCCCCGAACTGCTGGACCGGATCGGGGGGTGGATCGCGGAGCGGCAGGCGGGGGCGGGCGGCGGCTGCGGATGAGCTATTCGGCCTCCACCACCGCCTCCGCGAACTGGGCCGCGTAGAGGCGGGCGTAGGCGCCGTCGGCGGCGAGGAGGGTGTCGTGGGTGCCCTGTTCGACGATGGTGCCGGACTCCATGACGAGGATCAGGTCGGCGTCGCGGATGGTGGAGAGGCGGTGGGCGATGACGAAGCTGGTGCGGCCGGTGCGCAGGCGGGCCATGGCCTGCTGGATCAGGACCTCGGTGCGGGTGTCGACGGAGCTGGTGGCCTCGTCGAGGACGAGGATGGCGGGCTCGGCGAGGAACGCGCGGGCGATGGTGATCAGCTGCTTCTCGCCGACGGAGACGCTGCCGCCCTCGTCGTCGACGACGCTGTCGTAGCCGTCGGGCAGGGTGCGGACGAAGCGGTCGACGTGGGTGGCGCGGGCCGCCTCGACGACCTTCTCGTGCGGGGTGCCGTCGGGGGCGCCGTAGGCGATGTTCTCGGCGATGGTGCCGCCGAAGAGCCAGGTGTCCTGGAGAACCATGCCGATGCGGGCGCGCAGCTCCTCGCGGCCGAGGCCGGCGATGTCGGTGCCGTCGAGGGTGATCCGGCCCGAGCGGGTCTCGTAGAACCGCATGAGGAGGTTGACGAGGGTGGTCTTGCCGGCGCCGGTGGGGCCGACGATGGCGACGGTCTGGCCGGGCTCGACGGTCAGCGACAAGCCCTCGATCAGCGGCTTCTCCTCGTCGTAGCGGAACGAGACGTTCTCGAAGACGACGCGTCCCGCGGTACGTGCCGGGGCGGCGGACGGCTCCGGGTCGGGCGTCTGCTCCTCGGCGTCGAGGAGTTCGAAGACCCGCTCGGCGGAGGCGACGCCGGACTGGACGAGGTTGGCCAGCGCCGCGATCTGCGTGAGGGGCTGGCTGAACTGGCGGGAGTACTGGATGAACGCCTGGACGTCACCGACCGACAGCGCGCCGGAGGCGACCCGCAGACCGCCGACGACGGCGATCAGGACGTAGTTGAGGTTGCCGACGAAGGTCATCGCGGGCTGGATGAGGCCGGAGATGGCCTGCGCCTTGAAGCTCGCCTCGTAGAGCGCGTCGTTCTGCTCGCGGAACCGCTCGGCGGACTCCTTCTGGCGGCCGAAGACGCGGACCAGGGAGTGGCCGGTGTACATCTCCTCGACATGGCCGTTGAGCTTGCCGGTGGAGGACCACTGCTTGACGAACTGCGGCTGGGCGCGCTTGCCGACCTGGGTGGCGACGATCACCGACAGCGGGACCGTGACCAGCGCGACCGCCGCCAGCAGCGGGGTGATCCAGAACATCATCGCGAGGACGCCGAGGACGGTCAGCGCCGAGGTGACGATCTGGCTGAGGCTCTGCTGGAGCGTCTGCTGGATGTTGTCGATGTCGTTGGTCGCCCGGGAGAGCACCTCACCGCGCTGCTGCTTGTCGAAGTAGCTCAGCGGCAGCCGCGACAGCTTCGCCTCGACCTGCTCGCGCATCCGGAAGACGGTGCCCTGCACGGCGGTGGTGACCAGCCGCGCCTGGAGGAAGCCGAAGAGCGAGGCCGCCGCGTAGATCAAGGTGGCGTAGAGCAGGACGGTGCCGACGGCGGTGAAGTCGATGCCGTGGCCGGGGACGAGCGGCAGGGTGCCGATGAGGTCGGCGAGGCCGCCCTGGCCGTGGGCGCGCAGCTGCTCGGCGGCCTGCGCCTTGGTGACGCCGGACGGCAGATCGCGGCCGATCAGCCCGGCGAGAAGCAGGTCGGTGGCGTGCCCGAGGACGCGCGGGCCGGTGACCGTGAGCGCCACGGAGGCGATGGTCAGCAGGAGGGCGCCGGTGAGCGCGGCGCGCTGCGGCCGCAGCTGGCCGAGCAGCCGCTTGCCGGAGCCCTTGAAGTCCAGCGATTTGACGAGCGGCGGGCCGCCCATGGCGCGGGCCGGGCCGGTGGGGCGCGCGGCGCGGCGCAGCTCCTCCGCCTGCGCGGCGTCCTCGCCGCGGGTCTCCGTCTCCTTGTCCGCGGTGGTCACGCCGCCTCCTGCTCGGTGAGCTGGGAGAGCACGATCTCCCGGTACGTTGCGTTGTCCGCCATCAGTTCGGCGTGGGTGCCGGTGCCGACGACGCGGCCCTCGTCGAGGACGACAATGCGGTCGGCGCCGCGGATGGTGGCGACGCGCTGGGCGACGATGACGACGCTCGCGCCGCCGGTCTCGCGGGCCAGCGCGGCGCGCAGCGCGGCGTCGGTGGCGTAGTCGAGGGCGGAGAAGGAGTCGTCGAAGAGGTAGAGGTCCGGCTTGCCGACCAGGGCGCGGGCGATGGCCAGGCGCTGGCGCTGGCCGCCGGAGACGTTGGAGCCGCCCTGCGCGACGGGCGCCTGGAGACCGCCCTCCATCGCCGCGACGAACTCCTTGGCCTGCGCGGTCTCCAGCGCCCGCCACAGCTCCTCGTCGGTGGCGTCCGGGTCGCCGTGGCGGAGGTTGGAGGCGATGGTGCCGGAGAAGAGGTACGGCTTCTGCGGGACGAGGCCGATGGTGCGGGCGAGCGTCGTCTCGTCGAGGGTGCGGACGTCCTCGCCGCCGACCAGGACGGTGCCGCCGGTCGCGTCGAAGAGGCGCGGCACCAGGCCGATCAGGGTGGACTTGCCGCTGCCCGTGGAGCCGATGACGGCGGTGGTCTCACCGGGCCGGGCGAGCAGCGAGATGTCCTTGAGGACGGGCTCCTCGGCGCCGGGGAAGCGGAACTCCACGCCGCGCAGCTCCAGCTCGCCGGGTCGGCTGAGGGTGGCGTGCGGCCGCTCGGGCGGGACGACGCTGCTGTCGGTGTCCAGCACCTCCTGGATGCGCTCGGCGCAGACCTCGGCGCGCGGCAGCATCATCGTCATGAACGTCGCCATCATGACCGACATGAGGATGTACATGAGGTAGCTGAGGAACGCGGTGAGCGAGCCGATCTGCATCGCACCGGAGTCGATGCGCAGCCCGCCGAACCAGACCACGGCGACGCTGGAGAGGTTCACGATCATCATGACCAGCGGGAACATCGTCGACATCAGCTTGCCGGAGCGCAGCGACACGTCGTAGAGGTCGCGGTTGGCGGCGGCGAACCGCTGCTGTTCGTGGCGGTCGCGGACGAAGGCGCGGATGACGCGGATGCCGGTGATCTGCTCGCGCAGCACGCGGTTGACGGTGTCGATGCGCTCCTGGACGCTGCGGAACAGCGGCCGCAGCCGGCGCACGATGAGCGAGACGAAGATCCCCAGGATCGTGACGATCACCAGCAGCAGACCGGAGAGCGGAACGTCCTGGTTGAGCGCCATGATCACGCCGCCGACGCACATGATCGGCGCGGACACCATCATCGTGAACGTCATCAGGACCAGCATCTGGACCTGCTGGACGTCGTTGGTGGTGCGGGTGATCAGCGAGGGCGCGCCGAAGGCGGCCACCTCCCGGGCGGAGAACGTCTGTACCCGGTCGAAGACCGCCGCCCGGACGTCCCGGCCCAGCCGGCCGGCGGTGCGGGCGCCGTAGTAGACGGCGCCCGTCGCGCAGGCGACCTGGAGCAGCGCGATGGCGATCATGAAGCCGCCGACCCGCAGGATGTAGCCCGTGTCCCCGCGGACGACACCGTGGTCGATGATGTCGGCGTTGAGGGTGGGCAGGGAGATGGTGGCCAGCGTCTGGATGAGCTGGAGGAGAACGATCAGCGATATTGCGCGCCTGTGGGGCCGGAGATGCGCCCGCGCGAGTCGGACCAACACCGTACGACCTTATGCGAACACTTGCCCGCGGCAACCGGATATCCGACGAGAACACCGGATGCACGGGGGCACCCGCCTCCGCCGACCGTGTGCCGGAGCCGCCCGCCCGGCCCCCGGCCGCGCCGGGCCCGGCCGTGCGTACGCCATCATGGACGGCGCGGTCCCAGGGCCCCTGTTCCGGCGCCGCGGCGGGAGCACGCACCCCGCATCCACCACACCCACGACGAAGAGGCCGCCGTGACAACAACTGGCACCGTGCGCTACTGGGCAGCCGCCAAGGCCGCCGCAGGCACGGCCGAGGAGCCGTACGCGGCGGAGACGCTCGCCGAAGCGCTGGACGCGGCGCGCACCGCGCACGCCGCGCACCCGGAGTTCGCCCGCGTCCTGGAGCGCTGCTCGTTCCTGGTGGACGGCGACCCGGTCGGCACCCGCGACCACGCGGACGTCCCGCTCGTCGAGGGTGGCACCGTCGAGGTCCTGCCGCCGTTCGCGGGAGGCTGAGGAAACGATCATGAGCGACTCCCCGCAGCACCCCTACGGCACCCCGGAGCAGCAGCCCGGCCCGAGCCCGCAGCCCGGCCCCGACCCGTACGCCGCGTCGGGCACCGACCCGTACGCCGCCCCCGGCCCGTACCCCGGACAGCCCTCCCCGCAGGGGTACGCGCAGTCCCCCCACGGGCAACCCTCCTACGAGCAGGGGCACGCCCCGCAGCAGCAGTACGGGCAGGAGCCCTACGGGCAGGGGTACGCCGGGCAGGCCCCGCACGGCCAGGGGTACGGCGCCCAGGCCGCGTACGACCAGACGCCGTACGGGCAGGCCCAGCCCCCGTACGGGCAGACGCCCGCGCCGCAGCAGCAGTACGCGGCGCAGCAGCAGTACGGGCAGCCCCCGCAGGGTCACCCCGGCCAGGACCCGTACGGGCAGCCCCAGGGCGCCCCGGCCGCCGCCCCGTACGAGCAGGCCCCGGCCGCCACCGCTCCCTACGCCCCGGCCGCGCCCACCGTCCCCGCCCCCGGCGGCGCGGAGGCCGGTGCGGCCCACGGCGCCCAGGGCACCGCGCAGGGCACCCCGCAGCCGGACGCGCCGCAGGACCTCTCCCGGCTGGCGCCCAACCAGCGGGCCCGCGCCGAAGGCCGGTCGCCGATCATCGCGCCGGGCCTCCAGCCCGCCGCGCTGACCGCCGTGCTCGCGCTGCTGATCGCGGTCACCGCACCGCTGCCGGAGGCCGTACGGGCGGTGCCGGTGGTGCTGCTCCAGGCGGTCACCGCGGCCGGATGGTTCCGGCTGAACGGCATGTGGCCGGCCCGGCAGGGCATCGCGCTGGCGTTCCTGGCGGGCGCGGTGACGGACGTCGCGCTGCTGGCGACGGAGCGCGCGGACGCCCCGCTGGTGGTCCTCGGCACGCTCGGTGTGTGGTGTCTGCTCGTCCTCGTCCTCCAGCTGCGCAACCGCAGCAGCGCCGACGAGCGGATGTACGCGCTGACCGCGGGGCTGACCTCCACGGCGCTGACGGTGCTCGCCGCCGGACAGCTCTCCGCCCTCTCGGACGCGGTCGTGGTGGGCGCCGCCGCCGTCGCACTGGCCGTGCTGGTCCGCGCGCTACCGCTGCCGGGCCCGGTCTCCCTGGTCCTGGCGCTGCTCGCCGCCGCCGGTGCGGGCGCGGGCGCGGGGCAGCTCAACGCGTTCGGCACCATGGGCGCCGCGCTGGGCCTGGCCGCCGGTTGCTGTGCGCTGATCGGTCTGCGGGTGGCGAGCTACGACTACCCGTCCCGCTTCGTCCACCTCACCGCGGGCGTCGCGCTGCCGCTGGCGCTCGCCGCCCCGGCCGTCCATCTGCTGGGCCCGGTCCTCGGCTGACCCGCCCGCCCCTTCGACCGGCCGCCGCCGGGCGCCCCGCGCGCCCCCGGCGGCCGTTCGCGTTCCCGGCGCCGTACGGCCGCGGCCGCGCGCCGGGAACCGGTCGCCCTCGCCGCTCCCACGGGCCGGTCGTCTAGGCTCGCCGGTGCGCGGGCAGGGGGCCCGTGACGTACGGAATGCAAGCAAGAGGCCGGGCGACCGGCCGAGTGTGGGGGAAGGGTTCGATGCGCGCACTGAAAGTGCTGCTGGTACTGGTCGTGGTGGTCGGCGGGTTGTTCGTCGCCGCCGACCGGGTGGCGGTCAATCTCGCCGAGGACAAGGCGGCGGAGAAGATCCGCGGCAGCCTGACGCTCCCGGCGGATCCGGAGGTCTCGATCAAGGGCTTCCCGTTCCTGACCCAGGTCGCCGGGCGCAGCCTGGACGAGGTCGACACCTCGCTGGGTGACATCAAGGCCAGCGCCGACGGCCACACGCTCCGGGTCGCGGAGCTGAAGGCGACCTTCCACGACGTGCGGCTCTCGGAGAACTACAGCTCGATCGAGAAGGCCGCGTCGGCCACCGCCACCGCCACCCTCTCCTACCCGGACCTGACCTCGGCGTCCGGCGCGAATGTGCAGGTGGCGTACGGCGGGCAGAAGGACGGCCGGGGCCAGGTGAAGATCTCGCCGACCATTCCGCTGCTCAGCTCGCTGGAGGTGACCGGTTCGGTCACCGCGCAGGGCAACACCCTGCGGCTGCGCGCCGACTCCATCCCGACCATGTGCCGGCTGATCCCCGGCTGCGCCGACAAGGTCCGCGCGCAGACCGACCACGAGTGGAAGCTCGACCAGCTGCCGTCCAACCTCAAGCTCGACAAGGTCACCACCGGCCCCGGCGGCGTGAAGATCACCGCGACCGGTACGGACGTCAAGCTCCCCGGCTGACCGCTCACCGCCCGGACGCCCCACACGTCCAGCCGTTGAGACGGCACATCCCGTACGACAGACCCCCCACCGTTCCACCGCCGCCCGGCCCCTGCGAGGGAGCGCCGGGCGGCGCCTTTCGTTCCGTATCGCGGACAGTTACGTCTCGTCATATGACACACCGGTGACAGGCCCCGTCCTGCGTCCCTACGATCGGCACCATGCAGAGCGCATCGAGCGGTCCCCGTTTCCGGGGACAGGCGAACCTCACGAAGCGGCGGGCAGTCGACCTGTGCCGCGTCGCCACCATGCTCTGTCGCCCTGTCTGACGGGTCCGTCCCCGTCGCCGGCCGGTCCGCCCCCCGGCCGCTCCGTCTGATCGCCGTTCCCGTTGTGCCACGCCGCGCCGCGCGCCGCCCTCAGCCGCCGCGCTTCCCCGGCGTATCCGCGTGCCCGCCCCGCAAGCACATCCCCGCAACTGCCCCGGAGGAGAAGAACATGAGCCGCACCGACGTTCTGGTGGACGCCGACTGGGTCGAGGCCCACCTCGACGACCCGAAGGTCGTCCTCGTCGAGGTCGACGAGGACACCGCCGCGTACGACAAGAACCACATCAAGAACGCCGTCCGGATCGACTGGCAGAAGGACCTCCAGGACCCGGTCCGCCGTGACTTCGTGGACCAGGAGGGCTTCGAGAAGCTGCTCTCCGCCAAGGGCATCGCCAACGACGACACCGTCGTCCTCTACGGCGGCAACAACAACTGGTTCGCCTCGTACGCCTACTGGTACTTCAAGCTCTACGGCCACGACAGCGTGAAGCTGCTCGACGGCGGCCGCAAGAAGTGGGAGCTGGACTCCCGCGACCTGGTCGACGGCTCCGAGGTCCCCAGCCGCCCGGCCACCACGTACAAGGCCAAGGCGCAGGACACCTCCATCCGCGCCTTCCGGGACGACGTCGTCGCCGCGATCGGCACCAAGAACCTCGTCGACGTGCGCTCCCCCGACGAGTTCAGCGGCAAGCTGCTCGCCCCGGCCCACCTCCCGCAGGAGCAGTCGCAGCGCCCCGGCCACGTGCCCAGCGCCCGCAACATCCCGTGGTCGAAGAACGCCAACGACGACGGCACCTTCAAGTCGGACGAGGAGCTGACCGCCCTCTACGAGCAGGAGGCCGTCGACCTGGCGAAGGACACCATCGCCTACTGCCGTATCGGTGAGCGTTCCGCCCTGACCTGGTTCGTGCTGCACGAGCTGCTGGGCCAGGCGAACGTCAAGAACTACGACGGCTCCTGGACCGAGTACGGCTCGCTGGTCGGCGTGCCGATCGAGCTGGGCGCCAACAAGTAAGTCCGCCCCACCCCTCTACCCCTCAAGGAATCCCATGTGTGGAGCACAGGCCGGCGGCCCCGACGCGTCGACCATCAAGCCCGGTGAGACCACGATCCAGGGCAGCGTGACCCGCGACGGCGAGCCCGTCACCGGCTACGTCCGCCTGCTGGACAGCACCGGCGAGTTCACCGCGGAGGTCCCCACCTCCGCGACCGGACAGTTCCGCTTCTACGCGGCCGAGGGCACCTGGACGCTGCGCGCCCTCGTCCCCGGCGCCACCGCCGACCGCACCGTGGTCGCGCAGAAGGGTGGCCTGGCGGAGGTCGCCATCGCCGTCTGACGACAGCGTGCGGTGGGTGCGCGGCGGCGGTCGCGCACCCACCGGCGGAGGGCCGTACCCCCGGGGGTTGGACGCCATACCGGGGGTGCGGCCCTCCGTGCTGTGTACGGACCGGCGGGCCGTGTCGCGAACGGGCCGCCGGGGCTTCTTTCCGGGGCGCTGCGGACTTACCGTGGAGGTATGCCCGGCTGGCCGCCTCCCCGCCGCCGTCATCGCTGGTACTTCGTGATGATGGGGGTCTGCCTCACCCTTTTCGTGCTGGCCTGGAGCGTGGTGCGGATGTGGTCGGTGACGGCCGCGGTGGTGATGTGCGTGATCGCGATGGTCATCCCGCCGGTCGCGGCGATCGTCGCCAACCGCCGGGGCCCCGACGAGCGCTGGTGGGACGAGTCCGGCGACCCGGAGTCGGACCGCTGGTGGCGCGAGCTGGACGACCGCGACGACCACCACTCGCACTGAGCGGACGGCCCCGCTCCGCGCGCGGGGAACCTCACAGCGCCACCGCGAACGGCGACGACTAGACTCGTGTCCGGTCCGTTCCACCCCACTCCGTCCAAGGAGCACGACGTGCTTGAGGCAGTCTTCACCACCCTGCTCGTCCTGGTCGGCGTCGGCGTCATCGCCTTCGCCGGTCTGACCTACAAGAAGCTCTACCAGGGTCAGCGCTGACGACCGCCTCCCGCCGTGCCGCCTTGTCCCTCCCCACAGATCGCCTGAGCTGATGATCGAGATCCCGTCCGACCTGAACCCGGCCCTCGTCCCGCTGGCCTTCCTCCTCGGCAACTGGGAAGGCGCGGGTGTCGCGGACTTCCCGGGCACCGAGAAGTGCAACTTCGGGCAGGAGGTCACGTTCACCCACGACGGCCGTGACTTCCTGGAGTACACCTCGCACAGCTGGGTCCTGGACGGCGAGGGCAAGAAGGTCCGCCCGCTGGAGACCGAGAGCGGCTACTGGCGCATCGACAAGGACCGCAAGGTCGAGGTCGTCATGATCCGCGACCAGGGCATCGTCGAGGTCTGGTACGGCGAGCTGGCCGACCAGAAGCCGCAGATCGACCTCGCCACCGACGCCGTCGCCCGCACCGCGGCCGCCGGCCCGTACACCGGCGGCAAGCGTCTCTACGGCTACGTCAAGAGCGACCTGATGTGGGTCGGCGAGAAGGCCACCCCCGAGGTGCCGCTGCGGCCGTACATGTCCGCGCACCTGAAGAAGGTCGCCGACCTCAAGGAGTGGGCCGAGAGCCTGCCGGCCGACACCCCGGACGGCGTCTCGTTCTTCAACGCGGACGGCACCCCGTACGAGGGCTGAGCACCGCCCGACGGCGTACGGGGCCGGCGCCCCGTACGTCCCACAACCGCATATGTATGACGCGCCCCGCGGGGGAAGTCCGGTGAGAGTCCGGCGCTGACCCGCAACGGTAAGCGGAGCCCCCGGCCAGGGGAGCGTCCGTGAGCCCGATCGCCCGCGGCGGCGCCTGCTCCTGTAGAACTCGCCGTGGACTGCGAGGGGACACCCGTCGCACGCGCCGGGCCGTGTCTTCACCCGTAGGACGGCCCGAGCCGAAGGCGGACCGTCCGTGGAACCAACGCCCTCCCAGGCCACCGCGCCCCGCGCCGCGCGCCCGCCCGAGGCGCCCGCGCCGGTGCGCCGCCTCCGCCTCCCGCCGCTGGTCGCGGCCCTCACCCTCGCGCTGCTCGGCTCCGTCGTCTGCGGCGTGGGCCTGGGCTCCGCCGGGGTGAGCTGGGGCCAGGTGGTGCACTATCTGACCGCCGGGGTGACCGGCGGGACCCTCCCGGCCGAGGACGTGGCGGGCTACACCGTCGTCTGGGAACTGCGCTTCCCGCGAGCGCTGCTGGCCGCCGTCGTCGGCGCGGGGCTCTCCGCCATCGGCGTCGCCGTCCAGGCGCTGGTCCGCAACGCGCTCGCCGATCCGTTCGTCCTCGGGATCTCCTCCGGCGCCGCCGTCGGCGCCAACGCCGTGCTCCTCTTCGGCGCCGCCGGGGCGCTGGGCGTCTGGGCGCTGTCCACCTCCGCCTTCGTCTGCGCGCTGCTCGCCATGGCCCTGGTGTACGCCGCCGCCCGCACCGCGCACGGCCTCACCCCGCTGCGGCTGGTCCTCACCGGCACCGCGATGTACTACGGCTTCTCCGCCGTGACGACGCTGATGGTGTTCTCCGCCGACCGCGGCGAGGCGGCCCGGTCCGCGGTGATGTGGCTGCTGGGCTCCCTGAGCGGCGCGGGCTGGCCGTCGGTGCCGCTGGCCGCCGCCGCGGTGGCCGGTGCGGTGCTCTATCTGCGGCTGGCCGCGGGCCGGCTGAACGCCCTGGCGATGGGCGACGAGACGGCCGCGGCGCTCGGGGTGGACGCCGGGCGGCTGCGGCGGGAGCTGTTCCTGGTGGTGGCGGCGGTGGCCGGGGCGGTGGTCGCGGTCAGCGGGGCGATCGGCTTCGTCGGGCTGCTGGTGCCGCATGTGACGCGGATGCTGGTGGGCGCCGACCACCGCCGGGTGATCGCGGTCGCGCCGCTGCTCGGCGCGGTGCTGCTGGTCTGGGCGGATGTGCTGTCCCGGGTGCTGATCGCGCCCGTCGAACTGCCCGTCGGGGCGATCACCGCGGTGCTCGGCGTGCCCGGCTTCGTGCTGCTGATGCGGCGCAACGGCTACAGCTTCGGAGGGGGCGTCTGATGCGCGTCGACATCGACGATCTGGCCGTGGCGGTCGCCGGGCGGCGGCTGCTCCACGACGTGACGCTGCGCGCCGCCGAAGGGCAGCTCATCGGGGTGATCGGCCCGAACGGCAGCGGTAAGTCCACACTGCTGCGGTGCGTCTACCGGGCGCTGCGTCCGGCGGGCGGCACGGTCCGGCTGGACGGCGCCGATCTGCACGCCATGGACGCCCGCGAGGGCGCCCGGCTGCTGGCCGCGCTGCCGCAGGAGGGCCAGGCCACCTTCGATTTCACCGTCGCCGAGATCGTGGCGATGGGACGCCTGCCGCACCAGCGCGGCAGCGGCCGGGCGTCCGCCGCCGACCAGGAGATCTGCGCGCGGGCACTGGCCCGGGTCGGCGCCGGGCATCTGGCGCACCGCGGCTTCCCCGGGCTGTCCGGCGGCGAGAAGCAGCGGGTGCTGATCGCCCGCGCGCTGGCCCAGGAACCGCGGGTGCTGGTGTTGGACGAGCCCACCAACCACCTCGACATCGCCCAGCAGCTGGAGGTCCTGGCGCTGGTCCGCGACAGCCGGCTGACGGTGCTGGCGGCGCTGCACGACCTCAACCTCGCGGCGCAGCACTGCGAGGCGCTGTACGTCCTGGACGGCGGCCGGATCGTCGCCTCCGGCGCACCGCACGAGGTGCTCACCGCCGAGCTGCTCGCCGACGTCTTCGGCGTCCGCGCCCACCGCGTCCGCCACCCGGAGACCGGCGCCGTACAGCTCCTCTTCGACCGGCTCCCGGAGGCCACCGGGCGCTCCGCCCCGCCGGGCGCCTCACCGGACGCGCCTTCCCTCCCCTCCCCCACTCCCCGATGAGGCCCCCGATGTCCCGCCGCCCCACCGCCCTGATCTCCGCGCTATCCGCCCTCGCCCTGGCCCTCACCGGCTGCGGCGCGAAGTTCGCCTCCGACCGGTCCGACAGGAGCGCCGATGCCGAGGACGCCGCCGGATACCCGGTCACCGTCAAGAACTGCGGCACCGAGCTGACCTTCGACAAGAAGCCGTCCCGGGTCGTCACCAACGACATCGGCATCACCGACCTGATGCTGGCGCTCGGCCTGGAGGACCGGATGGCCGGGTACGTCACGCCGTCGTACCGGGGCCGGATCGACAAGGTCGCCTGGCGGGACGCGTACGACAAGGTGCCGTGGCTGTCGAAGAAGGCGATCACCAAGGAGATCGCGCTCGACGCGCACGCCGATCTCGTCCTCGCGGGCTGGAACTACGGCTTCGGCGAGGGCAACGACCTCACGCCCGCCTCCCTCAAGAAGCTCGGCATCGGCTCGTACGTCCTGACCGAGTCGTGCCGCAACGGCGGCGCCGGCAGCGCCCGCGGGGTGATGCCGCCGCTGGAGGCGCTCTACGCCGACCTGACGAACCTCGGGAAGATCTTCCACGTCGAGGACCGCGCCGCGAAACTGGTCGAGGAGTACCGCGCGCAGATCGCCGAGGTCCGCGCCTGGCACGCCAAGGACGGGAAGAAGCCCTCCGTCTTCCTCTACGACAGCGGCACCGACAAGCCGCTGACCGCGGGCGCCTACGCCGGTCCGGACGACATCATCACCAAGGCGGGCGGCGTCAACATCACCAAGGACCTCAAGGACACCTGGACCACCGTCGGCTGGGAGACCGTCGTCGAGCGCAACCCCGACGTCATCGTGATCAACGACTACGGTTCGCCGACCGCCGCCCAGAAGAAGGACTTCCTGCTCCACTACAAGCCACTGGCGAACGTCTCCGCCGTCAAGCACGGCCGGATCTACGCGCTGGACTACGCCGACCTCGTCGAATCGCCCCGGAACCCGGCCGCGGTCCGCTCGCTGGCCCGCCATCTCGCCGCCGGGCACGTCGGCTGACTCCTCGGGCGGCCGGGCGCTCCTTACACTGGCCCTGTGGTGAGCACCGACTGGCAGAGCGACCTCCGCAAACGCGGCTACCGGCTGACGCCGCAGCGTCAGCTCGTGCTGGAAGCCGTCGACAGACTGGAGCACGCGACCCCGGACGACGTCCTCACCGAGGTGCGCAAGACCGCGGGCAGCGTGAACATCTCCACCGTCTACCGGACGCTGGAGCTGCTGGAGGAGTTGGGCCTGGTCAGCCATGCCCACCTCGGGCACGGCTCGGCGACGTACCACCTCGCCGACCGCCACCACCACATGCATCTGGTCTGCCGGGACTGCACGGAGGTGATCGAGGCGGATCTGTCGGTGGCCGAGCCGTTCGCCGCCACGCTCCAGGAACAGTTCGGCTTCACCACCGACCTGAAGCACTTCGCCATCTTCGGCCGCTGCCGCGCCTGTACACAGAAGGCGGCGCGGGAGCAGGACGGCGAGGCGTAGACGCTGCGGCGGCGTGCCCGGAGGCCCCCACCGCGCTCCCGGTGGTGCCCCGCCGGGCCGTAGGCTGGCGGCATGAAGAGTTCCCTGCTGTCGCTGCCCGGCGCCGTCCCCGCCGAGGCCCCCGACGAAGGCGTCGCCGCGCACTACGGTGACCTCTTCCGTGAACAACGCGCGCTGGCGGACGGCTCCGGTTTCGTGGACCTCTCGCACCGCGGCGTCGTCACCGTCACCGGTCCCGAGCGGCTGAGCTGGCTCCATCTGCTGGTCACCCAGCACGTCAGCGAGCTGCCGCCCGGGCAGGCCACCGAGGCGCTGATCCTCTCCCCGCACGGCCATGTGGAGCATGCGCTCTACCTCGTCGACGACGGGGAGACGACGTGGCTGCATGCCGAGCCGGGCACCCAGGAGGCGCTGATCGCCTATCTGGAGAGCATGAAGTTCTTCTACCGCGTCGAGGTCGCCGACCGCACCGCCGACTTCGCCGTGGTGCACCTGCCGGCCGGTTCGATCACCGAGGCGCCCGCGGGCACCGTCGTCCGCGAGACGCCGCACGGCCGGGACCTCTTCCTGCCGCGCGCCGAGCTGGACGCGTTCGCCGCGGCCCACGGCCCGGCGATCGGCGTCCTCGCGCTGGAGGCGCTGCGCGTCGAGGCGCACCGCCCGCGGCTGGGCCTGGAGACCGACCACCGCACCATCCCGCACGAGCTGGGCTGGCTGGAGACCGCGGTCCACCTGCAGAAGGGCTGCTACCGCGGCCAGGAGACCGTCGCCCGCGTCCACAACCTGGGGAAGCCGCCGCGCCGGCTGGTCTTCCTGCACCTGGACGGCAGCGAGGTGCATCTGCCGCCGCACGGCACGCCGCTGCGGCTCGCCGCCGACGGTCCCGAGGGCCGCCAGATCGGCTTCGTCACCACCTCGGCCCGCCACCACGAGCTGGGCCCGATCGCGCTCGGCCTGATCAAGCGGAACGTCCCCGTCGACGCCCCGCTGGACGCCGAGGGCACCGCCGCGGCCCAGGAGGTCGTGGTCGCGCCGTAGGGCGTTCGCGTAACGGCCGCGGTCCCTCGCGCAGGGGCCGCGGCCGCAGCCATACCGGGACAGGGCCGGTCGTCAGACCTCCACGAGGACCGTGAACGGCCCGTCGTTGGTCAGCGACACCTTCATGTCGGCGCCGAAGCGGCCGGTCTCCACCTGGGCGCCCAGGGCCCGCAGCTGGGCGACGACCTCGTCGACGAGGGGTTCGGCGACCGGTCCCGGCGCGGCCGCGTTCCAGGTGGGGCGGCGGCCCTTGCGGGCGTCACCGTAGAGAGTGAACTGGCTGATGACCAGCAGCGGGGCGGCCGTGTCCGAGCACGACTTCTCGCCCTGGAGAATCCGCACCGACCACAGCTTCCGGGCGAGCTGCGCCGCCTTCTCCGCGGTGTCGTCGTGCGTGACCCCGACCAGCACGCACAGTCCCTCGCCGACGATCTCGCCGACCGTCTCGCCGTCCACGACGACGCGTGCGCCGTCCACTCTCTGCACCACTGCTCGCATACCCGCCATCATGCCGGGCCCCGCAACCGTTCGGACAGCCGTGCCCCTCCGGGGGCCGTTCGGGTGTCATGGCCCTGCATACGGACCGCCCAGAGTGGCACGATGCGTGCACGTGGTGCGTTTCATGGACAACATGCCCTGGATGCCGCACCGGACGAGGGGACAACCACTCATGAGCACTGCCGGCGCCGGGCGGATCCCCGGTCCCGTACCACCCGCCCGTACGACTCCGAGTGCCGCTCCGGCACCGCCCGTCGCCCGTTGGACGACCATGGCGACGGCTCCCGCCGACGGCGCCCGCACCGAGGATGGCCCCATGCTCCAAGCCGGCCGGTCGCAGCACCGCCCGCCGCAGCAGCGCGACCGCTTCCACCCCGTCGTCCAGCCGGATCTGACCGCCCCGGGCCTGCCCGAGCTGCGGGTGCTGCGGCGCGACGCACAGCGCGAGGAGGCCGATCTCAGCTATCTGCGGCGGCTGCTCCAGGGCCGGATCGACATCCTGCGGGCGGAGCTGGCCCGCCGGGCGGCGCCGCTGCCGCCGCTGCTCGACCGGCTGCCGGAGATCCTGGCGGACGTCCCGTCCCGCCACCGCTCCTCCGCCCGGCACGTCACGGTCGGCACCCCGCACGGCGAGGAGTACCGGCGGCTCGCCGACGACATGCTCGGCGAGGTCGAGCTGTCCGATCTGGGCGCGCGGACCGACGGCGAGCTGACGGCGGCGATGGCCCGGCTGGTCCGGTACGAGCAGCAGGTCTCCGGGCGGCGGCAGTCGCTCCAGCGGATGGCCGACGATTGCAGCACCGAAATCGCCCGCAGGTACCGTGAAGGGGAAGCACAAGTAGACGACCTGCTGTCCTGACCTGGGCCACAAGCCTTCCGGGGAGGGCCGGTCGCTTTCCCGGAAGGCCCATCGATGTCTCCGTCCCGCCCGATATCCGACCGCCCGGACTCCCCGGACGCCCCGGACGCCCCGGTCCTCGCCGAGGTCGTCCGCTCCGGTTTCGTCGAGGGGCGCCACCGCGGCTCCCTGGTGGTGCTGGCCGCCGACGGCAGCGTCGAGACCGCGCTCGGTGACATCGACGCGCCCGTCTTCCCCCGCTCCACCAACAAGCCGATGCAGGCCGCGGCGCTGCTGCGGGCGGGCCTGGAGCTGTCCGGCGAACGGCTCGCGCTGGCGGCGGCCAGCCACTCCGGTGAGGCGTTCCACCTGGATCTGGTGCGGACGATGCTGGACGAGTTCCGGCTCGACGCGGCACAGCTGCAGACGCCGCCGGACCTCCCGCTGGACCCGGAGGAGGCCGAGCTCTACCTCGCGTCCGGGCAGGTCCGCTCGCCGCTCACCATGAACTGCTCCGGCAAGCACACCGCGATGCTCGCCGCCTGCGTCGCCAACGGCTGGCCGACGGAGACCTACCTCGACCAGGACCACCCGCTCCAGCAGCTGGTCCTGGAGTGCGTGCGCGCGGCGAGCGGTGAGGAGGTGGCGCACATCGGCACGGACGGCTGCGGTGCGCCGCTGATGTCGCTGTCGCTGACCGGTCTGGCCCGCGCGTTCCGGACCTTCGTCCGCGCCGAGCCGGGCACGCCCGAGCGGCGGGTCGCCGACGCGATGCGCGCGCACCCCGAGTACGTCGCGGGGACCCGGCGCCCGGACACCTGGCTGATGCGGGAGCTGCCCGGCACGCTGTCGAAGATGGGCGCGGAGGCGGTCCAGGCGCTGGCCCTGCCCGACGGCCGGGCCCTCGCCTTCAAGATCGACGACGGCAACACCCGCACGCTGGGCCCGGTGCTGGCCCGCACGCTGCGCGGGATGGGCGTCGAGGCGCCGGTCCTGGACCGCATCGCGGACGTACCGCTGCTGGGCGGCGGCGTCCGGGTCGGGGAGATCCGCGCGGCGTTCTGAGCCCTGCGGGAGCGGGGGCGGGGGGCGGTGCCCGGCCCTCGCCCCGCGGCTGTCCGGTCGCGTGGTGTTCCCTCGTCGTACGGCGTTGGCCTGCACAAAGGGGCGGGGGCGTGCCTACAGTGGCGGCGCACAGCCAGTTGGCGACGATCACAGGAGGCCGGCGATCATGAGCGATGCGCAGACCGGACCGCAGGGGCCCGAGGCGACCGAGCACGCCCACGACCCCGAGGTGCTACAGCTCGCGGCCAAGGTGTTCGACCTCGCGCGGCAGGGCGACACGGACACCGTCGCCGCGTACGTGGACGCCGGGGTACCGGCCAACCTGACCAACGAGAAGGGCGATTCGCTGGTCATGCTGGCCGCCTACCACGGTCACGCGGCCACGGTGGAGGCGCTGCTGCACCGCGGCGCCGACGCCGACCGCACCAACGACCGCGGCCAGACGCCGCTGGCGGGCGCGGTCTTCAAGGGCGAGGACGAGGTCGTGAAGGTCCTGGTCGCCCACGGCGCGGACCCGGCCGCGGGCACGCCCTCGGCGATCGACACGGCCCGGATGTTCGAGAAGAAGGAACTGCTGAGGCTGTTCAAGGCCGCCTGAGCGGGCGGATCCCCTGGGGCACGGGCCCCGGACGGAGCGGGCACGGGCCGGATGCGGCACGGAGTCACCTCCGTCCGGGGCCCGTACCGCATCCGGCCGAGCGGCGGACGCACGCGGCAGGCGGCAGGCGGCAGATCGCGACCGGCCGGCGACAGTTGACCTGAACTCCACTTGAGGTTCTAGCGTCGGTCCCGACGGCGGCACCCGCCCTCGCCACCCACGCTCCCCTCCGGAGGAATCCCGTGTCCGCACCCGGCGCCCAGACGCCCGAAACCGACGCCCCCGCCCGCCACACCCTCGCCGTGCTCGTCGGCTCCACCCGTGAGGGCCGGTTCGCGCCGGTCGTCAGCGGCTGGTTCGCCCGGCAGGCCGCCGCCCGTCCGCACCTCGACGTCGACGTGATCGATCTGGACGAGGTCCGCCCGTACGAACTGCGCCACGGGACGCCGGAGTTCGAGGAGTTCGCCGGGCGCATCGCGGCGGCCGACGCGTTCGTGGTGATCACCCCCGAGTACAACCACTCGTTCCCCGCGCCGCTCAAGCACGCCATCGACCTGCTGAACCCGCAGTGGCACGCCAAGCCCGTCGGCTTCGTCTCGTACGGCGGGCTCTCCGGCGGGTCGCGGGCGGTCGAGCAACTGCGACTGGTCTTCGCCGAATTGCACGCCACGACGATCCGCGAGACGGTCAGCTTCCCGCTGGCCTGGACCCTCTTCGACGAGAACGGCGAACTCCACGACCCGGCGCCCGCCACCAAGGCGGCCGACACCCTCCTGAACCAGCTCACCTGGTGGGCCCTCACCCTGCGCGAGGGCCGCGCCGCGCGGCCGTACGGGGCCTGACGCCGGGGGCGCGCCCGCACCCGGCGCGCGCCCCGCGGCTCAGCCCGTGCGCCGGGCCACCGCCACGTACACCGTCATCCCGCACGGGATGCGGCCGTCCGGCAGCGCCGTCGGGGCGGTGGCGGCGGTGAACCGGTCGTGCAGCTCCGCGACGGTCGCCGGGTCCAGCAGCGCCAGGTCGTAGAGGCAGCCGACCGTCCGCCACACGGTCTCCGGCGGCGCGGTCAGGTCGAGCGGTACGCGTTCCCAGGCCACCGGGGCGAATCCGGCGGGCCCGAAGACCGCGTCGAACCCCTCGCGGGTGCGTAGCCGCCGGTCACCGAGGCGCGGGAGGCGGCGCTCGGGCGGCGCCGCGTCGAGCACCGGCCGCAGCAGCCGCAGGAACGTCGCATACGCCTCGCCCTCCCCCGGCCCGCCGCCCAGGACCGCGGCGAGCGTCCCGCCGGGCGCCAGCACCCGGCCGATCTCGGCGGCGACCCGCTCGGGGTCGTTCATCAGCATCAGCGCCATGTGCGAGACGACACCGCCGAACTCACCATCTGCGAAAGGGAGTCGGTCGGCGCTCCCGGCGTGCAGCGGTGCCGCGTCCAGTCCCGGACGGCGGCGGGCCAGGGCCAGTTCCGCAGCCGACAGGTCGATGCCCGCGACCTGCCGACCGGGCCGGGCGGCGAGCAGTTCCAGCAGCAGCCCGTCTCCGCAGCCCACGTCCAGCACCCGGCGCCGCCCGGCCACCGCGTCCCGCAGCAGCACATAGCTGGACCGGCCGTCGGGCGCGCGGCCGTGCGCCATGGCCCGGGCGGTGACGGCGGGGTGCGCGGCGTGGAAGCGACGGAGGAAGGCGGGGCCGTCGGGGGCGCCGCCGGAGGCCGACCCTCCCGGGTCCCTCACTTCCCCACCAGCTCCAGGCTCCCGGCGTCGTAACGGGTGCCGGCGACGCGGTCGGCCGGGGCCGCGGCGTCGATGGCGGCGAGGTCATCGGCGGACAGTTCGATGCCGACCGCGGCGAGGTTCTCCTCCAGGTACCGCTCGCGCCGGGTGCCGGGGATCGGGACGACGTCGTCGCCGCGGTGCTGCACCCAGGCCAGCGCGAGCTGCCCGGCGGTCACCCCGCGCTCGGCGGCCAGCTCCGCCAGCTTCCGTACGATCGCGAGGTTCTGCTCCAGGTTCCCGTCGGCGAACCGCGGCTGGCTACGCCGCACATCGGTCTCCGCCATGCCCTCCACGGACGCGTAACGCCCGGTCAGGAAGCCGCGGCCGAGCGGCGAGAACGGGACGAGGCCGATGCCCAGCTCCCGGCAGACCGGCGCGATCTCCCGCTCCAGGTCACGGGTCCACAGCGACCACTCGCTCTGCAAGGCGGCGATCGGATGGACGGCGTGCGCCCGGCGGACGGTCTCCGCGCCCGCCTCGCAGAGCCCGAGGTGGCGCACCTTGCCCGCCGCGACCAGCTCCGCCATCGCGCCGACCGTCTCCTCGATCGGCACCTGCGGGTCGACGCGGTGCTGGTAGTAGAGGTCGATGTGGTCGACGCCGAGGCGGCGCAGCGAGGCGTCGCACGCCTGCCGTACGTAGGCGGCGTCGCCGCGGATGGCGGCCGGGTCGCCGAGGCGGTTGGCGAAGCCGAACTTGGTGGCCAGCACCACCTCGTCACGCCGCTCGGCGAGCAGCCTGCCGAGCAGTTCTTCGTTGTGGCCCGCCCCGTAGAAGTCGGCGGAGTCCAGCAACGTGACGCCGAGATCGAGCGCCCGGTTCAAGGTGGCGAGCGACATCTCGTCATCCGACGCCCCGTACCCGTGGCTCATCCCCATGCACCCGAGCCCCTGAGCCGAAACCTCCAGCGCCCCGAGCCTGCGCGTGGGCATCCCCGTCATCTCCGCCACCTCCTGGCACGGCCCGCCACCGGGACTCTCCCGGAACCGCGACCGTCCCGACGAAGGTAGGAGTTCGAGTGCCCTCGAAGTCAAAGGCGCCTCGACGGGGAAGGGTGGACCCGTACCGGGCACGCGCGCGGACGGCGGTCCGGCGCGGCCCTCGCGGACGACCGAAGGAGACAGCAGATGGGCAAGGTCACCACCAGCGCCACCACGATGTCCCTGGACGGCTACCTCGCCGGACCGGACGAGAGCGGCTTCGACCTGCTGTTCCAGTGGTACCGCAACGGCGACGTCGAGATCCCGTCGGCCAGCCCCGACGTACCGCCGTTCCACGTCTCCGCAGCCGACGCCGCACTGCTCCGGCAGGAGTGGGGGAACGCGGGGGCGCTGCTCGTCGGCCGGTACCTCTACGACCTGACGCACGCCTGGGGCGGGCGCCACCCCATGGGCGTGACCACGGTCGTCCTCACCCACCGGCGCCCGGACGACCGCCCCGAGGACGACGAGAACTTCGTCTTCGTCACCGACGGCATCGAGGCGGCGGTGGCCACGGCGAAGGAACTGGCCGGGGAGAAGGATGTCGTGGTGAACGGCGGCCAGATGGCCCAGCAGTGCCTGGAGGCCGGCCTCCTCGACGAGGTCGGCGTCGCCCTCGTCCCGGTCGTCCTGGGCGGCGGAAAGAAGCTCTTCGGCACCTTCAGCGGGCCACCGGTGCAGTTCGACGGCCCCGTCGCGGTGATCGAAGGCGCCGGCGTCACCCACCTGCGCTACCGGGTCAGGAAGTGAGCCGGACCCGTCCCGTGCGACACCACCCCGGGGTGCCCGGGTGACGGGCCCGTCCCACTCCCTCAACGCGGGGGCCGTCGGCGACCCGACCTCAGCCCGGCAACACGATCAAGGCGTGACGATGGCGAAGTTCGTATCCGGCTTGGTGATGTAGGCGAAGACCGTGGCAGGCGCGGTCAGGTCGTCGCCGGTGACGGTGATGTCGCCGTTGTCGACGGCTGTTTGGAACGCGTTCTGGAAGGTGCCGGTGGGGGCGGCGGCCTCGATGAGGACCTTGTTGAGGGTCTGGCGGGTGAGGGTGAGGGTCGCCCGGGGCTTGGCGATCTGGAGGTCCTTGCCGGGGACCTGGATCAGGGCGCCGTTGCGCAGGGTGGTGGTGACCTCCTGCTCCTGCGGTTCGGTGAGGTGCCACTGGAGGGCGATCGGTTCGGTCTGTTCGCGGCCGGCCGTGGGGCCGTCGATGCCTTGGGCGAGCGTGTCGAAGACCTGCTCCAGGCTCAGGCTCGGCACCAGGTCCAGGCCGCCCTGGGTGGGGGTGCCGCCCGGCCCGTCGAGGACTTCCTTCGCGCCGGTGAGGTAGAAGTTGCGCCAGGTGCCGTTCTCGGCGCCGTAGCCGAGCTGGGTGAGCGCCAGGGACTGCAACTCCTTGGCCCGGCCGCGGTCTTCGTCGGGAACGTCGGGGGCGAAGACGGCGTGGTTGACCAGTTCCACCACCCACCGGTAGTCCCCGGCGTCGTACGCCTCCTGGGCCTTGGCGAGCAGGGGCGCCACGCCGCCGATGGCGTCGAGGTAGCGGCGGCCCGCTTCGGTGGGCGGGTAGTTCCACAGGTGGGCCGGGTTGCCGTCGAACCAGCCGATGTAGCGCTGGTAGACGGCCTTGACGTCGTGGTTGACCGAGCCGTAGTAGCCGCGGTTGTACCAGTGCGCGGCCAGCGTGGCGGGCAGCTCGAAGTCCTCGGCGGCCTCGATGCCGGTGGCGCCCTGGTTGATGAGCCGCAGGGTCTGGTCGTTGAGGTAGGCGTACAGGTCCCGCTGGTTGCTGAGCAGCGCGACGATGTTCTCCTGGCCCCAGGTCGGCCAGTGGTGCTGGGCGAACTCGACGTCGGTGTGTTCGCCGAAGGTCTGGAGGGCCTGGGTGAGGTACTTCGACCAGGCGTGGGCGTCGCGGACCTGGGCGCCGCGCAGGGTGAGGAGGTTGTGCAGGGTGTGGGTGGCGTTCTCCGCCATGCACAGGGCCCTGAGCGCGGGGAGGTAGATGTTCATCTCCGCCGGCGCCTCGGTGCCCGGGGTGAGCTGGAAGATCAGGCGTACCCCGTCGACGGTCAGGCGGGTCAGGCCGGGCGCCCAGGGGATCACATCGGCCGTCTCCCACTCCTCGCTCGGGGTGGCGGTGGCGTGGGTGATCGTCCGGTTCGGCGGGATGAGGGTGACCTCGCCGGTGGAGATGGTCAGGCCCAGGCCCGCGCCCACCTGCCCGTACGGCCCCTTGTCCAGCTGCGGCCCGTACATGAAGGAGGCGCGGCGGGCCATCGCGGGCCCGGCGTAGATGTTCTCGCTGACGGCGTGCTCCAGGAAACCGTCCGGCGCGATGATCGGGATGTCCGGGACGTCCTGGCCCTCCAGGCCGAACAGGCCGCGTGCCCCGCCGAAGTGGTCGACGTGGCTGTGCGTGTAGATCACCGCCGAGACCGGCCGCTGGTCCTCGGTGGTGTCGCGGTAGAGCTTGAGCGCGTGGTACGCGGTCTCCCGTGAGGCCAGCGGGTCGATGACGATGAGACCCGACTGCCCGGTGATGATCGTCATGTTCGACAGGTCGTAGCCGCGGACCTGGTAGATGGCGTCGGCTCCGTTGGCGGTGACCTGGAACAGGCCAGCGGACGCCAGGAGTCGACTCTGCCGGACGAGGCTGGGGTTGGCGGTCGGGGGGACCTCCTCCATGCCGTCCGTGAGGAAGTCGTAAGAGGTGAAGTTCCAGACGACGCGCTCGGAGTCGGCGCGCGACACGATCACGGGCTCGGGCGGTACGGCCATCAGCCCCCGCTGCGCGCCCCTGAAGTCGGTGGAGTCGCCGGAGGGCAGAGTCTCCTTCATCGCCCGGTTCGCCTCGGCGATGAAGGCCGACGCCTCGACCGGCTCCCGGTACTGGCCCGACTCCCTGTAGCTGCTCACGCAAATACCTCCCCGCCGGACACGGATTGTCCGCGTCCAGACACTCTGGGTGAGCGATCAGGTTTTCGCGTGCCCCCTCGGCGGATCAAGGGGGCAAACCAGCCATATGAAATGTCCCGCCCTTCCGGGGCGCGGGGGCACAGGCCGGGCGGGGCGCGGCACGCCCCGGCGTTGTCTCGCCGGGGGCTCTCCGCCGGGCGCCGCGGAGCGAGCGGTCAGCCGATGGGGTTGACGAAGGTGGCCGGGTGGGTGGCGCCGGACTGGTCGACGAGCGGGCCCCAGGGCCAGGCGACCGTCAGGGAGGTGGTCTCGTTCGGCGGGGTGATCTGCACGGTTGCCGGCTTCCAGGACCCTTCGTCGTTCTCGTGGGCCATACCGAGGCTGATCGTGAAGTCGGTGGCCTCGCCGGGGCCCAGGGTGATCGAGCCGTACGTGGCGGACGAGCGGGCCAGCGACCAGGGGCTGCCGCCGTTGTCGGGCACGAGGTCCACGCCGGGGAAGCCGCCGAGCGTGCAGGTGCGGCCGCCGGCGTTGGTCAGGACGACGCTGGTGGTCGTCGAGCCCTGCGCGTCCGGGTCCGGGGCCGCGTCGTCACCGGTGGCGAACTCCGCCTTCAGGCCGGATGTGTGGCACCGCTCGCCGCGGGTGGTGGCGGAGTTGGCGGCCCCCTGCTCCGTGGCCCCGGCGTGGGCGCCGCCCTTCGCACCGGCGTCCGCCTGCGGCTCGCCGTTCTGCACCGTGGTGGACTCCCCCGCACCGGCGGCCTCCGGTGCGGCCGCGGCCGCGTCCGCCTGCCCCGCGACCTTCGTCCCGGCGTCCGCACCGGAGCAGGCGGTCAGGGTCAGCCCCGCGGCCATGGTGAGCGCGGCGGCGGCGATACGCAGGGTGCGGCGGCGGGCGGTGATCGAGCGCATGGCGGTTCCCCCTGGGGCGGTGGGTGAGGTGGTCTCCTCGGTACGTCCACGACTCTGCCGGGCGGCCCTGGCGCGGAACTGCCGCCCGGCTAACGGGGGACTAACAGCCGCGTGGCGCAGGAATTCCGGGGCCGCGTCACCCCGCCGTCCGGCGCCGGGACCACACCCACACCAGCAGCCCCGCGCAGCTGAACCCCGCGCCCAGCACACAGACCGCGCCCCATCCCGCCGCCGCGTAGAGGGAGGTCGCGGCGAGGGCTCCGGTGGCGCTGCCGATCGAGTAGAAGACCATGTAGCCGCCGATCAGGCGGCTGCCCGCGTCCGGGTGGAGGGCGTAGATCACCGTCTGGTTGGTGACATGGACCGCCTGGACCGCGAGGTCGAGGAGGATCACCCCGGCGGCCAGCGCCCAGAGCGAACTGCGGGTGAAGGCCAGCGGCAGCCAGGCGGCGGTGAGCAGGGCGAGGGCGAGGCCGGTGGTGCGGCGGGCGAGGCCGCGGTCGTTGAGGCGGCCCGCGACGGTCGCGGCCAGCGCGCCGGCCACCCCGATCAGCCCGAACGCGCCGATCGCCCGGTGCGGCAGGAAGTACGGGGCTTCGCTGAGCGGCAGCGCGACGCTGCTCCACAGGGTGCTGAACGCGGCGAAGACCAGCAGGCAGTACAGCGCCCGCAGCCGCAGCACCGGTTCGCGCGCGAAGAGGGTGAGCGTGGAGCGCAGCAGCTGCCCGTAGCGCAGGGCGGTCGGTGCGGCGGCGCGGCGGGGCAGCACCCGGTACAGGATCAGCGCCAACGCCGCGGTGAGCGCCGCCGAGGCGAGGTAGACGGAGCGCCAGCCCGCGAGGTCGGCGAGGAGTCCGGAGGCGGTGCGGGCGAGCAGGATGCCGATGACCACGCCGCTGGTGACCATCCCGACGACCCGGCCGCGCCCGGCGGGCGGCGCCAGCGACGCGGCGAACGCCACCAGTGTCTGGGTGACGACCGCGAGTAGCCCCGTGGCCGCCATCCCCACGAGCAGGGCCGTCGCCGTACGGGCGGTGCCGACCACGGCCAACGCCCCTACCAGCAGCGACAGTTGCAGCACGATGATCCGCCGCCGGTCGGCCACATCGCCCAGCGGTACGAGGAAGAAGAGCCCGAGGCCGTATCCGACATGGGTGAGCGTGACGACGCCGCCGACCAGCGCCGGGCTCATGGCGAGGTCGCGCCCCATGGTCACCAGCAGTGGCTGCGCGAAGTAGACGTTGGCCACCGCGGCCCCGCAGGCGACGGCGAAGAGGATGACCGTTCCCCGGGACAGGGCGTACGCGGGCTCCGCCGTCTCCCCGCCCTCGGTCCGTCGCGTCACGGCCTCACCGTTACCGGGCACCGGCACTCACTCCCCACCATCTGGTTTCATCTTGCTACCAACAAACGAGGGTGACGCTAGCCTCCTTGGTAGCATGTTGCAACCACTAAGCACGGAGACCGACGGGAACGAGGGACGCCATGGTGAGCAGGACCCGCTTCGACGACAGCGACTGTCCCGTCGCCCGGTCCGTGGACGCGATCGGCGACTGGTGGTCCCTGCTGATCGTCCGGGACGCGTTCGACGGCAGCCGCCGCTTCGGGGAGTTCCAGCGCAGCCTGGGCGTGGCGAAGAACATCCTCACCACCCGGCTGCGCACCCTTGTCGCGGGCGGCGTCCTCGCCTCCGTCCCCGCCTCGGACGGCAGCGCCTACCGCGAGTACGTCCTGACCCCGAAGGGCGAGGCGCTCTTCCCCGTCATCGTGGCGCTGCGCCAGTGGGGCGAGCAGCACTTCTTCACCCCCGGCGAAACCCACTCCGAGCTGGTCGACCGGCGTGCGGGACACCGGCTGCGACCGCTGGAGGTCCGGGCCGATGACGGGCGGCAGGTGACCCCGGGCGACACGACGGTCCGGAAGGTGCCCGCGGAATGACCCGGGCCCGGGTCTGCGCCGATTCGCGGGCCCGGCCGGTCCAGGCCGCGCCCCGCACGGACGCCACTATAGGAAACCCCTATACCGTCCGCTGAATTTCCGTCTTTGCCCCGCCCTCCTCCCCCTACGTACCGTGAATTCACCCGGCCCCGAAAAGCTCCGCAAGGAGCTACGCAATCGCGGGTCGGACCGAACGGAAATGACGTAGGAACAATGAATTCGAATGCATTCGGGAGGGTCGACGGAATGACCATGACCACTGTCGAGAACGGATCGGAAAAGCGGGAACTCGCCGGAAAGCGGGCCCTGGTCACCGGCGGCACCCGCGGTATCGGCGCCGCCGTCGTACGCAGGCTCCTGGAGGCGGGCGCCGAGGTGCTGACGACGGCCCGGGCGGCGACGGGCACGGCGCCGGACGGAGCCCTCTTCGTACCGGCCGACGTGGCCACCCGGTCCGGCGCGGAGGCGCTGGCGGCGGCCGCGCAGGAGCGGCTCGGCGGGGTGGACATCCTGGTCCACAACGCCGGTGGGGCGCAGCCGTTCCGGGACGCCGCGGCCATCCCCGACGAGGAGTGGCAGCAGGCGCTGGACCTGAACTTCCTGGCGTCGGTGCGGCTGGACGCGCTGCTGGCGCCGGGGATGCGGGAGCAGCGTTCGGGGGCGATCGTGCACATCTCGTCGGCCGCGGTCGCCACGCCGGTGGGGCCGTTCCTGCACTACACGGCGGCGAAGGCGGCGCTGGAGAACTACAGCCGGGGGCTGGCCGCGGAGCTGGCGCCGTCCGGCGTCCGGGTCAACACCGTCTCGCCCGGCCGGACCGCCACCCCCGGCGGCGAGGACACCCGGGAGCGCTGGGCGCGCCTGTCCGCGGCGCCGGGCGCGGTCAACGCCGACGACACCACGCCGCTGGGCCGCGAGGGCCGCCCGGACGACATCGCCCACGCGGTGCTCTACTTCGTCTCCGAACGGGCCGACTGGCTGACCGGAAGCAAGCTCGTCGTGGACGGCGGAGAATTCCCGCGGGGCTGACGCGGACGGAATTCCGGGGCATTTCACGGCGGCCCCGGAATACGGGCAGGCCCCTCACGGAAAAGAGGGCTCCCCTTCCCGTATTCGGTGATCCGGCAGGGCGGCGCTCTCCCCCGCCCACTCCTCCCGCCGGAGGAATTCCAGCAGGGCCGTCTCCGCCGGGCCCGGGGTGGCGCGGAGCACGGCGATGACGGGCTGGGACACGGCCGGGGACACCGGGCGGACGAGGTGGGCGTAGCCCTGGGGCACCGCGGAGGCGGGGACGAGCGTCACGCCCAGCCCGTGGGCGGCCCAGCGCACGGCGGTCGCGGTCTGGGAGACGCGGGCGGCGGTGGCCGGATCCAGGCCGTTGCCCTCCAGGACGTTCAGGAGGACGGCGTCGAGTGCGCTGTCGCGGTCGAACCGCACCCACGGCTCGGCCGCCAGCGCGCGCAGCTCGACCCGGTCCGCGGCGAGCAGCGGGTGCCCCTCGGCCAGCACCACGACGAACTCCTCGTCGCCGAGGCGGTGAGCCTCGGCGGGGGGCCGCTCGCACTCCGCCATCAGGGCGAGGTCCAGCGCGCCCCGGCGGCACAGCCGATCCAGCTCCGCGGCGCCCGGCTCCTCGAAGACGGTGACCTCCAGGCGCGGGAAGCGGCGGCGCAGTGCGGCCAGCGCCCCCGGGAACTGCCGGGTGCCGAAGCCCATCTGGGCAGCGACCACCACCTCACCCACCAGATCCTCGGCACCGGCCCGCGCCGTCGCCCGGGCCCGCCGGGCCGCGCCCACCGCGGCCTCCGCCTCCCGTAGGAACGCCCGGCCGACCACGGTGGGCACCAGCCCGGACGGCGTCCGTGCGAACAGCTCGACGCCCAACTCCCGCTCCAGCCCGCGGATCTGCTGGGACACCGACGGCTGGGCGACCCGCAGCACCTCCGCGGCCGCCGTCACCGACCCTTCCGCGGCCACGGCCAGCGCGTACTCGAACTGCCGCAGGCTCATCGCGCCCGCCCCACCGCGTACGGGAACGCCACGGCCGTCACCCCTGCGCCGTCGGCCGGACGACGACCTCGCTGATGTCCACGCCCGCCGGCTGCTCGATCGCGAAGCCGATCGCGGCGGCGACGGCGGAGGGCGGCATGGCGATCTCGTCGCGCTGCCGGACCAGCGCGGCCGTCGCCTCGGGGCTCGCCCCCTTGCCGACGCCCTCGGTGTGGGTGAAGCCGGGCGAGATGAGGGTGACCCGCAGGTCGGGGCCGGACTCCTGCCGCAGCCCCTCGGTCAGCACCTTGACCGCCGTCTTGGTCGCCGCGTACACGCCCTGCGGCGACTTCACGACGTGCGCCGCGGTGGAGCCGACGTTGACGAACTGGCCGGAGCCCTGCCGCCGGAAGACGGGCAGCGCCGCGCCGATGCCGTTGAGCAGACCGGTGATGTGCGTGGCGACCATCGCGTCCCAGTCGTCCTGGCGCAGCTCGTCGAAGGGGGAGATCGCCATCGTCCCGGCGTTGGAGACCAGGACGTCGAGCCGGCCGAACCGGTCGACCGCGGTGTCCGTGAGGCGCTTGAGGTCCTCCCGCCGCGTCACATCGACGACCACGCCGACGGCGTCGCCCCCTCGCGCGGTGATGCCGTCCACCACCGCGGTCAGCCGCTCCGCCCGCCGCGCGCCCAGGACGAGCCGGGCCCCCTTCTCCGCGAGATACGTCGCCGTCGCGGCCCCGATGCCACTGCTGGCACCCGTGACCGCCACCACCTTGCCTGCAATTCCCGACATCGCCATGAGTCCTTGCGTGAGTCCTTGGAGGAGAGATACGTACCGGTCAGGCCGGCCCTTCGCGCGGACTCACCGGGCGTCGACCGCGCTACGCCACCTGCTCCAGCAGCTTTATCGTGCAGGACGCGTGCCACTTGCCGTCCCTGGCGACTATCGAATACGCATCGCCGTCGGAGCCGTAGCGACAGACGTACGGGGACCCCTTCCACCCTTCGGGCCGGTACTTCTTCGCCTCCTCCAGCAGCCGCTTGCGCGCAGCCGTCTGGTCCCACTCCCCCAGCGTCTGGAGAACCTTCACCCGCCGCTCCGTCCGTCCGCCCGCCGCCTCGGCCATCTCCTCGACCACGATCAGCCACTTCGCCATGGACAACCACCCTCTCCGCTGCCGTATGCCCCGACAACGTCCCGCAGGGGCCCGACGTTCCAGCAACTCGCCGCCCGTTAGGCGACGTTGACGATCCCTGCTTCGAAGATTCCGCCCTCCTGCCCCACCAGGGCTGTTAAGTTCATGCCGCCATGAAGGGGGCGCGATGGCGCGCCACGGCGTGGGGGGGGCGGAGATGCGTCGCAGCGGGTCGGCAGGGGTCGGGGCGGTCGTCGGGCTGCTGCTCGTGACCGGCTGCGGAGGGGGCGGCGGGAGCGGGTCCGGCCCCGCGGTGGACCCGGCGCTGGCCAAGGCCGTGCACAAGAGCTGCGGCCCCTTCCTGAAGCCGGAATCGGTCGCCGCGGCACTCGGCGACAACGTCTTCGACGGCGCCCTCGGGCAGATCCGGGGCGGCAAGGGTTCCTGCTCGATCACCATCAAGGTCAGGGAGGCCGGCCGCGGGACGAGCGGGCCGCTGCACTCCAACGTGAAGCTTTCGCTGGAGATCCTCGACTGGAAGGACCCCGCCCTGGTGACCCGTTCCGTCGACGAGGTCTGCCACAACACCTCGGCCTACGGGGTCACCGAGATCACCCAGGGCCCCAAGGGGGCGTGCAGCGTCTACCGGGCCGAGCCCGCCGAGGAGTTCCTGGTCGGCGGCAAGCTGGACGTCCACGGAGGCGAGGGCAGGAAGCGGATCACGGTCACCGTCCACGGCGTGGACGGCACCCTGAAACAGGACCGCGAGCACGCCCGCCAGCTCCTGGCCGATGCCCGCGCCGGGGCCTCCCACGGGGCGTGAGGCAACGGGCCCGGCGCCGGGCCGCCCCCGTAACACTCCCGCAAGCACTCCGCTTGCAATAGTTAGCACCAGCGGTGCACGATGGGGCCATGGCATCGCTCAACGTCGGCAATCTCGGTGAGTTCCTGCGGGAGCAGCGGCGTACGGCGCAGCTGAGTCTGCGGCAGCTCGCGGAGGCCGCGGGGGTGTCGAACCCGTATCTCAGCCAGATCGAGCGCGGGCTGCGCAAGCCGAGTGCGGAGATTCTGCAGCAGCTGGCCAAGGCGCTGCGGATCTCCGCCGAGACGCTGTACGTCCAGGCCGGGATCCTCGACGAGCGGCAGGGGCCGAGCGGTGTCGAGCTGCAGACCGCGATACGCACCGACCCCTCGCTCAACGAGAAGCAGAAGCAGGTTCTGCTGCAGATCTACGACTCCTTCCGCAAGGAGAACGGATACGGCAGCACCGACCCGGGAGCCGCCCCGGCCGGTGACGTCCCCGGCCACGGCTGAGCGCACGACATCCGCATCAGGACACCGAAGCAGGAGGAAGCACCTCATGGCCATCACCGATGACCTCCGCAAGACCCTGACCGACCCGACCCCGCTGTACGCCCTCGCCGGTACCGCCGACCTGGCGGCCGAGAAGCTCGGTGAGGTGCCGGTGCTGGTCGAGCGGATCCGTGCGGAGGCCCCCAAGCACATCGAGGCGGTGCGGGCCACGGATCCCAAGGACGTCCAGGCGCGCGTCGCCCAGCAGGCCAAGGAGGCCCAGGGCAAGCTGAACGACCTGCTGGGCTCGCTCGACACCGACCTGAAGAAGCTCCGTGAGCAGGCGCAGGTCCTCGCGCTCCAGGGCGTCGGCCGGGCCGCCGAGTACGCGGTCCGGGCGCGCGAGACGTACGACGGGCTGGCCGAGCGGGGCCGCGGGGCGGTGCAGGGCTGGCGCGGTGACGCCGCCGACCACGTCGAGGAGCTGGCCGTGGTGATCGAGCCGGACCCGGCGCCGAAGGCCGCCCCGAAGCCGGCGAAGGCCAACGGCACGGCGAACGGCACCGCCAACGGCAAGGCCGCGGCCAAGCCGTCGCGGACCGGCGCGGTGCCGAAGCCGGTCACCAAGCCCGCCGCGAAGCCCGCCACCGCGAAGGCGGACGGCGCGAAGGCGGCCGAGGCGAAGTCCGCGAAGAAGGCCCCGGCCCGCAAGCCCGCCACCCGTCGGAGCACCCCGCCGTCGAAGTGACGTAGTTATCCACACGGGCCGGGCACGCAGCGGCGGCCCGGCCCGTTGTCCGGGTACGGTGGGCCGCGACGGCCCTGAGACGACAAGGTGGTGCGCGGCGTGCTGGTGTACGGATTCCAGTCCCTGCTGGGCTGGGCACAGCTGGCCCTGGGCATCTATGCCGCGGTGATGCTGATCGACGCGGCGGTCCGCCGCGACGACGCCTACCGCGCGGCCGACAAGCAGACCAAGCCGATGTGGCTGCTCTTCCTGGCCCTCGCCACGCTGCTGCTCTTCGTCATGCCGCTGATGTCGTTCCTGCCGATCATCGGCGTGATCGCGGTGATCGTCTACACCGTCGACGTCCGCCCGGCCCTCCGCCACGCCACCGGCGGCGGTGGCCCGCGCCGCGGCGGCTCCAGCTCGGACGGTCCGTACGGGCCGTACAACGGGGGGCGCTGAGCAGGAGCGGACAGGCGCGGGCCGGCCCGCGCACGAGGGCCCGGTGCCGCTTACGGCCCGGGCCTCTTGCCGTTTCCCGGCCGGACCGTCAGCCCCGGCCCCGGTCCAGCCACAGCACCGCGACGTCGTCCGTCAGCTCGCCGCCGTTGAGGTCGCGGACCTTGTTCAAGGTGGTGTCCAGCAGTTCCTCGCCGGTCAGGCCCGCGGCCATCCGGCGGGCGACCAGCTCGGCCATGCCCTCCTGGCCCAGCCGCAGCCGGCCCTCGCCGACATGGCCCTCGATCAGGCCGTCCGTGTACATCATCAGGCTCCAGGCGCCGCCCAGCTCGATCTGCTGGCGCGGCCAGCGGGCGTACGGCAGCAGGCCGAGGGCCGGGCCGCCGAACTCGTACGGGAGCAGCCGGGGCGGGCCGCCCGCGCGGGAGAGCAGCGGGGCCGGGTGGCCTGCCAGGCAGAGGCCGGCGCGGCGGCCGTCCGGGGAGATGTCGACGGTGCAGAGCGTCGCGAAGATCTCGTCGTCGGCGCGCTCGTGCTCCAGGACCTTCTGGAGGGTGGAGAGGAGTTCGTCGCCGCAGAGTCCGGCGAAGGTCAGTGCCCGCCAGGCGATCCGCAGCTCCACGCCGAGCGCCGCCTCGTCGGGGCCGTGGCCGCAGACGTCGCCGATCATCGCGTGGACGGTGCCGTCCGGGGTGCGGACGGTGTCGTAGAAGTCGCCGCCGAGCAGCGCGCGGCTGCGGCCGGGGCGGTAGCGGGCGGCGAAGCGCAGGTCGGAGCCGTCGAGCAGCGGGGTCGGCAGCAGGCCGCGCTCCAACCGGGCGTTCTCCTGGGCGCGCAGCCGCGACTCGGTGAGCTGGCGCTGTGCGAGGTCGGCGCGCTTGCGCTCGACGGCGTAGCGCACCGCGCGGCTGAGGACCGCGCCGTCCAGCTCGTCGCGGAAGAGGTAGTCCTGCGCGCCGACGCGGACGGCCTCGGCGGCGCGTGCGGCGTCGGTCTCCGGCGTCATCACCAGGACGGCGTGGGCCGGGGCCATCCGCAGCACCGCGTGGAGCGCGCCGAGGGTGTCGTCGGCGCCGTCCGCCGCGGGGGCGTCCGCGTCGGTGGCCGGGGCGAGGTCGAGGAGGATGCAGTCGACGTCGTCGGTGAGCAGCCGCGCCGCCTCGGTGAGGTTGCGGGCGGTGCGCAGCCGGACCTTGCGGCCCGCCCAGTCCCACATGTCGGGGACGGTGCTGCTGGGGTCGGCGCCGATGAGGAGGACGGTGAGGCCGGGCCCGGAGCCGTTGTCGGCGGGCGTCTCGGGGCGGCGGGCGCCCGGGAGCGGCACCGGCGTGGCGCCGGCATGGGCGCCGGCGTCGGCGGCAGTGGCGAGAAGGTGCGCGGGCACGTCCGCCGCGCCGTCCGGCGTGCGGCGTGCGGCGCAGGCGTCACGGGCCGGGGCCGCCTGCTGCGACAGCACGGCCGTGCGCCGGTGCGGAACGGGTACGGACATGGCTCTGCTTCCTTCCCTCCCCCTGGGTCGTGGTGGGCCGGTTCGGCGCCTGGTTCGCCGGTGGACGCCCTGACGGGCGCGAGCCACGTGCGAAGGCGTTTCCTCAAGGCCGTCCCGGCGCGCCGTCCGGCGCACCAACGTGCCCGGTCGTGCGCCGCTCGTGGGGGAGAGCGGTGCGCCACCGGGCACCGAGAGTGCGACCATAGCGCCATCGGACACTTGTGCGGAATGACCCACGGCACGCGGCACGCGTCATATGCCGCCGGGAATAAGCCATTTGACCTGGAGAGACCGGGAGAAGCCGGAAAGGGAATGACGAACATCACCCCGCCGGGGCCGGAACCGATCGCAATGCGCCACGGCTCGGCGACCGTCCGATAACGGCCTCACCCGCATCGCCACCGGCAATCACGGATGAGGCCGTCACGCGCATTCCGTCATTTATCGGGCCGTACGACACCGAGGATCGGCATCGAACCAGCCCCGGCGATCGTGACCTGCCGGCCCGGTCGCGGAGCGTGCACGATCGCCCCGTCCCCCAGATACATCCCGACATGGCTGGCATCGGAGAAATAGATGATCAGGTCCCCCGGGCGCAGGTCCGTGACGGCGACGCGGGGCAGCTGCCGCCACTGCTCCTGGGAGGTCCGCGGAATGGTACGGCCTCCGGCCTGCCAGGCGCGCAGGGTCAGCCCCGAGCAGTCGAAGGTGTCCGGTCCCACGGCGCCCCACACATAATCCTTGCCGATCTGCGCGGTGGCGAAGGAAACGGCTTTCTTTCCGGCGGCGGACGCCTTGTTGTCGATCTCCTTCAGGATGCCGGTGTCGAGCCATTTCTGCTGTTCGGCGCGGGCCCGGGATTCCTCCAGCTCTTTCAGCCGGTCCTTTTCCGCCGCGGCCAGCCGGGATTCGATTTTCTTCGCCGCATCGATCTTCTTCCGGATGTCACTCCGTGCTTTTTCCTTCTTCACGCGTTCGGCGTCGAGGTGTTCCCAGCGGGCCGTCGCGGAGTGCGCATCGTCGCGGAGCCCGGCCGCGAGACGGCTCAGTTCCGCGGCGACGTCCGCGGCGGCGCGCTGGCTCTTGCGGGCCAGGACCACGTTGTCGAGGTACCCCTCGGGGTCCGCGTTCAGCAGCAGCCGCGCCTCGTCCGGGACGCCCCCGGCGCGGTACTGCGCACTGGCCAGCACGCCCGCCTGCCGCTTGAGCGCCTCGCGGCGGCGCTGCGCGGCATCGATCCGCCGGGCGAGGTCGACGATCTTCCGCTGCTCGCCGGTGACCTGCTCCTGTGCGGCGTTGTACGCGTCGGTGGCCCGCTCCGCGGCGCGGTAGAGGGCCTCGATCTGCTGGTGTATCCGGGCCAGCCGGTCGGCGCCGGGGCCCGCGGCGCCCGCGTCCCGGCCGTCCCCCGCGCCGTTCGCCGCCTCCCGCGCGGCCACGCGTCCGTCCGGCCCGTCGGCCGCCCGTCCGGCCGAGGCGTACGCCGCCGGGGCCGGCGGGCCGAGCAGCCCGAGCGCACAGACCACCACGACGGCGCGGGCGACGGCCCGGCCCCGCGGGGCGCCGCGGCCGGACGTGGCCCCCGTGCCGTCACCCGGAGCGACGGCACCCCCTGCGCCCCCGGCGTCTCTTCCGTCTGCTCCGCCCCGTACGGTCTCCGCCGCCCCCTGGGTCCCCACCCGCCACCTCCGGTCGATGCACATCGATTCGTCTCCCCGTGGTCGTTGCCGCGGATCGTGCCATACCGATCGGTAAGTCGACAGAGGTCGGGGCAATTCCCCGATTTCGCGTGACTGATACATGCCAGGGCAGGCCACCCCCAGCTGACGGATGAGGTTCACCGTGCGTTCACTCTTCGCCGTTGGTCACTTCACTTGATCTGCCTAATTTCAGCCGTACCGAGTGCGCGTCACCGTCGCGAACCGATAAGGGCTCCGGCTGACTCCGCACACTCCTGACACACCTCGCACGCCGAGCAAGCGGCGCGCCCCAGGAAGGAACTCTCGACAGTGAAGCTTCAGCGCAAGAACCGGGTTCGCGCCCTCGCGGTGGGCGCTCTCGCCGTCACCGGTGCCCTGGCCCTGACGGCGTGCGGCTCCGACGACACCAGCGCCTCCGGTGGCGCGGGCAACGCCGCCAAGGCCGGCAGCATCAAGTGCGAGGGCAAGGGCAAGCTGCGCGCCTCCGGCTCCTCGGCGCAGAAGAACGCCATGGACGTCTGGGTGCAGAACTACGCCGGTGCCTGCAAGGACACCGAGATCAACTACCAGCCGACCGGCTCCGGCGCGGGCATCACCACCTTCCTCCAGGGCCAGACCGCGTTCGCCGGTTCCGACTCGGCCCTCAAGCCCGAGGAGGTCGCCAAGTCGGAGAAGGTCTGCAAGGGCGGCAAGGCGATCAACCTGCCGATGGTCGGCGGCCCGATCGCGGTCGGCTACAACGTCCCCGGCGTGGACAACCTCGTCCTCGACGCGCCCACCCTCGCCAAGATCTTCGACTCGCAGATCACCAACTGGAACGACGCGGCGATCAAGAAGCTCAACCCGGGCGCCTCGCTGCCGGACCTCAAGATCCAGGCGTTCCACCGCTCCGACGACTCGGGCACCACCGACAACTTCACCAAGTACCTCAAGGGCGCCGCCCCCGACGCCTGGAAGCACGAGCCCGCGAAGACCTGGGAGGGCAAGGGCGGCCAGGCGGCCTCCGGCTCCGCCGGTGTCTCCTCGCAGGTCAAGCAGACCAACGGCGCGATCTCCTACTTCGAGCTGTCCTACGCGACGGCCGGGAAGATCCCCACCGTCAAGATCGCCACCGGCGCCAAGACCCCGGTCGAGGCCACCGTCGACAACGCCTCCAAGGCCATCGCCGAGGCCAAGCAGGTCGGCAAGGGCGACGACCTCGCCCTGGAGCTGAACTACGCCACCAAGGCCGAGGGCGCCTACCCGATCACCCTGGTGACGTACGAGATCGCCTGCGACAAGGGCAACAAGACCGAGACCCTGCCGGCCACCAAGTCCTTCCTCACCTACATCGCGAGCGAGGACGGCCAGAACGCCCTGAAGGACCTGGGCTACGCCCCGCTGCCCGGTGAGATCGCCGACAAGGTCCGCAAGACCGTCGCCGCCCTCGCCTGATCCACCGGGCGGCGGCCCCCGCCGCAAGGCCCCCGGGCCGCCGCCCGTCCGGTGCACCGCCGCGCCAGGAGCCCCCGGGCTCCGCAGACCGGAGAAACCATGACCCCCTCAGCAACCGCGACACCCGACGCCGCGGCCTCCTCCGTCTCGGGGAAGGCCCAGCGTCCCGGCGACCGGATATTCCTCGGGCTCTCCCGCGGCTCCGGTATCGCCCTCCTGGTGATCATGGCGGCCATCGCCGCCTTCCTCACCTACCGGTCCGTGCTCGCGATATCCGGCGACCACGCCAACTTCTTCACCACCCTCGACTGGAACGCCACCGGCACCGAGCCGAAGTTCGGCATCGCGGTCCTGGCGTTCGGCACCGTCGTCAGCGCCCTGATCGCGATGGTCATCGCGGTCCCGGTCGCCGTCGGCATCGCCCTCTTCATCTCGCACTACGCCCCGCGCAAGCTGGCCTCCCCGCTCGGCTACGTCATCGACCTGCTCGCCGCGGTGCCCAGCATCATCTACGGCCTGTGGGGCGCGCTCTTCCTCGTCCCGCACCTCGGCGGGCTCTACGGCTGGCTCGACGACTACCTCGGCTGGACCGGCATCTTCAGCTACGGCGGCGGCGCCGCCCGCTCGCTGTTCACCGTCGGCATCCTGCTGGCGATCATGATCCTGCCGATCGTCACCAGCGTCAGCCGCGAGGTCTTCCTCCAGGCGCCGAAGATGCACGAGGAGGCGGCCCTGGCACTCGGCGCCACCCGCTGGGAGGTCATCCGGATGTCGGTCCTCCCCTTCGGCCGCTCCGGCATCATCAGCGCCTCCATGCTGGGCCTGGGCCGGGCGCTCGGCGAGACGATGGCCGTCGCCACCGTCCTCTCCCCCAGCTTCCTGATCAACACCAGCCTGCTCGACCCGGGCGGCGGCACCTTCGCGCAGAACATCGCCGCGAAGTTCAGCGAGGCCGACACCTTCGGCCAGGACGCACTGATCGCCTCGGGCCTCGTCCTCTTCGTGATCACCCTGCTCGTCAACGGCGCGGCCCGCCTGATCATCGCCCGGCGCAAGGAGTACTCGTGAGCGACGTCATGACGGAGCGGCAGGCCCGCACCGAGCGGCCCGGCGGCGCGGCCCGCCTCTCCCTCAAGCAGGCCCGGCTCCCCCGGTGGACCCCGGCGGCCCTCGCCCTCGCCTCGGCCGCGATCGGCTGCGGCATCGGCCTCGGCGCCGGTCTGGACAGCCGGCTCCAGTGGGGTCTGATCGCCGCGCTGGTCTTCGTGGTCGCCACCTTCGCGCTGTCCGCCGCCGTCGAAGGCGCCCGGCAGGCCAAGGACCGCCTCGCCACCGGCCTCGTCTGGATGGCCTTCCTGCTCGCCGTCATCCCGCTGGCCTCCCTGCTGTGGGAGACGGTCGTCCGCGGCAGCAAGGTCCTGGACGGCTACTTCCTGTCCCACTCGATGGGCACCCTGCCGGACGCGCTGCCCGGCGGCGGCATCTACCACGCGATCATCGGCACCCTGGAGCAGGTGGGCCTGGCCACCCTGATCGCCGCGCCGCTCGGCCTGTTCACCGCGATCTACCTGGTCGAATACGGCCGCGGCCGGCTCGCCAAGGCCGTCACGTTCTTCGTCGACGTGATGACCGGCATCCCGTCGATCGTCGCCGGCCTCTTCGTCCTCTCCGTCTGGATCCTGATCCTCGGCTTCGGCCCGTCCGGCTTCGCCGGGGCCATGGCGCTGGCGATCTTGATGGTCCCGGTCGTCGTCCGCTCCACCGAGGAGATGCTCAAGCTCGTCCCCAACGAGCTGCGCGAGGCGTCGCTGGCCCTGGGCGTGCCGAAGTGGCGCACCATCCTCAAGGTCGTCCTGCCGACGTCGATCGGCGGCATCACCACCGGCGTGATGCTGGCCGTCGCCCGGATCACCGGCGAGACCGCGCCGGTGATGCTGCTGGTGTGGGGCGCGAAGACGATCAACAACAACCCGTTCCAGGACGCCCAGCAGTCCCTGCCGCTCTACGTCTTCCAGCAGTGGCAGCAGGGCTCCGACGCGTCGTACGACCGCGCCTGGGCCGCGGCCCTCGTCCTCATCGCCTTCGTGATGATCCTCAACCTGGTGGCCCGCGGCATCGCCCGCTGGAAGGCCCCCAAAACGGCCCGCTGACCGCGCGTCCAGAAAGAAGCAGTGATCCCCATGGCCAAGCGAATCGATGTCAGCGGCCTCTCCGCCTTCTACGGCAACCACAAGGCCATCGACGACATCTCCATGAGCGTCGAGCCCCGCTCGGTGACCGCCTTCATCGGCCCCTCCGGCTGCGGCAAGTCGACGTTCCTGCGCACCCTGAACCGGATGCACGAGGTCACCCCCGGCGGCCGTGTCGAGGGCAAGGTGCTCCTGGACGACGAGGACCTCTACGGCCCCGGCGTCGACCCGGTCGCGGTCCGCCGCACCGTCGGCATGGTCTTCCAGCGGCCCAACCCGTTCCCCACGATGTCGATCTTCGACAACGTCGCGGCCGGGCTGCGGCTCAACGGCACCACCAAGAAGAGCGACCTCAACGACATCGTCGAGAAGTCCCTCAAGGGCGCCAACCTCTGGAACGAGGTCAAGGACCGCCTGAACAAGCCCGGCTCCGGCCTCTCCGGCGGCCAGCAGCAGCGCCTCTGCATCGCCCGCGCCATCGCCGTCGAACCGCAGGTCCTGCTGATGGACGAGCCCTGCTCGGCGCTGGACCCGATCTCCACGCTCGCCGTCGAGGACCTCATCGGCGAGCTGAAGGAGCGCTTCACGATCGTCATCGTGACGCACAACATGCAGCAGGCGGCGCGCGTCTCGGACCGTACGGCGTTCTTCAACCTCTCGGCGGTCGGGCAGCCCGGCACCCTCGTCGAGATCGACGACACCGAGCGGATCTTCTCCAACCCGTCCGTCCAGGCGACCGAGGACTACATCTCCGGCCGCTTCGGCTGAGCCGCCCGACGGCCCCACCCGCGTCCTGCGGTGCTGCATGGCGGTGCCACCGCACGACGAAGGGCCCGCCCCCACATCGGGGGCGGGCCCTTTTCCTCCGTACGGATGCGCCGGACCGGAGCCCGGCGCGGGTCAGCCGAAGGCCAGCTTGATCACCCAGTAGGCGACCGCGGCGACGATCGCCGCCGCCGGCATCGTGATGAACCAGCCCATCACGATGTTCTTGGCGACGCCCCAGCGCACCGCGCGCGGACCCTTGGTCGAGCCCACACCCATGATCGCGGAGGTGATGACGTGCGTGGTGGAGATCGGCGCGTGGAACATGAACGACGCGGTGTACATCACCGAAGCCGCCGTGGTCTCCGCGGCGAAGCCCTGCGGCGGGTCCAGCTCGATGATCCGGCGGCCCAGCGTCCGCATGATCCGCCAGCCACCCGCGTACGTACCGAGCGACAGCGTGATCGCACAGACCAGCTTCACCCAGACCGGGATGGCCGCGCTGGCGTCCTGGACATCGGCGATGACCAGCGCCATCACCACGACACCCATGGTCTTCTGCGCGTCCTGGAGACCGTGGCCGAGCGCCATGCCCGCCGCCGAGACGGTCTGCGCTATGCGGAAGCCGCGCTTGGCGCGGTGCGGATTGGCGCCGCGGAACAGCCAGAGGATGACGACCATCACCAGATAGCCGAGCACCAGGCCGATGATCGGCGAGATGAACATCGGCAGGACGACCTTCTCGATCACCCCGGCCCAGATCACCTCGGTGCCCCCCGCGAGCGCCGCGCCGACCATGCCGCCGAAGAGTGCGTGGGAGGAGGACGACGGCAGTCCGAAGTACCAGGTGACGAGATTCCAGACCACCGCGCCCAGCAGCGCGGCGAACAGGATCCCCATCCCCTTGCCGCCCTCGGGCGTGGAGATCAGCCCCTCGCTGACCGTCTTGGCGACCCCGCTGCCCAGAAAGGCACCCGCGAGGTTCATCACGGCGGCCATCGCCAGCGCCGCCCGTGGCGTCAGCGCCCGGGTCGACACCGAGGTGGCGATGGCGTTCGCCGAGTCGTGAAAGCCGTTGGTATATGTGAAACCGAGCGCGACCGCGATGGTCACGACTAGCGCGAAGGTGTCCATGGCCGGGGCTCAGGACTCCTTGACCGCGATGGTCTCGACGGTGTTGGCGACGTGCTCGAAGGCGTCGGCAGCCTCTTCGAGGATGTCCACGATCTGCTTGAGCTTCAGCACCTCGATGGCGTCGTACTTGCCGTTGAAGAGGTGCGCGAGCAGCTTGCGGTGGATCTGGTCGGCCTGGTTCTCCAGACGGTTGACCTCGATCCAGTACTCGGTGAGGTTCGACATCGTCCGCAGATTCGGCATCGCCTCGGCGGTCAGCTCGGCCGCCCGCGCCAGCACCTCGATCTGCTGCTCGACGCCCTTCGGCAGCTCCTCCACCTTGTAGAGGACGACGAGATCGACGGCCTCCTCCATGAAGTCCATGATGTCGTCGAGTGAGGAGGCGAGGTTGTAGATGTCCTCGCGGTCGAAGGGCGTGATGAACGAGGAGTTCAGCTGGTGGAAGATCGCGTGGGTCGCGTCATCCCCTGCGTGCTCCGCCGCCCGCATCCGTTCGGCGATCTCGGCCCGCGCGGAGGTGTCCGCCCCGAGCATTTCCATCAGGAGCTTCGAGCCGGTGACGATGTTGTCCGCGGATGCGGCGAACATGTCGTAGAAGCTCGTCTCCCTGGGGGTCAGACGAAAGCGCACGTGAAATCCTCGGGGTGCATCGGTTTCGGTCGAGTTGATGCTAGGCGCATCATCCAGCCACTGCTTACCAGCATTCCTTCAGTGTCGCGCATCGGGCAGCATGCTCTGCACGGGGTACCTCCGGTACCCGGAAAATTCGGTACCATATACCTACCAGGGGTATATGGATCGACGGGATACCACGGGAGACGGCCATGACGACCACGGACGCCGGCGCGGACGGCACCACCGAAACCGCCCCGGCCACCCCCGCACCCGCGCCGAAAACCGCCCCCCAGGGCGACCCGAACGCCGTCACCGACCACGACCGCGGCATCCACGGCTACGCCCACCAGAAGGACGCCCACCTCAAGCGACTGCGCCGCATCGAGGGCCAGATCCGCGGTCTCCAGCGCATGCTGGAGGAGGACGTCTACTGCATCGACATACTCACGCAGGTCTCGGCGAGCACGAAGGGCCTCCAGTCCTTCGGGCTCCAGCTCCTGGAGGAGCACCTGCGCCACTGCGTCGCCGACGCCGCGGTGCACGGTCCCGAGGCCATCGACGCCAAGGTCCAGGAGGCCACCAAGGCGATCGAGCGGATGCTCCGCACCTGAGCCGCCCGGCGCCGCGGCCGCCGGGTCACCGCTCGGCGGACCGCTCCCGCCGCCGGCATCCGCCGACGTCCAGCAGTTCATCGATCCGGTCCGGGCTCAGCCGCTCCTCGCTCGCGGCCGCCGCGGCGATCATCAGCTCGCCGATCAGCTCGATCTCGACGAGGGCCACGTGGTCCTGAACCGTCGTATCGCAGGTCACGGTCACGGACGACACCTTCCTTCGCGCGCCTCCCCCTCCGAGGCGGACACCGCCCAGCGTAGGGACGGCGCCACCCGCCGCCCATGGCACGGAAGGACCATTTCCGCCACCCCCGCCCGGGTGGCGCCCCCTCCCCCGACCCGCTCCGGAGACGGCCGAAAACCGACGGTCAGGAACGCAACCTTCCGGGGCGACGACCACGGAAGGGCCGCCCCGAAGGCCGCTACGACGACCGGCACGGCGGACGGACGCGGCACCCGCACGACGCGCCCCGACGCCCTTACCCACGCGCCGCCCTGACAGGCCATCACCCACGGCCCGCGCGGCTCCCCGTCACTCCCCCGCAGCCGCGATCCGCCCCGTGTAGATCGCCTCCCGCGGCGGCAGCGCCACCTCCGGCCGACGCCCGAAATGATCCAGCTCGGTCGTCGACGTCACCGCCGCACCGCGCCGCGAACCGTTGGCGAAGCGGTAGTGCTCACTGACCCGGCGCGGCCGCCCCGCCTCGTCCAGATAGACGTCGAACGGCACCCGCCGCGTGGTGAACCCTTTTTCCGCCGCCGTCAGCACCGGCCGGGTCCGCGCCGACGCCGCTCCGGCCGCCGCCGCGAGGTCCGCCGTCCCGCTGTAGTGCCGCACCGCGACCCCGCCGATCCGCGCCTCGCCCCGGTACGTCACCTCCTGCGCACCCCGCAGCAGTTCGGCCGCGGCCAGCGGATCGGTGGCCCCGCCGGTGACGAGGTTGCCGTCCGCGAGGCCCGTCGCATCGATCCGCACCCACTTGTCCGCGGGCACCCCGGCCCCGCGGTTCTTCATGTAGAGCGCGCCCGGCACCAGGATCTCGGTGACCGGCGGCCGCGGCCCGCGCCCGTCGCCCGCCGCGTCCGGCAGCGTCAGCCGCAGCCGCCCCGTCCCGCGCCGGAAGTCGTACTCACCGCTCCCCCGGATCGCCACCCGGGTGCCGCCGCTGACCGTCTCCATCGTCGAGGTGACCCGCGCCCCGCCGGCCCGCAGCAGCGCATCGGCGCCGGCCCGCACCGCCCGCCCGGCCGCCGGGGAATCCGCACCCGGCAGCCCGTCGCCGGACACCCCGCCCGCCGAACACCCCGCCGTCAGCAGCCCCGCCCCGCACACCAACGCCGCGACGACCGCGCCCGCCTCCCGTCCGACCTGCGCCACCATCGCCTACGAGCCCCTTCGGCCGCTTCCCCTGGGCGGACCCGGAACGGTCGGCGCGAAGCCGCCGATCGGGCACTCCGGGCACCGGCGGTCCGCATCGAGCGGCCCGTTCCGGACGGCCGGATTCCCACCGACCGCCCCGTTCAACGACCGTTTCCGGGGCCCGTCACGCCCCGCCACCCGGGGCGCGTAGCGTGGCGGGGTGACCGATCGCGCCCCGCACCCCCCTCCGTCGGGCCCCTCCGTCCCCGGCCCCGCGCCCGCCGCCGACGACGCCCCGGCCGGGCACCTCACCGCCACCTCCGAACGCGGCTCCTTCATCTCGGCGGGCTGCTCCTGCGGCTGGCGCGGCGCCGCCCGCCGCGCCCGCTCCCAGGCCCGTACGGACGCCGAACGCCATCTGGCCGCCGCCGCGCGACCCGAATGATCCGCCGTCCGGGAACCGTCAACCGCCCGGCCGCATCTGGGTAGGGAGAGAACGACGGCACCGGGCACCGGCGGCGCACCGACCTGACAGCCCTTCGGGGCCCCTCCGCGCCACCGGAGCGCCGCCCCCACGGCGGCGCCTGACGCCCCGGCGCCGCACCCCTCGGCCACCGGCCGGACCCGTGGCCGTACGGGGACGCCGGATCACCACGAGGGGACATTCACCCATGAAGCGCCGCACACTCCTGCAAACCGGTGGCGGTCTCGCGGCCACCTCGGTCGCCTGGGCCACCGGCTGCACCACGAACGGCGCGGCCACCGGCTCCTCCGCCTCCGCGACGACGCCCGGCGGGGCGCTCACCGCCACCACCACCTCGGCCGCGAAACCGGCCGCCACCAAGGCCGGTTGGAGCGCCCTCGCCAAGAGCCTCGACGGCAGGCTCATCCGCCCCTCGGACGCCGCGTACGCCATGGCCGGGCGGCTCTACAACACCCGCTACGACTCCCTGAAGCCGTCGGCGGTCGCCTATGTCGCGCACCCCTCGGACATCGCCGAGTGCCTCTCCTTCGCACGCCGCTACCGCACCCCCGTCGCCATCCGCAGCGGCGGCCACTCCTACGCGGGCTACTCCAGCGGCAACGGCAAACTCGTCATCGACGTCTCCAAGCTCGACAAGGTCGGCGCGCCCTCCGGCGGCGAGGTCACGATCGGCGCGGGCGCCAAGCTCATCGACATCTACACCGGGCTCGGCGCGCACGGCGTCACGCTGCCCGGCGGCTCCTGCCCGACCGTCGCGATATCCGGCCTCACCCTGGGCGGCGGACACGGCGTCACCTCCCGTGCGTACGGCCTGACCTGCGACTCCCTCGTCGGCGCGACGGTCGTCACGGCCGACGGCAAGACCGTCCGGTGCGACGCCTCGCACCACCCCGACCTCTTCTGGGCGCTGCGCGGCGCCGGCAACGGCAACTTCGGCGTCGTCACCGAACTCCGCTTCCGTACGCACCCCGCACCGCGTTCGGTCATGGCGTACATGACGTGGCCGTGGGCGAAGGCCGCCAAGGTGCTGGGCTCCTGGCAGAAGTGGGGCCCCTCGCAGGCGGACGAGATATGGTCCGCCTGCCATCTGGACGCCCGCCCCGGCGGCACCCCCGCCGTCTCCGTCGCGGCGTTCTCCATGGGCGGCTACCGCGACCTGCAGAATGCCGTCGACCGGCTCGCCGACCAGCCCGGCGGCCCGGGCCCCGCAGCCACCGTGCGCCTCACCCCCATCGACCACCTGGACGCGATGGAGGCGTACGCGGGCTGCTCCTCCAAGACGACGGCCCAGTGCCACGCCCCGGGCGCGCTGCCCGGCCAGACCGCACCGGGCCAGTTGGGCCGCGAAACGTACGCGGCGCGCTCGCACTTCTACGACCGGCCGCTGTCCGCGTCCGGCATCCAGACGGCCCTGGCGCAGATCGAGAGCGGCGGCCACAAGGGCGTGACCGGCAACGTCGCCTTCACCGCGCTGGGCGGCGCGATCAACCGCGTCGGCGCCACCGACACCGCCTTCGTCCACCGCGGCTCGCGCTTCCTCGCGCAGTATCTGGCGTCCTGGCCGGCGGGCGGTTCGTCCGCAGGCCGCACCGCCTGGCTCGATTCCTTCCACGGCGCGATGCGCCGCCACGCCTCCGGCGCCGCCTACCAGAACTACACCGACCCGTCCCTGAGCGACTGGAAGTCCGCCTACTACGGACCGGCCGCCGGCCGCCTGGACAAGGTCAAGCGGACGTACGACCCGCAGCGGCTGTTCAGCACGTTCCCGCAGGCGCTGTAGGCGCGGTACGGGACGCGGCCGGGCTCCGGCCCGGCCGCCCCGCCGTCACGCCGCCAGACCGCGTTCCGGCCCCTTGCCGCCGGGCCGCGCCGCACCGGCCGGAAGCGCCAGGTCGTCGCCCGCGTCCTGCGGTGCGTACCGCTCGCCGTAGGTCTCCGCGAACGTCTGCGCATACGCCGCCTCGACCGCCGCCTCCGCATCGGGCGTCCGCACCGTCTCCGGAACCCCGGGCGCCCGCACCACACGCCCCACGCGCGAGCGGCCCAGACGCGTCATCAGCGGTACCAGCAGCGCCTGCGCGAGCGGCGCGAGCAGCAGCACCACGGCGGTGCCCAGCGCGAACCCGCCGATGACGTCCGTCGGGTAGTGCACGCCCAGATAGATCCGGCAGAACCCTTCGAGCACCGCCAGGCCGATACCGATCAGGCCGTAGGAGCGGCGGACGAGGAAGAGACCGGCGCCGACCGCCATGGCGAGCGTCGCATGGTCGCTGACGAACGAGAAGTCGGTCTTGCCCGGGACGAGGACCGCCAGCCCGGCGTGGTCGTGGAACGGGCGGGGGCGGCCGACGATGGCCCGGATCGGGATGTTGGCGAGCAGCGCGAGGCCGCCGGCGAGCGCCGCCCACACCAGCCCGGCGACCGCCGCGGGCGCCCCGGCGCGGCGCCGCACGGACCACCAGGCGAGCACGCACAGCACGGCGAGCGCGGCGAGGACGCCGTATTCGCCGAGATACTCCACCGTGTGGTTGACCCACCGGGGAGCATCCTTCGCGAGGCCGTTGATGCCGCCGAGCACGTCGGCATCCGGGTCCGGCCCCACCAGTGCGAGTCCAGCCATCTGCTGCGACCCCTTATCTTCCGCGCGCGCGAGCGCCGTGTCCGTGCTGCCGACCCCCGTGGTCGTCCTGTGCCGCCGTACCGCCGCACCGGGCGCGCCCCCACGTCCGGACCGCACCACGCCAGGAGAACGCGCTCGTCATCGTGGTCGTTCCGCTCTCCACCGGAAGATCACCAGCCTGTTGTCCCAGCGTGACCCACCCCGGGCGTCGGGCGCCTCATGTTCACGCGGTGTTCGCAGCGGGCAGCGCTTTCGCGCCATCGGAGGTGACGCGGGTGGCGCCGATGTAGTCCGGCACATCGATCTTGTCGAACCGGATCAGCGCGCCGGTGTGCGGTGCGTTGACCATGTAGCCGCCGCCGACGTAGATGCCGACGTGGTGGATCGACCGCGGGTCCGTCAGATCGTTGGCGAAGAAGACCAGATCGCCGGGGAGCAGTTCGTTGCGCTTGGGGTGGGGACCGGCGTTCCACTGGTCGTTCGCCACCCGCGGCAGCTCTATGCCGACCGAGCGGTACGCGGCCTGCGTCAGCCCGGAGCAGTCGAACCGGCCGTTCTGCGCGGCGGTGCCCGTACCGCCCCACAGATACGGCGTACCGAGCTTCGCCTGTGCGTAGTAGATGGCCGCGGCGGCCTGCTTCGACGGGGCGACCGGCGCGGTCGGCGCCTCGAAGCTCTTGGCGAGCGTGGTGATCGTCTTGACGTAGTTCTGCGTCTCGCCGTAGGGCGGGACGCCGCTGTACTGGATGACGCGGTAGGCACCGGCGTTGTACGCCGCGAGCATGTTGTGCGTCGCGTCGCCCGGCGCGTCCTTCACGTACTGCGCCAGCTCACAGTCGTACGACGCGGCCGACGCGATGGCGTCCGCCGGGTCCCAGATGTCCTTCTTGCCGTCGCCGTTGCCGTCTATGCCGTGGGTGGCCCAGGTGCCGGGGATGAACTGCGCCATGCCCAGCGCGTTCGCGGGGCTCTGCGCCTTGGGGTTCCAGCCGCTCTCCTGGTAGAGCTGCGCGGCCAGCAGCGAGGGGCTTATCGCCGGGCAGAGCCGGCCCCACTTCTGCACCAGTGCCTGGTACTCGGCGGGCACCGCGCCCTTGGCCAGCCCGAGCGCCTGCCCGCCGGCCCCACCGATCAGCCCGGCGGCCGCGGTGTACGTGCCGATCACGAGCAGCGCGACCAGGCCGAGCATCAGCCCCGCCCCGATACCGCCTGCAATCCAGAGTTTCCGCACGCCTCAACCCTCCCCCATCCGGGCCCACTTCGCCGCCGATTCCCCGCCACCTCTGGAAGTTCCCACCGCACGGCGGCGCACACCTCGGCGCAGGGGGCGCTCACCGGGGAGCGGCGTACGGCCGAGAGGCTACCGGGCGCGCCCGGCACCGGACGGTGGCTCCCTGACGGTGCGACAGGGAACCATCCGACCCCGCGTCACGTCCCTCCTCCCGGGAGGGCCGCACACCCCCGGACCTGCCCCGACGCTTCCGCCCGCCGAACACATCGGGCACCCCGCACCGGCAGACTTCACTCCATCATTGCTCACGGTTATCATACGTGATACACACAGTGACATCACATGGGTTCACCGGGTGAAGCAGGGCACCGCAGGGCCGATCCTCACCCCGCCCCTACGAGATCCGCGCAAGAATGCCGCCAAGTCGACATCTGGTGGTGTCTTTGTCGGCGAAGATGGAGACTGACCCCTGTCAGATATTCAGGGGACCACAACTACCCATAAAGGGGCGGTGAGTTCAATGTTCATTGCGGCCGACAAGGGCGACATCAGCACCATCATCGGTGGAATCGCCCCGGACTGGGGCCCGTTCGGCACCCTGGGCCACGAAGCGCGGGTGATGGTCGAGGTCATCATGGCCGTCGCGATCCTGATCTGCCTGGGCATCGCTTTCTGGGGCGCCGCCAAGCAGCGCATCGGCGCCACCGCGCTCCGCGACACCTTCAGCGCCGAGCAGGGCAAGGGCCTGATCGTGGCCGGTCTCACCGGCGTCTTCATCATCGGCTCCCTCGGCACCCTCTTCACGATCGTCTACGGCATGGCCGTGTAGCGCGCCCCCGACGCCCGTCGGCCGCCCCTCCCGGCGCCCGACGGGCCGTCACCTCCCCACTCCCAGGCCCCGCGGCTCCCCGCCGCGCGCCGCACCCCGGGCCGGACCGCCACCGGCGCCCACCGCATGCGCCCCGTCCGCCGCCCGTGTGCCTCCATCCACCCCCCGACGGCCCCACCTCCCGCGCCGAGGCCCCATGCTGACGTCCGCCCACCCCTGCACGGCCGGCCCCCCGGCCCGCCCCGGCACGCCCGCGACCAGCGGACCGGTTGGGGCGGCCACCCCGTGGGGACAGGTCCGTCCGGAAGGAAGAAGGTCGCGGCGGGAGGCGGTGAAGCGGGTGCACCCCAAGGGGATAAAAGCCGCACGGCACCCCATTCACCCCCATCGCCCAGCAGCTGAGGACCCGTCACCGTGAGATGTACTCCCACCACTTCACCCGAGCCGCCGACCACGCGGCTACGGTCATACGAGGGCGGCCCTGCGACGGCGGGGACGGCGACGACGGCGGATACGGCAATGGCGGTTGAGGGGGCACGTACGCGATGAGCACCAGCGACGACGGCTACGGTGACTACACGAGTCCCACCGGCCAGACCCGCACCAGACTTCCGGACAGCGAGGGCGACCACGGCTCGGGACGCCGCTCCCGGTCCGGGCTGTCCAGCCGCAACCTCGTCGCCGTCGTCGGCGTGGTGGTCCTCCTCATCGCCGCCATCGCCTTCGCCAACCGCGGCTCCGGCTCCGACCCGGCCACCGACACCGCGGACGGCGCGCCCAAAAACGGCCCCGCCGCTCAGCCCACCGCCCCCACCGGCACCGACCCGGTGAAGGACAGGAACGGCACCATCGCCAAGGGCTTCGCCAAGACCCAGCAGGGGGCACAGTCGGCGGCGGCGAACTACGCGGTGGCGCTCAACGGAGTCGGGATGTACTCGACCGCCGACCGCCGGAGCATCGTGGAGGCCGTGTACGAGCCGTCCCTCGCGGCGGCCCGCACCAAAGACCTCGACAAGCGCTACTCGAACCCGGCCGTCCTGGGGCGCATCGGCCTCAAGCCGGACGGCAGCGCCCCCAAGGGCATGACCTTCGTCGCGCGGGCGATTCCCGCCGGGACGAAGATCGAGGCATGGCACGGCGACACCGCCAAGGTGTCGGTCTGGTATTCCGCCCTCTTCGGTCTGGCAGGCGTCGAGTCGAAGAACCCCGTCTCCGAGAGCTGGTACACGAACACCTTTGATCTGAAGTGGACCGGCGGGGACTGGAAGGTCTCCGCCGTCACGACGAAGGACGGGCCGGCCCCCGTCGGCCGCGACCAGGCGGCCGCATCGGCCGAGGACATGTCCAAGGCCGTGCAAGGGTTCGGAGGGTTCACCTATGCCCGCTAACAATCGACGCCGTCTCCTCACCCTCGGCGGGCTGGTGACGTCGCTTCAGACCACCGCGGTGCTGGTGTCCGCGCGTGCCATGGCCGCGCCGGACCCCAAGCCCACCGACAACGGCTGCATCGGCCCCGCCCAGGACTACTGCCAGGACGGCAGCAACGCCCCCGGCGTCCCCACCCCCGGCATAGGCGACAACAACCCCCTCGACCCCCTCACCTCCCTCGCCAAGGGCTGTGCCAAGGCCGCCGGCTGGATCGTCGACAAGTTGGCCGACGCCGTGAAGGCGACCTCGAAGGTCGACTTCACCAACTCCGCGTTCCTGCGCCAGTACGCCGTCGTCTTCGCCGCCTCGACCGTCCTCACCCTCGTCCTGTGGCTGCTCGCCGTCGCCAAGCGCGCCGTCCGGGGCGTACGGCTGACGGAGGCGATCAGCGAGGCCATCGGGTTCCTCTGGCTGACCGTGCTCGCCTCCGCGTTCACCCCGCTGATCCTCTACACCGTGGTCTCCGCGACCGACAGCATCACCGAGATCATCGCGAAGGGCACCGGCGCGAAGACCGACACCTTCTTCGGGGCGTTCTCCGCGGCGCTGACCAAGGGCACCGACATCGGCGGCGGCCCGATCATGCTGATCGTCGTCTCGCTGGTCTCGGTGCTCGCCGCCGGCGTCCTCTGGCTGGAGCTGGTGATCCGCGCCGCGCTGCTGTACGTCGGGGCGCTGCTCGGCACCGTCGTCTACGCCGGGCTCGTCGACAAGAACATGTGGGGCCACGTCCGCCGCTGGGCCGGGATCATGATCGCGGTGATCATGGTGAAGCCGGTGATCGTGATCGTCCTCGGCATCGCCGGCGCCCTCTCCTCCGACGAGGGCCCCAACGCCTTCTCCGCCGTCGTCTCCGGCCTCGCCATCATCGTCCTCGCCATCTTCGCCAGCGCGGTGATCTACCGCTTCGTCCCCGGCTTCGGCGACGAAATGATCTCCGCCCGGACGAACAAGGGCCGCGCCACCGACGGCAGCCAGGCGGCCGCCATGGTCTCCTCCCCCGCCGCCCTCGTCTCCCAGGGCATCAAGACCCACAGCAGCCGCAAGTCCGACGGCGGCGGCCAGTCGCCGAGCGGCGGCGGCCAGTCCCCGGCGGGCGGCGTGGCCGGCGGCGTCGCCGCCCACAGCTCCCGCAACGCCCCACCGGCCCCCCGTACCAACCCCGGCTCCGGCGCCCCCGGCGGCTCCCGCACCGGCAAGTCAGCAGGAGGTGAGGGGCGGTGACCACCCCCCATCCGATCGCGCCCCGCAGGACGTACCTGATCGGCCGCGCCCGGCCCAACGCCGTCATCGGCAAGAACCGCGAGACCGGCGAGATCGCCCTGATCATCGTCTGCGCCTTCCTCGGCATGATGGGCGGCCTGGCGATCCAGGTCCTCGCCCTGCGGATCATCGCCCTCACCGGCTTCCCGATGCTGGGCCTGGCCGCCGTGTACGTCCCGTACAAGGGCCGCACGTTCTACAAGTGGTTCGAGATCCGGCGCAGCTACCGCCGCACCCTCCGCCGCGGCACCGCCTACCGCTCCGCCGCCGCCGAGGCCGGCACCCGGCTCGACGGCCGCGAGGTCGAGATCGGCCCACCGCCCGGCATCGGCCGTATCAACTGGCTCGCCGCCCCCTTCGGCCCCGACGAGATCGCCGTCCTCCTCCACGCCGACCGCCGCACCGTCACCGCCGCCATCGAGATCGAGGGCCCCGGCGTCGGCCTGCGCGACAGCGAGGACCAGGAGGCGCTGGTCGACCGCTTCGGCACGCTGCTCAAGCACGTCGCCAACGGCGACGGCTTCGTCACCCGCCTCCAGATGCTGGCCCGCACCCTGCCCGCCGACCCGGACGCGCACGCCAAGGACGTCGCCCAGCGCGGCGACACCGCCGCCCCCGCCTGGCTCCAGGAGTCGTACGACCAGCTCCAGTCGATGGTCTCCACCTCCTCCGAGCAGCACCGTGCCTACCTCGTCGCCTGTATGCACTACGACCGCGAGCTGGCCGCCGAGGCGATGACGATGGCCCGCGCCGCGGCCGCCCAGCGCGGCGGCCCGGGCCGCGGCAAGCTCGACCGCGACGCCGGCCTCGCCGTCGTCATGGCCCGCGAGCTGACCGACATCTGCGCCCGCCTCGCCGAGGCCGACATCCGCGTCCGTCAGCCGCTCGGCCAGGCCCGCCTCGCCTCCCTCGTGCACTCCATGTACGACCCGGACCACCCCATCGACCACATCCAGGCGATGAGCAAGCGCAACGCATGGCCCGCCGAGCTGGACGCGATGGAGCCGACGTACCTCCAGGCCAAAACCCGCGAGTCGACCACCCGCGCCCCCTGGTGCCACGCCACCGCCTGGGTCAAGGAGTGGCCGCTGACCCCGGTCGGCGTCAACTTCCTCGCCCCGCTGCTGGTCCACACCCCCGATGTCATCCGCACCGTCGCGGTCTGCATGGACCTGGAGCCCACCGAGATCGCCATCGAGCGGATGCTGACGGAGAAGACCAACGACGACGCCGAGGCCAGCCGCGCCGCGAAGATGAACCGCGTCGTCGACCCCCGCGACGTCGCCCACCACGGCCGTGTCGACCAGCGCGGCGAGGACCTCGCCTCCGGCGCCGCCGGCGTCAACCTCGTCGGCTATCTCACGGTCTCCTCCCGCTCGCCCGAGGCGCTCGCCCGCGACAAGCGCACCATCCGGGCCTCGGCCGGAAAGTCCTATCTCAAGCTGGAGTGGTGCGACCGCGAGCACCACCGGGCGTTCGTCAACACCCTGCCGTTCGCGACCGGAATCCGCCGCTAAACCGCTGGGAGGCGCGTACGTCATGGCCATGCTCGATCCGCTCGGAGCGCTCACCGACGCCTTCACCACCTTCCTGTTCGGGAAGGTGGAGACGACGCGGCTGCCCGTACGCACCTCCACCGGGCAGGCGCAGGCCGTCTACCTGCCCACCGCCGCCCCCGGCCTCGGTGACTCCGGCGTCATCATCGGCCGCGAGGTCTACAGCGGCAAGGGCTACATCTACGACCCGTTCCAGCTCTACGGCCAGCAACTCCCGGCCCCGCACTGGCTGGTCCTCGGCGAGTCCGGCAACGGCAAGTCCGCGCTGGAGAAGACGTACGTGCTCCGCCAGCTCCGCTTCCGCGACCGGCAGGTCGTCGTCCTCGACGCCCAGGGCGAGGACGGCGTCGGCGAGTGGAATCTGATCGCCGAACAGCTCGGCATCACCCCCATCCGCCTCGACCCGACCGCCGCCCTCAACGGCGGCATCCGCCTCAACCCGCTCGACCCGTCGATCACCACCACCGGCCAGCTCGCGCTGCTGCGGACGATCATCGAGGTCGCCATGGGCCGCGGCCTGGACGAGCGCTCCGGCTTCGCCCTCAAGGTCGCCCACTCCACCGTCCTCGGCGAGTTCGGCGATGGAGGCGACGACTCCGGCGCCCCCCGCCAGCCCGTCCTCACCGACATCGTCGAGCAGCTGCGCCACCCGGAGGCCGAGGCCGCCGAGGCGATGAACGTCGACATAGACGATGTCCGGGCATGGGGCCTGGACGTCGCCCTCGTCCTCGACCGCCTCGTCGACGGTGACCTGCGCGGCATGTTCGACGGCCCGACGACCGCCGGCATCGACCTCGACGCCCCGCTGATCGTCTTCGACCTCTCGCACATCGACCGCAACTCCATCGCCATGCCGATCCTCATGGCGATCGTCGGCGTCTGGCTGGAGCACACCTGGATCCGTCCGGACCGCAAGAAGCGCATCTTCCTGGTGGAGGAGGCGTGGCACATCATCAACTCCCCCTTCGTCGCGCAGCTCTTCCAGCGCCTGCTGAAGTTCGGCCGCCGCCTCGGCCTCTCCTTCGTCGCCGTCGTCCACCACCTCAGCGACGTCGTCGACGGCGCCGCCGCCCGCGAGGCCGCCGCCATCCTCAAGATGGCCTCCACCCGCACGATCTACGCCCAGAAAGCCGACGAGGCCCGCGCCACCGGCCAGGTCCTCGGCCTGCCACGCTGGGCCGTCGAGATCATCCCGACCCTGACCCCCGGCATCGCCGTCTGGGACGTCAACGGCAACGTCCAGGTCGTCAAACACCTCATCACCGAGGCGGAACGCCCGCTGGTCTACACCGACCGCGCGATGACCGAGGCGTCCGAGGTCTCCGCCGCCTCCGCCCTGCCCACCGACGAGGCCCGTGCCCTGGAGGCCGCCGCCGACGCCGAGGCCGAACAGCGCGCCGAGGCCCTGGCCCTGGCCCGCCAGCTCCACGGCGAGTCCAGCGAGACGGTGGCGTGACCCCGCCGCCCGACCCGACCGGCCACCCGGGGGCGTACGACGACGGCTACGCGCCCCCCGGCGGCCGGTACGGCCACGACCCGCGCGGCGGCCATCCCGGCGCGTACGACGGACGGCCCGGGGCGTACGACGACCGGTACGCCACCGGCCCGCACGGCCCCCGGTACGACGCCCCCCGCAGCCCCGGCCCCCGCCGGCACGGCGGCGTCCCCGACTCCCTGCTCATCGGGCTGCTCGCCTTCCTCCTCGGCCTGAGCGTCCTGATCTGGACCGCGACCGGCCTCGCCGGGCTCCTCAGCCACGGCGCCTGGCCCGACGGCGTCACCTACTCCGGCACCCCCACGGCGCTGCACCGCCTCATCACCGACCCCCACGACCTCCCCGCCGCCTGGCCCGCCACCCCCAAGACCCAACTCTCCGGCTACGGCCTCTTCTGGGGCCTCCTCGTCGGCGAACTGATGCTCCTCCTGGTCCTGACCCTCTTCACCCTGGGAACCCTCACCCGCTACCGAGCCGTCCGCCGCGCCCGCCGAGCGGCAACCCGTACGGGACAGCCGAACTCCCCGACATCCCCTACGGGCCCGGACGGACAGCCCCTTTCTGACCCGTCTCCGGGTACGGCCTCGGGGTCCACCCCGGCCCCTGGCTCGGGGTCAGATGTCCGTACGGGCACGGCTTCCGGCGCCCCCTCCGGCCCGGCTTCCGTCACGGAATCGGCTCCCGCCCCTGGTGCGAGCGCTGCCCTCGGCGCCACCACAGCTTCCGGCACGGCCGCGGCCGCCCTCAGCTCCCCTACGGGCACGGTCATCCCTTCCCCTACGGGCACGCCTCCCGGCGCGGGCACGGCCCCCGGCACCGGCACGGCCGCGGCCCCCGCCGTCGCCCTGGCCGCCACCGCGGCCACCGCCGCGGCGCCCCTCACGACCGCGGCCGCCGAACCCGCCCTCCCCCGCCTGCACTTCGGCGCCGACCGGTCCGCCGCCACCGCCGCCGCCCTGGCCGCCGTCACCGCCGCGCCGGGCCCCGTCGTCATCGCGACCACCGACCCGTCCCTCTGGTCGGCCACGAAGGACGCCCGCACCAAGCTCGGCCCGGTTCTCGCCTACGACCCGACGCACCGCCTCGACACCCCGTCCCGGCTGCGCTGGTCCCCGACGGCCGGCTGTGCGGACCTCGCCACCGCCACCACCCGCGCCGCCGCGCTGCTGGCCCCCGTACAGTCGCACAGCCCCCTGGACGCGGCCGTCACCGACGCCGCCCGGACGCTGCTGCGCTGCTGGCTGCACGCCGCCGCGGTGGACGGACGCCCCTTCCGCCAGCTGACCCGCTGGGCACACGCCACCGGCGGCGCCCAGGAACCGGTCCGTATCCTGCGCACCGACCCGAAGTGCGCCGCCGGCCAGGCGGGCGAGCTGGAGTCGGTGCTGACCGCCCACCCCGAACGCCGCGACCACGCGAAGGAATTGGCGAGCCGCGCGCTCTCCGCCCTCGGCTCCGTCCACATCCGCGACGCCTGCAACGCCCAGCGCCCCGACGCCCTCGCCCTCGACTCCTTCCCCGACGAGGGCGGCACCCTCTACGTCGTCGGCGACGCGCTGGAGGACCCGCGCACCAACCCGGGCGCGATGCCCCTGCTCACCGCGCTCCTGACCCACGTCGTCGAACACGGCCGCCGGCTCGCCGCCCGCACCGCCACCGGCCGCCTCGACCCGCCGCTCACCCTCGTCCTGGACGACATCGCCGCCCTGGCCCCGCTGCCCGCCCTGCCGGACCTCCTCCGCACGGACCCGCCCCGCGGCCTGCTCACCCTCGCCACGATGCGCTCCCCGGAACAGGCCCGCGCCCGCTGGCCCCACGCCGACCTGCCCCTCTGAGCCGGACGGCGTCGGCGAGCCGGCGCCCGCCTACAGCCGGGGCAGCGCCATCTCCCGCTCGACGGCCGCCGGATTCTTCGGGTCCGCCGCGGTCCGGCCCGTCGGAATGAACCCCAGCGCCCGGTACAGCCCCTCCGCCGAGTCGTTCTCCTCGTGCACCCACACCCGTACGCGGGCCACGACCGGCTCCGACAGGCTCCACGACCAGCCGAGCGCCGCCTCGAACAGCTCCCGCGACAGCCCCGTACCCCGGTGCTCGGGCCGTACGTACACCGCGACGACCTCCGTCTGCGGCACCTCGGCCTCCTCAACCAGCCGGACCACGACCATCCCGCCCCAGCTGCCGTCGGGCCCCTCACCGATGAGCGTCAGCGTGGTCCCGCTCGCGTCGCTGCGTGCGGTGTGCCGCTGCCAGTACTCCGCCGGCTGCGCCGCCGCCTCCTCGAACGTCTGGTGAAACGCCACCCGCGCCCCGGGATCGGCCAGCGCCGCCAGCCTCAGCTCCTTGAGCCGCTTCCATTCGTCCGCCGTCACCGGCCTGATCAGGTACGCCATCGCCTCAGCATCGCAGCGCCCGCCCTCGCTGACCAGCGAAATCCGGACCCTGAAACGCAAAAATGCTCCGGCCCCCGGAAACCATCACTGATTTCCGGGGGCCGGAGCTGAATAATTGTTCGGCGGCGTCCTACTCTCCCACAGAGTCCCCTCTGCAGTACCATCGGCGCTG
>NZ_JBVHWT010000012.1:0-225551 GCF_055564055.1 Streptomyces sp. NPDC029159
GCCCACCGCGCAGGCACCATCAAGGGCCTCGCCGCCGAAGTCGGCGCCGCCCTCACCTCCGGCGCCGCCATCTGCGAAATCAAGGACTGACGTCCGGCCGTACACAGCGGAAGGCCCCGGCACCTGTGCCGGGGCCTTCCGCGTACCCGGCCGTTACGACGCCCCCACCACGTCCTCCGGGAACGTCAGCTCCCTGCTCATCCACCGCAGTGCGGCGGGCAGTTCGCGGCGCCAGGTGGCGAAGTTGTGGCTGCCCTGGTCGAGCAGGACGGTGTCCGCCTGCATCGGCGGCCGGACGGCGGCCAGGAACTCCCGGGCCGCCGGGTAGTTCTTCTCGCCGTGCCGGCTGGTCCCGATCAGCACCGACACCCGCGGCGGCGGCAGATGGCGCAGCCGCCACAGCAGATCGTGCTCCTCCCGGCGGCGCACCCGGTCACGGCCGCCGCCGAACAGGTCGCCGGTGGTCGGGTCGGGGGTGACCTTGTAGTCCGGGGAGAGCGCCGCCGCCGCGGTGTACGTACCGGGGTGGCGCATGGCGAGCTGGAGGGCGCAGCTGCCGCCGGAGGAGTAGCCGAGGACGCCCCAGCCGCCGGGGTCGCGGCCGACCCGGTAGTGGGACCGCAGCGCGTCCGGTACGTCCTCGGCGAAGAACGTCTCGGCCTGCGGGCCCCCGGGCACATCGACACATTGGGTGTCCCGGGGCGGCGCGACGGTCGGCCGCAGCATCACGATGACGGTGGGCTGCACCTGGCCGGAGCGCTGGAGCGCCGCCGCGGTCTGCGGCAGCCGCAGATGCTGTCCCAGCAGGTAGATGCCGCCCGGGTAGCCGCTGAGCGCCACGACGACGGGGAATCTCTGGCGGGCGTAGGCGTCCTGGAAGTACTGCGGCGGCAGATAGACGTACGCCGGGTCCACCAGCCGGGTCCGCTTGCCGACGATCCGTACCGTCTCCACCTTTCCGGTCGTGGCGGGCGGCCCCTTGGGCAGGCCGTGGACCTTGTCGAGCCCTTCCGGACCGGACGGCTGGACGAGGCCCTGTGCCGGGTCCCCGGCGGGGCCGACGCCCGTGGTGCCGCCCCATTTGGCGACCGCGCCGGGCGCGTCGTCGTAGAGGCCGAGGAGTTCGTGCCAGGAGCCGTAGAACTGGAAGTTGGCGTTGACGGCGAGGCCGAGGGCCGCGAGCAGGGCGAGCTGGGTGGCGAGGAGGGAGCCGAGCCGGCCGAGCAGCGCCCGCGGGCCGCGCCCGGCGAAGCGCGGCCACAGCCGGCAGGTCAGCGCGACCGCGGCCAGCGCGGCCAGGACGGTGGCGTACAGCAGCGGGCGGCTGGTGAGCCCCATGGCGTCTTCCCCAGGTTCTGGCGCCGCAGGGACGCGCGCCCGTGCCGGCTCCTCGGTGTACCGGCGTCCGGGGCACACACCGCCCGGAACGCCGCTTCGCGCCAGGTTTGATGGCCTTCGGGGGCGCGGCGTTGCGGCCTCCCGGGGTGTTCGGCGAGGTGTCGCCGGACGGCCACCGGGCATTGGGGCGCGGGACGCCGTCCGTCCACCGATCGGGCCCGGCGCACCCGTCGGGGGCGTGCGCGGCGCCCCCGTGCGCCCCCAGGTAGGCGGCCCGCCGCGGCCCCGGTCAGTGGCATCCTGGAGCCACCGGGCCAAGGCCGGCCGGGGTGAGGAAGGACGGCGATGGCGACCGAGACGGCAGGGCGGCGGAGCGAGGCGGCGGGCGGCCCGCGCCCCATGCGGGCCGATGCCCGGCGCAACTACGAGCGGCTGCTGGCCGCGGCCCGTACCGCCTTCATCGAGCACGGCACGGACACCTCGCTGGAGGAGATCGCCCGCCGCGCCGGGGTCGGCATCGGCACCCTCTACCGGCACTTCCCGCACCGTACGTCGCTGATGGGCGCGGTCTTCCAGAGCGAGGTGGACGCACTGCTGGCGCAGGCGCGGGAGCTGGCGGACGCACCGCAGCCGTGCCGGGCGCTGGTCGAGTGGCTGCGCGCGATCATCACCCACGCCGGCACGTACCGGGGCCTGTCGCGGGCGCTGATGACGGCGACGGCCGACGAGAGCTCCGGGATGGCGCGGTGCAGCGTCCCGATGCGGGAGGCGGGCGGCGCCCTGCTGGCCCGCGCGCAGCGCGCCGGTGCCGTGCGCCCGGACGTCACCATCGGGGATCTGATGCAGCTGACGAACGGCATCGCCCTGGCCGCCGAGGAGTCCCCGGACGACCCGCACCTCGCCGACCGCCTGCTGACCCTCACCCTGACCGGCCTGAAGGCGGACCGCCCCGCGGCGGGGTGACCCCGCGGCCCGCGGCGGCGTACGCACCGACGGTGACGTGCCCAACCGGGCTGCGGAGAAGGAGAGTTCGAGGGGGACGCGGCGCTCAGGGCCTGTCCGTCCGGGCGGCCGATCGGCGATAACGATCAGATCCGCAGGTCAGGGGGGCAACACCACCCCCGCCGTTTACAACGTATAGCGCACAGGGGGCCTTGCGGCAAGGCCCCCTTCGTGCCGCAGAATCGCAGGCCGTTGGCGGATTCTGCGGGATCGGGAGATTCACGAGGTGTGTGTGGTGTTGTCGGTTCATGGGCCGGGCGGTGGCGTCGTGCCACGGCGAGAGACCGCGCGGTCCCCGCAGCGGCGCGGACTGCGGGGGTGCGCACCGGCGGCACCGGTGTCCGCGGCCCCGGAACGGAGCTGCTGAGATGAGGTCCCCGACCACCGGCGCGTTCGCGCTGCCCGAACGGCTCGCCGCCAAGGCCGACCCGGCGCTGATCGACGGCGACGAACGGCACTTCGCCGCCGTCGCCGCGACGCTGGAGGAGACGATCGCCGACCTCTCCGAACGGCTCGACGAGGTACGGCGGGCCCCCGGCGGCCTCGGCCGGGCGGCGATGGACCGGGACACCGAGGTCCACCGGCTGACCGGCCGCCTGCGCACCCTGCGCCGCTTCGGCCTGGACCTGTGCCTGGGCCACATCGTGCACGCGGACGACCCCGAGCCCGTCTACATCGGCCGCCTCGGCCTCACCGACGCCTCCGGCCACCGCCTCCTGGTCGACTGGCGCTCCCCCGCCGCCGAGCCCTTCTTCGGCGCCACCCACGCCGACCCGATGGGCCTGGCGCGCCGCCGCCGCTACCGCTGGACCCGCGGCCGGATCGGCGACTACTGGGACGAGGTGTTCACCGCGGACGGCCGCGAGGGCCACGCCGCGCTCGACGACCAGTCCGCCTTCATCGCGAGCCTGGGAGCGGTCCGCTCGGAGCGGATGCGGGACGTCCTCACCACCCTCCAGGCCGACCAGCACGCCGTCATCCGGGCCGGTTCGCGCGGTGCGCTCGTCGTCGACGGCGGCCCCGGCACCGGCAAGACCGTGGTGGCCCTGCACCGCGCCGCCCACCTCCTCCACTCCGACCCCCGGCTGGGCCACCGCCGCGGCGGCGTCCTCTTCGTCGGCCCCAGCCGCCCCTACCTCGCCTACGTCGCCGACGTCCTGCCCAGCCTCGGCGAGGAGGGCGTCCAGACCTGCACCGTGCGCGACCTCGTCACCGAGGGGGCGCAGGCGGTGCCCGAGGCCGATCCGGAGGTGGCCCGGCTGAAGGCGTCCGCGGACATGGTGCGGGCCGTCGAACCGGCCGTCGCCCTCTACGAGGAGCCGCCCACCGAGGGGATGACGGTCAAGACACACTGGTCGGAGGTGTGGCTGTCCCCCGCCGACTGGGCCGTGGCGTTCTCCGCCGTCGAGCCGGGCACCCCGCACAACGAGGCCCGCGACCAGATCCTGGAGGAGCTGCTCACCCTGCTGACGGAGAAGCACGGCACGGAGGGCGAGGGCTTCTCCCCCGCCCTGCTGCGCCGCTCGCTGCTGCGGAACCGGGAGCTGATCACCGCCCTCCACCGCGTCTGGCCGACGCTGGAGCCGACCGATCTGATCGGGGACCTCTGGTCGGTCCCCGCCTATCTGAAACGGTGCGCGCCCTGGCTCGACCGCGACGAGGTGCGCCGCCTCCAGCGCGCGGACGCCCACGCCTGGACCGTCTCCGACCTGCCGCTCCTCGATGCGGCGCGGCAGCGGCTCGGCGACCCGGAGGCGTACCGTCGCAAGCGCCGTCACGCGGCCGCCGTCGCCGCCGAACGCGACCGCCGGGCCACCGTCATCGAGGGCATCCTGCGGGCGGACGACGACGGCGAGGGCGCCGTGACGATGCTGCACGGCCAGGACCTCCAGGACTCCCTGATCGACGAGTCCGGGCTGCCGACCGCCGAACCGGACCTGCTCGCCGGGCCGTTCGCCCATGTCATCGTGGACGAGGCGCAGGAGCTGACGGACGCCGAGTGGCAGATGCTGATCCTGCGCTGCCCCTCCCGCAGCTTCACCATCGTCGGCGACCGCGCCCAGGCCCGGCACGGCTTCACCGAGAGCTGGCCGGAGCGGCTGACGCGGGTCGGGCTCGACCGGGCCACGGTGGCGTCCCTGAGCATCAACTACCGCACGCCGGAGGAGGTCATGGACGCGGCGGAGCCGGTGATCCGGGCCGCGCTGCCGGACGCGAACGTGCCGACGTCCATCCGCCGCAGCGGCATCCCCGTCACCCATGCGTCCGTCGCCGAGCGGGACGCGATCCTCGACGCCTGGCTGGCCGCGCACGAGCACGGGACGGCCTGTGTCATCGGGGTCGGGGAGGCGGCAAAGGCACCGGACGCGAGGCCCAGGGTCCGGGCGCTGACGCCGGAGCTGTCGAAGGGTCTCGAATTCGATCTGGTCGTCCTCGTCGCCCCGGAGTCGTTCGGCACGGGCATCGCGGGCGCCGTCGACCGGTATGTCGCGATGACCCGGGCGACCCGGCAGCTGGTGGTCCTCACGTAGCCGTGCGGCCCGGGCGCCGCGGGGCCCCGGGCGTACTGAGACCTCCCGGGGCCCCGCGGACGCACCGCCGGGCCCCGGGACGTCTCAGCGGCGGCGGGGGGCGAGATCGGCGACGCGGGGTGCGTCGCCGAGGGGGGCGGAGCGCAGCGATGCGGCCGGGCCGCCGGGCGGGTGGTTGCGGCGCTGGCCCGGGAGCGGCACCTCCCGGCGGTGGCCGCGCCGGTCGGTGGCGCCGTCCGCCGTGGCGGTGGCGGCACCGGCGGCGCTGCCGGTCACGGCGATCTGTACGCCCTGGTCGGCGAGGGCCTGCAGCTCCGTCGCGGCGCGGTCGTCATGGGCCGGGGGCTCGTCGGTGACCAGCCGGGTGATGAGGTCCGTCGGCACGGTCTGGAACATCGTGTCGGCGCCGAGCTTGGTGTGGTCGGCGAGGACCACCACCTCGCCCGCCGCCTGGACGAGGGCCCGGTCGACGCTGGCGGCGAGCATGTTGGACGTGGACAGCCCGCGCTCGGCGGTCAGCCCGCTGCCCGACAGGAAGGCGCGCGACACCCGCAGCCCTTGGAGCGACTGCTCGGCACCGCTGCCCACCAGCGCGTAGTTGGAGCCCCGCAGCGTCCCGCCGGTCATGACGACCTCGACGCGGTTGGCATGGGCCAACGCCTGGGCGACCAGCAGGGAGTTGGTGACGACGGTCAGTCCGGGCACCCGGGCGAGCCGGCGGGCCAGCTCCTGGGTGGTGGTGCCGGCTCCGACGACGATGGCCTCGCCCTCCTCCACGAAACCGGCGGCGAGATCGGCGATGGCCGTCTTCTCCGCGGTCGAGAGATGGGATTTCTGGGGCAGACCGGATTCCCGGGCGAGACCGCCCGGGAGGACCGCTCCGCCGTGCCGGCGGTCGAGGAGCCCTTCCGCTTCCAGCGCGCGTACGTCCCGGCGTACGGTCACTTCGGAGGTCTGGACGACACGGGCGAGCTCCCGGAGCGACACCGCTCCGTTGGCCCGCACCATTTCAAGGATCAATTGGCGACGTTCTGCAGCGAACACGAAACTGACAGTAACGCCAACGACCGTCTGTTTTCAGCAGGTTGCACCAATTAACGGAAATTGTGCGCGTCGTGGGTGACCGAGTGGTATAGAGGGCCCCTACCCCGAACTCCCGCCCGGCGACGGCGACATGATCGCTGGTCAGCGCCGGGTGCCCGGAATCGCCCCCCGGCACCCCTCACCCGCCGCGCGCACCCGAGGCACAAACGTTCCAACCCGCCGTGCCCCGAAGGCGGCTACTCGTTCGCCGCCTTACGGGTGTGCAGCTGCCGCGCGACCTCCGCGAGCGAGCCGGAGAGCGACGGGTAGACCGTGAAGGCGCTGGCGATCTGCTCGACCGTGAGGTTGTTGTCGACCGCGAGCGAGATCGGGTGGATCAGCTCACTGGCGCGCGGCGAGACCACCACACCGCCGACGACGATGCCGGTGCCCGGGCGGCAGAACAGCTTCACGAAGCCGTCGCGGATGCCCTGCATCTTGGCGCGCGGGTTGCGCAGCAGCGGCAGCTTGACGACCCGGGCGTCGATCTTGCCCGCGTCGACGTCCGCCTGGGAGTAGCCGACGGTCGCGATCTCCGGGTCGGTGAAGACGTTCGCGGAGACGGTCCGGAGGTTCAGCGGCGTGACCGCGTCGCCGAGGAAGTGGTACATCGCGATCCGGCCCTGCATCGCGGCGACCGACGCCAGCGCGAAGACGCCGGTGCAGTCGCCCGCCGCGTAGACGCCGGGCGCGGAGGTGCGCGAGACCCGGTCGGTGCGGATGTGCCCGGAGTCCTTCAGCTGGACCCCGGCCTCCTCCAGACCGATCCCGGCGGTGTTCGGGATGGAGCCGACCGCGACCAGGCAGTGGGTGCCGGAGATCGTCCGCCCGTCGGCGAGCGTCACCTCGACGCGGTCACCGGCGCGCTTGACGGCGGCGGCGCGGGAGCGGGCCATGACGTTCATCCCGCGGCGGCGGAAGACGTCCTCCAGGACGGCGGCGGCGTCCGGGTCCTCGCCGGGCAGCACCCGGTCGCGGGAGGAGACGAGCGTGACGCGGGAGCCGAGCGCCTGGTAGGCACCGGCGAACTCGGCGCCGGTGACACCGGAGCCGACCACGATCAGTTCCTCGGGCAGCTCGTCGAGGTCGTAGACCTGCGTCCAGTTCAGGATGCGCTCGCCGTCGGGGAGGGCGTCCGGGATCTCGCGGGGGTGCGCGCCGGTGGCGATCAGCACCGCGTCGGCGATCAGCGTCTGCTCGGTGCCGTCGGCGGCGGTGACCGTGACCTTGCGGGAGCCGTCCGTGGCCTGCCCCGGCTCCAGGCGTCCGCGGCCGCGCAGCACGCGGGCGCCGGCGCGGGTCACCGAGGCGGTGATGTCGTGCGACTGGGCGAGCGCGAGGCGCTTGACCCGGCGGTTGACCTTGCCGAGGTCGACGCCGACGACGCGGGCGGGCCGCTCCGGGTCGGGCGTGCCGTCCTCGACGATGATGCCCAGCTCCTGGTACGAGGAGTCGAAGGTCGTCATCACCTCGGCCGTCGCGATGAGAGTCTTCGACGGCACGCAGTCGGTCAGCACCGACGCCCCGCCGAGACCGTCGCAGTCGACGACGGTCACCTCCGCGCCGAGCGAGGCGCCCACCAGGGCCGCTTCGTATCCGCCTGGTCCGCCACCGATGATCACGATCCGAGTCACGCCCTCCATTGTCCCGCACGCCGCGCGGTGCTTCCCGGCGGGGTGCGGCGGGCGGCGGATTTCCCGGCTCCGGATCCTCCGTTCCCCAGGAGCGCGCGGGCCCGCCTCCCGTACCCTCGAACCATGTCGCTCTACGCCGCGTACGCCGGCAACCTCGACGCGCGGCTGATGTCCCGCCGCGCACCGCACTCCCCGCTGCGCGGCACCGGCTGGCTCAACGGCTGGCGGCTCACGTTCGGCGGCGAGCAGCTGGGCTGGGAGGGCGCCCTCGCCACCATCGTGGAGGCGCCGCGCTCGCAGGTCTTCGTCGCCCTCTACGACATCGCCCCGATGGACGAGGACTCCATGGACCGCTGGGAGGGCGTCGGCCTCGACATCTACCGCCGGATGCGGGTGCGGGTGCACACCCTCGACGGCGAGGAGCCCACCTGGCTCTACGTCCTCAACGGCTACGAGGGCGGGCTGCCGTCCGCCCGCTATCTGGGCGAGATCGCCGACGCCGCCGAGTCGGCGGGCGCCCCGCACGACTACGTCATGGAGCTGCGCAAGCGCCCCTGCTGAGGCACGGCGGCGGCGCGCCCTCCGAGGGGGTGTCTTCCCGATCTTCGTGGGGCCGTGACGCCTGGCACCGCACCTCGCCGCGTTGTCGCCCCACCCACGGACACCCAGTCCGCGGGCAGGGCTCCGCCTTGCGAGGCACGGCACCAGACGCCACGCCCTGACCCACGAAGATCGAAAAGACACCCCCGAGGCCGCTCCCGGGCGGCCGGACGCCCCTTCCACCGGCGCCTTCCGGCCCCGTACACAGCGGCATCTACGCGCGTAGGAGATTTCCCGCTACCCTCGTCCGCGTGAACGCATCTGTTACCACGGACCCCGCCCGCGACCCGCAGGCCGCCGCCGGGGACGCCGCCGCCCGCCTGCGCGAACTCACCGGCGCCGCCAGCCACGACGTCGCCCTGGTCATGGGCTCCGGCTGGGCCCCGGCCGCGGAGGCGCTGGGCGCCCCCGAGCACGAGTTCCCCGTCACCGAGCTGCCCGGCTTCCCGCCGCCCGCCGTCGAGGGCCACGGCGGCACGATCCGCTCGTACCGCATGGGTGACAAGCGTGCGCTGGTCTTCCTCGGCCGTACGCACTACTACGAGGGCCGCGGCGTCGCCGCCGTCGCACACGGTGTGCGGACCGCCGCCGCCGCGGGCTGCAAGACGATCGTGCTCACCAACGGGTGCGGTGGTCTGCGCGAGGGGATGCGTCCGGGTCAGCCGGTGCTGATCAGCGACCACCTCAACCTCACCGCGACCTCCCCGATCGCCGGCGCCCGCTTCGTCGACCTGACGGACCTGTACTCGCCGCGGCTGCGCGCCCTGTGCAAGGAGGTCGACCCGACCCTGGAGGAGGGCGTCTACGCGCAGTTCCCCGGGCCGCACTACGAGACGCCCGCCGAGATCCGGATGATCCGCACGCTCGGCGCCGACCTGGTCGGCATGTCGACGGTGCTGGAGGCCATCGCCGCCCGTGAGGCGGGCGCCGAGGTGCTGGGCCTGTCCCTGGTGACCAACCTCGCCGCGGGCATGACCGGCGAGCCGCTCAACCACGAAGAGGTCCTCCAGGCCGGCCGCGACTCCGCGACGCGGATGGGCAGCCTGCTGGCCCAGGTGCTCGGCAAGCTCTGAGCCCGGTGGCCGGGGCGGGCGGCGGACCGGGGCGGACACCGCGCCCGGCCCACTACCCGCCCCGGCCCCGTACGCCATCCGCGCCCGGCAGTCCGGACCCCACCCATCCCCCGCCTCTCCCCACCCACCGTCGTCAGGAGCATCACGTGGCCACCGACCCCGCGGAGCTGATCCGTCTCGCCCAGACCTGGCTGGCCGAGGACCCCGACCCGCAGACCCGCGACGAGCTGTCCCGGCTGATCGACGCCGGTGACGTGAGCGAGCTGGCCGACCGGTTCGCCGGGACGCTCCAGTTCGGCACCGCGGGGCTGCGCGGGGAGCTGGGCGCGGGGCCGATGCGGATGAACCGCGCGGTGGTCATCCGCGCCGCCGCCGGGCTCGCCGCGTACCTCAAGGGCCGCGGCGACGGCGACGGCCTCGTCGTCATCGGCTACGACGCCCGCCACAAGAGCGCCGACTTCGCGCGCGACACGGCGGCCGTGATGGTCGGCGCGGGCCTGCGCGCCGCGGTGCTGCCGCGCCCGCTGCCCACGCCGGTCCTGGCGTTCGCGATCCGGCACCTCGGCGCGGTCGCCGGTGTCGAGGTCACCGCCAGCCACAACCCGCCGCGCGACAACGGCTACAAGGTCTACCTCGGCGACGGCTCCCAGATCGTGCCGCCCGCCGACGGCGAGATCGCCGCCGAGATCGCCGCGATCGGCTCGCTGCACGACGTGGCGCGCCCCGACTCCGGCTGGCAGACCCTCGGCGACGACGTCCTCAACGCCTACCTGGAGCGGACCGACGCGGTCCTCACCCCGGGCTCGCCGCGCGACGCCCGGGTCGTCTACACCCCGATGCACGGCGTCGGCCGGGACACGCTGCTGGCGGCCTTCGCCCGCGCCGGTTTCCCCGCGCCACTGGTCGTCGCGGAACAGGCCGAACCGGACCCGGACTTCCCGACCGTCGCGTTCCCCAACCCGGAGGAGCCCGGCGCGATGGACCTGTCGTTCGCCACCGCCCGCGCCGCGGGCCCCGGCGTCGACATCGTCGTCGCCAACGACCCGGACGCCGACCGCTGCGCGGTGGCCGTCCCCGCCCCCGGCACCGACGCGGGCTGGCGGATGCTCCGCGGCGACGAGGTCGGCGCCCTCCTCGCCGCCCACCTCGTCAGCAAGCAGGCGTCCGGCACCTTCGCCACCACCATCGTCTCCTCCTCCCTCCTCTCCCGGATCGCCACCGCCGCCACCCTCCCGTACGAGGAGACCCTGACCGGCTTCAAGTGGCTGGCCCGGGTGGACGGCCTGCGGTACGCGTTCGAGGAGGCGCTGGGCTACTGCGTCGACCCCGAAGGCGTCCGCGACAAGGACGGCATCACCGCAGCGCTGCTCATCACCGAGCTGGCGGCTGAACTGAAGCGGTCCGGCCGGACGCTCGGCGATCTGCTGGACGACCTCGCCGTCGAGTACGGGCTGCACGCCACCGACCAGCTGTCGGTCCGCGTCGAGGACCTGTCCCTGATCGCCGACGCGATGCACCGCCTGCGCGAGACGCCGCCGAGCACGCTCGCCGGGCTGCCGGTGGCCACAGCCGAGGATCTGGCCCGCGGCACGGACGCCCTGCCCCCGACGGACGGCCTGCGCTACACGCTCGCCGGTGCGCCGGAGCGGGGTGTGGCGGGCGGCCGGGTGGTGGTCCGGCCGAGCGGCACGGAGCCGAAGATCAAGTGCTATTTGGAGGTCGTCCTGCCGGTTGCTTCGGCGGATGCGCTGCCGGGGGTGCGGGAGCGGGCGACAACGGTCCTGGCCGAGCTGAAGACGGACCTGGCAAGGGCGGCTGGGATCTGAGGGGGCGGGTAGGACTCGCGGGGGCCTTACCGCCAACTACCTGAAGGAAAACTGGTCGTGGCTGGGGTAAGGCCCCGGGTGAGGTAGGGGTGGTCCCGCGGGTGCGGGGGTGGTCCCAGCAGGTCGGCCGACGTGGTCGCGATGTCGGCGTGGGCCCCGCGGTCGCGGGGACGAAGCACGCCCCCTAAACCGCCACCATCACAGCCAGTCCCACAACTCCCACCACACAAGGCGCAATAACCCCATAAGCCCACCGCACCACCGCCTCCCCGCTAGCCCCCTCCCGCTGGGCGGCCGCCGCCTTCATCTCCCGCAGCTCATCCACCGTCTGATCCGCCATGGCGCGCGGCACCGGCCCGGCGTCGCCGCCCATGCCGAAGCGGCGCGGCGCCGACCCCCGCGCCGCCTGCCGCCCCGCCTTCTTCCGCTGCCGCAGCGAGACGGGGACCGCCCACAGCTGGTACTTGCGGCCCCCGGTGGTGAACACCTCGCAGGAGAAGGACGCCCGCAGGTCCTCCACCGCGCCCCAGGGGAGCGTCAGGGTGCGGAACGGGTTGCGGACCAGCAGCCGGTCCTCGCCCGCCTTCACCACCGGGCGCAGGGTGAACGCGGCCACCAGGGGCACGCCGAGCAGCAGCGCGAAGAGCGCCGTCAGCTTGGTCTGGCCGGTGCCGCGGAGCAGCGCATCGCCGCCGAGCCAGAGGCCGAGTGCGATCAGCAGCACGCCGCCGACCAGGCCCATGGGCGAGCGGTAGCTGCGCTCGGCGTATTTCTGCGGGGCCGTGCTGGCGGAATCCTGGCGCGTCATGCTGCCGATTCTGCCTGACCGTCCGGATGCCGGACATTGCGTTACGGCATCAGTCGGGCGGGACACCGCAGGTGGTCCGGGCGGGACGCCGCAACCCGGTCCGGGCGGGAGCGCGCCCGCGCCCCGTACGCCCGGGACACCCGCCCCGGCGCGCGCCCGTGGTCCGCACTCCCCCTCGCTCCGACCTCTCTCCGGGGGATGACAGGCCGCTACGCGCGTAGATATGCTCCCCTCGTGACCATGCCCACCACAGTTCCCGCATACGGCAAGGAAGCCGCGGGGCGGCTGGCGTCGATGGCGGACGTGACCGCCGACGACGGTGCGCTGCGCCGCTTCCTGCACGGCCTCCCCGGCGTCGACAAGGTCGGCCTCGAAGCCCGTGCCGCCGCCCTCGGTACCCGCTCGGTCAAGACGACGGCGAAGGCGTACGCCATCGACCTCGCCGTCTCGATGATCGACCTGACGACGCTCGAAGGAGCCGACACCCCCGGCAAGGTGCGGGCGCTGTGCGCCAAGGGCATCAACCCGGACCCCACCGACCGCACCGTCCCCAAGGTCGCCGCGATCTGCGTCTACCCGGACATGGTCGCGACGGCCAAGGAGGCACTCGCCGGCTCCGGCATCCATGTCGCGTCCGTGGCGACCGCCTTCCCGGCCGGCCGCGCCGCGCTGCCGGTCAAGCTGGCCGACGTCGAGGACGCGGTCGCCGCCGGTGCCGACGAGATCGACATGGTCATCGACCGTGGCGCGTTCCTCGCCGGTCGCTACCGCTCCGTCTTCGAGGAGATCAAGGCCGTCAAGGAGGCGTGCGCCCGGCCAGGGGGCACCTCCCGGTCGGAGACTGGGGGAGGCAGCGCCGCCCACCTCAAGGTGATCTTCGAGACCGGCGAACTCCAGACGTACGACAACGTCCGCCGGGTCTCCTGGCTCGCGATGCTCGCGGGCGCCGACTTCATCAAGACGTCGACCGGCAAGGTCTCCGTCAACGCCACCCCGCCGGTCACCCTCCTGATGCTGGAGGCGGTCCGCGACTTCCACGAGGCCACCGGTGTCCAGGTCGGCGTGAAGCCGGCCGGCGGTATCCGGACGACCAAGGACGCGCTGAAGTACCTGGTCATGGTGAACGAAACGCTCGGTGGCCGCTGGCTGACCCCCGACTGGTTCCGGTTCGGCGCCTCCAGCCTGCTCAACGACCTGCTGATGCAGCGCCAGAAGCTCAGCACCGGCCGCTACTCCGGCCCCGACTACGTCACGGTGGACTGAGGCTCCCATGACTTTCGACGCATCCACCCCCTTCACCTACGCCCCGGCGCCCGAGTCCCGTGCGGTGGTCGACATCGCGCCGTCGTACGGACTCTTCATCGACGGAGAGTTCGCCCCGGCGGCGGGCGGCAAGGTCTTCAAGACCGTCTCCCCCGCGACCGAGGAGGCGCTGTCCGAGGTCGCGCAGGCCGAGGCCGCCGACGTCGACCGCGCCGTGGCCGCCGCCCGTAAGGCGTTCGTGACGTGGTCCGCGCTGCCCGGTGCCGAGCGGGCCAAGTACCTCTTCCGGATCGCCCGGATCATCCAGGAGCGCTCGCGGGAGCTGGCCGTCCTGGAGACGCTGGACAACGGCAAGCCGATCCGTGAGTCGCGCGACGCGGACCTGCCGCAGGTCGCCGCGCATTTCTTCTACTACGCCGGCTGGGCCGACAAGCTGGAGCACGCGGGCTACGGCCCGAACCCGCGCCCGCTGGGCGTCGCCGGGCAGGTCATCCCGTGGAACTTCCCGCTGCTGATGCTGGCGTGGAAGGTCGCCCCGGCGCTGGCCACCGGTAACACCGTGGTGCTGAAGCCCGCCGAGACGACGCCGCTGTCGGCGCTGTTCTTCGCGGACATCTGCCGCCAGGCGGGGCTGCCGAAGGGCGTCGTCAACATCCTGACCGGTGACGGTTCCACGGGCGCCGCGCTGGTCGCGCACCCGGACGTCAACAAGGTCGCCTTCACCGGCTCCACCGAGGTCGGCAAGGCCATCGCGCGCACGGTCGCCGGGACCGACAAGAAGGTGACGCTGGAGCTGGGCGGCAAGGCGGCGAACATCGTCTTCGACGACGCCCCGCTCGACCAGGCCGTCGAGGGCGTCGTCAACGGCATCTTCTTCAACCAGGGCCATGTCTGCTGCGCCGGTTCGCGGCTGCTGGTCCAGGAGTCCGTCGCGGACGAGCTGCTGAGCGCGCTCAAGCGCCGGATGCGGACGCTGCGGGTCGGCGACCCGCTCGACAAGAACACCGACATCGGCGCGATCAACTCCGCCGAGCAGCTGGCCCGGATCACCGCGCTCGCCGACGCCGGTGAGGCCGAGGGCGCCGAGCGCTGGTCCCCGGAGTGCGAACTCCCCTCGTCCGGCTACTGGTTCGCCCCGACGCTCTTCACCGGCGTCACCCAGGCGCACCGCATCGCCCGTGAGGAGATCTTCGGCCCGGTGCTGTCGGTGCTGACGTTCCGTACGCCGGAGGAGGCCGTCGCCAAGGCCAACAACACGCCGTACGGACTCTCCGCCGGGATCTGGACGGAGAAGGGTTCGCGGATGCTGTGGATGGCGAACAAGCTGCGTGCCGGGGTCGTCTGGTCCAACACCTTCAACAAGTTCGACCCGACGTCGCCGTTCGGCGGCTACAAGGAGTCGGGCCACGGCCGTGAGGGCGGGCGCCACGGTCTGGCGGCGTATCTGACCCCGTCGACCCCGAAGGGCGAGCACCATGGCTGACCGACTCTCCGTCTTCAAGACCTACAAGCTGTACGTCGGGGGGAAGTTCCCCCGTTCCGAGAGCGGGCGGGTGTACGAGGTGACCGACTCCGAGGGCAACTGGCTGGCGAACGCGCCGCTGGCGTCCCGCAAGGACGCGCGGGACGCGGTCGTCGCGGCCCGTAAGGCGTTCGGCGGCTGGTCGGGCGCGACGGCGTACAACCGCGGGCAGATCCTCTACCGCGTCGCGGAGATGCTGGAGGGCCGCCGGGCGCAGTTCACGGCGGAGGTCGCGGCGGCCGAGGGGCTGTCGGAGGCCGCGGCGGCCGCGCAGGTGGACGCGGCCGTGGACCGCTGGGTCTGGTACGCGGGCTGGTCCGACAAGGTCGCCCAGATCGCGGGCAGCGCCAACCCGGTCGCGGGCCCGTACTTCAACCTGTCGTCGCCCGAGCCGACCGGTGTGGTCGCGGTGCTGGCGCCGCAGGAGTCGTCGTTCCTGGGCCTGGTGTCGGTCGTCGCGCCCGCGATCGTGACGGGCAACACCGTGGTCGCGGTGGCGGCGGAGCGGGCCCCGCTGCCCGCGCTGTCGCTGGCCGAGGTGCTGGCCACCTCCGACCTGCCCGGCGGGGTGGTCAACCTGCTCTCCGGCCGTACCGCGGAGCTGGGCGCGCCGCTCGCCGCCCATCAGGACGTCAACGCCATCGATCTGGCGGGCGCGGACGCGGAGTTGGCGGCGGAGCTGGAGGCCGCGGCGGCGGACAACCTCAAGCGGGTGCGCCGCCCGGCGCCGGTGGACTGGTCCGCCGACCCCGGCACCGGCCGCCTCCTCTCCTTCCTGGAGACGAAGACGGTGTGGCACCCGATGGGCGTCTGACGCCCCGGCGGCACCCGGCACGGCGTCACGGGCCCCGATCCTCCGCGGATCGGGGCCCGTCCGGCTTCGCGGCCCCGGCCCTACGGCAGGAGGCGGGTGACCGGGCCGATCAGCGGCAGGTCCTTGAGGGCGCCGCCCTTGGTGATCGGGTCGGTCGCCAGCTGGGTGCCGACGGGCTTGAAGTCGGCGATCTGGGTGCCGACGGCGTTGGCGAGCGGGTCGGCGGGGGTGTTGGCCAGCGGGTCGAGCTGGAGGCTCTTGACCGGTCCGGTGGCGCCGGCCAGGGAGTTGGTCAGCGCGCCGGTGAGCGCGGACGCGGTGGCGCCGGTGTCGGTGGACTTCACCGGTGCCGCGTTCGCCGCGCCGCCGCCCGCCACGAGCGCGGCTCCGGCCGCGGAGACCGCGAGCGAGGCCCGCAGGAGCGTACGGGAGAGCCGAGCGGGCTTGGGACGTGCGTGTGAGGCCATGCGCTGCCACCTGCCTGTGGGGGAAGGCGCCCGACGGGGAACCTTCCACGGGAGAGGGAACCATTGGTAATCGTTTGACTGCACAGCGTAGTTGATGGGCCACCGGTCGTTCCAGTCCACGGCGGGGCGGCGGGGCACCGTCACGGCCCCGCCCGCGGCCGCACGTCCCGGACCAGGCATGACGCCATCGATCCCGCCCCAGGGGGTGGCCCGGCGGGCCTCATGCCGGAGAATGGGCTCCCGTGAGCTTTCCGTCCGCCGCCCGGCGCCCCGCCGCCCGCGTCCTGCTGCTGACCGGCCCCTCCGGGTCCGGCAAGTCCTCCCTCGCCGCCCGTACGGGCCTGCCGGTGCTCCGGCTCGACGACTTCTACAAGGAGGGCACCGACCCGACGCTGCCGCAGCTGCCCGACGGCGGCGGCGCGGACTGGGACTCACCGCTCTCCTGGGACGCGGACGCCGCCGTCGCCGCCGTCGCCGCGCTCTGCCACGAGGGCCGCGCGGCCGTCCCGGTCTACGACATCGGAGCCAGCGCCCGCACCGGCGCCGTGGACGTCACGCTGGACGGCGCCGCGCTCTTCGTCGCGGAGGGCATCTTCGCCGCCGAGGTGATCGACCGCTGCCGGACCGCCGGACTGCTCGCCGACGCGCTCTGCCTGCGCGGCCGGCCCACCACGACGTTCCGCCGGCGGCTGCTGCGCGATGTCCGCGAGAGCCGTAAGCCGGTGCCGTATCTGATACGCCGCGGGCTGCGGCTGCTGCGCACCGAACGCTCGGTGGTGGCGCGGCAGACGGCGCTCGGCGCCCACCCGTGCGCCCGGCCCGAGGCGCTGGCCCGGATAGCGGCGGCGCGGGCGGCGGAGCCGGGCGGTGCGCCGCCCGCGGCGGCGGAGACCCCCGAAGGTGCGGGCATCTCCCGTACGGGCGGCGGGCCGGGAGTGACGCACGTAGGCTCCTGAGCCCGGCGGCCGGATCCGGCTGCCGGCACGCGTACGGCGTCTCAGGAGGGCGTTCATGCCGAAGGCCAGGGAACACACCTACCGCACCCGCGTCGTCTGGACCGGCGACCTGGGGACGGGCACCAGCGGCTACCGCGACTACGACCGTGAGCACGAGGTGAGTTCCGACGGCCCGCCGCCGCTCTTCGGCACCGCCGACCCGGCGTTCCTGGGCTCCACCGAGGCGTGGAACCCGGAACAGCTGCTGCTCGCCTCGCTGTCCCAGTGCCACATGCTGACCTATCTGGCGCTGTGCTCCCTGAACGGTGTGACGGTCACCGGCTACGAGGACCTCTCCGGCGCCACGATGGCGGAGGACGGCGCCGGTGGCGGTGCGTTCACGGAGGCGGTGCTGCATCCGCGGGTGCGGGTGGTGTCGGAGGCGATGCGTGAGCAGGCGCTCGCCCTCCACGAGGAGGCGCACCGCAAGTGCTTCATCGCCAACTCCGTGGCGTTCCCGGTCCGCTGCGAGCCGACCATCGAGGTGCAGGCGGAGATCTATCAGTGAGGGTTCCTGTGGGCAGATCCTCATAGACGACGGAGCGGGTTCGAACAGCCCCCCGGCTGTCCGAACCCGCTCCGTCTTCCCCCGTGTCCCCCCTGCTCCCCCGTTTTCCCCTTGTTCGCGGACGCGTCCCGGGTACGTCCGGCCGTCGCGGAGTGCTCCGCTCGGGCCGGTTTCCCCCGTGTCCCCCGTTTCCGGGACGTGTCCGCAGCCCCTTGATCCCCTCGGGCTTCTCCCCGTCCTTCAGGCCACCAGCTCGCCGAAGGACTCCTGCTCGTCACGGCCGAAGCTGAGGACCTCGTCCTCCCGCAGCCGGCGCAGCGAGCGCCAGATGCTGGACTTGACCGTGCCGACACTGATGTTGAGGATGTCCGCGATCTCCGGGTCGGTGCGGCCCTCGTAGTAGCGCAGGACCAGCATCGTGCGCTGCGGCTCGGGGAGCCGGGCCAGCGCCTGCCAGAGCACCGCACGCAGTTCCGTGCCGCGCATCGCGTCCACGTCGCCTGCCGTCTCCGGCAGTTCCTCGGTGGGGTATTCGTTCAGCTTGCGGCGGCGCCACGCGCTGATGTGCAGGTTCGTCATGGTGCGCCGCAGATAGCCGCCGAGCGCCGCCTTGTCGCTGATCCGGTCCCAGGCCCGGTAGGTCGAGAACAGTGCGCTCTGCAGCAGGTCCTCGGCCTCGTAGCGGTCGCCGGTCAGGTGGTAGGCGGTGGCGTAGAGCGCGGCGCGGCGCTCCTGCACATAGGCGGTGAAGTCGGCGTCGGCGGCGGAGGCGGTGCGCTCCGGGGCCGCTCCGGCCGGTGCCGGGCCGTTCACCGTGGCGTCGATGGCGATCCGGTACGGCTGCCGCTGCCGTCCGGTGCCGCGGAAGCACCCCCGCCCTCCCGTGGCACCGGACTTCTCGGAGGCCCGTGCGATGTCGTGGAGGCGCGTGACCACCGCGCCGGTGCTCTTGGCGTGCTTGGTGTTCATCTCGCGCCCCCCGTCGTAGAGCCTGGTTCGTCGGTCTGTCCCGGTCGGTGTCCCTCCCGGTGCCAAGAACCCTGCCAAGGCAGTTTCATCGCGTTGTCCGTCGACTGTCACAGCCGTGTCACAGGGGGCCGCGACATGCTCGATGTGCACGTCACAGCGGTGGGAGATGTGCCTCGGGGGGTCTTTTGGGCCCTTCGTGGAGCGGCCGGCGGCGCCCGGGGAACAGGTCGGTGCCCCACGCCACCGGCCGGTCGATGCGGCGGGGGGCCATGGGCCAGAATGGCGGGCGTGCCTTTCCTGTTGCTGATCGAGGACGACGACGCCATCCGCACGGCTCTCGAACTCTCCCTGTCGCGCCAAGGTCACCGTGTGGTGACCGCGGCGTCGGGCGAGGACGGCCTCCAGCTGCTGCGTGAGCAGCGGCCGGACCTGATCGTGCTGGATGTGATGCTGCCGGGCATCGACGGTTTCGAGGTGTGCCGGCGGATCAGGCGTACGGACCAACTGCCCATCATTCTGCTGACCGCGCGCAACGACGACATCGACGTCGTGGTGGGTCTGGAGTCGGGGGCGGACGACTACGTGGTCAAGCCCGTGCAGGGCCGGGTGCTGGACGCCCGGATCCGGGCCGTGCTGCGCCGCGGGGAGCGGGAGTCCAGCGATTCGGCGACGTTCGGTTCGCTGGTGATCGACCGCTCGGCGATGACGGTCACCAAGAACGGCGAGGACCTCCAGCTGACCCCGACCGAGCTGCGGCTGCTGCTGGAGCTGAGCCGCCGCCCCGGTCAGGCGCTCTCCCGCCAGCAGCTGCTGCGGCTGGTGTGGGAGCACGACTATCTGGGTGACTCGCGGCTGGTGGACGCCTGTGTGCAGCGGCTGCGGGCCAAGGTCGAGGACGTCCCGTCGTCGCCGACGCTGATCCGTACGGTCCGCGGGGTCGGCTACCGGCTGGACACCCCGCAGTGACGGACGGCTCCCCCGGGGCGGACGGCCGCGCCGGGCGGCTGCCGCGGTTCCGGCGCCGGGCGGCGGGGCTGCTGCGCTGGACGAGCCTGCGGATGCGGCTGGTGTTCGTCTTCGCGCTGGTCGCGCTGACGGCGGCGGTCTCCGCGTCCGGGATCGCGTACTGGCTCAACCGCAACACCGTGCTGGAGCGTACCCAGAACGCGGTGCTCAAGGACTTCCGTACGGCGCTGGGCGAGCGGGCCGGGGCGCTGCCGGTGCAGCCGCGGTGCGGGGAGCTGCAGGACGCGGCGCAGCAGATGGCGGGCGGGCCGCAGAACTACGCGGTGCTGCTGATCGGTACGGACTCCGAGGGCAAGGAGTGTGTGGCCGCGACCGACCGGAAGCTGCTGACGCCGGCGAGTGTGCCGCAGTCGCTGCGTACGGCGGTGGACACCGCGCGTCCGGTCGACGACGCCAACCGTTTCTCGCACCATCTGTACTGGCAGCGCAAGGAAGTCGGGGACGTGCCGTATCTGGTCGCCGGGGCGAAGGTGACCGGCGGCGGGCCGACCGGCTATCTGATGAAGTCGCTGGCGACGGAGCGGCAGGACCTCAATTCGCTGGCCTGGTCGCTGGGGATCGCGACGGCGCTGGCGCTGGTCGGCTCGGCGCTGCTGGCGCAGGCGGCCGCGACGATGGTGCTCCGTCCGGTGCAGCGGCTCGGGCATGCGGCGCGGCAGCTGGGCGAGGGGCGGCTGGAGACCCGGCTGCGGGTGACCGGCACCGATGAACTGGCCGATCTGTCGCGGACGTTCAACCGTACGGCGGAGCAGGTCGAGCAGCGGGTGGAGGAGCTGAGCGCACGGGAGGCGGCGTCGCGGCGGTTCGTCGCGGACATGTCGCACGAGCTGCGGACGCCGCTGACGGCGATCACCGCGGTCTCGGAGGTCCTGGAGGAGGAGGCCGACTCCCTCGATCCGATGATCGAGCCCGCGGTGCGGCTGGTGGTCAGCGAGACCCGGCGGCTGAACGACCTGGTGGAGAACCTGATGGAGGTGACCCGTTTCGACGCGGGCACCGCCCGGCTGGTGCTGGACGACGTCGACGTCGCGGACCAGGTGACCGCGTGCATCGACGCGCGGGCGTGGCTGGACGCGGTGGAGCTGGACGCGGACCGCGGCATCGTCGCCCGCCTCGACCCGCGCCGCCTCGACGTCATCCTCGCCAACCTCATCGGCAACGCCCTCAAGCACGGCGGTTCACCGGTGCGGGTCTCGATCCGTACGGAGGACGCGGCGGGGGCCGAGCACCGGTGTCCGCCCGGCGCGGTCCGTACGGGCAGCGGCGCGGCACCGGACGGCGGGGAGCCGGCGGACGGCCCGGCGCCCGGTGGCGCCCTGCTGATCCGGGTGCGCGACCACGGCCCGGGCATCCCCGAGGAGGTCCTGCCGCACGTCTTCGACCGCTTCTACAAGGCGAGCGCGTCGCGGCCGCGTTCCGACGGCAGTGGTCTGGGGCTGTCGATCGCCCTGGAGAACGCGCACATCCACGGCGGCGAGATCACCGCGGCCAACCTCCCCGAGGGCGGCGCGGTCTTCACGCTGCGGCTGCCGATGGACGCCTCCCGGCTGACCGGGGACGCGCGCGCGGAGGACGGCGGCGCACCCCGTGCGGACGACGGCGGCGCGGAGGGCGGCCGGTGAGCCCGGACGTCCGGCTGCGGCGTCCCGCAGCCGGTGCGCTGAGCGCCGTCGCGGCCCTGACGCTGGCCGGCTGCGGGGTGCGCGGGACAACGGTGCCGGTGGACGCCGGCGGTGCGCCGTCGCGGATCAGCTGTGAGGTGCGGGAGCAGGGCACGCCGGAGCAGGCGCCGGGCCGGGTACCGGCCACGGTGTACCTGGTGTGCAGCGGGACGCTGGTCCCGGTCACCCGCACGGTGCCGCACACCGCGGACCGCCCCACGGCGGCGGCGCAGCTGCGGGCGGCGCGGGCGCTCCTCGACGAGCTGCGGCGCCCGCCGTCGTCGCGTGAGGAGGAGGCGGGGTTCGCGTCCGCCGTGCCGGAGGATCTGACGGTCGCGGCGGCGCGGCCGGGCGACCCCCGGGGGACCCTGCGGCTGAGCGTCCCCCCGGACGCCCTGCCGTCCTTCGCGCTGGCCCAGCTCGCCTGCACCTTCGGCGACTCCCGGGCGCTCGGCCACCACCGGGCGGCGGTCCTCGGCGGCCCGGACGGCGGTGAGCCGCACCGCTACGCCTGCACGGCGGATGTCCGCGCCCACCCGGACGCCGGGCGGGACACGGTCGAGGAGACGCCGATCGTGCCGTAGGGCACGGTGGGCGCCGCGGGTGGCGTCCCGCGGGATTCCGGCCGCCTTGCCCGGCTCGGGTGGATGCGGGCGGAACCGTGGCCGCCGTTCGCGGCGTCCTGGGCTGTGTGCAGCATGGCCCCGGCGTTTTCGCCACCTTCCGTATGCGCGCCACCGGACGGTTCCTCCTCGTGGTGCATCTGCTGGTCGTCGGCCGTCTGACGCTGTGGCCCCGGAAGGTGCCCTGGGTCCCGGAGGCCAATCTGGAACCGCTGGCGACGATCGGCGCCGCGCTGGCCCGCGGCCCGTGGGCGGCGCTGTGCGGCATCGGCGTCCCGCTGCTGATGCTGGCGCCGCTGGGGGTGCTGCTGCCGCTCGCCGGGGGCCGCCTGAACGTTTCCCCGGTGGTGTCCCTGCTGCGGACGGTGGGGGTGGGCGGGCTGCTGGCGCTGATCCTTCAGGGGTTGCAGGGGTCGGTGCCGGGCCGGGTGGCGGACATCGACACGCTGCTGCTGAACGTCCTGGGGCTGGCGCTGGCGCATCTCGCCGTCGTCCCCCGGGCCCGGGCGCGGCTCCGCCGCCGGGCGGAGGATCTCAGGGGTCCGACCCCGAAAATCACCAGGGTCGGCCCCCTTCCGAAGGCTGATGCCCTCTCCGTGTCGCGTACCTACCTTTGAGGTGTCGGGGCAACCGCTCCGCACCGTCGAGAAGGAGTAGCCCTCATGGCCGCCGCACTGGTCCGCCCTCGCAACAACCGCATGATCGCCGGAGTCTGCGCGGGCCTGGCCCGTCGCTTCGGTACGACACCGACGACGATGCGCGTGATCTTCGTCCTCTCCTGTCTGCTCCCCGGCCCCCAGTTCCTCATCTACCTGGCGCTGTGGCTGCTGCTGCCGTCCGAGTCGGAGAGCGCCGCCTCGGCCTGGTGAGCTGCGCCGCCCGGCCCCTGACACGGCGGTGCCCCGGTCCGTACGGGGTGTCGGACCGGGGCACGGGCGGCTGGGCCGGGATCAGCCGCCGAGGGGGAGCACCTTGCCGAGGGCGGCGGTGGGCAGGCCGCCCAGGAGGTGGTTGCCCTTGGTGTTGGGGGCGGTCCGGATGTCGCCGGTGGCCGAGTGGGCGCTCTTGGAGACGCCGGAGACGGTGTCGGCCGTCTGCTTCACGGGCAGCTTGTGGAGCGCGCCGCCGAGCTGACCGACATCGATCGCGGACGCGGAGCCCGCGGCGGTGGCGGCGAAGGCCACGCCGAGGAGGGCGGTGCCGAGCGTCTTGAGGGGTGCCTGCTTCATCGCAATGACGTCCTTGTGAAGGGGAGGGATCGACCGGCAACGCAACGTAGTGAGCCACCCGGGGTGCCGCAATCATCCCCGGGCAGGGGAAAACGGCCGGTGCACACCGCCCCGGCCGTCCCGTGCGCTCCCCCGCAGACGCCTCACACCACCTCAGAAACCCTCTCTCAGACGGAAGTTGGCGCCTTCTTCGGGAAGAGCCATTCCGCGCGCAGCTCCGCGTAGCCCGGCTTGATGACGTCGTTGATCATGGCAAGACGTTCATCGAAAGGAATGAATGCTGATTTCATCGCATTGACCGTGAACCACTGCAGGTCGTCGAGGGTGTAGCGGAACGTCCGCACCAGGTGCTCGAACTCCCGGGACATGGTCGTGCCGCTCATCAGCCGGTTGTCGGTGTTGACGGTGAGCCGGAACTGCAGCCGCCGCAGCAGCCCGATCGGGTGCTCCGCGTACGAAGGGGCGGCGCCGGTCTGGAGGTTGGAGCTGGGGCACATCTCCAGCGGGATGCGCTTGTCCCGGACGTACGAGGCGAGCCGGCCGAGGGTGATGGTGCCGTCGTCGCCGACCTGGATGTCGTCGATGATCCGCACGCCGTGGCCGAGCCGGTCGGCGCCGCACCACTGGAGCGCCTGCCAGATCGACGGCAGCCCGAACGCCTCGCCCGCGTGGATGGTGAAGTGGTTGTTCTCGCGCTTGAGGTACTCGAAGGCGTCGAGGTGGCGGGTGGGCGGGTAGCCCGCCTCGGCGCCCGCGATGTCGAAGCCGACGACGCCGAGGTCGCGGTAGCGGTTGGCGAGTTCGGCGATCTCCAGGGCGCGGGCGGCGTGCCGCATCGCGGTGAGCAGCGCGCCGACGCGGATACGGTGACCGGCCGCGCGGGCCCGCCGCTCGCCCTCGCGGAAGCCCTCGTTGACCGCCTCGACGACCTCTTCGAGGGTGAGCCCGCCCTCCAGGTGCTGCTCGGGGGCGTAGCGGATCTCGGCGTAGACGACGCCGTCGGCGGCCAGGTCCTCGGCGCATTCGGCGGCGACGCGGGTCAGCGCCTCGCGGGTCTGCATGACGGCGCAGGTGTGCGCGAAGGTCTCCAGATAACGCTCCAGGGAACCGGAGTCGGCCGCCTCGCGGAACCAGACGCCGAGCTTCTCCGGGTCGGTCTCGGGCAGTGCGGCGTAGCCGCACGCGCGGGCGAGGTCGACGATGGTGGCGGGGCGCAGTCCGCCGTCGAGGTGATCGTGGAGCAGCACCTTCGGTGCGCGCCGGATCTGGTCACTGGTCGGGAGGGTGCTGGTCTCGCTCGTCATTGCGGCACTGTAGCGCCTACGCGCGTAGAACTCACCGAACGATACGTAACGGTGACCGGTATGCGGGGTGGCCCCCTCGCCGCCATCTGCCATCGTTTCCGTCATGGCTCAGCAAGCACTGCCGGCGCGCGACGCCCGGCTGGGAAGACCGCTGGGAGCGTCCGGTGACGAGGGGGCCCGCGCCACGCTGCGAAGCGGCGCGGGCCACTCCGGGCGTTCGGTGAGCGGGGTGGCGCTGTTACTGCCGGACGGCGCCCCGGACGGCACGGGGCGCCCGTCGCCGCTGTCGGCGCTCGCGGTCCGGCCGCTCGCCGGACGGCTGGCCCGCGCGGGGCGCGCCGAGGGGCTCACCGCCCATGTGGTGCGCTACCGCCACCGCGGTTGGAACGGCGGCGCGGCGGATCCGGCGCGGGACGCCGCCTGGGCGGTGGCGGAGGTCGTCCGCCGCTACGGCGATGTGCCCGTCTGCCTGGTCGGCGCGGGCATGGGGGCGCGGGCGGCGCTGCACGCGGCGGGCCATCCGGCCGTCGGCGCGGTGCTGGGGCTGGCGCCGTGGTTCCCGGAACCGGACGCGGACGGCGGTCCCCCGGAGGCGGCGGACGAGACCGGTCCGGAGGGCGCGGAGACGTCCGGTCCGGAGCCGTCCGGCGACGGTCCGGCCCGCCGGGCGGCCGATCCCGTCAAGCAACTCGTCGGCCGTCATGTCCTGCTGGTCCACGGGACGAACGACCGCCGCACCGACCCCGAGCTGTCGTACCGCTACGCCGAACGCGCCAAGAAGATCAACCGGGACACCTGCCGGTTCGAGGTGCACTCCGACGGCCATGCGCTGCTCCAGCACCGTTCCGAGGTCCATGCGCTCGCCGTCGACTTCCTGCTCGGCGCCCTCTTCGCGCAGGACTTCGCCCGTCCGGTGCAGGACGCGATGGCCGCGCCGCCGCCGCTGGGCCTGCGGATGCCGCTGGCCGCCGGGTTCGGGGCATCGCTGCGGCGGTAGCGTCCGGACAATCCGACTCCCCCAGCCCGGCGGAGAGTTGGCGGGTCAGCGCAGCAGCAGCCCGCGGCGGCTCAGCAGGAACTTCTTGAAGGCGGCGACCGGCGGGGTGTCCGGGTGGCCGTCGAGCCAGGCGACGCCGATCTCGCGGACCGCCCGGGGCGCGGTGACGGTCAGTTCGGCGACGCCGGGCCGGGGCACCGCGGGCGGCGGCAGCAGCGCCACGCCGAGCCCGGCGGCGACCAGTCCGCGCAGCGTCTCCGCCTCCTCACCCTCGAACGCGATCCGCGGCGCGAACCCCGCCTCGGCGCAGAGCGCGTCGGTGATCCGGCGCAGCCCGTAGCCCGGCTCCAGGGTGACGAAGAGTTCGTTCGCCGCCTCGGCCAGCCGGATGCGTTTGCGGGCGGCGAGCGGGTGGTCGTCGGGGACGACGAGCCGCAGCTTCTGCTCGTCGAGGCGGCGGGCGACGAGGTCCGGGTAGTCGGGCACCGGCGAGGTCAGGCAGAGGTCGAGGTCGCCCACGCGCAGCCGCTCGATCATCGCCTCGCCGTGGTTCTGGACGAGCTGGAAGCGGACCCGGGGATGGTCGGCGCGGAAGGTGCGCAGCAGTCCGGGGACGGTCTCGGAGCCGAGGGTGTGGAGGAAGCCGAAGGCGACCTTGCCGGCGGCGGGGTCAGCGTCGGCGCGGACGCCCTCGGTGGCGCGGTCCAGGTCCGCGAGGGCCTTCTCCGCCTGGAGGCGGAAGGCGCGGCCAGCCGGGGTGAGCGAGAGGGTGCGGCCGTGCCGGGCGAAGAGCGCGACGCCCAACTCGTCCTCCAGCCGCACCAGCGCCCGGCTCAGCGTCGGCTGCGGCATACCGAGTTCCTGCGCGGCGCGGGTGACGTGCTCGTACCGGGCGACCGCGGTGAACTGCGCGAGCCGCGGCGCGAGGGCGAGCGCCCACGAGCCGTCGCCGATGTCGACGCCGTCGGGCACTTCGGCGGGGACGCGGGAGGCGCCGGGCGCACCGGCGACCGGGGGCGCGGCGGCCCGGGATCCGCCGCCGGACGGCCGGCCCGGGGCCCGCCGCCCGGTGGCCGGATGCGCCGCACCGGACGTCCGGCCCGCCCCTGCTCCCACTCCCCCGGTCCGCCCCCGTGCCCGCTCCTTCGCCATCGCCCCACGCCTCTCTTCAGCCTGCCCCGCATGTCTTTTCTGTTGCGAAGCGGTGACACAGCCCTCGCTGAGCTGCTGTCATACGTCATCACATCGATTATGGCGTTTCCATGCATTGGACGCATAAAACGCGGACGGCCTACGTTCACCCCATGCCTCCCGCTGATACCGGGGCGACCGCCACCACCCGTGCGGTCGCCTCTCCCCTGCCGTCCCCCGACTCCTCCTCCGCGGCCGCCGCCGTCGACCCCGACGCGGCCAAGCTGCACCCGGGCGGCCCCGGCTACCGCCGGATGAGCTTCGCCCTCTTCGCCGCGGGGCTCGCGACCTTCGCCCTGCTGTACTCCACGCAGGCGCTGCTCCCCGCGATCTCCGCGTCCCTGCACGTCTCGCCGGACCAGGCGAGCTGGACGGTCTCCGGCGCCACCTTCGGGCTGGCCCTCGCGGTGATCCCGCTCAGCGCGGTCTCCGAACGCTTCGGCCGCCGCACGATGATGACCGCCTCGCTGACCGTCGCCGCGCTGCTCGCCCTGCTCGTGCCGTTCGCACCGTCGCTGGGCTGGCTGATCGCGCTCCGCGTCGCGCAGGGCGTGGCGCTGGCGGGGCTGCCCGCGTCGGCGATGGCGTTCCTCGCGGAGGAGGTCCGCCCGCGGGCACTGGTCGGCGCGATCGGCCTGTTCGTGGCGGGCAACAGCATCGGCGGGATGTCCGGCCGGATCGTCACCGGCTGGGTCGCCCAGGCGTGGGGCTGGCGGGCGGCGCTCGCCGCGGTCGGCCTGATGGCCGTGGTGTGCGCGGTGGTCTTCCGGGTGCTGGTGCCCCGCGCCCGGCACTTCGCGCCCCGCGCGGTCGGCCCGCGCGCCCTCACCCGTACCCTCGGCGGCCACCTCGCCGACCCGCTGCTGCGGCGGCTGTACGGCATCGGCGCGCTGTTCATGACGGTCTTCGGCGCGGTCTACACGGTGATCGGCTACCGCCTCGTCTCCGAACCCTTCAACCTGCCGCAGGGCATCGTCGGTTCGATCTTCCTGGTCTACCTGGTCGGCACCGTCTCGTCCGCGGCGGCGGGCAAGCTGGTCGGCCGGATGGGCCGCCGCGGTGCGCTCTACCTGGCGGTCGGTACGACGGCGACCGGGCTGCTGCTGACCCTCTCCGACGCGGTCGCCGGGGTGCTGGCCGGGCTGATCCTGATCACCGCCGGCTTCTTCGCCGGGCACGCGGTCGCCTCGTCCTCGGTCAGCCGTGCCGCCAAGACGGCCCGCGCCCAGGCATCGGCGCTGTACCAGTGCGCGTACTACGCGGGCAGCAGCGTCGGCGGCGCGCTCGGCGCGGTCGCCTTCCACGCGGCGGGCTGGGACGGCACCGTCGTCCTCGGCCTGCTGGCGATGGTCGCCGCCGCATCGATCACCCTCTACGCCACCCGCAAGGCACTCGCCGAACAGCGGCTGCTGCGGCTCCAGAAGGCCGCGTAGCCGCCCCCGAACCCGGAGGGCCCGCCCCGTCACCTGTCCTGGTGGGGCGGGCCCTTCGTCCTTCGCCGTCAGGCGCCGAAGGGGAACACGCTGGTGTCGAGGGTGAGGCCGAAGGGCTCGGGGATATGGATCTCGTCCCCGAACTTCACCTTCTGGAGTTCTCGGTAGACATCGGCTTGGGGCTCGCCGTAGAGCGTGACGGCGGGCCCGCCGGAGGCCCACCGGTCGACGAGGAGGTAGAGCGGAACACCGGCGCGGGCGTATCCGGCAGCCTTCGCGATCCGGTCGTGGCGCGCGTCCGATTCCGAGGTGACCTCGACCATCAGCTCCGCGGCGCCAGCCGGGATGAAGCAGCCCGACTCACCCTCGAGAGCTGCGCACGGAATCACCGCCAGATCCGGGACGTAGAGCCCCTTGCAGGACGCAACCTCTGCTCCGAGAGTCTGATAGATCCCCCAGTCCTCGGGGAGCACGGTGTAAAGACGGCGCTGAATCTTGTCCACGCTGACGCAGTGGGCGGTGTCCGGCGGCCGTGACACGGTGACGATCCCCTCGATGATCTCCACCTTGCAGCCGTCCGGCGCGCTCGTCCGCTCCCAGATGCGGACGAGGCCGGCCCACTCGCGGTCCTGGTCCGGAGCGGCGTCGGCGGTAAGTGCGCTCATGGCGGTCCCCTCTGTCGGCACGTCATCCATCCCAGCACGCCCGGCGGGCGGGCACCCCGTCCACGAAGCACCGTCACCCGCACGAGAAACCCCAGCTCAGCCGATCCGCTCCAGCACCACCGGCGTGGCCGCGAACGTCGTGTCGGCCGGGCCGACGACGACCTGGTCGTCGAGGGCTTCGAGGGCGTAGGGCAGCTTCTCGGGGGTGTCGGTGTGGAGGGTCAGCAGCGGCTGTCCGACGGCGACGAAGTCGCCCGGCTTGGCGTGGATTTCGACGCCGGCGCCGGCCTGCACCGGGTCCTCCTTGCGGGCCCGGCCCGCGCCCAGCCGCCAGGCGGCGAGCCCGACCGCGTAGGCGTCCAGCTCGGTGAGGATGCCGGTGGAGGTGGCGGTGACGGTGTGCTGCTCACGGGCGACGGGCAGCGGTGCGTCCGGGTCGCCGCCCTGGGCGATGATCATGCGGCGCCAGTGGTCCATGGCGGAGCCGTCGGCGAGCGCCTTGGCCGGGTCGGCGTCGGGCAGGCCGGCCGCGTCCAGCATCTCGCGGGCGAGCGCGAGGGTGAGGTCGACGACGTCGCGGGGGCCGCCGCCGGCCAGCACCTCGACGGATTCGCGGACCTCCAGGGCGTTGCCCGCGGTGAGGCCGAGCGGGGTGGCCATGTCGGTGAGCAGCGCGGTGGTGCGCACGCCGTGGTCGGTGCCCAGCTCGACCATGGTCGAGGCGAGTTCGCGGGCGTCGTCGAGGTTCTTCATGAACGCGCCGGAGCCGACCTTGACGTCCAGGACGAGGGAGCCGGTGCCCTCGGCGATCTTCTTGGACATGATCGAGGAGGCGATGAGCGGGATCGCCTCGACGGTGCCGGTGACATCGCGCAGCGCGTAGAGCTTCTTGTCGGCGGGGGCGAGCCCGTCGCCGGCGGCGCAGATGACGGAGCCGACGTCGCGCAGCACGTCCAGCATCTCGGGGTTGCTGAGCTGGGCGCGCCAGCCGGGGATGGCCTCCAGCTTGTCGAGGGTGCCGCCGGTGTGGCCCAGACCGCGCCCGGAGAGCTGCGGGACGGCGGCGCCGCAGGCGGCGACCAGCGGGGCGAGCGGCAGGGTGATCTTGTCGCCGACGCCGCCGGTGGAGTGCTTGTCGGCGGTGGGGCGGGTCAGCGAGGAGAAGTCCATCCGCTCACCGGAGTTGATCATCGCGGCGGTCCAGCGGGCGATCTCCGTGCGGTTCATGCCGTTGAGGAAGATCGCCATGGCCAGGGCCGACATCTGCTCGTGGGCGACCTCGCCGCGGGTGTAGGCGCCGATGACCCAGTCGATCTGATCGGCGGTCAGCTCACCGCGGTCCCGCTTGGTGCGGATGACGGAGATGACGTCCATGGAGACTTCCTTTCGAACGGTTATCCCTTGTTCTACACGCATAGAAAGGGAGGGGCGAGGGCGGATGGCGCGGAACGCCACCCCGGGCGGCGTGCGCCGGTACGGCGGACGGGCCCGGCCCCGCGGGAGCGGCCCGGGCGCACCCGGCGCGCACCGGCCCGGGCGCCGCCGGACCCACGGGCGAAGGCGCCCCGCGCGCACGCTCCGGGGCGCCCCCGACCCGCCCCGGAGAAAACCCGGAGAAAGCCCGGAGCCGCCCCGGGCACGTGTCCCCGAGGCGGCTCGGCGCCTCAACCGTCCTCAGCCGGCCAGATGTTGCGGTCCGAACGGATCCGGCAGCAGTTCGGCGAGCGGACGGATGCCGGACGCGGTGTCGACCAGCAGCTCGGGGCCACCGTGCTCGTGCAGCAGCTGACGGCAGCGCCCGCACGGCACCAGCAGGTCGCCCGCCGCATCGACGCAGGTGAACGCCGTGAGACGGCCGCCGCCCGTGGCGAACAGCGCGGAGACCAGGCCGCATTCGGCGCACAGCCCCAGGCCGTACGAGGCGTTCTCGACGTTGCAGCCGGTGACCGTCCGCCCGTCGTCGACGAGCGCCGCGGCCCCTACGGGATACCCGGAGTACGGGGCGTAGGCGCGGGACATCGCGTCCCGGGCCCGCGCGCGCAGAGCGGACCAGTCGACCGGCTCCTGTGAGGTCATGCGCCCTGTCCTCGACGGTAGGGCCGGCCCCCCGCCTTCGGCGGCCGCAGCCGCTGTGAGAAGAGCGCGAGCACCAGCAGGGTGGCGATGTACGGGCTGGCCTCGACCAGCTCCAGCGGCACCGTATCGGCGACGGCGTACCAGACCACCAGCGCCACGGCGACGACGGCGGCCACCGCCGCCTGGACCCGCTTGGCGGCGCGCAGCCGCAGCAGGGCGAGGACGGCGAGCAGCGCGGCGAGACCGAGCAGCAGGGCGTGGACGGTGGGGCCGCCGCTGCGCAGCTGCATCGCGTCCATGAAGCCGAAGAGTCCGGCGCCCATCGCGACGCCGCCCGGCCGCCAGTTGCCGAAGATCATGGTGGCGAGGCCGATGTAGCCGCGGCCGCCGGTCTGGCCGTCCTGGTAGAAGTGCACGCCGATGGAGAGGAACGCCCCGCCGAGCCCGGCGAGCGCGCCGGAGACCAGCACCGCCGCGTACTTGTACGCGTAGACGTTGACGCCCAGCGACTCCGCCGACAGCGGCGCCTCACCGCAGGAGCGCAGCCGCAGGCCGAACGACGAGCGCCACAGCAGGTAGAAGGTGGCGACGAAGAGGCCGAGGGTGCCGAGGGTGAGCCAGGAGACGTTGGTGACGGCCGCGCCGAGGATGCCGGCGAGGTCGGAGACGAAGAACCAGTGGTGCGCCTCGATGGAGTTGAGCCAGTCGGACAGGCCCGGGACGGTGAACGTCGGCATGTCCGGCATCGGCGGCGACTGCTTGTCGTTGCCGCCCGCCGCCTGCGCCGCGCTGCCCTCCTGGCCGAACCAGAGGGTGGCGAGGTACTGGGTGGCGCCCAGCGCGAGGATGTTGATGGCGACACCGGAGACGATGTGGTCGACACCGAAGGTGACGGTCGCGACCGCGTGGACCAGACCGCCGAGCGCGCCGCCGATAATGCCCGCGGCGGCCGCCGCCCACGGCCCGTGCTGCCAGCCGATCCAGCCGGCGGCGAACGAGCCGAGCATCATCATGCCTTCGAGGCCGATGTTGACCACCCCGGCCCGCTCCGACCAGAGGCCGCCCAGACCGGCGAGGCCGATCGGTACGGCGGCGGAGAGCGCGGCGCCGAACTGGCCGGTGGAGGTGAGGTCCGCGGTGCCGGTCAGGGCCCGCAGACCGGAGACGGCGAGCAGGGCGACCGCGAGGATCAGCAGGATCCAGGGGTAGGTCAGCTTGCGCCGCCCGCCCTTCGCGGCGGCCGCGGCGGGCTGCGCCGCGGGCTTGAGGTCCGCGCTCACGCCGACACCTCCGACTTGTCGTTGTTGCCGGTCGCGTCACCCGTCGTACGGGCCGCCGCGGCCAGTTCCTCGCCGACCTTGCGCTGCTGGAGCCGCAGGCCGTAGCGGCGCACCAGCTCGTACGCGATGACGACGCAGAGCACGATGACGCCCTGGATGACGCCGACGATCTCCTGGGCGTAGCCCTCGAACTCCAGGCGGGAGCCGGTGCGGTCGAGGAAGGCCCACAGGAGCGCGCCGAAGGCCATGCCGACCGGGTGGTTGCGGCCGAGCAGGGCGATGGCGATGCCGGTGAAGCCGATGCCCGCCGGGAAGTCGGTGCCGTACTGGAAGGACTCGCCGAGCAGGGTGGGCATGCCGACCAGACCGGCGGCGGCGCCGGAGAGCAGCATCGAGATGACGACCATCCGCTTGACGCTGACGCCGCTGGCCTCCGCGGCCGGTTCGGAGGCGCCGACGGCCCGCAGGTCGAAGCCGAAGCGGGTGCGGGAGAGCAGGAACCAGTACAGGGCTCCGGCGATCACCGCGATCACCACGAAGCCGTAGACCGGCTTGGGGTGGGTCGGGAAGGAGAAGAAGTGGCTGGATTCCGGCAGGAACTTGGTGTGCAGGAGGTTGCCGTCCTTGATCGCGAGACGGCCGTCCTGGAGGAAGTAGCCGATGACCGACGCCGCGATGGAGTTCAGCATGATCGTGGTGATCACCTCGCTGACCCCGCGGGTGGTCTTCAGCAGTCCGGCGATCCCGGACCAGACGGCGCCGACCAGCATCGCGATCAGGATGAGCAGCACGATCTGGAGTGCGCCGGGCAGCACCAGCGAACCGCCGACCGCCGCGGCGGCGAACGCCGCGAGGCGGTACTGGCCGTCGACGCCGATGTTGAAGAGGTTCATCCGGAAGCCGATGGCGACCGCGAGCGCCGACAGGTAGTACGGGACCGCCTTGTTGACGATCCAGACCTGGCTGTCGCTGTAGTGACCGTAATCGGCCATGATCCCGTACGCGCGGAACGGGTTCTCGCCGGACGCCAGGAAGACCAGCGAGCTGATGACCATCGCGGCGACGACGGCGAGCAGCGGGGCGGCGAGGGCGAGGACCACCTTGTCGCGGGTGGCGCTGCGGGCGCCGCCCTGTGCGGGCAGCTTGGCGGCGGTCATGCCTGGTCACCGCCGTTCGGCTCGGTCTCGTCGGACGCCGGACGGCCGGCGCCTGCGTCCCCGTCCGCGGTGAGGTGGCCGCTGGCGGCACCGGTCATGGCGGAGCCCAACTCCTCCGGGGTGATCACGGCGGGATCCGCGTCCGCGACCAGCCGGCCCCGGTACATCACCCGCAGGGTGTCGGACAGGCCGATCAGCTCGTCCAGATCGGCGGAGATCAGCAGCACGGCCAGGCCCTCACGGCGGGCCTGGCGGATCTGCTCCCAGATCTGCGCCTGCGCGCCGACGTCGACCCCTCGGGTGGGGTGCGCGGCGATCAGGAGCTTGGGGTGGTGGCTCATCTCGCGGCCGACGATCAGCTTCTGCTGGTTGCCGCCGGAGAGCGAGGCGGCGGTGACCTCGATGCCGGGGGTGCGCACGTCGTACTCCTCGACGATCCGCGCGGTGTCCCTGCGGGCACCGGCCGGGTCGAGGAGCTTGCCCTTGCTGTTGGGGCGTTCGGTGACGTGGCCGAGGATACGGTTCTCCCACAGCGGCGCTTCGAGCAGCAGGCCGTGGCGGTGGCGGTCCTCGGGGACGTAGCCGATACCGCCCTCGCGGCGGCGGCGGGTGGAGGTGCCCGACAGGTCCGCGCCGTCGAGGGTGACGGTGCCGCGGTCCGGGGTGCGGGTCCCCATGATCGCCTCGACCAGTTCGGCCTGGCCGTTGCCCTCCACCCCGGCGACGCCGAGGACTTCGCCCTTGTGGATGGTGAAGCCGATGCCGTCGAGGACGGTACGGACCACGCCGTCGGAGTCGGTGGCCGACAGGTGCAACCCGTCGACGTGGAGCATCGGTTCGTCGGTGACGGTCGACTCGCGGGTCTCGGGCGAGGGCAGTTCGCTGCCGACCATCAGCTCGGCGAGCTGCTTGGGCGTGGTGTCGCCCGGTGCGACGGAGGCGACGGTGGTGCCGCGGCGGATGACGGTGATGTCGTCGGCGACCGACAGCACCTCGCCCAGCTTGTGCGAGATGAAGATGACGGTCAGGCCCTCGGACTTCAGCTCCCGCAGGTTGGCGAAGAGCGCGTCGACCTCCTGCGGGACGAGGACCGCGGTCGGCTCGTCGAGGATGAGGGTGCGGGCGCCGCGGTAGAGGACCTTGAGGATCTCCACGCGCTGCCGGTCGGCGACGCCGAGGTCCTCGACGAGCACGTCGGGCCGGATGGCGAGGCCGTACGCGTCGGAGATCTCCATGATCTTCGTGCGGGCGCGCCCGCCGATACCGTGCAGCTTCTCGGCGCCCAGGACGGTGTTCTCCAGGACGGTGAGGTTGTCGGCGAGCATGAAGTGCTGGTGGACCATGCCGATGCCGTGGGCGATGGCGTCGCCCGGGGTGTTCAGCGCGGTCTCGGTGCCGTCCAGCGCGATGGTGCCCTCGTCCGGTTTCTGCATGCCGTAGAGGATCTTCATCAGGGTGGACTTTCCGGCGCCGTTCTCGCCGCAGAGGGCGTGGACGGTGCCGCGGCGGACGGTGAGGTGGATGTCGTGGTTGGCGACGACGCCCGGGAACCGTTTGGTGATTCCGCGGAGTTCTACGGCAGGGGCGTCCGGCCGGGCCGGGGCGCTGCTCGTGGGTGCTGCGTTGATGGCGCACTCCCCTCGGGGATGAAGGAGCGGAAGGGGCGGGTGTGACGCGCGAGGGTCACGAAGGGGCACGGCGGAGCCCCCGGGGCCCTGGCCGGGCCGCCGGGACGGTGCCGTCCCGGGCTACGGCGTCTCCTTGACCTTCACCTTGCCCTCGACGATCTGCTTCCGGGCCGCGTCGATCTGCGGCTGGATGTCCTTGATGAAGCCGCCGGACGTGGCGAGCTTGACGCCGTTCTTCTTGAGGTCGTAGGCGTGGATGCCGGTCAGCGGCTCACCGCCCTCGACGCTCTTGATCAGGTCGTACACGGCCACGTCGACGTTCTTCACGACGGACGTGAGGATGCAGTCGCGGTACTTCGCCAGGCCCGCCTGCTGGTACTGGTCGGAGTCGACACCGATCGCCCAGGCGCCCTTGCGCTTGCTGATCGCCTCGATGGACCCGGCGCCGGACTGACCGGCCGCGGAGTAGATCACATCGATCCCGCTGTCGAGCATCCCGGACGCCTTGGCCTTCGCCGCCGCCGGGTCGTTGAAGCCCTTGTCGTTGTTCGGGTAGAGGTACTGCGAGACGACCTTGGCCTTCGGGTCGGTGGCGCGCACCCCCTGCTCGAACCCGGCCTGGAACTTCTGGATCAGCGCGTTGTTGACGCCGCCGATGAAGCCGACCTTGTGGCTCTTGCTCTTCAACGCCGCGGCGACGCCCGCCAGATACGAGCCCTCGTGCTCGGCGAAGACCATCGCATCGACGTTCTTGCCCGTCGGCACCGCGTCGACCACGCCGAACGTCGTCTCCGGGAAGTCCTCCGCGACGTTCTGCACCGACTGGCTGTACGCGAAGCCGACGCCGATGACGGGGTTGTACCCGGCCTCCGCGAACGACGACAGCCGCTGCTCGCGGTCGGCCTCGGTCTCGCCGTTCTTCGCGGTCAGCATCTTGACGTTGACGCCGAGATCCTTCCGGGCGTTCTCCGTACCCCGCGCGGCCGCCTCGTTGAACGAGTGGTCGTCCCGGCCACCGATGTCGAAGGCGAGCCCGACACCCGCGTGCTTGGCGCGATTCGCCTCGGCGAAGCTCTGCCCGCACGCGGTGGCGGTGAGCGCGAGAACCACGGTGGCGCTGGCCGCGGCGGCAATCCTGGTGACCCGACGCACGGGGCCTTCCCTTCGCTCCCGGAGCCCCCTGTGGCTCCGGCTTAGCGGGAGATTAACGCGCGTAGACATGGCGCAAAACCCTCTACGGCGGTGCCGTTATCGATTCGTCGTGAAGGGGGCGGCGCCCCGGGGCGCGGGCGGGTGCGGTGGCGCGAGCCGCCTCCGGGCGACGGGCCCGGAGGCGGAGCGAGGCTCCCCTCTTGCCGCGCGGCCCTGGACACCCCCGGGCAGGAGGTCACCCGCCTCCTGGCCCTCGGCGCCACGCTCCAGGGGGACCGCCGCCGCCCGGACGGCTCGGGCTGGGTGACACTGCTCGCCCCGGAGGGGAACGAGTTCTGTGTGGAGCGGAGCGCGGGGGAACGGGCGGGCCACACCGCCACGCGCCCGGAAGCCGCCGGGAGTTGATCCGGGCCGGTCGCCCCGGACGACGCGCCCGCCGCCCCGCGAACGCTCCGTGCAGAAGGTCAGCCGACGGTCCGGCCGAGGTAGGCGGCGAGGTGGTCGAGGGCGGTGGCGCCTTGGGGCGCGGGTCGGTGGGGGGCGAAGGAGCCGCCGGGGGTCCGCGGCAGGCTGCCGTAGATCTCCCGTGCCACCGGGAGGGCCGCCTCGGCGAGGTCCGGAACGAGGTCACGCGGGTGCCCGAGGGCCGTGGCCAGGTCCCAGCCGTGCACCAGCATCTCCAGGACCACCTGCTCCACCAGCCGTCGGCCCGGAGCGGGCCCGTAGCGCTGATCGAGCATGCCGGGGCGGCGGAAGGCGGCCAGTGACCCCCGGGCGGCGGCACGGAACGCCGCCCTGTGGTCCTCGCCGAGGTGGTCGGCGGCGGCATCGGAGCGCGGGGCGCCGTCGGCCAGGCCGGTCCACAGCAGGTTCTCCCAGACCAGGTGGTCGATCAGGGTGCGCACATCCCACTGCGCGCAGGGCGTCGGCAGGCCGAACTGGTCCGGGCCGACCGTGCGGACGAGACCTTCCACGGCGGCCAGCACCCTGGCGCAGGCGTCGAGCACTCCTGCGGGCTGCCAGGCGTCGGCCCCCGCGTCGTACACGGTGCCCAGCTCCGCGGCCCGGGCTCCGGGCGCCGGATTGGTGCGCAGCGCGGTCTTCAGCCAGTCCCCGGCCACCGCCATGCCAGGCCGTACGGGCATGCCGTTGATCAGGCACATCAGTTGCCAGTACCGCTCGACCGCGGCCTCGGAGGCGACCTCCAGCTGCTCCAGCAGCACGCGGCGGGCCGCTGCCCCGTCGGTGTGTACGGCGTTGCGGGTGTGCGTCTGGGTGGGGAGCCAGGCGGTCACGACGGCGGCGACGACTTGCTCGGCCGCGGGTGAGTCCGCGGCGATCCCGTCCCGGATCACGGTGTTCACCTGCTGCGTCCAGTCGTCGGTGAGCTGCCGGATGTCCCGCAGCGTGCTGTCGTCGTGGTCGCCGGGGGCGTGCTCGGCGGCGTACCGGGCCATGCGCCGCATTCCGGTGCGCAGGTCCGGGTCCGCCACCAGTTCGCTCAGTTCGAGCCAGGCGTCGACCTGCTCGTCGGTGGGGTCGTCGGGCAGGTCCGGGGTGGCGGCCAGCAGTCCGCGGCGGTAGGCGGGCACATCCAGGTCCGCGAGGGTTTCGGTCACGAACTCATGGATGAGAGACCGGCGTTCGGCGGCGGACATACGAGAGGTGCGGGTCATGAGGGCGAGTCCTTCGGGAGTGGCGGAGCGGCGGCTGACGGAGCGCAGCACCGCCTGCTGCGTGCGCAGCGCGCGGATCTGCACCTCCAGCGCGTCGGCGTGGGCCGCGGCCACCTCCGTGAGCGTGTGCTCGCGGTCGAGGACGGCACGGATCTGTGCCAGTCCCAGGCCCAGATCACGCAGGGTCCTTGCCAGTTCCAGCCGGGCCAGGGACACGGAGTCGTAGCGGCGGTACCCGGCGGCGGTCCGCCCGGCCGGCGGCACCACCCCGACGTCGGACCAGTGCCGGACGAGCTTCACCGACAACCCGGTCTTCCGCGCGATCTCCCCGATGCCCCACGGCCCCGCGTCACCGACGTGCATGCACCCCACCCTCAACTCTCCCGCGGTGGGAGAGTCAACCAGGTGCGGCACCCGCCGGCTCCTCCCTGACGAAGCGCTCGGCAGCGACGCTCACCCGCAGCCCGGAGCGGGGGCGGTGAGGTGCCGAGCCGCCGGCGTACCCGGCGCCGGTTCCCGGTACCACCGAGGCCCCCTCACCCCGAAGCCGACTCCTCGCCCCCGGCCGCCCCGCGCTTCAGCCCCGCCACCCCCGTCAGTACGAGCGTCGTGCCCGTGGCGATGAGGACGGCGGTGTCGGGGGTCGTGGTGGCGAGGAGGAGGCCGGTGGCGGCGGCGCTGAGGCCGTAGCCGATGCCGCTGCCTGCGTAGAGGGCGGAGTAGCCGATGGGGTGGAGGTCGGCGGGGAGTTGTTCGCGGAGGGTGAGGTTACGGGTGATCAGTACCGCGGCCTGGAGGAGGCCGGTGAGGGCGAGGAGGGCGGCGATGGCCGGCCAGGTGGCGGCGAGGGCGGTGACGGCGACGCCCGCGATCATCAGCAGGAGCATGACCAGGCTCTGGCGTTGCACACTGCCGGGCCAGGTACGGGCGCCGTAGACCAGCCCACCGGCGATGCTCGCCAGGGCGAAGCCGGTCAGGATCGGGCCGCTGTAGGCGACGGGCAGATCCCGGTGTTCGAGCAGGGCGGGCAGCGTCAGCTCGATGCTCGCCAGCAGGTACATGGCGGCGGTGCTGGTCAGGTAGACGGGCCAGGCCGAGAGGGCCTGCCGGAGCGGGGTGCGCCGCCCCTCGCCGGTGGCGTTCGTCCGGTCGGGCAGCAGCCACAGCGCGGCGGCTGCGGCGAACGTGGCGGTGGTGGCGACGAGGAACGGCGCCTGCGGGCCGGCGCCGAGTGCCAGCGCCGACACCAGCGCCGGTGAGGCCGCCCAGACGGCCATGTTCAGGGTGGATTCCAGGCTGAGGGCGGTGTGCAGATGCGGCCCCGGCGCGAGGTGCTCGGCCATGGTGCGCAGCGCGCCCGGTGCCGCCGCAGCGGTTGCCCCGGCCACCGCGGCCAGCGCCACGGCGAGCCCGGTCCCCGGGTGCGGAACGGTCGCCAGCAGGGCGAACGCGAGGGCGGACACGCCGAGTCCGGCCGCGATCTCGCGCCGGTAGGGACGCGTCCGCAACCGGGTGCTGAGCAGCGGTGCTCCTATCGCCTCGGCGATGGCGTACGCCGCCGCCATCGCCGCTCCCCCGCTGTATCCGGCGTCCGTACCGCGCCCGTAGAAGAGGAACGCAAGCGGCGCCATCGCCACCGGGAGGCGGCCGGCGGTGACGACCGCGGCCCAGATCGAGACGTGTGGGGTGAACAGGCCGCGGTACGCCACGCGTGGTGATCCTTACTTGTCGGGCCGGGGCAGGAGGGCGGTCAGCCGGGCTTCGAGGGCGCCGGCTTCCTCATGGTCGTGCGCGCGGACCGCGTATTCCAGGTTGCCGGTGGCGGCGGCGGTGTCGTCGGAGGCGATGACGGTGCCGCGCCGCTGCCGGGGGCCCAGGTCGGCCTCGTGGTCTCCCGGCCCGTGAGAACCGAGCCGGGTGTGCAGGGTGGCGGGCCCGGGGTAGGCCGACCGTAGGTCAACTCGGTGATCCACACGGATGAGTGGATCGACGTTCGGAGGAACCACATGCGGAAGAAGTTGTCCACCCGTGCAGTGGGCGTGGCGACTGGCCTCTGTCTGGTCGCGCTTGTCGGTGCTCCTGCCGCTGAAGCAGCTCAGGCTCCGGCCTCGGCCTCCCTTTCTCGGACGGCTGTCACGTCCAGCACTCCGGAGGTTCAGCTCCAGAAGTGCTACTACCACAAGGCGAAGATCAAGCTGGCCAAGCGCAGCGGGCCCGGAAAGTCGTATGCCTTCAAGGGGTGGCTGAGGAAGGGGAAGCGCGTGTGCGTCAACCAGATCAAGAACGGCGGGAAGTACAAGGAGTGCGGTGGTGACAACCGCTGGGCCCATCTGGCAGGCACCAAGTCGTGGGTGGCCGCCGTGTGCCTGAAGTGGGACAACTAGGTTCTGCGGCAAAAGCGCTGGTCGCGGCCTTCCGTTGAGGGCTGCGGCCGGCGCTTTCGCGTGCGGGCGGACGGCGCGCGGATCGTCTGCGGCTTGGGCCCGCCGGTCGCCATTCCGGGTGCGTGCCGCTGACGGTCAGGTGGCCGCCCCTGCCTCGTCGCCCTCGGTCCCGTCCCCGTCCGGGGCCCACAGCCCACGGGATTCCGCGATCCGGAGCGCGTCCCGCAGGCATTCGGCGAGGCGGACGCCGGCGTAGCGCAACTCTCCGTAGGGGGACATGGGGTCGGCGAGTACGGCGCAGGCGTGGTTCAAGACATCGTGGCCCGTGTCGAGTTGGACTTCTTCGAGGCTGTCGGCGAGGCGGGAGAGGAAGCTGTCGGGGCCGCTGGTGCTGAGGACGCAGAGTTTGCCGTCGGCGGTCCACGGCAGGAGCCGGACGTGGTGGGCCGGGTCGGCGTCGGCGAGGTGCGGGGCGACCGCGGACCGGTCCGCGGGGGTTCCGTGCATGGCTAGCTCCAGGGATCTTCGACGGGCGGGGGCGAAAGCGTTCGAGAAACGCCCAGGACGTGTGACGCGGTGACGCCGGGCCCGAACGCCTCTCTCTGGACCAGGACTTCGACGAAATGGGCCGTCATCGCAGGCCACCTCGGTGGCGCGGGGTGGCGCGGGGCATGGCGGAGACCTCGCGTCCCATCGAACCGCCACGGTAAATCCCGACAATCCTGACAGTCATGGCCATGCCTCTCCGTAGTCGTTCCACTACCGGCGAGGGTTAGCGTGGCCTGGTGTCGGACCCGTCTTCAACGTTCCGTTTCTGGAGGGCACGTTGGTAAACATCAAGGAGCTGAACCCGGAGGCCAGCCCGCAGGCCGCCTACGGTGCACGCGTACGCAGCGCTCGCGAAGCGCGGGGCTGGAAGCAGGACGATCTCGCCGAGGTGGTCGGCTACTCGGGCAGGCACATCTCGGCAATCGAAACTGGCAGGAAGCCGCCAACCCTGCGGTTTTCGCGCAGTCTTGATACGGCGTTGGGCGTCACGGGGACGCCTGAGTCGTTCGAGCGCGCATGGGGTGAGATCCGTAACGGGAGCCTGCTGGAGGGTTTTCCGGAGTATCTGAGCCAGGAGGCTCACGCGGCGGAGATACGCCTGTTCGACGTGGGCGTGATTCCTGGACTGCTCCAGACACCGGAGTACGCAAGCGCCATCGAAGAAGGTCACGTGCGGCGGGGCACGCTCACCCCCGAAGAAGCCCGCGAACGAGTCGAGTCCCTGGCAGAACGGCAATCGTCCCTGGTGCGGCGAATCCCGCCCATGGTGATCGTAGTTCTGGACGAGAGCTGCATCCGGCGGACAATCGGCGGGACGGAGGTCATGAAGCGCCAGCTGGCGCACCTGATTAAGTTCGCTGAACAGCCGAATTCTGTGCTTCAGTTGGCTCCGTACGCCATAGGCGAGCGTCGCCCGTTCAACCGGCTGGTGAACCTGCTGACTCTGCCCGACCGCTCCGTCATGTCCTACGTGGAGTCCCAGACCAACGGGCATCTGGACAGGGAGATCACATCGGTGTTGCCGCTGGTGAGGGCCTACCATCAGCTACAGGCCGAGGCGCTTTCCCAGGCGGAATCCGTGGCCGTGATCGAGCAGTTGCGAAAGGGCACCCCGTGACGACCGAATCCCTCCCCCTGACCTGGATCAAGTCCTCCTACAGCGGCAGCGGTGGCTCCTGCGTCGAGTGGGCCCCGACACGCGCGGCGGCCACCGGCATAGTCCCCGTCCGCGACTCCAAGGACCCGCAGGGCCCCGCGCTGAGCGTCCCCGCCACCGCGTTCGCGTCCTTCGTCGCGGGCGTCAAGGCCGGGGAATTCCGCGCCTGAGCTGTACCGCGTACGGGGGAAAGCCCCGCTGGGACTCCGGTGTCCGGAGGCCGGGCGGGGCTTTCGTTCGTCCTCCCGCGGGGCCGAACGGCCACACCAGGGAGGGCAAAACTGGGAAAGTGGGCTCGAATCGGCCGTCGTGCCCCAGGGGGCAAGGGTGGAGGAACCCAGGTGAAGACAGCAGAGGGCGATCAGTCGGTGATCCCGGCACCAGCCGACGTATGGATGCTCGTACGGGAGCAACCGATGATGCTGGGGCGGGCCACCCAGGATCTCGCCACGGCGCTGGCCGCCGCGCACGGGCCCCGCTTCGCGGTCTGGCACACCGACGAGTTGCTCTTCGGGGTGCACGGAGGCCGGTTGGTGCTGCGCACGCTGGGTGGTGCGGACGTGCCCGCGCCCGAAGTGGTGTGCGTACGGCAGATGCCCGGGTCCATGCGGGACGACCGCGAGGTCACCCTGCTGCGGCACCTGGAACGGATGGGCAGCACGCTCGTCAACTCGCTCGGTGCCCATCTGACCTGCCGTAACAAGGTCTGGCAGCTACAGGAACTCGCGCTGGCCGGGCTGCCGGTCCCCGACACCCTCTGCTACGCGACCGCGCCGCTGGAGGGCATCGTCCGCAGTGCGCACCTGGAGGTGCCCTGCGTGGTGAAGGCCGTCAGCGGTACCAAGGGGCGTCAGGTCTTCCTCGCCCCCGACCGGAAGCTGCTGGGCGAAGTGGCCGGCAGTCTCACACAGGGGGTTCCGTTCCTCTTCCAGGACCATGTGGCGTCCTCGCACGGCCGGGCCCTGCGGGTGGTGGTGGTCGACGGCGAGCCCGTGGGTGCCGTGTTGCACACCTCCGGTGGTGAGGCCCTGGCCGCCAACATCGCCAACGGCGGCTCCGCCGAGCTGTGTTCGGGCCGTTATCCGGAGGCGGAGGCGCTGGCGGTCGAGGCGGCCGCCGTTCTCGGCCTGGACATCGCCGGGGTGGACCTGCTCTTCACGGCCGACGGCGGCCACACCCTCTGCGAGGTGAACGCCGTCCCGGGCTGGCGCCCGGCGATGACCACGGTCGTGCCCGCCATCACCGCGTGCGTCGGCCGTCGGCTGGCGGCCCGTGTTGCGGCCGCGCGAGGGAGCGGCGCAGCCGGCCGGAGCCTGCCCGGGCGGCCCACCGCCTCCCGTTAGCCGCGTGTTAGCGGAACGGCAGGCCGGTGTCCCAGGGTGGTGATCGTCCGGGAACGAGAGACGACGGAACCACAGCATCGGAGCCCATGATGATCAGCCCCACCCCCCACCGCTTCCGTGGCCGCGCCGGCCGCCGTATCGCCCTCGCCGTCGCCGCCGCCGCGGCGATGGGGATGGGGGTCACCGCCTGCGGGCCGAGCGACACCGGGACGGGCAAGGTGAACTCCTCGTCGGAGGTGCAGGACGAGGGGAAGGCGCAGTCCGGTGGGGAGGGGACGCCGCGGAGCACGGGGGCCGGGGAGCACCACACGCCGGAGGGCGCCGAGGGCGGGACCACGGGTGGCGGGTCCACCGGGGGCGGTGACGGCGGGTCCACCGGGGGCAGTGACGGCGGGTCCACGGGCGGGGGCGGCGCGGCCCCGAGCGGGGCCTCTCGCTCGGGCGAGAAGACGATCATCGGCAAGCTGTCCTACCTCGCGCCCGGCAAGCTGATCGTCAAGCCGGACGGCGGCGGCATGGACCAGGCGTTCCTGGTCGCCAACGCCACGAAGATCCTCGGCGCGGCCGCGATCTGCGGGGACAGCGAGGGCAACGTCGCCATCGACAAGGAGGGCTTCGGCACCTACAAGTGCGATGTGGAGCAGCTGGAGACCGCCGCCAAGACCAACAGCGTGACCGTCCGCGTCACCATGGACGCCAACTCCGGCGGCGCCGATGTCGTCGCGGAGAAGTACCACCCGTAATTCCGCACCGCAGCTTCCACACCGCGCGCCCGGTGGGCTTCCGCCCCGCCGGGCGCGCGGGCGTGTGCGGGGCCGTCTCAGGGCCGCGCCGCCGCCACCGTTCGGGTCAGGAAGTCCCGGACGGTGGCGGCCGTGCTGTCCGGGTGGCTCTCCAGGAGGAAGTGGCCGCCGCCGGGGACGAGGTGGATCTCGGCGTCCGGCAGGTCCCGGGCGAAGGCGCGGGCGCCGTCCGGGCCGAAGATGCGGTCCTCGGCGCCCCAGACCGCGAGCAGCGGGACGCGGCTGCGCCGGAAGTAGGCGTGGACCTGCGGGTAGAGCGGCGGGTTGGTGGCGTAGTCGCGGAAGAGGGCGAGCTGGACGAGGTCGTTGCCGGGGCGGGAGAGGTCGCGGTGGTCGGCGGTCCAGGTGTCGGGGTCGACGAGTTCGGGCCGGTCCACGCCGTGCAGGTACTGCCGGCGGATGGCGTCGAGGCCGAGGGCGATGCGGACGGCCGGTTCGGCGGCGGGCCCGGGGTCGTTCGCGTAGGCCCGGAGAGGGGTCCAGAAGTCGGGGACGAAGCCCTCGTCGTAGGCGTTGCCGTTCTGGGTGATCACGGCGGTGAGCGCGTCCGGGCGGCGCAGGGCGAGGCGCCAGCCGATGGGGGCGCCGTAGTCCTGGACGTGACTTGCTCCTTGGGCCAAAGCCTGAGGATTCTGGCCTTCCCGATCGTTGCTGCGCCGCTACGCGGCACGGGGTTCGGTCGGGAATCCGTGGCTTCCTGTTTCTTCGCGCTGCGCCGGGATTGCTCCCGGTCTTACCGGCGCTCCGCAGGCCGATACCGCCAGTCCGGCGGCCGTTTTCACGTTGATCGCGGCATTGGTATCCCGGTCATGGACGGTGCCGCAAGCGGCGCAGGTCCATTCCCGGACGTTCAGGGGTTTGGGTCCATCCACGGCACCGCAGGTGGAGCAGGTCTGGGAGGTCGGTGTGAACCGGCCGATCTTGATCAGCGTGCGGCCGTACCGGGCGGCTTTGTACTCCAGCATGCTCACGAAAGACGACCAGCCCGCGTCATGCACGGACTTGGCCAGCTTGGTGCGGGCCAGTCCCGCCACCGACAGGTCCTCCACGGCGATCCCTTGGTTCTCGGAGATCAGCTTCGTGGAGAGCTGGTGGTGGAACTCACGACGTGCGTCAGCAACCCTGGCGTGGGCGCGGGCGACTTTGAGGCGGGCCTTCGCCCGGTTCTTTGATCCCTTCTGCTTGCGGGACAGCTCCTTGTGGGCCTTCTTCAGCTTCTTCTCCGCGCGCCGCAAAAAGCGCGGAGAGTCGATCTTCGTACCGTCGGAGAGCACGGCAAAGTGAGTCAGGCCGAGATCGATGCCGATGGTGCGGTCGGTTTCGGGCATCCGAGCCGCGTCGGCGGCGGGGTCGGTATCGATGACGAAGGAGGCGAAGAATCTGCCTGCCGCGTCCTTGACGACGGTGACGGAGGTGGGTGTGGCGGGCAGGGTGCGGGACCACTTCACCTTCACCGCGCCGATCTTCGGCAGGTTCAGACGGCCGCTGTCGGTGATGTTCCAGCGGGCGTTGGCGGTGAACCGGATCGACTGCCGGGCGTCCTTGCGGGACTTGAAACGGGGCGCGCCGACCTTCGGTCCTTTCCGGGTGCCGTTGAGGGAGGCGAAGAAGTTGCGGTATGCGGTCTCGGCGTCCCGCAGGGACTGCTGGAGCACCACCGCGGAGACCTCGCCCAGCCAGGACCGCTCGGCCGTTCGTTTGGCCTGGGTGATCAGGCGCACGGACAGCTGCCCCGCCGTCGGGAACGGCTGCCCGGTCTTCCGGGAGTCCTCACGGGCGCGGACCGCATCGTTGAACACGACACGGGCGCACCCGAACGCCTTCGCCAACGCGGCCTGCTGACCGGTGTCCGGGTACAGGCGGAAGCTGTACCTGAGCTGCATGACCGTCACCCTACGTACGCGGGTTATGGGTGAGATGCGAGAGATCAGAACTGATCGTCACTGCGCTGTCGTGAGGCATATGCGTGTGGCATTCGTGGCCAGTTCCGGCACAAGGTGTCCACCGATGCCCACTTGAGGCGGATGGAGGAGATCACGCGGTCGGTGTGTACGGGCTTCGAGTGCGACCTGGTGGAGTTCAACGGCGAGGGCAACCATGTCCACCTGCTGGTGGGCTTCCCGCCCAAGGTCGCCGGAGCCGTCGGCGGCGCCGTGGGTCCTCCGGCATTCGCCGCTTCGCCCCGCCGGTCGTTCCGTCGGCGGGGCGAAGCGCTGCGCGGGGCCACTACGGCCGGGAAGCCGTGCGGCCGTACGGTGCGGGTGCCCTCAGAAGACCGGCGCCGCCCCGGACAGGAGTGCCGCCGCCGTGAAGAGTTCGACGCCGGTGCGGATCGCGGACTCGTCGACGTCGAAGTCGCCGCGGTGCAGATCGAGACGGTCGGTGCTGCCGGGGACCCGGACGCCGAGGCGGGCCATGGCGCCGGGGACATGCTCCAGGTACCAGGAGAAGTCCTCGCCGCCGAGGGACTGTTCGGTGGGCTCGACGGAGGTGGGGCCGTAGCGGGCGGTCATCGCGTCGTGCAGCAGCTGGGCGCAGGCGGCTTCGTTGACGACGGGCGGGACCCCGCGCACGTAGGTGATCTGCGACTTCGCGCCGTGCAACGTGGCGACCTCGTCGATCGCCGCGTGGACGAGGTCGGGGGCGCGGCGCCAGGCGTCCAGATCGAGGCAGCGGACCGTGCCGAAGAGGTCGGCGTGCTGCGGGATGACGTTGCAGGCGTGCCCGGCGTTCAGATGCCCCCAGGTGACGGCGAGGCCGGAGCGGGCGTCGACACGGCGGGCGACCAGCGCGGGGACGTCGACGGCGACACGGGCGGCGGCGGTGACCAGGTCGGTGGTCAGATGCGGGCGCGCGGTGTGGCCGCCGGGGCCGTCCAGGGCGACCTCCAGACGGTCGCAGGCGGAGGTGATCGGGCCGGTGCGCAGGCCGATCCGGCCGGCGTCGACGCGCGGATCGCAGTGGACGGCGAGGATCCGGCCGACGCCGTCCAGGACGCCGGACTCGATGGCGTCGGGGGCGCCGCCGGGCAGCACCTCCTCGGCGGGCTGGAAGAGCAGCCGGACCGGGTACGGCAGCTGACCGCGGCGGGCCAGCTCGGCGAGGACCAGCCCGGCGCCGAGGACGACGGTGGTGTGGACGTCGTGGCCGCAGGCATGGGCGCGGTCGGCGATGGTGGAGCGGTAGGCGACGGTCTTCGTGTCCGGGATGGGCAGGGCGTCGATGTCGGCACGCAGGGCCAGCAGCGGGCGGGCGTCGGGACTGTCGTCCGGGTGGCCGACGCGGGTGATGTCCGCCGGGTCGGTGCCGATGTCGCAGATCAGGCCGGTGCCGACGGTGAGGACGCGGGGCCGCAGGCCGGCCGCCTCCAGACGGCTGCGGATCGCCTCGGTGGTGCGGAACTCCTGATTACCCAGCTCCGGGTGCATGTGCAGGTCGCGGCGGAAGGCGATGAGTTCGGTGTGCAACGCCTCGGAGAGGGCTCCGGGGAGCAGGTCCTGCGGGTCGGTCGGGTCAGGGGCGGCGGCAGGGTACATCAGTTGGCTCACGCCGGGAAGGTTACGGTCCCGGCGGGGGCAACTGTCCCTGGATCAACAAAAGTTCAGCCCGTCAGGGGAAGATTTTCGCGTCACGCGCCGCATGGATGGCCTCGGGGTGGGGTATTTCCTTTTGTTTTCGCGCCGTGCGCGCCCGCGCCCCGGCCGCCGGCGCACCCTGGCAACGGGGGTGCCGTCTCACTCCGCGCCCGTGGGCGGCTCCTGCTCCGTGGCGGACTCCGGTGGCAGGCGGTCGACGCCGCGGGCGGTGCCGGTGACGTCGTCGAGGAAGCCCTGCGCGCGGGGCGAGGCGCGGCTGGTGAGCCACGCCGGGTCGACGTCGCAGACCGCGACGCGGACACCGGTGCCGACGAGGGCGAGCGGCAGGGTGTGCACCACCGTCGAGGGGAAACTGACGATCAGCCGTCCGATGGGGCCGCGGCGGGCGATCAGCTCCAGGGGCAGGTCGGGGCGGACCACCTCCAGACCGGTCTCGGTGGCGAGGCGGTGCAGCTTGTCGGTGTGTTCGCGGCGGTGGGCGAAGTAGCGGGTGGCGCCGTGCGTACAGGCCAGTTGGGCGACGGCGGCCAGATAGCGGTCGGTGTCGACGACGCCGGTCTCGACGAGGGAGGTGCCGACGATGTCGGCGGCGCGGGTCAGCCGCGGCGGGCCGAAGCGGCGGCGGGTCCAGGCGAAGGCGTTGGTGGCGATGCGGACGCCGGGCGGCGCCTCGACCGGCATGGAGCTGAAGACGCCGACGGTGCGGCGGCCGCCGTCCGGCGCGGGGGTGAGGCGGCGGCGCGCGGCCCGGGCGAACGGCGCGAAGACCAGATCGCGCGCCCCCCGGCCGCTGCCGTGCCGGTGCCAGCGCACCAGCCGTTCACCGCGCGCCAGTTGGGCGATGAACTCCATCGTCGCGGTGCCGTCGTCGACGACGACCAGGTCACGGGCGCGGGCGAGGGTGAGCAGCAGCTGGACGTAGCGGGAGAACGGGTCGCCGATGACGATGCGCCGGGCGCGGCGCAGCAGCGGGGTGAGGCCGCCGATGGTGCGCAGCGGGGCCGTCGCACCGCCGCGGGCGTCCTCCCAGCGGACGAAGTGCCCTTCCTCGCGGGCGAGTTCGGCCATCCGGCGCAGCTGGCCGCGGGTCATCGGGTCGTGCGGGGAGAGGACGACGATGGTGAGGGGGACGGAGTCGGCGGCGCGCCCCGGGGAGGCGGTGGCCGCGGGTCCGCAGACGTGGCCCGGGGCGACCGGCGGGGCGTGGTCGGGGGCCGGGGCACCCGCACCCGCCTCCGGCCCTCCCGCCCGCCCTGCCCCACCTGCCCCACCTTCTTCGTAAGCCCACTCCAGCACATTGAGCAGCTGAACAGGGCTTTCGACGAAGGCGAGGGTGGCCGGGGGCAGGGCGGTGGCGGCGCGGTCGCGGGGGCGGGGCACCCCCGGGAGGCGGCGGGGGGTGCCCGCCGCCTCCTGGGGCGGGGCCGCCGCGCCGGGCGCGGGCGGCTCGGCGTGGGGGCCGTCGGATGCGGTCACGGGGGTGTCCGCCCTTTCCCTGGGCCGGTCAGACCGCGGCGGGGGCCGCGGCCTCCGCCTCGGCGACGACACCGGCGTGGCGGCGGAGCTTCTTCATCGGGCCCAGCTCGCTCTCGTAGACCTTCTTGACGCCGTCGCCGAGGGACTCCTCGATGGTGCGGATGTCGCGGACGAGGCGGCTCAGGCCCTGCGGCTCGACGGAGGCGGCCTGGTCGGAGCCCCACATGGCGCGGTCGAGGGTGATGTGGCGCTCGACGAAGGTGGCGCCGAGGGCGACCGCGGCGAGGGTGGTCTGCAGGCCGGTCTCGTGGCCGGAGTAGCCGATCGGGACGTTCGGGAACTCGTCCTGGAGGGTGTTGATCATCCGGAGGTTGAGCTCCTCCGCCTTCGCCGGGTACGTGGAGGTGGCGTGGCAGAGCAGGATGTTGTCGCTGCCCAGGACCTCGACGGCGTGGCGGATCTGCTTCGGCGTGGACATGCCCGTCGACAGGATGACGGTGCGGCCGGTGGCGCGCATGGCGCGCAGCAGTTCGTCGTCGGTGAGGGAGGCGGAGGCGACCTTGTAGCAGGGGACGTCGAACTTCTCCAGGAAGGCGACGGACTCCACGTCCCAGGGGGAGGCGAACCACGCGATGTTCCGCTTCTTGCAGTACTCGTCGATCGCGCGGTAGCCCTCCTCGTCGAACTCGACGCGGTGGCGGTAGTCGATGTACGTCATCCGGCCCCAGGGGGTGTCGCGCTCGATGTCCCACTGGTCGCGCGGGGTGCAGATCTCCGGGGTCCGCTTCTGGAACTTCACGGCGTCGCAGCCGGCGTCGGCGGCGGCGTCGATCAGCGCGAACGCGTTCTCCAGGTCGCCGTTGTGGTTGATGCCGATCTCGCCGGTGACGTAGACGGGACGGCCGGGGCCGGCCTCGCGGTTGCCGAGGGTGCGGATGCGGGAGTTGCCGCTCATGGGGAGGTCCTTCATGTGTGGGTGGGTACCGGGCGCGGTGCCCGGGTGTGCGGGTCGGTAAGGGGTGTTCAGAGGGACGGGCCCAGGAGCCAGGAGGCGATCTCGCGGACGGCGCCGCTGCCTCCGGGTGTGGCGGTGACGGCGCGGGCCGCGCCGCGCACCACGTCGTGCGCCCCGGCGACGGCGACGGGCCAGCCGACGACGTCGAAACAGGGCAGGTCGTTGACGTCGTTGCCGACGTAGAGCACCCGCTCGGGCGCGACGCCGGACTCCTCGCACCACTGCTTGAGGGCGAGGTCCTTGCGGTCGATGCCGTGCAGGACGGGGATGCGGAGCTTGCGGGCGCGCGCGGCGACCACCGGGTTCTGCTCCGAGGAGAGGATCAGCAGCTTCAGGCCCGCCTTGCGGAGCGCGGCGATGCCGAGGCCGTCGCCGCGGTGGACGGAGACGAACTCCCGCCCGTCCGCGTCGATCAGCACCCGGTCGTCGGTCTGGGTGCCGTCGAAGTCCATGACGACCGCGTCGATGTCGTCCGCGTCGGGCAGCGCGGCGGGCAGCTCCGCGTCGAGGAGCGGTGCCAGGGCGCGGGCGCGGGCCAGGTCGTGCGGGTCGTCGATCTCCAGGACGCGCGCCGGGTCGGTGCGGACCGGTTCGGTGCGGCCGAAGAAGCGGTGGCCGACGGCGCGGAAGCCCGCCCCGTCCATGGCGTAGGCGGCGCCGGTCTCCAGCAGGTCCTGGGGGCGGTCCTGGCGGCGGGGGCGGAAGGACTTGTCGTGGTTGACGCCGTAGCCGCCGGACGGGGCGACGGCCGTCGCGGTGGCGCGGCGCCCGTGCGCGGCAGCGTCCACGGCCGTCTCCAGGGCGCCGTCCTCCAGCGCTCCGGCGGCCTCCGCCATGGTGTCGGCGTCGCGCCAGAGGAAGCCGTGGAAGGGGGCGACGGTCAGCGCGGTGTCGGCGCCGCCCTCGACGACGGCGGCGGCGACCCCGTCGACGTCCTCGGGGGTGAGGAACGGGCTGGTGCACTGGACCAGCAACACCGCGCCGACGGTGACCGCGTGCTCGGCCTCGTAGGCGTCCATGGCGTGCCGCACGGCGGCTTCGCTGGTGGCGGTGTCGCCCGCGATATCGCCGGGGCGGCGGACGACGACGGCGCCGGCGCCGCGGGCTACCGCCGCGATGGCGTCGTCGTCGGTGGAGACCACGACATCGGTGATCAGCCGGGCACCGCGGCAGGCCCGGACCGCGCGGGCGACCAGCGGGACGCCGCCGACGGCCGCGAGGTTCTTGGCGGGCACGCCCTTGGAACCGCCGCGCGCGGGGATGACGGCCACCACGACGGGCGGGGTGACGGGCGGGCGGTGCGGCATGGCGGGCTCCTTCCGGGGGCCGCGCGGGCTCCCCTGACGGGCGGACGGAACGGTCACAGCTGCCCCCAGCGGCGGATGGCGGGGGCGACGCGCTGGACGCCGTGGCGGTAGGCGCCGCGGGCGGCCTCGCGGACCGCGTCGCGGGCGACCCGCCGCAGCCCGCCGGGCGCCTCCCCGCCCTCCGGCGCGTAACCGGCGACGGGCGCGCCGTGGGGGTCCAGGCCGTGCCGGGCGAGGATGCCGGGGAGGTAGCCGGGGGCGGTGCGCGCCGTGTAGTAGGGCGTGAGCGGCGGCAGCGGTCCTGCGGCGTGCAGGGCGGCGACCTTCTCGCGGACCGCGTCGAAGGCGTGCGCGTAGCTGCCGTCGGCGCAGACGCCCTGGCGGGCGAGCCAGCCGGGGTCGGGCTCGGGCCGGTGACCGGCGTCAAGGTCGTCCCAGGAGGCGAGGCAGCCGGAGCCGAGGAAGTGGTGGTTGCCGAGGACCTCGCGGATGCCGAGGTCGGTGAGGACGGCGGTGGGCACCCCGCGGTGCAGCGACTCCAGCGCGGCGGTCGAGGAGACCGTGACCATCAGGTCGGTGCGGTCCAGGACCTCGCCCATGTTGCCGTAGACCAGGCGGCAGTTGGCGGGCAGTCCGCCGGGGGCCTTCGCCGCCAGCTTCTGGTACGGCAGCTCCTCGATGTGCGTGGTGTGCTCGCCCGGCTTGCTGCGGAGCTTGATCAGCACCTCGCGGTCGGGGTGCCTGCGGGCGTGCTCGACGGCGCGGCGCAGCAGGTACGCCCGGTCGGCGCGGTTGTCGGGCACCGACGGCTGGGCGGCGAACACCACGGTGTACGGGGTGTGGTCACCGGTGTAGCGGTCGCCGCCGAGGAACGGCAGCGCGCATTCGGTGACGGCCGAGTCGTCGGCGCCGACGCCGCGGTAGACCTCGCGGAAGCGGTCCGCGTCGTGCCGGGAGTTGGCGAGGACGACGTCCGCGCCGTGGCGCAGCAGCAGCCCGTCGGCGAGCTTCTCGTAGACCACGCCGACATAGCCGGTGACGACGGCGGGGCGGCGGTCGGTGCCCTCCCAGGCGTGGGCCAGTCCGTGCAGCATCGCCTGGACACCGCCGCCGACCAGCGACAGGACGACGGTGTCGTAGGGTTCGGCGGAGCCGGCGTCGGCGCGCATCAGGTCGAGGAAGCCGATCCCGCGGATCTCGCGCAGCGTCTCGGACCGGGCGCCGACTTCCTGGAGCTGACGGACCGTGGGGGTGGCGCGGCCGCGCAGGAGGTAGCCGTCGAGCCGGGCCTCCGGGTGGATTCGGTACGCTGTCGAAGCGCCCCATTTCCACCGGGTGTCCGAGTCGGCGAGTACCGCGACCCGCGGCGTAGAAGGGGTTCGTGAGGGCACGTCGATGACGCTAGGAATCGATTCGGTTCGGCGGGCCAACCACCGCGCAACAAAGGGTTAACAGCGGGTCGCCGAATGGCGAACCGGCCCCCGATTCGGGCTGGTTAACCGTCCCGACATTCTTCGTTCACCGTGCCGCCCGCCCGCGGTAAAGACGAATGGCGGCGCCGCCCCTAACGTCACCCGGGTGGTTAAGCTCTCCGTCATCGTGCCGTTCTACAACGTGCAGACATACGCGCCCGACACCCTCAAGAGCCTGGCGGCGAACGCCCGGGAGGACTTCGAATTCCTGCTCGTCGACGACTGCTCGCGCGATGAGACCCCGCAGATTCTTCAGCGTGCCGAACGCGAGCTGCCGGGCGCCCGGCTGCTGCGGCACGAGAAGAACGGCGGACTCGCCACCGCCCGCAACACCGGGCTCGATGCGGCGCGCGGCGAGTACCTCACCTTCCTGGACGGCGACGACTGGCTGGCGCCGGGCCACCTGAGCGATCTGCTGGGCGCGATAGAGGAGTTGGGGTGCGACTTCGTCCGCACCGACCACGTCCAGTGCACCGCGCGCGCCCGCACGATCAGCCGGGTGCCGCACGGGCGGCGCGGGGTGGTGATGAACCCGCGCGACGTGATCCTGCCCGCGGACCGCTCCACCTCCGTCGACTACGCGTACGCCTGGGCGGGCATCTACCACCGGCGGCTGCTGGACAGCGGGGTGCTGCGGTTCCGCGACGGGCTGCGGACGGCGGAGGACCGGCCGTGGATCTGGCGGCTGCACCGCGAGGCGGAATCGATGGCGGTGGTCGGACTGCTCGGCGTTTTCTACCGGCGCGGGGTCGCCTCGTCGCTCACGCAGATCGGCGATGTCCGGCAATTGGATTTCCTGCGCGCATTCGATCAGGTCATCGAGGAAACCGCACAGGACCGTGATGCGGACACACTGCTGCCGAAAGCGGTCCGGACGTATTGCGCGATCATTTCCCACCATCTCGGCTCCATCGAACGTTTTGAGCCGCAGGTGGCGCGCGCACTGCGGGAATTGAGTGCGGCGGCGCTGAAGCGCATGCCGCAGGACGTACTGAAGGAAGCGTTGGATTCCATGGATGTGCAGCGTGCGTCCCGGCTGCGGCGGCTGCGCCGCCGGCCCGTCACCTCGGGGGTCGCCGCCTGATGGGTACCCGGCCGCTGACCCGCATCTTCCTGGCGTCGACCCTGTACGGCGCGGCGACCCTCGCCGCCGCCCTGGACAGCGACGCCTTCTCCCCCGCCGACCGTAATCTCCTGCTGATCTGCAACAACGCGGCGACGCCCGAGACCACCCCGGCGCTGGACGCGGCGCCCGGCTTCACGGAGCTGCGCGCCCGCTTCGACGGCGTGCTGTCCTGGAACGAGACCATCCACCCGTTCCACCCGGGCGGCTGGTCCCCGCGCCCGGACGACGTACCGCTGTGGGAGCGGTATCTGCGCAAGGAGTGGGAGCTGGGTGACGACCGCATCGCGCTGGTCGTGGAGTCCATCCAGGTCAACCCGGCACTGGCGGTGGCCCAGCTCTTCCCGGACGCGCCGATCGACGTCTACGCGGACGGGCTGATGAGCTACGGCCCGACCCGCAACAAGCTCGACCCGCTGGTCGGCACCCGTATCGACCGGCTCCTCCACCTGGACCTGGTGCCGGGCCTCGTTCCGCTGCTGCTCACCGAGTTCGGCGTGGTGGCGGAGACGGTGCCGACGGCGGCGTTCACCAAGGTGCTCGGTGAACTCGACGACGCGGCGGGCACGTTCGAGCTGCCCGAGGGCGGGGCGCTGCTGCTGGGGCAGTACCTCTCCGCGCTCTCCATCCTCACCCCGCAGGAAGAGGAGGACCTCCATGTGCGGATGGTGCGCGGCGCGGTCGCGCGCGGCCACCGCACACTGGTCTTCAAACCGCATCCGTCGGCCCCGGCGCGCTGGTCGCGGCTGCTGGAGCGGGAGGCGGAACGGCTCGACGTCACACTGACGGTGCTGGACACCCCGGTGCTCGCCGAGGTCGTCTACGCCCGGATGCGGCCGGATCTCGTCGTCGGCTGCTTCTCCACCGCGCTGCTGACGGCGTCCGCGTTCTACGGGCTGCCGGTCGCCCGCACCGGCACCGGGCTGCTGCTGGAGCGGCTCACGCCGTACCAGAACAGCAACCGCATCCCGGTGACGCTGGTGGACGCGATGGTGCCCGACCTCGACGATCCGGCGGCCACCGCGGTCAAACCGGTGCCGCCGGGGCTGGTCGAAGCGGTCGGCTATGCGATGCAGCACCAGATCTACCCGGGACTGCGCCCGGCCGCCGAGCGGTATCTGACGGCGCATCTGACGCCGTACACCCGCCGCTACTTCAAGCGGCGGCGGCTGACCGCGCTGGCGCTGCCCGGCGCGATCCCGTCGCAGCTGGCGTTCCTGCCGCGCAACCCGGCCGTCCTGCGGGTGGCGCGGCGGGCGCGGGCGGTGCAGCGGCGGCTGAAGAAGCGGGTCGCCTCGGCATGACCGGTCAGCTGACGGCCTTGGCGCCCGCCGCCGAGGAGAACGGCGCCGTGGGGAGCGCCGCCCCGGCGCGGGCGCGCCGCGCGCCGTCCCGGCTGCGGGCGCTGGACGGGTTGCGGCTGCTGGCCGCGCTGATGGTCGCCGCCTACCACTACGGCGGGCGCGACGGCGAGATCGGGACGGCGTGGGGCTCCTCGCCCGCCGCGCAGTTCCCGACCGCCTCGGGCTTCTTCGCGTACGGCTGCCTGGGCGTGCAGATCTTCTTCGTGATCAGCGGTTTCGTGATCTGCCTCAGCGGCTGGGGCCGCACCCTGCGGGCGTTCATCGCCTCCCGGATCTCGCGGCTGTACCCGGCGTACTGGGTCGCGGTCCTGCTGGTCACGGCCGTCTTCGCGCTACCGGGCGTGGTCTACAAGGCGGTGTCGCCCAGCGAGGTGCTGACCAATCTGACGATGCTCCAGATGCCGTTGGGCGCCCACCGGGTGCTGGGCGTGTGCTGGACGCTCTGGGCGGAGATGCGGTTCTACGCGCTCTTCGCGCTCTGCGTCGTGCTGCCCGGGGCGACCCGGCGCCGGGTGGTGCTGTTCTGCGCGGGCTGGACGCTGGCCGCGGCGCTCGCCCAGGCGGCCCACGAACCGCTGCTGGACACCGTCCTGATGCCGGAGTACGCACCGTTCTTCATCGGCGGCATCGGTCTCTACCTGCTGCACCGCTACGGCGCCCGCGATCCGATCGCCTGGGCGATCGTGCTGGTCAGCTGGCTCGTCGGACAGCATTTCGCGGTGGCCGGACTCTGGCACCCGGCGTCCGCGGGCGGTTTCTCCTACCGCTCGCAGTTCGGCATCGTCGCCGTCGTCACCGCCGGTTTCGTCCTCGTCGGCGCCATCGCGCTGGGCCACTTCCGCTGGGCGAACTGGCGCTGGCTGACCGTCGCCGGCGCGCTGACCTACCCCTTCTACCTCGTCCACGAGCATCTGGGCTGGGTCGTCGTCCACGCCCTGCACCGCGGCGCCGGACTGCCGTCGTACGCGACGCTGGCACTGACCGTCACCGCGATGCTGCTGCTGGCGTGGCTGCTGCACCGCCTGGTGGAGCGCCCGCTGACCCCGCTGCTGAAACGGGCGATCGACCCTAAGCGGTGAGGACGTACGGGGGCGCGGGCCGGTCGGGCTCGCGCCCCCGGGGCGTGGCCTAGCCGATGAGGGTCCGCTTCGGCCGGACCACGCAGAATTCGTTCCCCTCCGGGTCGGCGAGTACGGTCCACGACTCGTCGCCGCGCTGTCCGACGTCCACCCGGCGGGCACCGAGCGCGAGGACGCGCTCGATCTCGGCCTCCCGGTCCTCCGCGACGGTCGTCAGATCCAGGTGCAGACGGTTCTTGACGGTCTTGCGGTCGGTCACCGGCATGAAGCAGATCCCCACGGGCGCGTCCTCCGCCGGCCCGATCACGACCTCCCGTTCCCGTTCGGACAGGATCCGCCATCTCAGCACCTCGGCCCAGAACCGGGCCAGGGCGGGCAGATCATGGGCGTCGATGACGATGTGGTGCAGCGCTAACGGCATGCGGGCCAGTATGCCCGCGGTCGGCCGGAAAACGCCCCCTAATCCGCGTCCGGCCGTATCTCCGTCGTCGCCTCGATCCCGGCGATGATGATCCGCAGCCCGGTCTCGAAGTTCCGCTCGATGTCGCCGAACAGCTCGGCACCGGCGCGCGCCGCGTACGGATAGCGGTCGACGAGCCGCGCGGTGCGCTCGGCGTCGTCGTACGCCGGGTCGCGGTACTCCGGGTGGGCCGGATCCGGGTGGACCGACTGCTCCTCGATGACCAGACCGACGGTGAAGTTGTACGCCGTCCACCACGCCCGGACCGCGTCGGGGAAGGCGAAGCCCGCCTCGACGAGGCGCCGCAGGAAGGCGTCGTACGGCTCGGCGTAGCCCTGGCCGACCATCCGGGTGCCGCTGAAGACCTTGGCGCCGTCGCGGTAGCCGAGCAGTTCGCGGCGCATCCCGCGGCAGACCTCGGCCAGCTGCTCCTGCCACGGGACACCGGGCTCGGGCTCCACCAGCAGCGGGGTGGCCATCCGGCGCAACATCTCGGTGGCCATCTCGTCGAGGAGTTCCTGCTTGTTGCGGACGTGCCAGTAGAGCGCGGGGGCCTGGACGTTCAGCTCCGTGGCGATGCGGCGGACGGTGAGCCTGTCGAGACCGACCTCGTTGAGCAGCCGGAGCGCGGTGTCCACCATCTTTTTCCGGTCGATGCGCGAAACCATGTTGACAACTTAACACCGTTAAGCGCAGCCTCGGAAGCATGGAACTTAACAACGTTAAGGACGCTCCTGCCGCAGACGCCACCACCCCCGCGACCGGCACGGCCGCCGCCCTGACCGCCCCCGAGTGCTCCGGCGGCCCGGTCGACGTCCTCATCGCCGGCGCGGGCCCGACCGGCCTCGCCCTCGCCATCGACCTGACCCGCCGCGGTCTGCGCGCCCTCGTCGTCGAGCGGCAGCAGACCCTCTCCCCCGGCGCCCGCGGCACCGGCCACCAGCCGCGCTCCCTGGAGGTCTACGACGACCTCGGGCTGCTGGACGCCGTGCAGGCGGCGGGCGGCCCCTACCCGGAGATCGGCCTCTGGCGCGACGGCCGCCTCGTCGAATCCCTCACCGCCATCGAGCGGTACGAGCCGACGCCCGCCACCCCGTACGCCAACATCCTGATGGTGCCGCTCTTCCGCGCCGTCGAGCTCTTCCACGACCGGCTGCGGGAGCTGGGCGGCACGGTCCGCTTCGGCACCGAACTCACCACGTTCGCCCAGGACACGGAGGGGGTGACCGCCACCCTCCGCGGGCCCGACGGCGCCTCGCAGCAGGTCCGCGCCCGCTATCTGGTCGCCGCCGACGGCGGCCGCAGCACCGTCCGCCGCGCCCTGGACATCACCATGAGCGGACCGTCCCTGGAGGAGGGCGCCGCACTCCTCGCCGACCTCCGCGTCGACGGCCTCGACCGCGACCACTGGCACCGCTGGGTCCTGCCGGACGGGCGCGGCATGGTGATGATGCTCCCGCTGGCCCGCACCGACCTCTTCCAGGTGTTCGTCATCGTCCAGGACGAGACCCCGGACCCCAGCGAGGAAGGCGCCCGCGCCGCCCTCGCCCGCCACACCCATCTCGCCCCCGAGCAGATCCGCGAGGTGCGGTGGACCTCCGTCTACCGCCCCCGGGCCGCCCGTGCCGACGCCTTCCGCGCCGGCCGTGTCTTCCTCGCCGGCGACGCCGCGCACATCCACTCCCCCGCCGGCGGCCAGGGCCTCAACACCGGTGTCCAGGACGCCTACAACCTCGGCTGGAAGCTCGGCCAGGTGCTCCGCCACGGCGCCCCCGACACCCTCCTCGACAGCTACGAGACCGAGCGCCTGCCGATCGCCGACCACATCCTCGACACCAGCACCCGCCTGCACCGCGACCGCAACTGGCGCCGCAGCCGCGACCTCCACCAACTCGGCATCGGCTACCCCGACAGCCCCCTCACCCAGGAGCTGCGCCCGCACGTCCCCGACTCCGCCCCCCACGCCGGCGACCGCGCCCCGGACGCCCCCTGCACCACCCCCGACGGCACCCCCGTCCGCCTCTTCGACCTGCTGCGGGGACCGCACTTCACACTGCTGGCGCTGGGCGATGTCGCTCTGGACACCGCCACACTCCCGGCCGACCCGAGCCTGGTGCGTACCGTCCGCGCCGGCGGCCCGGCCCCCGATCTCGTCGACACCCACGGCCATCTCCGGGACGCATACGGCCCGGACCCGGCCCTGTTCCTCATACGCCCGGACGGCTATATCGCCTGGGCGGCCCCGGCGGAGGGCGCGGGGGACCGCGCGGCCAAGGCCCTGCGCTCCTTCTTCGGGGAGGGCGCGTTCGGGGCGGCGGGCTGAGGTCCGACGCCCGCGCCTCCCCGGGGGCGGGTGGTGCGCCGCCCGTATCCGCCCGCCCCGGGGAGGCGGGAAAAGTCCACCCGCCGCCGCGTTCCGTCCATGGCCCGCCGGGCGGATGGCCGCGACACTCGGCGCCACCGTCCGTCCGTACGAGGGAGACCCCATGCCGCTGCCGCGCCGACGCCTGCTGACGACCGCGCTGGGCGCGGCAGCCGCCGTTCCGCTCGGGGCCTCCCCGGCTCTGGCGGTCCCGGCGTGCTCCGGGACCGCCTGGCACCGCGTCCCGCACCGCGGCATCCGGCCCGACGACCCGGACGGCCGCGCCCCACTCACCAATCCACGGCGCGGCTTCCGCTACGAGATGTCGTACAACGCCGTGGACCTCACCAGCCCCTGGGAGAACGAACACGACCACTCCCCCGACGCCGCCCGCACCCTCGACCTGCTGGAACGCCGGTACGGGCGGGGCGCCCACCTCACCCAGCTCTACTTCTACCTCTGGGACTTCGCGACCTCCGGGATCCCGCGGAGTGCGCTCGACAACATCGAGAGTGTGCTGCGCGGGCTCCGCAGCAAGGGCTACGCGGCGGTGCTGCGCTTCGCCTACGACGACGGGGTCCGCGAGCTGCGCCGCTACACCGTGCAGGACATCCAGCGCCACATCGCCCAGCTGGCACCCGTCATCGCCCGCAACAGCGACACCGTCGCCGTCTGGCAGGCGGGCTTCCTCGGCAACTGGGGCGAGTGGCACGGCAGTTACTACGCCCACGAGACCTACCCCGACGCCGTCACCGCCCTCATGACGTCGCTGGTCAAAGCGCTCCCGCCGGGTCTGCACACCCAGCTCCGCCAGGCCGCCCACCGCGAGCTGATCACCGATGCCTCGCTCCTGGACCGGATCGGCTTCCACAACGACTATGTGACGCTGGGCGAGGGCGAATGGGACTACTACGTCCCCGGCAACCCCGGCTGGCCGACCTATCTCGACGTCACCCGGGACCGGATGACCGACGGGGAGATGCCCTGGGACAAGGGGCAGAGCACCGACCCGTACGCCTGGAGCACCGTCATCCCCGCGCTCGCCGCGGCCCGGCGGCTGCAGACGCTCCGCTTCGACAGTCTGTCGCTGGTGCACAACGCCACCGTGACCCTCCCCGCCTGGCGGACCACGGACCTCACCGAGGCACAGATCGGCGAGGCGCAACTACCGCTCTCGGACGGCTATTTCCGCGACCGCACGGGCCGCGCGGTCCCCCGTACGGCCTTCGAGTACCTCCGCGACCACCTCGGCTACCGCATCGAGATACGCGAGGCCCGGCACGCCGCCGCGGGCGTGGGCCCAGACGGGCGGCTGCCGGTGGAGGTCGATGTGGTCAACCGCGGCTTCGCCCCGCCCAAGCATCCGCGGCCGGTCCGGCTGGTGCTCCTGGACGCGGACGGGCGGACGGTGTCCGCCGTGGACGCGCCGACCGACTGGCGCACCTGGCAGCCGCAGGGCCGTACGGAGACCGACGACGACCACGGCGTCCCGGCGCCCACCACACTCCGCGCCCACCTCCCCGTCCCCCGGGGCACCCGCGGCGTCCACCGCCTCGGCCTCGCCCTCCCCGACCCGGACTTCCCCGGCCGGGGCCTGCCGGTGCGCTGCGCCAACGCCTCGACGCAGTGGACGGACGGGGTGAACGTCCTGGCCCGCGTGGAGCTGAGCGGCTGAGGGTGCCACCGGACCGTCAGCGGGCAGGCGGGCGCCGCCGGTTCCCCGGCGCGCCGTGGACGGGCCGCCGGGCGCACCGCCCGGTCTACACTCCCCGGGCCGCCCGGGCGCCCGGCGCCCCCGCCGCGCGCCGTACCTCACGCCCACCCGCGGCGGGGCGGCAGCACCCGGCGGACCGAGCACAGGCGGAGCGATGACACAGGCGGCGGAGCGGAGCGGCGGCATACCCGCAAAGGCCGGGCGCACCGCCCGGGACGCGGCGGACCCGGGCCGGATACCGGAGGCCCGGAAACCGTCGGCGGCCACCGCACCCGGAACAGCAGGCGCCCGGGAGTCCGGCGGGCCCCTCGGGCGCCTCCTCCCGGCGCTGCGCCACCGCATCCCCGGCCCCCGGGCCCTGGCCTGGTCGCTCTCCGCTGCCTGTTTCGTCCTCTACACCGTCGTCTCGCTGCTGCGTCACGGCCAGATGCTCAACGCAGGCTACGACCTGGGGATATTCGAGCAGGCGATCCGCGCCTACGCCCACGGCCGGGCGCCGGTCGTGGAGTTGAAGGGCCCCGGATTCAACCTGCTCGGGGACCACTTCCACCCGATCCTGGTGCTCGTCGCCCCCGTCTACCGGCTCTTCCCCGGCGCCACCACCCTGCTCGTCGTCCAGGCCGCCCTGATGGCGTCGGCCTGCTATCCGCTCACCCGGTGGGCGCACCGCGCGGCCGGGCCGGTCGCGGGGCTCGTCATCGGCTGCGGCATGGGCGCCTCGTGGGGTATCGCCACGACGGTCACCAAGGACTTCCACGAGATCTGCTTCGCCGTCCCGCTGCTGGCCTTCGCCGTCACGGCGCTCGGCGAGCGGCGGTGGCGGGCGGCGGTGGCCTGGTCCGTCCCGCTGCTGCTGGTGAAGGAGGACCTCGGGCTCACCCTGGCCGCGGTCGGCGGCTATGTGATGTGGCAGACGGGGCGCGAGCGGAGGGCCTGCCCCGGGGAGCGGTCGCGCGGGCCGTGGTGGCTCGGGCTCGCCGCCGTCGTGGCCGGGGTGGCGGGCACCGCGGTGGAGATGCTCGTGCTGCTGCCCGCGATGAACCCGCACGGCGGCTTCGACTACTGGCAGCAGCTGCCGGGCGGAGCGCCGTCCGGCGGCGGGGCCGGTCCCGTGTCGGCGGCGCTGCACCTCTTCTGGCCGCCGATGAAGTGGCTGCTGCTGTTCATGCTGGCCGCGCCCGTCGCGTTCCTCGGGCTGCGCTCCCCGCTGGTCCTGCTGACGCTGCCCACCCTCGGCTGGCGGCTGGTGGCCGGGAACGAGCACTACTGGCAGCCGAACTTCCACTACAACGCCGTGCTGATGCCGCTGGTGTTCGCCGGTCTGATCGATGTGCTGCACCGCCGCCCGGAGCTGTTCCCGGGCCGCCGGCGCCGCCGGGTGCTGGCCTTCTCCGCCACGTTCACGCTGATCGCCGCGGCCGTCTACCCCTTCCACGACCTGGTGCTGCCCTCGGCCTGGCGCACCCCGGCGCATGTCCGCACCGCCGAGGAGGTGGCGGCGCGGATCCCGGACGGCGCGCGGGTCGCCTCGTCCAACCGGCTGGCGCCGCTGCTGACCGGCCGCACCACCGTCAGCCTGGTCTGCTTCGGCACCGGCCCCGACCCCGCCGCGCCCACCGGCCTGCCCGTCCGCCTGCCGGACTGGGTGATCTCCGACCGGCACGACCCCACCGTCAAGACCCCCTGTCCGGCGGCCGGTACGGCCCGCATGCTCGACCTCTACCGCGCCCACGGCTACCGCCAGCTCGCCGACGAGGACGGCATCGTCCTGCTGAAACGGCCGTCGGCCACGCCCTGACCTGCATATACGCGGCGGGGCCGCACCGGCGGCATCCCGCCCGTACGGCCCCGGCAGAAGGCGACTTGCTAGACGACCAGCGACAGCAGCAGCACGCAGGCGATGCCGACCACCGAGATCAGCGTCTCCATCACCGACCAGGTCTTGAGGGTCTGGCCGACGTTCATGCCGAAGTACTCCTTGACCATCCAGAAACCGGCGTCGTTGACGTGGCTGAAGAACAGCGAGCCGGTGCCGATGGCGAGGACCAGCAGGGCGACATGGGTGCTGCTCATGTCGGCGGCGAGCGGAGCGACCAGGCCCGCCGCGGAGATGGTGGCCACCGTCGCGGAGCCGGTCGCCAGGCGGATGGCGACGGCGATCAGCCAGGCCAGCAGCAGCGCGGAGATGTTCCAGCCCTTGGAGATGTCCAGGATCATCTGGCCGACGCCCGCGTCCACCAGCGTCTGCTTGAAGCCGCCGCCGGCGCCGACGATCAGCAGCACCCCGGCGATCGGGCCGAGCGAGGACTCGACGGTGGTGGCGACCTTGCCCTTGGTGAACCCGGCCGCGCGGCCCAGCGTGAACATCGCGACGACGACACCGGCCAGCAGCGCGATCATCGGAGAGCCGATGACGTCGAAGACCCGCTGCACGGAGTCCTTCGGATCGTCGATGACGATGTCCACCAGCGCTTTGGCCAGCATCATCACGACCGGCAGCAGCACGGTGGCGACGGTGGTGCCGAACCGCGGGCGCTTCGCCGGCTCCGCCGAGGCACGCTCGGGGACCATGTTCTCGGGCGGCTTGATGTCGACCCAGCGGGCGGCGTAGCGGGAGAAGAGCGGCCCGGCGACGATCGCGGTGGGGATCGCCACGACGATGCCGAGGGCGAGGGTGATGCCGAGGTTGGCGCCGACCGCGTCGATCGCGACGAGCGGCCCGGGGTGCGGCGGGATCAGGCCGTGCATGACGGAGAGTCCGGCCAGGGCGGGGATGCCGATGCGCATCAGCGAGAAGTTGCCGCGCTTGGCGACGAGCAGGACCACCGGGATCAGCAGCACGATGCCGACCTCGAAGAAGATCGGCAGCCCGACGACGCAGGCGATCAGCACCATCGCCCAGGGCATCGACCGCCGGTTCGCCTTCGCCAGGATCGTGTCGACGATCTCGTCGGCGCCCCCGGAGTCCGCGAGCAGCTTGCCGAGGATCGCGCCGAGGGCGATGAGCACGCCCGTACCGGCGACCGTCGAGCCCAGTCCGGTGGAGAAGCTGGCGATGGCCTTGTCGAGCGGCGCCCCGGCGGCCGCGCCGAGCACCAGCGAGCCGATGATCAGCGACAGGAAGGCATGCAGCTTGAACTTGGTGATGAGCACAACGATGACGGCGATGCCCGCCAGAACGGCGATGCCCAGCTGCGCATGACCGGCCGAGGTGATCGGCTCGACCGCGTCCGCTGCAAGCATCTCGACGCTGAGATGAGTCACGGCGATTCCTAGGAGGAAGGAGAGGTGAGGGAGGGGTGGGCCCGTGGGGCGGGCCCGGAGGTCAGACGGCGGGGACGCGGAGCGCGTCGGCCGCGCGGGCGGCGATCTCCTCGGGGGTGCCCGAGACGTCCACCACGACGCCGCGTTCGTCGGCGCCGAGGGGTTCGAGGGTGGCGAACTGCGAGTCGAGCAGCGCGGTCGGCATGAAGTGGCCCTTGCGCTCGGTCATCCGACGCTCGATCAGCGCGCGGTCGCCTGCGAGGTGGAGGAAGACCACCTCGGGGGCGGCGGCGCGGAGCCGGTCGCGGTAGCCGCGCTTGAGGGCGGAGCAGCTGACCACACCGCCGTGCCCGGCCCGCTCATGGGCCCAGGCACCGATGGCATCCAGCCAGGGGCCGCGGTCGGCGTCGTCCAGCGGGGTCCCGGCGGTCATCTTGGCGATGTTGGCCGGCGGGTGGAAGTCGTCGCCCTCGGCGTACGGCACACCGAGCGCCTCGGCGACCAGCGGGCCGATCGTCGTCTTGCCGGTGCCGGCAACTCCCATCACGACGATGACGTGGGGCGTGCTCATTCCCGGGTACCTCGCTGTCTTCTTCGACCTCGGTGGGACACCCCACTGAAACCCATTACGTACGACTTATTCAAGAGAGTGTGGCGCAAACGTCATACTTAAAGTGCCGGTCGGGCGGAACGTAGGGTGATCCCCATGGAGAACCAGGGGCAGGGGCCGCACACACGGGTGCTCGAAGCCCTCGGTCCGGCGATCACCGCGGGCGATCATCCGCCGGGCACCGTCCTGCTCACCGAAGAGCTGGCGGCGGAGTTCGACGTCTCCCGCACCGTCGTCCGCGAGGTGATCCGGGTCCTGGAATCCATGCGGCTGGTGGCCTCCCGCCGCCGGGTCGGCGTGACGGTCCTGCCGACCGCGGAGTGGAACGTCTACGACCCACGGGTCATCAGCTGGCGGCTGGCCGGACGCGACCGCCCCCGGCAGCTGCGCTCGCTGACCGTGCTGCGCTCCGCCGTCGAACCGGTCGCCGCGGGGCTCGCCGCCGTCCACGCCGACCCCGCCCAGTGCGCCGCGCTCACCGAACACGCCATGGGCATGGTCGCCACCTCGCGCGGCCAGCAGCTCGACGCGTATCTGGTGCACGACACCGCGTTCCACCGCGTGGTGCTGACCGCCTCCGGCAACGAGATGTTCGCCCGGCTCGGCGATGTCGTCGCCGCGGTGCTGACCGGCCGCACCGCCCACCATGTGATGTTCACCGACCCGGACCCGGCGGCGGTCTCGCTGCACGTCCAGGTCGCCGAGGCGGTACGGGTCGGGGACGCGGCGCGCGCCGAGGAGCTGACGCGTCAGATCACGGTCGGCGCCATGGCCGAACTGGACGTGCTGGCTCCGTGACGCCCCCGGGGCGCACCGCTCAGAACAGCGGCTGCTGACCGGGGAACGGCGGCTCCTCCGGGTCGAAGAGCTTCTCCGCCGGCGCCATCATCGGGGCGATCCGCCGCGACCCCGGGCAGGAGACCAGCTCCAGCACCGTGCGCCGCCCGGGCGGGTCGTGACGGGCGAAGCGGCCGCCGACGACGGCGATCTCTCGGGTGCAGACGGGGCACGCGCGGCGGGGTGACGACATGCCACCAGTGTGACGCAGCCCCCGCACGCCCCGCCCGGGGGCCGGACCGTCCGCCGCCGGACACCACGGAAGCGGCGGCGCCGGATTGCACCGGGCACGAGGGGAGGACGCCCGCGAGGCGCGGGGGAAGTGGGGGCGCGGGCAGGGCCGGGGGAACGTGCCCCGCCCGCGCCAGGTGCGCGAGGTGCCTGGGTACGGGGGGAACCCGGCCCGCGCGCCGCCGATGACCAGTCGGCTCACTCAGTACTGCGCCGGGCGCCGCAAAAACGTCACACCGAAGCGGGAGCCGCGCCATCCGTGCTGGTGGCGGGCGTCGGTGTCACGGTGTCCGAGGGCTCGGGGGACGTGGGGACGGGGTCCGGGGTGCCGGACTCGGAGGGCTCGGGTGCGGGAGACGGTTGTCCGTCACCGTCCTCGTCGCCGCCGTGGCCGCCGCCCTGGCCGCCGCCCGAACCGCCGTCGCCGTTCCCGTTACCGTCGCCGTTGCCCCCGCCGTTGTCGCCCTTGCCGTCCCCGCCGCTGTTGCCGTTGCCGTTGCCGTTGCCCTGCTGCTGGAGATAGCGGCGGCAGAACGCGTGGATCTTCGCCGGGCCACCGGCGGCGCGCTCCAGACGCTGGAGGGTGTCGCGGTCCATGTCGCCGCGCTTGCCCGCCTCGTAGTCCCGGCAGAGCGCCAGCACCACCGCGCGCGGCTCCGCCGAACCGTTCTTGCCGTTGCCGGGCACACCGGGCACCCCACGGCCGGGGGTGGCGGAGGGCGGCGGGGCGGTGGTGCCGTGCGAGGCGTCCGGGGTCGGGGAGGCCGTCGTGTCGTCGGTCGGCCGCTCCCCCGCCGTCGCGTCCGGGGAGCCGGGGGCGGTGGTGCCCGGGTCCGGGGTCTCCAGGGTGCCGGGGCTGACGTCCGTGGAGACGCTGGAGGCCGGGTCGGGGCCGGGCCGGAAGGGGCTGGGCAGCACGCCCGTACCGGCGGCCACCGCCACCCCGCCGAGCGCGCAGGCCACCAGCGCCACCGCGAAACCACGCCGGAAGGGCCGGGCGAGACCGGCGCGGGCCACCGGGCGGGACGGCTGGGCGGGGTGGGCCCGGCGGAAGGCGGCGACGGCGGCTTCCTCCCCGGGCAGCGGACCGGCGGCAGGCCCGGCGGGGGCCGCCTCGTCCAGCAGCAGGGCGAGTTCCCGCGCGCCGGGTGCGGTGGTGCCGACCGGCTCGCCGCGCAGCAGGCGCTCCGCGGCATCGTTGTCGAGCCAGTTGTACCGGTCGTCGGCCATCACATGTCCTTCTGCGTTCGCGTGGCCGTTTCCGTCACACCCGGTACGTACGATTCCGCCACGCCGTCACGGCGTCTTCGTCCCTGAACGGGGACCCCGCCCATCGTTCCACCGCCCCCGCGCGGCCCACCGCGCGCCCGGCGGCCCGGGGCGTCGTCCGCCGCGCCGTCGCCCTCGGTGACGGGTCCGGCGTCCGCTCCGTCCGCACCGTCCGCCCGGTCGCCGAGGAGTTCGGCCAGGCGGCGCAGCCCGCGGTGGGCGGCCGTGCGGACCGCGCCGGGCCGCTTGCCGAGGACCTTCGCGGTGCTCTTGGCGTCCAGCCCGACGACGACCCGCAGCACCACCGCCTCCGCCTGGTCCTGCGGGAGCGCGGCGATCAGCCGCAGCGTACGGCCGGTGCCGAGGGCGGCGAGCGCCTCGCCCTCGGTGTCGGAGAGCGCCGGGGTGTCGAGGAGTTCACTCTCGTCGCCGCCGCTCACCGGGCGGCGGCCGCGCATCCGGATGTGGTCCAGGGCGCGGTTACGGGCGATCCGGGCCGCCCAGCCGCGGAACCGGTCGGCGTCCCCCTTGAAGCGGCCCAGGTCACGGGTGATCTGGAGCCAGGACTCCGACGCCACGTCCTCCGCGTCCGCCTCGCCCACCAGCGTCCGCACATAGCCCAGGAGCCGGGGGTGCACCGCACGGTAGACCGCGCGGAACGCCGCCTCGTCGCCGTCCTGTGCCGCCTGCACGGCAGCGGTCAGCCGAGTGTCGTCCGGCTGAGTGTCGTCCCCTCGCACGGGTCCATTCCTGTCACGTGCGGAATCTCCGCTGCCCGGTCCTTGCTGCTGCCCCACCGCCCGCTACCGGCCGCCGCCTCCGGCGACGGCGGCGGAACCCCCGGTAACCCCGATGGTTCCGCAGACGGTATACCGGCTGATCACCGCGGCCCGCCCCGGGCCCGGAATCCGCCACGGGCGACCCGGGACGTACTGCGCGTATCGCGCGCGGCGATCCATCGAACCCCCCGTTTCACGGCGGCCCGGCTCCGGCCGCGGCAGACGTACGACAAGCGCGCCGACCGGCGCGAAGTGGCACGTTACGGGCCCCGCCCGGCCGCCGTCCAGACCGCTGGGGTGCGGCCTTCCACACCCCCTGTGACGCTTTTGGCGCGTACGGCGCTGTATCGGTTGAGGGGTCCGTGACGGGGCCTCTCCCGCGAACGACGGCCGGGGCCTCTCCTGTGGGGGGTGGCGGCCCCGGCCGTCCCGCGCGCCCCGCCGTCAGGTTCACGCCGGGGCCCCCTCTCACCCCTTGCTCGACACCTTCGTGGCCAGCTCCTTGAAGTCCGTCCAGCTCATCGAGGGCTTCCGCGGGTCCCACACCTTCTGCGACAGCGCCGCCAGCGGCATCCGGATGCCCTGGGCGATCTGCTGCGGCGTCTGGGCGTGCGACAGATCGCACCAGATCGCGAAGCGGGCGCCCGGGATGCGGTCCGGGGTGGTCATGCTCGCCGGGACGTCGACGGGCGAGGTGTGGCGCAGCACCTTGGGCGTCCACTCGCGGAAGATCCGCTCACCGGTCGGATAGGTGAACTGATTCGGCTCGCCGAGGACGTAGTAGAGGTACTCGTCGTTGAGGTTGACCACCTTGCGGCCCTCGCGCAGGAAGTGGGCCGGGTCGTTGGCGCCGATCTCCTTGCCGGTCCAGTAGCCGACGGTGCGGTTCTTGTCCGCCTGGACGCGGGTGTCCTTGAAGAAGCCGTCGTTCCACGCCTCGATCTTGTCGCGCCCGGCCTTCTCGGCGGCGCGCTGGCGGTCGTTGAGCCAGCCGGTCGCCAGGTCCTCGATGGTGCCGTTCGCCCCGTACTTCTTCCGGGCGGCCTGGGCCAGGCCCGGGTAGGAGGCGGCCGGGTCGGACACGGTCAGCGCCTGGTACTCGTCGCCGCCCAGGTGCCAGTAGGCGGCGGCGCCCTTGGGCACCTCGAAGAGCTTTCCGTACTCGCCGATCAGGTCGTCGATGAGCTTCCCGGCGGCCGGTTTGGAGATGTCGATCGCCCCGCGCAGCACCTTTCCGCTCGCATTGCGCAGCTGGAGGTCGGGGTGGTGGTCGAGGACGGCGCCGAGGTGTCCGGGCGAGTCGATCTCGGGGATGACGCTGATGTGGCGGGAGTGCGCCAGGCGCAGGATGCGGCGGACCTCGTCCTTGGTCAGATGGTCCTGGGAGACGATCTCCGGGTGGCTCCCGCTCTCGATGCGGAAGCCCTGGTCGTCGGAGAAGTGCAGCTGGAGCTGGTTGAGCTTGAGATCGCCCAGCTCGCGGACGCGGTCCTCGATCCAGCTGGCGGTGAACGGCTTACGGGCGTTGTCCAGCAGCATCCCGCGCTGCGCCCGGTCCGGCCGGTCCTCGATCGTGCCCTCCGGCAGCCCGCCGGCGGCGCGGACCGCCTGCTTGACGGTCCGGGTGGCGTAGAAGATCCCGGCGTCGGTGGGGGCGGCGAGGGTGAGCCGGGAGCCGTGGGCGGTCAGCGTGTACGCCTCGTCGGCGGTGTCGCCGGTGGGCGCGTTGTCCGGCCGTTCCGGGAGCCCCTTGCCGTTCGTCCCGGCGAGCTTCACCTCGATGTCCCCGGGGCGTACCGGCTCGTCGCCCCAGACGACGGGCATCCCGCCCAGGTCCTGGCCGAGCAGCCGCGCCTCGTCGGCGACGGTGCTCTTCTCCCCGGCGGGCACCACGATCCGGGCGCCCTTGGACGGCCGCCAGCCCTGTCCGTCGGCCGGCCGGAAGTCCCGTACGGCGGGGACGGTGCGCGGGGTGCCGGTGACCTTCTGCCAGGTGGGGGTGGGCAGCGGCGAGGCGCCGCGGCCGGTGGCGCCCGGCGCCCGGGAGTCCGCCGCGTCGGAGCAGGCGGACAGCGTGAGCGCGGCGGCCACCAGCGCGGCGGGCAGCGCCGCCCGGGCCACCGGCGACCGGCCACCGGGCCGCACCGGCCGCTTCCCCGGCCGTCTTCCCGGCCGCTCGCCCGGCGGCGCATTCTCCGGTGCCGCCTTCGGCCGTTCAGGGTGTCCGGACCGACTCGGGTAGGACATCGCGCGCTCCTCACTGCTCGTTTCTCTGCTCGCTGTGCCACGGCTCCCGGCGGCCGGACGCGCCGGTACGGGGAGCGCGGGTCCCGCCGCGTCCCGGGGCGCCGCCCCCAGGGGACGGGCCCCGGCGGTGGCGCCCGCGCGGCGCGGCGGGCCGCCCCCGGCGCACGGCCCCGCGGGCGGGCACCGTCGCGTCGAAGGCGGTCCCTGGGGCGTGTCCCTGACCTCCCGTCGCGGACCGGACGGAAGATCAGGGACACGCCCTAGGGAAAACCTCTCTCATCCGGGTGAAATTCGCGCATCCGTCGGACAGGGGCCGCCCCGCGTCGTTACGGTGGCGTTTCGGTTCATCACACCGCGCGCAGGGTGTCCGGATCTCCGGACGGCCCCGGCCGACGCCTCCGTCGCCATGACACGCCCCGGCCGCCGCGCCAGCGATCCGAAGCCCGCACCGCCTCCGTCAGCCGCCGTACCCCGGCGCACCACCCGTTCGTCCGATCCTCCCGAGGAGCCTCCGCTGTCCGGTGACACCCCGGCCGCCCGGCCGACGATGCTGCGCCCGCCGTGCGCGCCCTGGCGCGGCATACCTTCGCAGAGCCACGGCGCCCGGCCCCCGCTTTCGGACACCGCCGTGCCCACCGCCTTCAACGCGCTGCCACCCAAGGACGCCCTGGCCGCGCTGCTGACCTGCTGCGGAAGCCTCCGCTGGGCCCAGCGGCTGGCCCGGCACCGCCCGTATCCGGACCTCGGCGCGCTGCTCGCCGCCTCCGACGAGGGCTGCTACGACCTCTCCGCCGCCGATCTGGACGAGGCGCTGGCCGCCGAGTCGGCCTCCCCCATGCCGCCGCTCGGCGCCCGCGGCCCGGGCACCCTCGCCGCACACACCGCGCTGCGCGCCGCCCACGCCGAGTACGAGCGCCGCTTCCGCCACGCCTTCGTGATCTGTCTCGACGGCTACGGCGAGGACGAGGTCCTGGACCAGATGCTGGCCGGTATCCGCACCCGGCTGGGCCACGACCCGGACGAAGAGCGGGCAGTTGCCGCGGATGAGCTGCGCCGCACCGTTCGCGGGCGTCTGGCCCGCTTTATCACGGGATGCCCATAACATCCCGTTTTGCTCTTGTGTGATAGCCCGTTGGTGGCTGTTTGATCACACCTGTAGGGCCCCGGGGCAATGAACCGACAAGGCGTCGCTACGATGACCAGGGCCGGTGGACCGTATCCGGCCGGGCCAGACCGACAGAGAAGCCGGCAGGCCCCAATCCCCGCTCCCGGAGGGTTTTTCCGTGCCGGCTGGAACGCTGTACCGCGGCCGGGAAGGCATGTGGTCCTGGGTGGCTCACCGAGTCACTGGCGTCCTCATCTTCTTCTTCCTGTTCGTGCACGTCCTCGACACCGCTCTCGTCCGCGTCTCTCCCGAGGCGTACGACGACGTCGTCGCGACGTACAAGACACCCATCGTCAATGTGCTGGAGTACGGCCTCGTCGCCGCGATCCTCTTCCACGCACTCAACGGTCTCCGCGTCATCGCCGTGGACTTCTGGTCCAAGGGCCCGAAGTACCAGAAGCAGATGCTGTGGACCGTTGTGGGCGTCTGGGTCGTACTGATGGCCGGCGCCTTCTACCCCGTGCTGCAGCACACCCTGCGCACGCTGTTCGGGAGCTGATGACGCGAGATGTCTGCTGAAACGACCTCCCCCGCGGGTGCCTCCGACGTCACCCTCTACGACGCCGACAACCCGGCGCCGGTGATCGAGCCGCCCCGGAAGCGCACCGGTAAGACCCCGAAGTCGACCCGGACCAACTTCGAGCTGTACGGCTGGCTCTTCATGCGGCTGTCCGGCATCGTGCTGGTCGTCCTGGTCCTCGGCCACCTGCTGATCCAGCTGGTGCTGGACGGCGGCGTCTCCAAGATCGGCTTCGCCTTCGTGGCCGGCCGCTGGGCCTCGCCGTTCTGGCAGGTCTGGGACCTGCTGATGCTGTGGCTCGCGATGCTGCACGGCGCCAACGGCCTGCGTACGGTCATCAACGACTACGCCCAGCGGGACAACACCCGCTTCTGGCTGAAGATGCTGCTGTACACCGCCACGGTGTTCACCGTCCTCCTGGGCACGCTGGTGATCTTCACCTTCGACCCGAACATCCGCTAACGCCGGGGCTGACGAGACCAATGAAGATCCACAAGTACGACACCGTCATCGTCGGCGCCGGTGGCGCGGGCATGCGCGCGGCGATCGAGTCGACGAAGCGCAGCCGCACCGCGGTCCTGACGAAGCTCTACCCGACCCGCTCCCACACCGGCGCGGCGCAGGGCGGCATGGCCGCCGCCCTGGCCAACGTCGAGGAGGACAACTGGGAGTGGCACACCTTCGACACGATCAAGGGCGGCGACTACCTGGTCGACCAGGACGCCGCCGAGATCCTGGCGAAGGAGGCCATCGACTCCGTTCTCGACCTGGAGAAGATGGGCCTGCCGTTCAACCGCACCCCGAACGGCACCATCGACCAGCGCCGCTTCGGCGGTCACTCCCGTAACCACGGTGAGGCCCCGGTCCGCCGGTCCTGCTACGCCTCGGACCGCACCGGCCACATGATCCTCCAGACGCTGTACCAGAACTGCGTCAAGGAGGGCGTGGAGTTCTTCAACGAGTTCTACGTCCTGGACCTGCTGCTCAGCGAGGTCGACGGGGTCAAGAAGTCCGCCGGTGTCGTCGCGTACGAGCTGGCGACCGGCGAGATCCACGTCTTCCAGGCGAAGTCGATCGTCTTCGCCTCCGGTGGCACCGGCAAGTTCTTCAAGGTGACCTCCAACGCGCACACCCTGACCGGTGACGGCCAGGCCGCCGCCTGGCGCCGTGGGCTGCCGCTGGAGGACATGGAGTTCTTCCAGTTCCACCCGACCGGCATCTGGCGGATGGGCATCCTGCTGACGGAGGGCGCCCGTGGTGAGGGCGGCATCCTCCGCAACAAGGACGGCGAGCGCTTCATGGAGAAGTACGCGCCGGTCATGAAGGACCTCGCCTCGCGTGACGTCGTCTCGCGCTCCATCTACACGGAGATCCGCGAGGGCCGCGGCTGCGGTCCCGAAGGCGACCACGTCTACCTCGACCTCACGCACCTCCCGCCGGAGCAGCTGGACGCCAAGCTGCCCGACATCACCGAGTTCGCGCGGACCTACCTCGGTATCGAGCCCTACACGGACCCGATCCCGATCCAGCCGACCGCGCACTACGCCATGGGCGGCATCCCGACCAACGTCGAGGGTGAGGTCCTCTCGGACAACACCACCGTCGTCCCGGGCCTGTACGCCGCCGGCGAGGTCGCCTGTGTCTCCGTGCACGGCGCCAACCGCCTGGGCACCAACTCGCTGCTGGACATCAACGTGTTCGGCCGCCGCGCGGGCATCGCCGCCGCCGAGTACTCCGCGGACCACGACTTCGTCGAGCTGCCCGAGGACCCGGCGCAGCAGGTCGTCGACCAGGTCGAGCGGCTGCGGAACTCCACCGGCACCGAGCGCGTCACCGAGCTCCGCAAGGAGCTGCAGGAGTGCATGGACGCCAACGTGATGGTGTTCCGCACCGAGCAGACGATCAAGACCGCGGTCGAGAAGATCGGCGAGCTGCGCGAGCGCTACCTGAACGTGTCCATCCAGGACAAGGGCAAGCGGTTCAACACCGACCTGCTGGAGGCCATCGAGCTGGGCAACCTCCTCGACCTGGCCGAGGTCATGGCGGTCTCCGCCCTGGCCCGTAAGGAGTCCCGCGGCGGTCACTACCGCGAGGACTTCCCGAACCGCGACGACGTCAACTTCATGCGGCACACCATGGCGTACCGCGAGGTCGGCGCGGACGGCAAGGAGTCGATCCGTCTCGACTACAAGCCGGTCGTCCAGACCCGCTACCAGCCGATGGAGCGTAAGTACTGATGAGCACCCCGACTCTCGACAAGCACTCCGCGGCGCTGGACGCGGCCGAGGACAGCGCTTCCCACACGATCACGGTCACCTTCCGGATCCGCCGGTTCAACCCGGAGGTCTCGGAGGACGCGAGCTGGCAGGACTTCCAGCTCGACATCGACCCGAAGGAGCGTGTCCTCGACGCCCTCCACAAGATCAAGTGGGAGCAGGACGGCACCCTGACGTTCCGCCGCTCCTGCGCCCACGGCATCTGCGGTTCCGACGCCATGCGCATCAACGGCAAGAACCGTCTGGCGTGCAAGACGCTGATCAAGGACATCAACCCGCAGAAGCCGATCACGATCGAGGCCATAAAGGGCCTGACGGTCCTCAAGGACCTGGTCGTGGACATGGAGCCGTTCTTCCAGGCGTACCGCGACGTGATGCCCTTCCTGATCACCAAGGGCAACGAGCCGACCCGCGAGCGCCTGCAGACCGCCGAGGACCGTGAGCGCTTCGACGACACCACCAAGTGCATCCTGTGCGCCGCGTGCACGTCGTCCTGCCCGGTGTTCTGGAACGACGGTCAGTACTTCGGCCCCGCCGCGATCGTCAACGCGCACCGCTTCATCTTCGACAGCCGTGACGAGGGTGGCGAGCAGCGTCTCGAAATCCTCAACGACAAGGACGGCGTCTGGCGCTGCCGCACGACCTTCAACTGCACGGACGCCTGCCCGCGCGGTATCGAGGTCACCAAGGCCATCCAGGAGGTCAAGCGAGCGCTGATCACCCGGCGCTTCTGATCCCCTACGGGCCTGACGCCACAGGGTGGCGGAAGGTCTCGGGCTTACGTGAGAGGCCCCGCACCCACTCGGTGGGTGCGGGGCCTTTCGCATGTGGGTCGGGTGGGCGGGGCGGGCCGGTCGGCGGGGTCGGGGCGTGGCCAGGCTCTGACGCCATGGGCCACGGCAGGCTCACCGCCGTCCGCCCGCCGTCACCTTCTCCAGGAACTCGTCCAGATTTTCCTTCATCCGTGCGATCCGCTCCTCGACCGGGAGCGTCTCCTCGTACCGGACGGCGAGCTGCGACCGCTTCTTCCCGCGGACGTACAGCGAACAGGCGAGGTCGGCGCAGAAATACGCGCCCACGGTGTTGCCCTCCCGCCCGGCGGCGCCCGCGCGGCGGGCGGCGAGCAGGCTGACGCCGGAGCCGGGGTGCCCCGTGAGACACACCGAGCAGACTGTCGTCTTCGTGAAACTCCGCCGCACCCCCTGCGGCACCCGCAGCGTGACCCCCGTCAGCCCGTCCGCCCGCGGCACCACCAGATAGCTCCTATCCGGCGCCCCCTGATCCCGCCACCCGAGGAAGTCGAGGTCCTCCCACGGCAGCTCCCTCAGCTCCCGGGGCAGGTTGATCCTGCTCGCCTCCCCCTTCGAGCAGTTCACGAAGGACGCACGGATCTCTTTTTCACCTACAGGGTCCATGACCAGGAACGTAACAGCGACCCCCCGGGCGTGTCGTCCGGTTTTCTCCGGCCCCGCCCCAGGCCAGGTCCGAGGCCGCCGCGCCCCGCACCACGGCCGAAGCCGCCGCCCGGTGTCGGGCGGCGGCCTCAGCCGTGGCGGCGGTCGCCGCCGTAGGCGTCCTCGAAGACGCCGGGTCTCCGGGCCTCAGCCCCAGGACTGACTGCCCGAGTTCCCCCGGCGACGGACGAGCGCCACACCACCGATGATCACACCGAGCACGATCACCACACCCAGCCCGATACCGCCGTACAGCAGCACCGCCTGCTTCCCACCCATCGGCGGGTCCGGGTCCTGCCCCTTGTCCGCACCGGCAACGACCGGCGTCTTCGACGCCTTCCCCTCCGGCATCGGGAGGGGGCCGGCCGCGGGGCCGGCGGGGATGTCACGACGCAGCGCCGGCCCGGGCTGAATGAAGCCGTAGCCGTAGTGGGCGTCAGGAAGCTTGAGATCCCTGTCCTTCTCCGCCTGCGCCAGCCCGGCCGTCTTCACCAGCCGGTTGGCGATCTGCCCCGGGGTGAGGTCCGGGAACTTCTCCTTGAGGAGGGCTGCGGCGGCGGAGACGTAGGCGGTGGAGATGGAGGTACCGCTGGACTTGCCGTAGCGCGTGCCGTCGCCGCCGAGGACGGGGACATCGACGCCCGGGGCAGCGAGGTCCACGCTGGAGTTGTAGTTGCTGTCGTCCCAGACCTTGCCGTACTCGTCCACCGCACCCACACCGATCACGCCGGGGCAACCCGCGGGCAGGTTCGTTTCCGAAAGTCCGTCGTTGCCGGCACCCGCCACCACCACCACGCCCTGCTCAACCGCGTAATGAAGCGATTCGCAGAGATCCGGTGTGTTCTTGTCCGCAACGAACGACATGTTGATGACATCGGCGCCGTGGTCAACTGCGTAGCGAACGGCTTCGGGAGAGTTCTTGTCCGCCGTGAGTGGCAAAATTTTCGCGTCAGGGGCCAGTCCTTTGAGGCCCTGCTTTCCGCCGGGGCCGTGCCCGTGACCGGCAATCAGCGCAGCCATGCTGGTGCCGTGGGTGCGTGGATTCTCACCCGGTTCGGGCTGGTACTTACCTTCGGCGGAGGAATTCGGAAATTCGTGTCCCGCCAGAAACTTCCCGGTGAGGTCCTGGTGGTCCGTGAAGAAGCCACCGTCGATCACGGCAACCGTTACGCCTTTTCCGGTTGCCTGCTCATGAAGGCTTGCCGCGTCGAAGGCAGTGAGCGGCCACTGATCATTGCCGGACTCGTCTGCGGCGGCCCACCCACCGGTGCCGAGGAAAAGCGCTCCGGTCAGCGCAGCACCAACGGTCGCGCGAAGGGTACGTGTGACCCTCATGCCTTGCTCCTCACTTGCTTCGTCCCGGGCGGCAGCCGACCGCCTGCGAAGGTGCCCCGCACCAGGCCGTGCGGGGCACCTCTGAGCACCGGCAGGTCCGCCGGAGCCGTCGTCTCCTGCTACTCGATCACGCGGGGCGCCACATTACGCTGCGAGTTCCACGTCTCTTCGTCCTCGACAAGGTAGTCGGGACGCTCCTTGCCCTCGCGCTTCTTCTCTTTCTTGCCCTTGCCCGCGGCACCACCCATGCCCGGGCCACCCTTCGCTCCGCCGGCGCTGCGGTGCAGACCCGCGCCGCCCTGCTTGAGGCCGCCGGCCGGACCGCCGGGCTTACCCTTTCCGGCACCGGGGACACCGCTTCCCACAGCTCCGGGACGCGCGCCGCCGATACCGCCACCGGCGCCGGCGCCGGACCGCATGCCGCCGGCACCTGGCATTCCGATGAGACCGGGCACGCCCATTCCGCCGACTCCACCGCCGGAGTTGGTGCTGCCGGAGCCGCCCCCGCCTCCGGGGAACCCGCTGCCCACGGCAGGAGTCGCCGGTGTGGGCAACCCGCCGTGGACGCTGTCGAGGTCGGTCTGAGGAACCGGTCCGAGCGACTTGATATTTCCGAGCGCATCACGACGGATGCCCGAGCCGCCGCCTCGAACATGGGGCGAAACCGATCCCGGAGTGGGAGAAGTCCCTCCCGTGATCGGCATGTTGACCGGAGCCGGAGGCGAGTACGGGTCAGGCTTGGTGGGCCAGTCCCCTCCCCGTCCGGGGGGCGGGCCGGGCGTGATCTGATGATGCTGAGCCCGGTAGTTCGCGGCCAGTTCCTCCATCACGATGACCGCTTCAACCTGGCGCTCCTTACTCAACGAGAGCTTGTCCCGGTTGAGTTCGAGGGCCATCTTGGCGTCCATCTTGGGATCCGCCATGTCCTTGTGGAACTGGGAATCGTCCCCCGAAGAGTTGAACGCGCTCTCGACCTTGCCCGGGTCCTTGATCTTGGCCATGGCCTTCTTGGCCTCACGCAGATTGTGGGCGACGCCGTACTCGGGCCCAGTCGACCGACTTCCGATGAGCATGGCCTCCACATTGCGGGCATGGAGGTAGGTACGGTCGATCTTCTCCAGGACCTTTACCGACTCACGCCGGAACGCGTCGGCGGCCGTGCCGCTCCAGTGCTTCGAGGCGTGATCCACGGCGTCGGCGAAGGCCTTGCGAATGCCGCCCCGTCCGTCGTGCCCGGCGAGCCGGTCGGCCGATGCCCGCCAGTGGTCACCCGACCGCTCCAGTGCCTCCGGAGAGGAGCTCTCCACCATCTTCCGCAGTGCGTTGATGCCGTGGTGATGGAAGTCTGAAGTGGACTTCGGGACCGGCTTGTAGCCCTTGAACTGCTCCAGTCCCTCGGTACGGTGCTTCTCATCAATCTGCTTCGCGTACGCCTTGTTGCCGTCGTTGTCCATCGGACCCGGCATGGTCTTCTCCCCCTAGCCACCGCAGTTACGTCTGTCCCCAGCCACCGGGGTCAGCCGTTCATCGATGCCTTCGTCTCCTGCTCCTGATCGTCATACGCGCCATGGCTGCGTTCGGCTTTCCCTCCGAACTCCTTGATGAGCTCCTGGAGGGCATCGACGACCTGCGTCATGTATTCCTGCATCTTGTCGTGGGCGCCGCTGATGTCGTCGGCCTCGTTGAAGCCGGTACCGAACGCCGACTTGGGGATGGTCGTGCTGTACTTGATCTTCTGGTTCGGCTCGTCCATGTCGGCCTGCAGATGCTTGAGCCGACGCACAACGCCGTCCAGTTCGTCGAGATCGACCTGGAACTTCTCGCCCACTGTGATCACTCCCCCGTTGCCCTGCTTTCCTGCCCCGCAAGCGTCCTCTAAGGGCAGCGTAAAGAGTGTCAATACTAGGGAGTTAGGGCTCGTTCGGGCAACATCGAAAGTCCTGATGTGTCCGATTTAGTGCCAGATGGCACCACGCTCCGTAGAGGTGTTGTTACCAAGCTGAGGCAACCTCTTCTGCGGGGAATGCATCCGGCGGGCCGCTCATGAGGTAAGGCCGCACGTCGGCGAGGTGCGGCACTCAACGCTCCGCACCGGCCCGGCAGTTCGCGTACGGGGAGTGCGGAGAGCTACCAGGCCGCCGGGCAGGGCACAGGGCCGCGGCGCTCTCCGCGAAGGGAGCAGATGCGGCAGTGCCGGGGAGGGGCCAGGTATTCCGTCATATGGGCCGAGGCGGGGAATTCCGTCGTCGCCTGTGGATCTCCGGCAGAAAGAGGTATCTCGCGAGTGGCTGAGGAAATTCGTGTTTACCGTTGCTCTCCGGTCGATGCCCGGCCGACGACTACTCCCCGCGCGAAGGCGCGGAGGCGTCCGCCGCCCGTTCGCGATGGAGGGTGCGGACCGAGCGGAACCCGAGCACGCCGATTGCCGTCCCCAGGAGAAAGGAGACCACCGCGAGCAGGAGGTGGACCCAGAAATAGGCGGTGGGGTCGCCCTCGGCGTTGAAGGCGAGGCCGCTGCCGTCCTGCCAGAGATTTTTGACGAAAGTGATCCAGATGAACCAGCTCCAGACCCCGAAGGCGAGCAGGAACCAGGAGGCGGGGCGAGAGAGCTTCATGGGTTCCAGTATGGGCCGGGTGGTCGGGATCCGGGCGGCGGGGGCAAGAATGTGCAGGGTGGCGGGCGGCGGCACAGGGGCGGCGGGTACGTTCGCGAGCGTGTCGATGATGTCCTCCTTCCCGGTCCCCTCGCCCGCGCCCCGTGGGGCCTTCCGCCGGGGCGCCGCGTCCGTCCCCGGTGGCGCCTCGGGCGGTGCGGTCCCGGGCCCCCGTACGGCGCCCGCCGCCGCGCCCCGCGTCCCCGCCCCACGCGGGCGTCGCACCGTCTCCGCGCTCGCCCTGTCCGCGCTGCTCGTGCCGCCCGTGGTGGCCGGCGGTACCGCGTACGCCGCGGACGGTGGCGGCGAGAAGGGGGCGAAGGAGCCCGCGCCACCTGCGGTGATGTCGCGGGTCGGGGGTGAGCGGCTGGGCGTGCCGGGGGTGCAGGTGCAGCTGAAGGACGGGGCGCCGAAGGTGCCGCGGGGGATCACGGCGCGGTCGTGGATCGTGTCCGACGCGGAGTCGGGTGAGGTGCTGGCGGCGAAGAACCCGCACTGGCAGCTGCCGCCCGCCAGCACGTTGAAGATGCTGTTCGCCGATACGGTTCTGCCAAAGTTCCCCAAGGACGAGAAGTACACGGTCAAGCCGGCGGATCTGGAGGGCATGGGCGCGGGCAGCAGCCTGGTCGGGATCAAGGAAAACCTGACGTACACCGTCCACGACCTGTGGCTCGGGGTCTTCCTGCGGTCCGGCAACGACGCGGTGCACACGCTCTCGGCGATGAACGGCGGCACCGCGGCGACGGTCGCGGAGATGCGGCAGCGGGCCAAGGACCTCAACGCCGTCGACACCCATGTCGTCACCCCGGACGGCTACGACGCGCCGGGCCAGGTCTCCAGCGCGTACGACCTGAGCCTGTTCGCCCGCGCCGGGCTGCAGAACGCCGACTTCCGGGAGTACTGCGCGACGGCGACCGCGCAGTTCCCCGGGGACAAGGACAAGAACGGCAAGCGGGCGACGTTCGGGATCCAGAACACCAACCGGCTGCTCAGCGGCGCTCCCGGTCTCCAGCCGTACCCGGGGATCGCCGGGGTGAAGAACGGCTACACGACGCACGCCGGGAACACCCTCACCGCCGTCGCCCAGCACGGTGCGCGCAAGCTGCTGGTCACCGTCATGAACCCGTCGAAGGAGGAGGCCAACGAGTCGTACAAGGAGACCGCGGCGCTCTTCGACTGGGGTTTCGAGGCGGCGGGCAAGGTCGCGCCGGTCGGACGGCTGGTCGGGCCGCGGAGCGAGGAGGGCGACGCGACGGCCGCCGGGCACCACGGTGCCGGTGGTGACGACGGCAAGTCGGGGAAGGGTCAGGACCCGGCCGCGCTGGAGGCGACCGATGCGTCGAGCGGTGTGTGGACGGCGGTCGGGGTGGCCGGCGGTGCGCTGGTCGCGGTGGGGGCGGTGGCCCTCGTGGTGCGCCGTCGCCGGCCGTTGCCGGAGGCGGTACGGCGGGGGGCGCGGCGGCGCCGGTGAGGTGGGGCGGGGGGGGCGAACCCGTAGGGCCGAACCCTTAAGGCCGAACCCGTAAGGGTTCGGTGGCCCCCTTGCGGGCCAACTACCCGCCGTACCAGCGGTTTTAACGCTTCCTCTTTAGCACTTGCTCTTTTTAGTGCCCCCTCCTCAACGCTTCCTCCCCACCTCCCGAGAGCTTCCCCCTCCCCCGGCTCCGCCCCCCTCCTCGGGCTCCCCGGCGGCCTCCCCCTGCTCCCCCGTCTCGTCCTCCCGACCCTGCGTGGCCGTCCACGCCGCACAGAAGACCAGCAGCTTGGCGGTGAAGTTGATCCAGAGGAGGAGGGCGATGGGGGTGCCGAAGGCGCCGTACATGCTCTTGGAGGCGACGCCCTGGAGGTAGCCGCTGAGCAGGAGTTTCAGCAGTTCGAAGCCGACGGCGCCGATGAGGCCCGCGGTGACGACGGCGCGGCGGGGCGGGTGGACGCCGGGCAGCCGGGTCAGGACGTAGATCAGCAGCAGGAAGTTGGCCAGGACGGCGATGCCGAAGCCGGCGGCGGTCAGCAGGACGCCGCCGACGCCGCCTCCGCCGAGGCCCACGCTGTCGGCGGCGCGGCCGACGGCGGCGGAGGCGAAGACGGAGCAGGCGACGGAGAGCAGGGCGACGCCGCCGAGGCCGATGAGGACGGCGCCGTCGCGGAGCTTGCCGAGGAAGAAGTTGGTGTCGTCGTCCTCCCGCTCCCAGACGGCGCGCAGGCAGTCGCGGAGCGCCTGGATCCAGCCGATACCGGTGAAGAGCAGGGCGGCGCCCGCGATGAGGCCGACGGTTCCGGCGTTGTCGACGAGTGCGCCGAGGTCGAGTTGGCCGGAGATGCCGGGGATCTGGGCGGCGAGCCGGGTCTCCAGGGAGTGGAGTTGGCTCTTGCTGAGGACGGTGGCGCCGATCGCGGCGCCGACGGTGATCAGCGGGAAGAGCGCGACGAAGCTGGTGAAGGTGATCGCGGCGGCCAGCCGGGTCCAGTGGACCCGCTGTATCCGGGTCCAGGCGCGCCACAGGTGAGTGGTCATCAGCCAGGTCACCGCCGGTCCGATCAGCGGCAGCCTGCTCAGCCAGTCCATGGCGTTCCCCTCGTCGCACGTCGTCGGGCCGGATGATCCGGAACCTTAGCTTCCGCGTACCCCGGAATCCGGTGTGTACGGCTGCCGGTTCCGGTCCGTCGTACGGAGGCGGCCACCCGTTCGGGCGAGACGCGGTGGGGGCGGGCGGTTCGGACGACTAGTAGGGATGTCACACCGTCTACGGTCGCGGCATGAACGACGCCTGTGGGAGCCCGCGGTCGCTGCTGGTGCTCGGCGGGACCTCCGAGATCGCGCTGGCCACCGCGGAGCGGCTGGCCGCCCGCCGCGCCCGGACGATCTGGCTGGCCGGGCGGCCGTCACCGGGCCTGGAGGAGGCGGCGGACCGGCTGCGGGGGTACGGCGCGCGGGTGCGGACCGTCGCGTTCGACGCGCTGGAGACGGGCAGCCACCGGGCGACGCTGGAGGCGGTCTTCGCCGAGGGTGAGCTGGACATGGTGCTGCTGGCGTTCGGTGTGCTCGGGGACCAGCCGCGCGACGAACGAGACGCCCGGCACGCGGTCCGGCTCGCGCAGACCAACTACACCGGCGCCGTCTCCGCCGCCCTCATCTGCAGCCAGGAGCTGCGGCTCCAGGGGGGCGGCTCACTGGTCGTGCTGTCGTCGGCGTCCGGCGAGCGGGCCCGGCGTTCGGACTTCCTCTACGGGTCGAGCAAGGCGGGTCTGGACGCGTTCGCGCAGGGGCTCGGTGATGCGCTGCACGGGTCGGGGGTGCACGTCATGGTGGTGCGGCCGGGCCGGGTGCGGACCCGGATGACGCCGGAGCTGTCGTCGGCGCCGCTGGCGACCACGCCGGAGGAGGTCGCCGAGGCGGTCGAGGAGGGGCTGCGCCGCCGCGCGGAGGTGGTGTGGGTGCCGGGGAAGCTGCGGTATGTGATGGCGGCGCTGCGGCATGTGCCGCGGCGGACGTTCCGGCGGCTGGCGTTGTAGGCGCCGCCGCGGGCCACGAGCGCGACTGTCCGGCTCCTGCGGGCCGGGGGCGGGGGAAAGATCACGGACCCGCGCCCTCACCCCCGTACGGCCGTCCTACGGCCCCTCAGCGGGACGGCGCGGGCGGGCGCGTCAGGTCCGCCTGGCGGGGGACGGTCGCGGTGCGGGGGCCGAAGGGGTATTCGCGCTCCAGGCGCCAGACGGCGTCGGCGCCCTGCTCGTAGAGGGCGAAGCCGCCGATGGTCCAGGTGGCGCGGAAGTCGCGCAGTGCGTGCTGGGCGCGGTCCATCGCGGCGTCGTCGAGGTGGTGGGCGACGGTGACGTGCGGGTGGTACGGGAACTGCAGTTCGCGGGCGCAGGGGCCGTCGGCGGCGCGGACGCGGGCCTGGAGGGCGGCGCAGCCCTCCTCGCCCTCGGCGACCTTCACGAAGACGACGGGCGACAGCGGGCGGAAGGTGTCGGTGCCCTCCAGGCGCAGCGGGAAGGGGCGGCAGCCCGCGGCGACCTCGGCGAGGTGCCGTTCGACGGCGGGCAGCGCGTCGCGCTCCACCTCGGTCGGTGGCAGCAGGGTGATGTGGGTGGGGATGCCGTGTGCGGCGGCGTCGCCGAAGCCCTCGCGCTGCCTTTGGAGGTAGCTGCCGTAAGGCTCCGGGACCGCGATCGAAACGCCCAGCGTTACGGTCCCCACTGTGTTCTCCCTCCACTGTGTGCGCTGTGCCGACGGCCGCCCCGCAGGGGGCCGCACGACGGGGTGCGCCGCTTCGTCCGAGGCGTCGCACCGTTACCAGTGTGACGCGTGTGGGCACCGCCCGGCGGCGGTGCGGGCCCCGGGCGGGCGGGGCGGGGCGGCCGGCGGGGCCGCTCCCCTGGTCCGTCCGGGGGCCGCCGGGCCGGTGTGTGGCCGGCCCGGCGGGGTGCCGGTCAGCGGGCGGCGGGGAGGAATCCCAGCCGGTCATAGGCGGTGGCCAGGGTCTCGGCGGCCACCGCGCGGGCCTTCTCGGCGCCCTTCGCGAGGAGCGCGTCGAGCGTCGCCGGGTCGTCGAGGTATGCCTGCGTACGGTCCCGGAACGGTGTGACGAAGTCGACCATGACGCCCGCCAGGTCGGTCTTGAGGGCGCCGTACATCTTGCCCTCGTACTCCTTCTCCAGCTCGGGGATGCCGGTGCCGGTGAGGGTGGAGAGGATGGTGAGGAGGTTGGAGACGCCGGGCTTGGCCTCGCGGTCGAAGCGGATGACGGTGTCGGTGTCCGTCACGGCGCTCTTGACCTTCTTCGCGGTGGCCTTCGGGTCGTCGAGGAGGTCGATGATGCCCTTCGGCGACGACGCCGACTTGCTCATCTTCACCGCCGGGTCCTGAAGATCGAAGATCTTCGCGGTCTCCTTGACGATGTACGGGTTGGGGACCGTGAAGGTGTCGCCGTAGCGGGTGTTGAAGCGGTCCGCGAGGTCGCGGGTCAGCTCCAGGTGCTGGCGCTGGTCCTCGCCGACCGGGACCTGGTCGGCCTGGTAGAGCAGGATGTCGGCGACCATCAGCACGGGGTAGGTGAACAGACCGACGGTGGTGCGGTCCTGACCCTGCTTGGCGGACTTGTCCTTGAACTGCGTCATCCGGGACGCCTCACCGAAGCCGGTGACGCAGTTCATCACCCAGCCGAGCTGGGCGTGCTCGGGCACATGGCTCTGCACGAAGAGGGTGCACTTCTCGGGGTCGAGCCCGGCGGCGAGCAGCTGCGCCGCCGCGACGCGGGTGTTCTGCCGCAGCGTGGCGGGGTCCTGCGGGACGGTGATCGCGTGCAGGTCGACGACCATGTAGAAGGCGTCGTGGGACTCCTGGAGCGCCACCCACTGGCGGACGGCACCGAGGTAGTTGCCGAGGTGGAACGAGCCTGCGGTGGGCTGGATGCCGGAGAGCACCCGCGGGAGATCGTGAGCCATGCCGTCGATTGTCTCAGGTCCGGGGAAGTCTCCGGCGCGAGGTCGGCGGCGGGCGGCGGCACCCGGGGCGCGCGGCCCCGGACGGCGGGCGCGGGGGCGCGTCTGCGAGGCCGCGGGGCGCGCGCGGGCCGGCCGGCCCCGGCCCCGTCCGCCCGGCTCCCGCGCCCCGGCGCTCTCAGAGGATCACGTGCGGCAGGAACCGCGCGTACTCGTCCGTGATCGGCCCGGAGGATTCGCGGATGCCCAGACCGGCCGCTTCGTCCTCCACGACCCAGGCGCCGAGGACGACGCGGTTGCCGTCGAAGTCCGGGAGCGGCGCCAACTGCTGGTAGCAGCAGCGGTCTTCGGGCGCGCGCGGGTCCGCCGGGGCGCCGGGCGGGTGGAGGGTGACGCCCTCGCCCTCGCGGCCCAGCAGCGGCTTGGCGGCGTAGCCGGTCGTGTCGGCCAGTTCGCGGGGGCCGTCGAGGTGGGCCGGGAGGAGGTTCGGGTGGCCCGGGTACAGCTCCCAGAGGATGGCCAGCAGCGCCTTGTTGGAGAGGAGCATCTTCCAGACCGGTTCGATCCAGAGCGTGGTGCCGGTGCCGCCGCCGTTGTCGAGGGTGTCCAGGACGTGCGGGCCGAAGGCGTCGGTGGTCAGCCACTCCCAGGGGTAGAGCTTGAAGCAGGCGCGCAGGAAGCGCAGCCGCTGGTCGACGAAGCGGCCGCTCAGACCGTCCCAGCCGATCTCCTCGACGGGGATCGCGACGGTCTCCAGGCCCGCCTGGCGCGCGGTCTCCTCCAGGTAGGCGACGGTCATCAGGTCCTCGCCCAGCTCGTCCCCGGCGGAGTGTGCGAAGTGCAGCGGGGCGCCGGGCGGCAGCAGCGGGGCCTGCCGTCTCCAGGCGTCGACGAGGCGTTCGTGGAGGGAGTTCCACTGGTCGGCGCCGGGGAAGCGCTCCTCCATCCAGAACCACTGCGGGCTCGCCGCCTCCACCAGCGAGGTCGGGGTGTCGGCGTTGTACTCCAGCATCTTCGCCGGCCCCGTGCCGTCGTAGTGCAGGTCGAACCGGCCGTAGAGGGACGGGAGTTCGGCGCGGCGGTGCCAGGACTCGGTGATCAGCTCGGCGACGCGCGGGTCGTGGACGCCGAGGTCGGCGAGGCGGCCGTGGGTGACGAGGTGCTCGGCGGCGGCCAGGCACATCGTGTGCAGCTCCTCGACCGTCTCCTCCAGCGCCTCGACCTCGGGCAGCGTGAAGGAGTAGTACGCGCTCTCGTCCCAGTACGGGCGCAGCTCACCGTCCGGGTGGCGGGTGAGCGGGTAGATCAGCCCCTGCGCCTCGACGGTCTGCTGCCAGCCGGGGCGCGGGGTGAGGGTGTGGCGCCGCACGCTGCGCTCACCCGCCGCTGGAGCCGGAGTGGCCGAAGCCGCCGCGGCTGACCGAGCCGCCCTTGCTGAAGGAGCCGCCGTCGGCGTACGAGCCGGACTTGCCGGGGCCGTAGTACCACTGGCCCTTGACGGACTTCTTGCCGGTGCGGCCGGCGCCGGTGCCGTGGTGGGACGAGGTCTCGCTGCCGGAGCGGCAGAACTTGGCGTCGACGACGCGGTAACCGCGGGCGGCGTCGTAGCTGTTGCGGTCCACGCAGCGCTTGTCGGGCTCCGAGCCGCAGGCGGTCAGTGTCGCCGCGAGGACGCCCATACCGCCGAGGATCACCGTGCCCGAGCGCAGCCGCCGGTGTGCTTTTTCGGCCATCTTCCGTCTCCCCCGTGGAGCAGTCGTATGTCTGTGCCAACCCTAGACGGTGGCCGCGTCCGGGTCGGGGGGCAGGGCCCGCAGCAGGGCCTCCAGAGCGCCGCCGAAGGCGTGTTCCGGGGGTCTGCCGTACGGGACGACGAGGCCGTCGCGGGCGGGCATCGTACGGGCCGCCGGGTCGCGGAAGGCGTTCAGGCCGCTCAGCTTCAGGCCCTGCCAGCGGGCCGCCTCGATCATGGACCGCTCGGTGCCGGGCGGGAGTTCGAGGACGGCGTGGAGTCCGGCGGCGATACCGGAGACCTCGATGTGCGGGGCGTGCTCGGCGAGGGCGGCCACCAGGCGGTCGCGGCGCCGTCGGTAGCGCTGCCGCGAGCCGCGGACATGGCGGTCGTACCCGCCGCCGCTCAGGAACTCCGCGAGGGTGAGCTGGTCGAGGGTGCCGGACTGCCATTCGCCGCCGCTCTTGACCGCGAGGACCGGGTCGACGAGCCGGTCGGGCAGCACCAGCCACGCCAGCCGCAGCGCCGGGGCGAGGCTCTTGCTGGCGGTGCCCAGATAGACCACCCGGTCCGGGTCGAGGCCCTGGAGCGCGCCGACCGGCTGCCGGTCGTAGCGGAACTCGCCGTCGTAGTCGTCCTCCAGGATCCAGCCGTCGTGGGCCACGGCCCAGTCGAGGGCGGCGGCGCGGCGGTCGGGGTGGAGCGGGACGCCGGTGGGGAACTGGTGCGCCGGGGTGAGCAGCGCCGCCGACACACCGTCGTACGCGCGGAGTTCGGCGGTGCGGGCGCCGAGGGCGTCAACGGTGAGGGGGACGGTGCGCAGTCCGGCGCGGGCGAGGACGTCGCGGTGGAGGTGGAGGCCGTAGCCCTCGGTGGCGACGGCGGGTGCGGTCGCGCCTCCGGCGACGGCGGTCAGGGCGCGGGCGACGAGGGCGAGGCCCTGCATGAATCCGGCGCAGATCACGATGCGGTCCGGGTCGGCGCGGACGCCGCGGGCCCGGGCGAGGTAGTCGGCGAGGACCGCCCGCAGCTCGGGGCGGCCCTGCGGGGTGCCGTAGCCGAGCGCGTCGTTCGGGGCGGCGTGCAGCGCGCGGCGGGCGGCGGCGAGCCAGGCGGCGCGGGGGAAGGCGGAGACGTCCGGGGTGCCGGGGGTGAGGTCGAAGCGGGGCGCGGGGCGGCCGGACGGCGGGGTGCGGCGGGCGGGCGCCGGGCGGGGCGGGGTGCGGTCGGCGATCCGGGTGCCGGAGCCCTGGCGGGCGCTGAGCCAGCCCTCGGCGACGAGGTCCGCGTACGCCTCGGCGACGGTGTTGCGGGCGATGCCGAGGTCGGCGGCGAGGGTGCGGGAGGAGGGCAGGCGGGTGCCGGGGGCGAGGCGTCCGGTGCGGGCCGCCTCGCGCAGCGCCCGTATCAGACCGGCCCGCAGGCCGCCCGGTCCGGCGAGGTCCAGATGGAGGTCGCGGCCGAAGGCGTCCCAGGAAGTGGCCCAGGAATTGTCCATGGAAGTGGACCATACGCGGGTGCCACTGCGGTCGTAGATTCGGTGGCATGACGACGAACAAGAGCACCGAGAACGCGACCGCACACACCCCCCGGCTGCGGATGGCCGAGCTGGCCCCCGAGGTCTACAAGTCCATGATCGCGCTGGACGCGGCGGCCCGTAAGGGCATCGACCCGAACCTGGCCGAGCTGGTCAAGATCCGCGCCTCGCAGCTCAACCACTGCGCGTTCTGCCTGGACATGCACACCAAGGACGCCCGGAAGAACGGCGAGAGCGAGGAGCGGATCTACCTCCTCAGCGCCTGGGAGGAGGCGGCCGGCTACTACACCGAGCAGGAGCGGGCGGCGCTGGCGCTGACCGAGGCGGTGACCGTCCTGACCGACGGTTTCGTGCCGGACGAGGTGTACGCGCGGGCCGCGGCGCACTTCGAGGACGCCGAGATCGCCCAGCTGATCGCGCTGATCACCACCATCAACGCGTGGAACCGCTTCGCGGTGACCACCCGGATGGCCCCGGGCCAGGTGTGAATCCGGTGGCCCCGATGTTGACGGGCGCCGCCGCCCTGCGCGCGCTGCACCACGGGCCCGACCTGCCGCTGGTGCTGCCGGGCCCGTGGGACGCCGCGAGCGCGAAGGTCTTCGCCGACGCCGGGTTCCCCGCGCTCGCCACGCCCAGCGCCGGGGTGGCCGCGGCCCTCGGGTACGCGGACGGCGACGTACCGCCGGACGAGATGTTCGCCGCGATCGGCCGGATCGCCCGCGCGGTGGACGTCCCCGTCACGGCGGACGTGGAGGACGGATACGGGCTCGGCGCCCGGGAGCTGGTGGCGCGGCTGGCCGAGGCGGGCGCGGTCGGCTGCAACCTGGAGGACGGCGACCGCGCCGGTGACGGGCTCGTCGACGCGGAGCGTCAGGCCGAGCGGCTGGCGGCGGTCCGCGCCGAGGCGGGCGACGCGCTGGTGATCAACGCCCGGGTCGACACCTACGTCCGCGGTGCGGGCGGGGTGGCGGAGACGGTGCGCCGCGGGCGGCTCTACGCCGCGGCCGGGGCGGACTGTGTCTACCCGATCCTGGCGCCCCCGGCGGAGCTGGCGGCGCTCGCCGACGGGATCGGGCTGCCGCTCAACGCGCTGGCCAGGCCCGACGGGCCGTCGCCGCAGGAGCTGGGCGCGCTCGGCGCCGCCCGGATCACGTTCGGGCCCTGGCAGCAGCGCCGGGCGATGGCCGCGGTGGCCGCCGAGGCGCGGGAGCTGCGGGGCGGGGAATGACGAGGGCGGGGCGGTGGCATCGCTGCCGCCGCCCCGCCCTCGGGTGCCTCACTTCTTCGGCAACCACTGCTTCCAGATGTCCGGGTGCTCGTCCACCCAGCGCTTGGCCGCCTCGTCGGCGGTCAGGCGGTCCGCGGCGATCATCTCGGAGACCTCGTTCTGGTCGTCCTTGGTCCAGTGGAAGGACTTGAGGAACTTCGAGGCGGCGGTGCCGCTCTTCGCGAAGTCGGTGTTGAAGAACTTCTTCAGCGGCGTCGTCGGATAGGCGCAGTCGACGGTCGTCGGGTCCTTCGCGCCCTTCTCGGCGCACGCGTCGGTGTACTTCGGCAGCTTCACCTCGACCATCGGCACCTGGTTGAAGAGCCACTGCGGCTCGTACCAGTACGTCAGGAAGGGCTTCTTCTCCTTGGCGAACTGCTGGATCTGGGTGATCTGCGCCGCCTCGGAGCCGGCGAAGACGACCTGGTAGTCCAGGCCGAGGTTCTTCACCAGTGCCTTGTCGTTGGTGACGTAGGACGGCGAGCCGTCCATCAGCTGGCCCTTGTCGCCGCTCTCCGGGGTGCGGAGCTGCTTGGCGAACTTGTTGAGGTTCTTCCAGCTGGTGACCTCGGGGTGCTTGTCGGCCCAGTACTTGGGGACGAACCACCCGATGTGGCCGGTGACGCCGTTGCCGCCGCCGTCCGTGATCGTCTTCTTGTCCCGGACGTAGCGCTTCTCCTGGTCCGGGTGGCCCCAGTCCTCCAGGATCGCGTCGACGCGGCCCTGGCTGAGCGCGTCCCAGGCGGGGATCTCGTCCACCTGGACGGTGTCGACGTGGTACCCCATCTCGTGTTCGAGGAGGTACTTGGCGACCGCGACGTTGGACTGCGCGCCGATCCAGGTCTGGACGGAGAGCGTCACCGACTTGGTGCCCTTGGCGGCGGCGAACGGGGACGCCTGCTTGGTCATGTCGGCCTTGCCGCAGCCGGACAGCGCGAGCAGCGCCGCCCCGGCCAGCAGCGAGGCCCCGGCCGTGGTGCCGATGCGTCGGGTACGGGACATGGTCAGGCTCCCTTCACGGCGCGGCGCTGGGTGGGCTGGGTGACGCGGTCGAGCATCAGGCCCAGGCAGACGATGGCGACGCCCGCGACGAGGCCGAGGGCCAGATCGCCGGTGGCGAGGCCGGTCACGACGTCGTAGCCGAGGGCTCCGCCGCCGACCAGACCGCCGATGATGACGACGGCGAGGACGAGGACCACGCCCTGGTTGACCGCGAGCAGCAGCGCCGGGCGGGCCAGCGGGAGCTGGACCTGGCGCAGGATCTGCCAGCGGGTGGCGCCGAGCGAGGTCGCCGACTCCATCGCCGCCGGGTCGACCTGGCGCAGGCCCTGGGTGGTGATGCGGATGACGGCGGGCAGCGCGTAGACGACGGCCGCGGCGGCGGCCGGGGCGCGGCCCACGGCGAACAGCGCGACGACCGGGATCAGGTAGACGAACTGCGGCATGGTCTGCATGACGTCCAGGACCGGGCGCAGGATCGACTCCAGGCGCTTGCTGCCGGCCGCGAGGACGCCGGTGCCGACGCCGATGACCAGCGTCACCACGAGCGCGGCGAGCACCTGCGACAGGGTGTTCATCGACGGCTTCCACACGCCGAGCACGCCGATCGCGGCCATCGCGAGGACGGCGGTCAGCGCGGTGCGCCAGGTGCCGATCAGCCAGGCCAGCGCGGCGACGATGAGCAGCGTGGCGTACCAGGGCAGGGCGGTCAGGCCGTCGCGCAGCGGGTTGAGGACCCAGTTGGTGAAGTGCGCGGCCCAGTCGGCGGTGCCGCCGACGACGGGGACGCCGGAGTAGAGGTGGTCGACCATCCACTCCTTGGCGTCGTTGACGGGCCGGGCGATGGCGACGGTCGCGCCGGTCGGCCAGACCGTGGAGCCGGCCAGCCGTCCGGCGGCCGCGACCACGGCGGTGACCGCGGCGACGGCGGCCCAGCCGCGCCAGCCGCGCAGCAGGGCGGGGCCGGCGGCGCCGTCGGCCCCGGCCTTCTCGCCCGCCGCGGCGGTGGTGCGGTCCATGACGATGGCGAGCAGCACGATCGGGAGGGCGGCGGCGAGGGCCGCGCCGACGTCGACGGAGGCGAGGGCCTGGTAGACGCGGTCGCCGAGACCGGCGGCGCCGATCATCGAGGCGATCACGGCCATGGACAGCGCCATCATGATCGTCTGGTTGAGGCCGAGCAGCAGTTCCTTGCGGGCCAGCGGCAGGCGGGCGGTCAGCAGCCGCTGCCGTCCGGTGGCGCCGAGCGAGGTGACGGCCTCCAGGACACCGGCGTCCGCGCCGCGCAGTCCGAGGGCGGTGAGCCGGGCCATCGGCGGCGCCGCGTAGATGACGGTGGCCAGCAGGGCGGCGGGCACGCCGATGCCGAAGATCAGCACGACGGGCAGCAGATAGGCGAAGGCCGGGAGCACCTGCATGGTGTCCAGGACCGGGCGCAGCAGCCGGAACATCCGGTCCGACAGCCCGCCCGCCAGGCCCAGCAGCGCACCGACGACGACCGACGCGATCACCGCGACGATCATCAGTGCCAGGGTCTGCATCGTCGGCACCCACATCCCCAGCACGCCGCTGACCAGGAAGGACAGCAGGGCGGTGGCGGCGATGCGCCAGCCGGCGACGCGCCAGGCGACGAGAGTGACCCCGGCGGTCACGCCCGTCCAGCCCAGCGCGAGCAGCACCAGGTAGACGCCGCGGACGGAGAGGACGACAGCGTTGGAGAGGTGGCCGAGGAAGTAGACGAACAGCGGGTGGCTGTCGCGGTTGTCGATGATCCAGTCGCTGGCGCTGCCGAGCGGCTTGGTCAGATCGACGGTCAGCGCCTCGGGCCACACCCCGCCGGACCACTTGGCGTGCAGCAGCGGGACGAGGACCGCGGCGGCGACGGCGAGCAACACCAGCTTGGCGACGCTCCGGTGGCGCAGCAGGGCGCGCAGCGGACCGGCCGACGGGGCGTCGGACGCGGTGGTGACGGTGGCGGCACTCATGCGCGGCCCCGTTTCACGGTGCCGGCGGGCACGTTCATGGCGGCGGCGCGCTGCGCCTCGCGCCAGCGCCGCCGCAGCGCGGCACGGAGCCGCACCGGCACCGGGGTGTGGGGGACGCGGGCGCCGCGCAGGGCGACGCCGTGGGGGGTGGCGGGGTGCATCAGGCGGCCACCTCGGTGCGGGTGGCGTCCATCCGGGCGACGACGTTCAGCAGGCAGGCGTGGTCGACGATGCCCAGGCAGCGGCCGTTCTCGGCGACGCGGACGGCGCCGCCGGAGCGGGCCACCGCCTCGATCGCGTCGGAGATGAGGGTGGTCGGCGCCAGCGCCGGGCCCTGGTCGGCCTCGTCGCCCTCGGCCGGGCGCATGGCGCGGCGGACGGTGAGGACCTGCTCGCGCGGCACGTCGCGGACGAAGTCGCGGACGTAGTCGTCGGCCGGGGAGCCGACGATCTCCTCGGGCGTGCCCAGCTGGACGATCTCGCCGTCGCGCATCAAGGCGATGCGGTCGCCGACGGTCAGCGCCTCGGCGAGGTCGTGGGTGATGAAGACCATCGTCCGGCCCTCCTCGCGGTGCAGGCGGACGACTTCCTCCTGCATATCACGGCGGATGAGCGGGTCGAGGGCGCTGAACGGCTCGTCGAACAGCAGGATCTCGGGGTCGACGGCGAGGGCGCGGGCCAGGCCGACGCGCTGCTGCTGGCCGCCGGAGAGCTGGCCGGGGCGGCGCTTCTCCAGTCCGGCGAGGCCGACCTTCTCCACCATCTCGGCGGCCCGCTCGCGGCGTTCGGCCTTGCCGACGCCCTGGATCTCCAGGCCGTAGGCGACGTTGTCGAGGACGGTGCGGTGCGGCAGCAGACCGAAGTGCTGGAAGACCATGGCGGCGCGGCGGCGGCGCAGGTCGCGCAGGGTGGTGCGGTCCATGCCGAGGACGTCCTCGCCATCCATCTCCAGGGTGCCGCCGGTCGGCTCGATGAGCCGGGTCAGACAGCGGACGAGGGTGGACTTGCCGGAGCCGGAGAGGCCCATGACGACGAAGACCTCGCCCTTGTGGACGTCGAAGGAGACGTCACGGACGGCGGGCGTGCAGCCGGTGCGCTCGCGCACCTCGGCGACGCTCAGGCCGGTCAGGGTGGCGTCGTCGGGGATCCGGTCGGCCTTGGGGCCGAAGACCTTCCAGAGGTTGCGGGCGGAGAAGACGACGTCGCGGTCGGTGTTCTCCGGGCTGGTGGCGGGGGCGGGGACCGCCGGGGCCTGGGCCCCGGCGTCGGCCTTGGCGTCGGCGGTGGCTATGCCGGAGGCGTCGGCGGTGGTGGCAGCCATCAGGCATCACCTCCCTGGGCCGGGGCTTCCTTGAGCAGTTCGGCGGCCTTCTCCCCCACCATCAGGACGCCGATCATCGGGTTGACCGCGGGCATCGTCGGGAAGACCGAGGCGTCGGCGATCCGGACGTGCGACAGGCCGCGGATCTTCAACTGCGGGTCGACGACGGCGAGTTCGTCGTCCTTGGCGCCCATCTTGCAGGTGCCGGCGGGGTGGTAGACGGTGTGCGCGGCCTTGCGGACCAGCTCGCTGATCTCCGCGTCGTCGGTGACCTCGGGGCCGGGGAAGACCTCGCGCTTGAGCCACTTCTTGAACGGCTCGGCCTCGGCGACCTTACGGGCCAGCTTGATGCCGTCCACGAGGGTCTTGCCGTCGTAGTCCTCGTCGTCCTCGAAGTACTTGAAGTCGAGGGCGGGCTTGACCTCGGGGTCCGCGGAGGTGAGGTAGAGACGGCCGCGGGCGCGGGACTTGGGGATGTTCGGGGTCATCGAGACGCCGTGCTCGGGGCGCTCGTAGCCCAGCCGCTCCGGGTTGTCCGTGAACGGGATCTGGTAGAAGTGGAACATCAGGTCGGGGCCCTTGTGATCGGCGTCCCGCTTGACGAAGAGGCCCGCGTCGGAGTCCATCGCGGAGTTGCCGGGCAGCGGCCCGTTGGTCTCCCAGACGATGACCGACTCGGGGTGGTCGATGAGGTTCTCGCCGACGCCCGGCAGGTCCAGGACGCACGGGATGCCCAGCGCCTCCAGGTCCTTCTTCGGGCCGATGCCGGAGAGCATCAGCAGCCGCGGGGTGTCCACCGCACCGGCGCAGAGCAGCACCTCGCGCCCGGCCTCGACGAACAGCTCCTCGCCGCCCTTCGTACGGGCGTGGACGCCGGTGGCGCGGGTGCCCTCCAGCTCCAGCTTGTCGACCCAGGTCTCCAGCAGCAGCGTGAGGTTGGGGCGGTCCCCGGCCTCCATGTGCGGGTGGAGGTAGGCGACGGAGGCGGAGGAGCGCTTGTTGTTCTCCGGGTGGTACGAGAGGTCGAAGAAGCCGACGCCCTCGTCGAAGGGCTGGTCGTTGAAGCCGACGACCTCGGGCACGTCCAGCGCGGTCTTGACGGCCTCGACCCAGTCGGTGGCGATGGCGTTCTGGTCCTTCTTGGCGACCCGCACGATGTTGTTGCGGAGCTTGCCGAAGTAGGGGTCCATCTTGGCCGCGCCCCAGCCGGTGGCGCCCGCGGCCTCCCACTCGTCCCAGTCGGACGGCAGCGGCTTGAAGGAGATCAGGGTGTTGTGCGAGGAGCAGCCGCCGAGGACCTTGGCGCGGCTGTGCAGGATGTGGGAGTTGCCGCGCGGCTGCTCGGTGGTGGTGTAGCCGTAGTCGAGGTCGCCGCCGAGCAGACCGAGCCAGCGGCGCAGCGTCAGCACGTCGTCGCGGTCGATGTCGGTGGGGCCGCCCTCGATGACGACGACGCTGACGTCCGGGTCCTCGGTCAGGCGGGAGGCGATCACCGATCCCGCGGTACCGCCGCCGACGATGACGTAGTCGGCCTTGACGGTGCGGGCTGCGGGGGAAGACGGGGGCATACGGGTACTCCTTCGTGCACAGTGCCTGAGCTGCTGCGTGGGGGTGCGGTGCCGCGGGAGGGGGGAGGCGGCGACGCGGGGCCCGGGGGCGGCCCCGGAGGCCGGGGCCGGGCCCCGGCGGGGCGGCGGGCGGCCGTCAGGGACGCCGCCCGCCGTACGGCCTGGTCAGCCGCCGAACCAGCGGACCGGCTCGGGCCGGAGGTTCTCGTAGATGTGCTTGGACTCGCGGTACTCGTCCAGACCGGACGGGCCCAGCTCACGGCCGATGCCGGACTTGCCGAAGCCGCCCCACTCCGCCTGCGGGAGGTAGGGGTGGTAGTCGTTGATCCACACGGTGCCGTGGCGCAGCCGGGCGGCGACGCGGCGGGCGCGGGCGGAGTTGCCGGAGAAGACCGCACCGGCCAGGCCGTACTCGGTGTCGTTGGCGAGCGCGACGGCCTCGTCCTCGGTGGTGAAGGTCTCGACGCTGAGGATCGGCCCGAAGGTCTCCTCGCGGACGACCTTCATCTCCCGGTGGCAGCCGTCGAGGACGGTCGGGGAGTAGAAGTAGCCGCTCGCCGGGCGGATGTCGCTGGGCTCGGGGCGGGAGCCGCCGCTGCGCAGCTGGGCACCCTCGGCGAGCGCGGAGGCGACGTACGCCTCGACCTTGTCGAGCTGCTGCTGGGAGACGAGCGGGCCGCACTCGACGCCGTCCTCGGTGCCGCGGCCGAGCTTGATCTGCTCGGCACGGCGGGACAGCTCGGAGACGAAGCGGTCCTTGACCGACTCCTCGATGATCAGGCGGGCACCGGCCGAGCAGACCTGGCCGCTGTGGATGAACGCAGCGTTCAGCGCCTGGTCGACGGCGGTGTCGAAGCCCTCCTCGGTGGCGCAGGCGTCGGCGAAGACCACGTTGGGGTTCTTGCCGCCCAGCTCCAGGGCGATCTTCTTGGCGCCGGAGACCGCGGCGGCACCCGCCTTGGTGCCGCTGGCCAGACCGCCGGTGAAGGAGAAGAGGTCGACGTCCGGGTGGTCGGCCAGCCGCTGGCCGACCGGCACCCCGGCGCCGGTGACGATGTTGGCGACACCGTTCGGCAGACCGGCCTCGGCCAGCAGCTTCACCAGGTGCACCGTCGACAGCGGGGTGACCTCGCTGGGCTTGATGACGAAGGTGTTGCCCGCGGCGAGCGCCGGGGCGACCTTCCAGCTGGCCTGGAGCAGCGGGTAGTTCCACGGCGTGATCAGCGCGCAGACGCCGACCGGCTCGTGGACGACGACGCTGTGCACATCGGCGGAGCCGGCGTCGACGACGCGGCCGCCGCTCTCGTTCATGACGGTGTCGGCGAAGTAGCGGAAGGCGTTGGTGACGTCGTCGACGTCGACCCGGCCCTCCTCCAGGGTCTTGCCGGTGTCGCGGCTCTCGATGAGCGCGATCTCCTCGCGGTCGCGCTGGAGCAGGTCGGCGACGCGGCGCAGCAGCGCGGCGCGCTCGGCGACCGGGGTGGTGGACCAGCTGCCGTCGTCGAAGGCGCGGCGGGCCGCGGCCACCGCCGCGTCGGTGTCCTCCGCACCGCCCTCGGCCACCAGCTGGATCACCGTGGCGTCGGCGGGATCGAGGACCTCCCGCGTGGCGCCGGATGCGGCGGCGCGCCACACCCCGTCTACGTGAATGGTCTCGCTTGCCGACACGCTGTTCTGCCTTCCGTCACTGATTTCTTCCACTGGTTCACACCAGCAACGGGGACCCCTCCCCGAAACCTCTACAGCTATGCCCAACCATTCGGGGAAAGTGGCCCGAGTCACTCAATGTGCGGCCGAATGTCCTTATACGTACCCTGAATAGCCGTACGTCCCTACGTACACCCTTCTCGGTGCGGAGGTCCACGGATGAGCAGCAGACGCCGAACTGCGACCAGCATCACCGCCCTGACCTGCGGCGCGGCCCTACTCGGCGGGTTCGCGGGGACCGGGACCGCCCGGGCGCGCGACTCCGGCGGCGAAGGAGATCTGGCGGGAAAGTCCGCCGAACAGATCTCGGAGCTGGCCCGCAAGGAACTGCTGGCCGCGACCTCGCTGCGGCTGCGCACCAGCACCAGCGTCGACGCCACCCGCCTCGACATCACGATGAACCGCTCCGGCGACTGCACCGGCGCCATCAGCAAGGGCCACTACGGCAAGGTCGAGCTGATCAAGCACGGCCGGCAGATCTGGCTCAAGCCGGACGACGCGTTCTGGAAGGGCCAGCTCTCCGCGGACGCCGCCGCCTCCGTCATCGCCCGGGTGAAGGGCCGCTACCTGCACGGCACCACCGACGACCCGCTCCCCGCGAGCATCGCCGCCGCCTGCGACCTGGCCGCCTTCCAGAAACAGACCGCCGGCTCCGGCAGCCCCGAATCCCCCACCCCGACCCCGCCGGGCGCCTCCCCCCAGCCGAAGCTCACCCTGAGCAAGGGCAAACCGACCGTCCAGGAGGGCACCCGCGTCCTGCCCATCCTCAAGACCCGCGGCAACGCCCGCCAGACCCTGGACGTGGCCATCGACGGCAAACACGTCCCCCGCCGCCTCACCGCCGAGGTCGACCACCAGACCGCGACGATCCTCCTCAGCAACTACGGCGCCCACGTCTCGGCCAAGACCCCGACAGCCGCCCAGAGCATGAACATCACCGAGGTGGAGGACCAACTGCCGGGCGCGAAACCGCCGTCGCAGGAGACGTGAGGGGCGCGCGCCAACTCCCGCGCCCCGTGAGCAAAGAGGAACGTTTTTCGCACAAACGCACGTAACGCGTGCCCCCGCGTATCGTTGGACCGTGCGGCTGCCCGCGCCGCGCGGCAGCGGGGAGGAGCGGCACGATGACCATCAGCCTCGTACGGACCGACGTAATCGAGACCGACAGGATCGACATGCCCCAGAACGGCGACCTCAGCTTGGACGAACTGTTCGAGCGCCTGGAGAAGATGCCAGTCCCCGAGGGTTACAAGGTCGAGATCGTCGAGGGGAACGCCTTCATGTCGCCGCAGCGGGATGCGCATTGGCAGACCATCCGCAGGATCGTACGGGCGCTGGAGGACCGCTTCGGCATGGACGCCGTCATCCTCTCCGACGTCCGCATCGATTTTCCGGGCAAGGCCAACGGCTTCGCCCCGGACGTCGCGAAGTTCACCGCCGACGCCGAGAAGGACGCCCACGGCCGCTGGCGCCACCAGGACATCGAGTTCATCGCCGAGGTCATCTCGAAGGGCACCGGCATCAACGACTACGGCCCCAAGAAGACCGCCTACGCCCAGGCCGAGGTGCCGGTGTATCTGATCGCCGATCCGTACACCGCCCGCTGCCGGGTCTTCACCCACCCGCAGGACGGCGACTACAAGAGCGACCTCACCCTCGCGTACGGCGAGCCCGTCGATCTGACCGACACGGTCGTCGGCATCACGCTCGCCACCGAGGACTTCCCCCAGGACTGACCGCGCCGGGCCCCGGCCGTCAGGCCCGTCCCCGCCGCACCGTGTAGACGACGAGCCCGGCGACGATCAGCGCGATCAGGGTCAGGCCGACGACCGCCGGGGCCGCGCCGCCGAAGGCCGCGGAGGCCGCGGCGAGCACCATCGGGATGGCCAGTTGGACGACCATCAGCAGCACGAGCAGCCCGACACCGACCCGGGCGATGAAGCCGAGACCGGGGTGGCGCAGCGCCTGGACCTCCTCCTCCAGCCGCTCGATCTCGGCGGCCATCCGCCGGTGACTCTCCTCCAACGCGGCGATACGGGCGTCCGCGTCGCTGCCGCCGCCGGACCGTGCTGTGCTGGGCGCGTTCATACCCTCACCCTATGCGGGCGGAACGAGGGGCGGAACGGCCGCCCTCGTCGCGTACACGAGGGCGGCCAACGGTATTGATCGGCAGGGATGTTGACAGGTGACAGGAGGAGAGCTTCACGCCTCGACCGCCTCAACAACCCGCCGGAATACGGCAGTTCGAGTCCTCAACCGCGCCCCGGGCCGCGTTCCGGGGCGCTGTCGGGTTGCCGGGCCCGTTCCGCGGACGGGGTGTCCGGGTCGAGGTCGGAGGGGCGGGGGCCCTCCGGGCCGTCCGGGCCGATGCGGACCAGCCGTTCGACCCGGACCACCTTGAAGCGGCGGCCCGGACGGCCCTCGACGCGGACGTCGTTGCCGGGGCGCCGGGCCAGCCGGTCGCCGGCCCGCTCGTACGCCTCCCGCTCCGCGCCGGCCAGTTTGAGGGTGACGGGGGCGAGGACGCGCAGCCACATCGTGAGCGCGTCGCGGGCGTCCTGCGGGGTGTCGCAGGAGGCGGTGTGCGCCTGCCACTCACCGCCGGTGCGCTCGGCGACCATGAACGCCGCCGGGAGCAGTACCCCGCCGGGATGGCTGACGGCCGCCCGCCGCTCGTCCCGCTCCACGTCCGGCGGCGCCGAGCCCTCCGCCCGGACGAACTGGAGCAGATCGAGTTTGAGGACGCCGTCCGACATGCCCGTACCGACCGCCGGATCGATGACGAAGCCCTTCGTGCGGCCCGGTCGGCAGGCGTCGCCGCACATCGCCGGGTCCGGGTCCGAGGGGCGCGGCGGCTCGGGCCCGTCGGGGCCCATCCGGATGAACTCCTCGCAGCGGACCACGCGGTACCGCTCCCCCAGGAGGGTCAGTTCGTCGGGCCGCTCCCGCTCCAGACGGGCGGCGGCCGCCAGATACGCGGGCGCGTGCGCCGTGCGGGCGGAGCGGCGGGCCCGCCGCCGGAACTCCGCGGCCAGCGCGTCCCGGGCGGTCTGCGGGCCGCTGCCACCGACGCACCGCACCTCCCAGCCGCCCTGCTCCCGCTCGCGCGCGGCGCAGAAGACCGGGCCGCCGGTGCCCAGGATCTCCGGATAGCGCTCCCGTGCCCGCCACGCCTCCTCCTCGGACAGCTCCGCCACCGGGCCGTCCTGCGCGGTGACCCTGATGGTGCGGTACGCGGGGACTTCCTCACCGTCTTCCGTCATTCCCGCAGTGTGGGCAGCGGCCCGCCCGTAGCGCGTCGGGTCGGCGGACAAACCACCTGTGGGGGTGGTGCCGGTGCCCGGCCGGAATGCGTCCGCCGTCCGTGCGCCCGTCGCCGCCCCGGCGCGTACCGCGTCGGCGTGGTGCCGCCCGGCGACGGCGGACCGGGGACCACAATCCGGGCATGGCTGACACGGAGACGAAGGCAGTGCTGAGCGGCGGACCCGCCGACTTCCCGGAGCGGATCGTGCCGATCGAGCCACCGGGACCGGAGATCAAGATCGCCTGGCGCAACGGCTACGAACACTTCCGCGCCACCGGCCGGCACGAGGACACGGAGGAGGGGCGGCTGCCGATCTACGAGTGGTGGGAGCGGACCGAACTCCCGGGGTGAGCGGCGGGCCGGACACCGGCGGCGGACCACCGGGCCGGGGCCGGGCGGTCCGCCCCGCCCGGCCCGCCGTCAGGACGTACACCCCGCCCTCACGCGTGCGGCGCGAACGCGCCCAGTGCGGCGCGGAGCGTGGTCTCCTGCTGCGGCCAGTCGGTGGCGGGGGCGCGGACCAGGACCGCGAACTGCCGTCCGTCGTCGGTGCTGAACGCGCAGTCCACCACCTGCACCCGCTCGCCCAGCTGCGCGCTGTCGTACGCGTAGACCAGCTTGGCGGCGTCCGCGGAGGGCGCGCCCTCGCCGAAGTCACCGCGCTCGATCTCGGTGTAGCCGGGGTTGCCCGACAGGTTCTTCGCGGCGGTCGCGAGGGAGTGGCGGGGCGTCTCGTCCGGCTCCCGGATCTCGAAGACCTGCACCAGACCGCGCTCGTCCGGCGAGGTGTAGAAATCGCCGTCCTTACGCGAGTCGTGCTGCCAGTCCTGCGGCACGGCGAGGGTGAAGTTCTTCTCGGTGTTGTGGACGAGGTGGAAGCCCTCGGGCAGGCCGGTGCCGGTCGGCGTCGGCTCCATGGGTTCCGTGGGCAGCTCCGGGTACGACGTCCGGGTGCTCGCCGCCGTGGTGGGCGCGGCGGGCTTCGCGGCGGGCGCGCCGGCGCGGCCCCACAGCAGCCAGCCGCCGCCGAAGCCGAGCCCGATGACGGCGACCGCGGCGCCCGCCGCCAGCGCGGCGGTCCGGCGCGAGGAGCGGCGCCCGGCGACAGTCGGCCGCTCGTCCCACGCCACGCTCCCCGGGAGCGCGTCCAGCGCGGCCTGACCCGCGTACGGAGCGGGGTCCGGCGCGGCGGGCTCGGCCGCCTCCGGGGGGACCGCGGGCGCGGCGGCCGGGGCCGCGGGCGTCCCGGCGTCCGGTGTGCCGCCGCCCGCCGGTGCGGACGGCGGCGCGGGCGGGGCCGTCGGCGGGGTCCGGGCCGGGCGGGGCGGCGGCGGTCCGGTGTACGGCGCGGGCGGCGGCGCGCCGTCGTCCCACTGCTGCGTCTCGCTGTTCCAACGGGCGGCGCCACCGCCGTGTGCGGTCATCCGCCCACCAGCGCGGTGACGGCCTGGGTGACGGCCGCACCCGAGGCCAGCAGCCCGATGACGGCACCGGCGTCGTTGAGCGCGGTCCGCAGCCGGCTCAGGCGCCCGTGGCCCACCGCGCCCTGCTCCGTGATCTCCGTCGCGGTGCCCTCCAACTCCCCGTCCAGCGTGGCGATCTGCGGGGTGGAGACCGCGCGGGAGAGGTCCTGGCGCAGTTCCCGGACGGCGCGCAGCAGTTCCTCGTGCGCCGGGTCGGGGGCCGGGCCCGTGCCGCTGTTCTGGATGACGGTGTTGTGATCGCCGACGGAGAAGACCCCGTTCACCGTGCCGATCTGGATGTCCCTGCCCTGGTCGTCAGCGGTTGCCACGTGTGGCCCCTTCCGTGGGCGCGCCACCGCGCCGGTCGTTGTGGGTGACGGTGTTGTGGTCGCCGATGCCCACCGCTCCCTGGGCGGACTCGATGTAGACGCCGCCCTCGGCGACGTTGACCACGCGCTGTTCGAACTCCTCGGTGACGTACCCGGCCTCCCGCAGCGCGGTGGTCACCCCGGCGGTGACCCGCTGCTGGACGGTCTTGAGGTACCGGGCGGCGTCCATGCCCTGGAAGAGCGACGCGTCGCCGTACGAGCCCAGCTCCCGGACCGCGAGGCCGGGGCCCTCGGGCAGCGCCGCCGCATGGCCGCCGGTGGCCAGCCGCCACACGGAGCGCAGCCCCCGCGCGAGGGTGGCGACCGCACTCCCTCCGGCGCGCGGGGTGTCGACCAGCGCCCGGAGCCCCTGGACGACCGGGTGGAGGTGCGCCTCCTGGTGGGCGAAGCGGTCGGCGTCCTGGAACTGCTGCCGCACCGGCCACAGCACATGCGGCGCGACCTCCAGCATCAGCATGCCGCCCTGGGTGTGGACCCGTACGAAGACCGTGGTCACCACGCCTTCGTGCCAGCCGCCGATCCGGATGCGCAGGAAGTGCCGGCGGGTCTCGCCGCCCTCCTCGACCGCCTCGGCGCGGTGCCGGGCCAGCTCCGCGGGGGCGTACGGGGCCGCGGCGCGCGCCGGGATGCCGTCCGCCGGGAGGAAGACGCACTCGTCGGTCTCCAGCTCCCGCAGCCGGTCCCGGACCGCGGCCCTGGCCTGCGGTGTGCGGTGCACCGAGGGCACCCGGAGCGCCTCGACCAGCGGGACGATGCGCTCCAGGAACGCGGCGTTGTCGAGCGGCCGGATCTCGGCGTCCTTACGGGGCCGCAGCTCCACCGAGAGCGACCAGGTGCCGTACGCCTCCCCGGCGCCGCGGAACGGGTCGCCGGGCCGGTACATCACCAACTGGCCGTGCTGTTCGGTGCGGATCCGCTCGCGCAGCCGCTGGAAGCGTTCGCCGGTCTGCGCCTCGGCCGGGTCGCGGTGCAGGTCGGGGAAGCGGGTGCGGGACAGCTCCTCCCGGAGGACGCGGGCGGTCCCGCGGCGCTGGAAGGCGACGAGGGCGGCGACCGCCAGCGGCAGCGCCAGCGCGACCCACATGTGGAAGAGGTTCGGGCCGGACGAGGAACCGCCGTCGAAGGCACCGGAGTCGGTCCAGCCGCTCGCGTCGGCGCCCTCGGCCCCGAAGCTGGAGTAGCTGCTGCCGGACGACCACGGGAGGAGCCACTCCAGCAGGGACCCGGTCTCGCCGAACGCCCCGGCCACCAGGAACACCGCGATCACGGCCCCGAAGATCCGTCCGTACCAGCGGAGCAGGAAGGCGAGGCCGCCCGCCAGCCAGTACGGCAGCGGCAGCCGCCGGACGAACCGGGCGAGGCCCAGCAGCAGGACGGGCCAGGCGTAGAGCATGGTCAGCCCGGACGAGAGCGGGATGGAGACGATCCACAGGCCCAGGAGGGCGGCTGCCCAGCCCAGTTCCGTGCGGCGGGCGCGGAGTGCGTGGGCGAGGACGCGGGCCGCGTCGATACCCAGGGACGGTGCCGCGAACCGCTCCTCGTGGACGTACAGCTCCTCGATGACGGCGTCGCGGTAGGTGCCGTCGAGGTAGGTGCCGGCGCACAGCAGGCGGGTGGCCTCGCTGGCGGCGGGCGGGACGGAGGCGGGCGGTGGCGCCCCCGGAGGCGGCGGCGCGGCCGGCCCCTTGTCGAAGAATGTCCGGTCGCCGCTGTCGCCCGGCTGGGCAGGCACGTTCGTCTGACTCACCGCTCTTCCCCCCAAGCGCGGTCCGGAACCGGGACCGGGCCCTGAACGGTCCCGCCGCCGCGCGGTCTACGGAGCGGCAGCATAGGGGAGACGGCCACTTTCCGGCCAGCGTGTTCACCGCGCGCGGACGGCGCAACGGCCGGGCCCGCGCGATCCGTTGGGACCGCGCGGGCCCGTGGCCGTGCGCCGGGTGCGTTCGCCGGGGCGGTCGGCCACCGGCGGCGCGGATCAGAGCAGGCCGAGACCGCGGACCGCGTCGCGCTCCTCCGACAGCTCCTTGACGGAGGCGTCGATGCGCGCACGGGAGAACTCGTTGATCTCCAGGCCCTGGACGATCTCGTACTTGCCGTCCTTGGTGGTGACGGGGAAGGACGAGATGAGGCCCTCGGGGACGCCGTAGGAGCCGTCCGAGGGGATGCCCATGGAGGTCCAGTCGCCGGCGGCGGTGCCGTTGACCCAGGTGTGGACGTGGTCGATGGCGGCGTTGGCGGCGGAGGCGGCGGAGGACGCGCCACGGGCGTCGATGATCGCCGCACCGCGCTTGGCGACGGTCGGGATGAACTCGTCGGCCAGCCACGCCTGGTCGTTCACGGCCTCGGCGGCGTTCTTGCCGGCCACCTCGGCGTGGAAGATGTCGGGGTACTGGGTGGCGGAGTGGTTGCCCCAGATCGTGAGCTTGCGGATCTCGGAGACGGGGGTGCCGGTCTTCTTCGAGAGCTGCGAGAGCGCACGGTTGTGGTCGAGGCGGGTCATCGCGGTGAAGCGCTCACGCGGCACGTCCGGCGCGGCGGCCTGGGCGATGAGGGCGTTGGTGTTGGCCGGGTTGCCGACGACGAGGACCTTGATGTCGTCCGCGGCGTGGTCGTTGATGGCCTTGCCCTGCGGCTTGAAGATGCCGCCGTTGGCCTCCAGCAGGTCGCCGCGCTCCATGCCCTTGGTACGGGGGCGGGCGCCGACGAGGAGGGCGACGTTGGCGCCGTCGAAGGCGACGTTCGGGTCGTCCGAGATGTCGATGCCCTGGAGCAGCGGGAAGGCACAGTCGTCCAGCTCCATGGCGGTGCCCTCGGCGGCCTTCAGACCCTGGGGGATCTCCAGGAGGCGCAGCTTGACCGGCACGTCCGCGCCGAGCAGGTGACCGGAGGCGATGCGGAAGAGGAGGGCGTAACCGATCTGGCCGGCGGCGCCGGTGACGGTGACATTGACGGGAGTGCGGGTCATGGCGATCTCCTGCGCGATGTGTTCCGGGGGCAAGCCCCGGTCCACCTTGGGTGGCGGTGGGTGTCTGCCCGTTTTCGGGTCTCATCGACGACTCTCGACGAGTCTCTTGGTATCGAGAGACCTGTCCGCCAGGCTATCGGACCCCGCCCCGGCCCTGACGACGGGCCGGTGTGGCGCGGCTCACCGGGGTCACCGGACCGGGCCAGGTGGCGCTCCTCATGGGGGGCAAGGAGACTCCGGGGCTTCCCTGGGGCGTCCTTTGCCGGTGGCGATGAAGGCCGTCGGGCCGGACCGTCCCGTACGGGCTGCCCGTAGGGAGCGGCGCGGGGCGCGTGGTGCCGGGTGTGCCGCGCCCCGGCCGTACGACGCGGCGGCCGCCCGCTGGTGGAGGGGTGCGGGCAGCCGCCGGGTCGGACACACCCGTGGGGGGTTGCTGTCCGCCTGCCCTGGATGGGCGGTGACATGCCCCGCGGTACGCGCCACCGGGGGCCCGTCGGCGATTACCGGCCAGTTCACCGGGCGCCCGCTCCGCCCCCGCTCGCGGCCGTGCACCGCCGGTACCTGGGGAACCGTCACGGAGCCGCAGGTTCCTGGTGTGTTGCCAGGGGTGCGTGGGTCGGCTGGGATACGGCGGCCGTTGGTTCGACTGTCCTGAGGGTGAGCCGTACGGGGCAGAGAGCCCGCGGTCGATCCATGGTGACGGCCCCGGGATACGCCCTACGGGGTACGCCCCGGGAGCGGCGAGTGCCCGTACGGGGTTCCCCGAGCGAGACGTACGGGCGCGCCGGTGCACCCCGGGGGACGAGCCCCGAACCCCCTACGCCCCGGGCCCCGGCGACCCCACCGGCACCGGTGTGGCGAGGGGCTGTGCGCACCCTTGGGCGCCCCGGGCGGTGGTGCCGCAGGCGGTGGCCGTGCCGGGGGTGCCCGGGACCGCGACCATCGGGGTGGTGGCGCCGCCGCCGCGGCCCGTGGTGGCGCGGGCGCTGTGGCCGTGGGCGCTGACGCTGACCTGGCTGCCGGGCTCGGCGCCCACCATCCAGGCCCAGGCGGCCCGGCAGTCCGCGCTGTAGCGGACCTCGATCAGGATGTCGCCCGCCGTGCCCCGGGCGGTGGTGACCGCCTTCGCCGCACAGCCGGCCGTCTCCGGGTCGCGCCCCATGCAGCCGTCGGCCGCGCACCGTACGCCCGGCGGCGGGACGGGGCGGTCGCTCCGCTCCGCCGACCGGGCGGACGCGGGCGTCCGGGGCGCCGCGTCGCTGCTGCCGGGCCGGGCCAGCAGCACCGCGGCGGCCACCAGCAGCAGGGCGCCACCCGCGCCCGCCGCCAGCACGGCCCGGCGACGGCGGCCGGTCCGCGCGCCGCCACCGGGCGCGCCGGGCGGGCCGTCGCCGCGCTCCGCCCGGCGCCGCCAGGCCGCGGCGGCGCCGTCCCCCATGGCGGTCAGGTGCGCGGCGGGTACCCCGGCGGCCCGGGCGAGCGCGGCGACCGCGTCGCGCGGCGGCGGCTGCCGTCCGTCGAGGTAGCGCACCCAGTGCGCGCGGGGCGTGCCGGTCCGCTCCGCGACGTCGGAGACGCTCAGCCCGCCGCGGTCCACCACCCCGCGCAACTGCCGGACGAACTCCCTGATCTCCGGTTCCAGTTCCTCCGGAAGCGCCCGCCAGCGCGGCATGCCGTCCCCTCTCCCCCGTACGCTGCGTCGCGCCGTACGGTCGCCGTCCGTCCCCGGGCCGCCCACCGGCCCCGGCCCACCATCAGATCCCCCGCCCCATCGAACCAGGCGCCCCCGCTCCCCACGCACGCCCCCGGCGCTCACGCCCTCCACGTACGGCACTCCCCTACGGGTTCCCTTCCGGTCGGGGGCGTCCCTCAACCCCGCTGCGGGGCACGCCACTTCGTACCCTTACGGGTTCCGGCCCCGGATTGTCGGCGGGCCCGGCCCCGCCGAGGGACCGGCGCCGCACCGGACGCGGCACCGGTCCCTCTCCGTACGCACCGCCGGGCGACGCGCCGCAGGCGCCTCCGCCGGTACGCCGTCCTCGGGCACCGCCCCGCTCCCGCGCTCCCGTCGGCCACGGTCCGGTGCGGGTGCGGGCCCCGGCTCATCGGCGCAACGCCCCCCAGGTGTCCGGCCCGACGACGCCGTCCGGGGCCAGCCCGGACGCCCGCTGGAAGGCGCGGGCCGCCCGCTTGGTCCGCGGGCCGTAGACGCCGTCGGCGGCGCCCGGTTCGTAGCCGCGGTGGCGCAGCAGGCACTGTGCCTCGACGACCTCCCAGCCGGTGCTGCCGACGTCCAGCAGCCGGACCTCGGTACGGCTGTGCCCGGCGTGCAGGAAACCGCCGCTGCGGCTCATCGCGCAGCCGCGCTCCTGGCCGCGGCGGACGGTGAACACGCCCTGCATCGCATCGGCCGGCTCCGGGCCCAGCCAGGGGCGGCCTGCCAGCAACCCGGCGACGAAGGTCGCCAGCACCACGCCGCCCAGCACCCCGACCACTTTGGGCCGGACGCCGTCGCCGCCGTCCTCACCGCCGTCGACCGGCTTCGGCGCCCCGGGGCGGGGCAGTTGGGCGGGCACCCTGGGGCGGTCCGGCGCCCGGTAGCGGACGGCCGGCTGCGCGCGCCGCTCCTCCCACGCCTCGGCGGCCGCCCGCCACAGCACCAACGGCCCGGCGGGATCGACCCCGCACACCCGCGCCAGCGCCTCGACGGCGTCGCGCGGCGGCAGTTGCTCGGCCTTGAGGTAACTCTCCCAGCACGCACGGCTGTACGGGGTGCGCGCGGCGAGCGCGGTGAGGCTCAGCCCGCTGCGGTCCTTGAGCGTCCGCATCCGTACCGCGAGTCGTCGCGCCCGATGGTCCGGAGGGACGGGCAGTTCCTGCCAACGCGCCATGTTCACCCCACAGGCATGCGGTGTCTCCCGGCAAGGAGGCGCCTCCATCTGCCTACAAATACCAAGATTTCCGTTCCGGGTGAGCGGCGGAAACAGGGGCGGTGAGGGCCTTCCCGGCGCGTTCGGGGCCCCACACGCCCGCGCTCCGCGCTCCCTCCCGGGAAAGCACACCGGGAAAGCATTCAGGAAGCCTTCCTGAGCAATACGGCCGACGGGCCCGCGCTTTCCCCGGGCGTCGGACGGGAACGGGCAGGAAGCCTTCCTGAACACTCCGGCCCCCCGCACCTCCACACCCAGACACAAAAAGCGGGGCGCCCTCCCCAAGGGAAGAGCACCCCGCCACAATCACCAGCCGGCTCCGAGCCGATCGGCTGACCGACCGACCGGCTAACCGACCGACCGGCCAACGCCGCCTACCGCACCGTCAAATGCACCAGATCATCGAGGAACGGCAGATGGAGCCACGGCTTGGGCTGCACCATCAGGGCCAGGATCACGATCACGAAGCCCAGGACGCCGTAGGTCAGCATGTCCGTGAAGCGTGAGCGGACCGCCAGCATGCCGACCTCGGGCAGCGCCCAGCGCAGTGCGGCACCGCCCAGCAGGGCCAGGCCGATCACGATCGCGCCCAGCCGGAACACGTCCACCGCGACCAGCAGCAGCCCGAGGCCGACACCGCCCATGACCGAGAGCAGCGGCCACTGCCGGGCCGGTGCCGGTGAGCCGCCCGGTGCCGCCCGGCCGCCGCCCTGCGGGCGTGCGGTGTCCCTCGTCAGCTGCGGGAAGCGGCGCGTCAGGCGCCGGGGCCCGGACGCGCCGTCCGAGTGTGCTGCATCGCCCATGGCCGCCTGTCCCTCCGTGTTCATCGTCGTGCCGTGTTCGTCGTCGTGGGTCCGTCGTTCTCGGTCGTGGAGGTCAGCCGGCCGCGCGCTCGGCCGCCTCGACGACGTTGACCAGCAGCTGGGCGCGGGTCATCGGGCCGACGCCGCCCGGGTTCGGGGCGACCCAGCCGGCGACCTCGGCGACGCCGGGGTGCACATCGCCGACGATCTTGCCGTTCTCGTCCCGGCTGACGCCGACGTCGAGGACGGCCGCGCCCGGCTTGACGTCCTCGGGCTTGACCAGGTGCGGCACCCCGGCGGCGGCGACGATGATGTCCGCCTGCTTGAGGTGCGCGGAGAGGTCACGGGTGCCGGTGTGGCACTGCGTGACCGTGGCGTTCTCCGACTTGCGGGTGAGCACCAGCGGCATCGGGCGCCCGATGGTGATGCCGCGGCCGACCACGACGACGTGCGCGCCGTTGATCTGCACACCGTGGCGGCGCAGCAGTTCGACGATGCCGTACGGGGTACAGGGCAGTGGGCCGGTCTCGCCGAGGACGAGCTTGCCCAGGCTCATCGGGTGCAGGCCGTCGGCGTCCTTGGCCGGGTCCATCAGCCCGAGGATGCGATGGGTGTCGATGCCCTTGGGGAGCGGCAGTTGGACGATGTAGCCGGTGCACTCGGGGTTGTCGTTGAGCTCCTGGACGACCGCCTCGATCTCCTCCTGCGTGGCCGTCTCCGGCAGTTCGCGCTGGAGGGAGGCGATGCCGACCTGCGCGCAGTCGCGGTGCTTGCCGTTGACGTACCAGCGGCTGCCGGGGTCGTCGCCGACCAGGACGGTGCCGAGACCGGGCTGCACGCCCTTGGCCTTCAGCGCTTCCACCCGCGCGGACAGTTCGGACTTGATCGCGGCGGCGGTGGCCTTGCCATCGAGAATCTGGGCGCTCATACCCCCATCCTCCCGGATGGAGGCGGTCGCGTTCCAATCAGGGCCCGCCGCTCCCGGTCGCCGCAGGTCGATGCCCGAAAAACGGAATTTGATCATTGCACTTGCACAACACCTTCCCGCCGCGACTGGACAACGTTCATCGACAGCTAGAAGGATTGTCGGCCAGTGCCGCAGGCATCATCGGGGGCAAGCCAAGTGAAACAACCTGTATTCCTCCGAAGTCGCGCCGCGTCGTCCCCCACTGACCCAACGGAGGAAAACACCATATGAGCTTCGGCGACCCGAACAACCCGTACGGCCAGCAGCCGCAGCAGCCGCCGCAGGCCCCTTACGGCCAGCAGCCGCCGGTCCCGCCGCAGGGCGGCCAGCCCGGTTACGGCTACCCGCAGCAGCCCGCCGCTCCCCAGCAGCAGCCCTACGGGTACCCGCAGCAGGCGCCGCAGCAGGCTTACGGCTACCCCCAGCAGGGCGGCTACCCCGGCCAGCCCGGTATGCCCGGCATGCCGACGGGGTACGCGAGCTGGGGCGCCCGCGTCGGCGCGTACCTGATCGACGGTCTGATCATCGGCGTCGTGCCGATGATCCTCTACATCATCGCGATCATCGTCGGCGCCTCGTCGGCCAGCTCGGTCCAGACGGACATCAACAACTGTGCGCCGGGCGACACCCAGTGCGCCAACGACGCCCTCAACTCCGCCTCCAGCGGTATGCCGATCTTCGCGATCCTGCTGATCATCCTGGCGATCGTGGCCGGGGCCGCCGGTGGCATCTTCCTGATCGCCAAGGAAGGCAGCACCGGTCAGACGCCCGGCAAGAAGGCACTGAACATCAAGCTCGTCAGCGAGGCCACCGGCCAGCCGCTGGGCTTCGGCATGGCCTTCCTCCGGAAGATCTGCCACGCCGTCGACAGCGCGCTGTGCAGCCTGGGCTACCTGTGGCCGCTGTGGGACGAGAAGTCCCAGACCTTCGCCGACAAGATCGTCAGCTCGGTCGTCGTCAAGACCCAGTGAGCCGGTGCGGGGCCGCTCCCCCGCGTCGCCCCGAAGGCCCTCGCCGCCCCGCGGCCGGGGGCCTTCGCGGCGCCATGGGACCCGGCCCCCGCGCCCCGGACCATCCGGCCCTCCCGCTTGAAGGACAGCGCCCGTGAGTTACCCGAACCAGAACCCGTACAGCCAGCCGCCCGCCCCTCAGCCGGGCTACGGCTTCCCCCCGCAGCCGCCCGCCCCCTACGGGCCCTATCCGGGCGGCGGGATGCCGCCGGGCGGGGTGCCGGGTCCGCCCCTCACCAGGATGCCCGGCGGACTGAAGGCCGTCCGGGTACTGCTGTTCGTGCTCGCCGGGATGAACCTCATCGGTCTGTGCCTGGCGGTGACCGGACTCGGCGCGGCCAGCAAGGCGGCGAAGAACGCGATCACCGGCGACAGCCACGCCATGGCCACCTTGGGCAAGGGCGTACTGATCGCCTTGATCGTGGTCATCGCGATCTTCACGGTGCTGGCCGTCGTGCTGGCGCTGCAGTTCGCGAGCGGCGGCAACGGCGTCCGGGTCGGTGTCACCGTCTTCGGCGCGGCGACGCTGATCATCAGCTTCTGCGTCTTCCCGTTCGGCCTGATCCACACCGTGCTGGGCATCATGGTCATCGCCTTCAGCTCGAAGACGGAAGCCAAGGCGTGGTTCAACCGCCCGCGCTACTGACGCCGCTCCGCTCCCCGCAGGCCCCCTCCCACCGGTACGGGAGGGGGCCTGCGGGCTTTCCGGAGACCTGCCGGGCTTCGAGGTCCGGACGCACGCGGGCCGCGCACCCCACGGGGGATGCGCGGCCCGTACGGGTTCGGCTCAGTGGAAGAAGTGCCGCGTCCCCGTGAAGTACATCGTCACGCCCGCCTTCTCGGCGGCCTCGACGACCTGTTCGTCGCGGATCGAACCGCCGGGCTGCGCCACGGCCTTGACGCCCGCCTCGGCCAGCACCTCGAAGCCGTCGGGGAAGGGGAAGAAGGCGTCGGAGGAGGCGTACGCGCCCCGGGCCCGCTCCTCGCCCGCGCGCTGGACGGCGAGCTTGGCGGAGTCGACGCGGTTGACCTGGCCCATGCCGACGCCGACGGTGGCGCCGTCCTTGGCGAGCAGGATCGCGTTGGACTTCACCGCCCGCCCGGCGCGCCAGGCGAAGGCCAGCTCGGCCAGTTCGGCCTCGGAGAGCGGCTCGCCGGCGGCCAGCGTCCAGTTCTCCGGCTCGTCGCCGTCGGCCTGGAGGCGGTCGGCGACCTGGAGGAGCGCACCGCCGTCGATCGGCTTGACCTCGACGGACGCCCCCGGGGCGCCGAGCACCCGCAGCACCCGGATGTTCTTCTTGCGGGTGAGCGCCTCCAGCGCGCCGTCCTCGTAGTCGGGCGCCACGATGACCTCGGTGAAGATCTCCGCGACCTGCTCGGCCATCGCCTTGCTGACCGGGCGGTTGACGGCGATGACGCCGCCGAACGCGGAGAGCGGGTCGCACTCGTGGGCCTTGCGGTGCGCCTCGGCGACGTCCTCGCCGATCGCGATGCCGCAGGGGTTGGCGTGCTTGATGATCGCCACGCACGGCTCGTCGTGGTCGTACGCGGCACGGCGCGCGGCGTCCGTGTCGGTGAAGTTGTTGTACGACATCTCCTTGCCGTGCAGCTGCTCGGCGTCGGCGAGGCCGCCCGGCACGGCCGGGTCGAGGTAGAGCGCGGCGCCCTGGTGCGGGTTCTCGCCGTAGCGCAGGACGTTCTTGCGCTCCAGGGCGGAGCCGAGGAAGTCGGGGAAGCCGGAGTCGTCGGCGGCGGCGTAGTCGGCGGCGAACCAGGAGGCGACGGCCACGTCGTAGGCGGCGGTGTGCTGGAACGCCTCGGCGGCGAGCCGCTTGCGGGCGGTGAGGTCGAAGCCGCCCTGGGAGACGGCTTCGAGGACCTCGCCGTAGCGGTCGGGGTTGACGACGACGGCGACCGACGGGTGGTTCTTGGCGGCGGCGCGGACCATCGAGGGGCCGCCGATGTCGATCTGCTCGACGCACTCGTCGGGGGTGGCGCCGGAGGCGACGGTCTCCCGGAACGGGTAGAGGTTGACGATCACCAGGTCGAACGGCTCGACGCCGAGGTCGGCCAGCTGCTTGCGGTGCTCGGTCAGCCGCAGGTCGGCGAGGATGCCCGCGTGCACCTTGGGGTGCAGCGTCTTGACCCGGCCGTCCAGGCACTCGGGGAAGCCGGTCAGCTCCTCGACCTTGGTGACGGGCACACCGGCGGCGGCGATCTTCCCGGCGGTCGAGCCGGTCGACACCAGCTGGACACCGGCCGCGTGCAGCCCCTGCGCCAGCTCCTCCAGGCCGGACTTGTCGTAGACGCTGACCAGAGCCCGGCGGATCGGTCGCTTGCTGTCTTCGGCGGTGGCGGTCAAGAGATACGTACCTTTCGTCCCTCAATGCGGTAGCCGTGACGGGCCAGACGCCCCACGACCTCGACGAGCAGAGTGCGCTCGACTTCCTTGATGCGCTCGTGCAGCGCGGCTTCGTCGTCCTCGCCTCGGACCTCCACCACGCCCTGCGCGATGATCGGCCCGGTGTCGACGCCCTCGTCGACGAAATGGACGGTGCACCCGGTGACCTTCGCGCCGTACGCGAGTGCGTCGCGGACGCCGTGGGCCCCGGGAAAACTGGGCAGCAGGGCGGGGTGGGTGTTGACCACCCGGCCGCCGAAGCGGGCCAGGAACTCCGGGCCGAGGATCTTCATGAACCCGGCGGAGACGACGAGGTCCGGCGCGTACGCGGCGGTGGCGGCGGTGAGCGCGGCGTCCCACTCGGCGCGGGAGGCGTGGTCGCGGACCTTGCAGACGAAGGTCGGCAGCCCGGCGCGCTCGGCGCGCTCCAGACCGGCGATGGCCTCACGGTCGGCGCCGACGGCCACGATCTGCGCGCCGTACGCGGCGGGCCCGGCCTCCTCGATGGCGTCCAGCAGCGCCTGGAGATTGGTGCCGGAGCCGGAGACGAGAACGACGAGCCGGGCCGGGGACGCCTCGGCGTCCGGGCGGCGCGGGGGGAGAAGGGGATCCACGATGGGGGTCTTTCTCGCGTGGTGCTGCTGCGGTGCGGTGGGCGTGCGGTGCTGCGGGCCGGTGCCCGCACCGCCACCCGACGGCCTTGTCCGGCGTTTGTGCGGTCGTACGAAGCCATGGGTCGCGTAAATACGGGGAACCCTACGAAGGCGCCGACCGTCAGCAACGATACCGGCACACCGTGCGGCCCCCACGGGACGGGGGCGGGCACGGGAGGTAGCGTCAGGCGCAGGAACACATGCAGTTCGTGGTGCTCGTCCCCCCGGCCCCGGGCCGGAAGGGCGGCCGAGACAAAGGGAAGACTCACTCCAGATGCCGGACCGACGCCGCCGCGCGGCCCCCCTCCTCCCGCTGGCCGCGACGTCCCCCGGGACGGCCCTGCTGCCGGGAGAGGGCGTCCCCTCCTCCGCCGCCGTTGCTCCCTCCGCCCCCTTCTCCCGGCGGCTCCCGGCCTCCTTCGGCCCCGGCCTCGCGCTGCGGTCGGAAGAGCCCGGGGAGTCCGGCTCCGGTACGGGGACGGGGTCCGGCTCGGGGTCCGACGACGGCTCCGGGACGGGATCGGGCCCGGAATCCGGTACGGGATCGGGCCAGGAATCCGGCTCGGGCTCCGAATCCGGCTCCGGCTCCGGTCAGGAGGAGCGCAACCCCTTCGCGCCGCCGCCCGAGGGCGCTCCGGACCAGGAGTGGCGGCCGCGCAGGCGGGCCGGGCAGGACGGCTCCCAGGGCTCGCACCCCGAGGGCGGTCAGGGTGAGGACACGCCGCCGACCTGGGGCAGCCAGTGGAGCAGCCGGCAGCCGGGGCGACAGAGCGGCGGCTTCGGCAACCGCCCCGGGCGCCCCACCGGCCAGGGCGGCCCCGAAGGACGCCCCGGCGGGCTGCGCTGGGACCCGACCGACCCGGCGCAGCGGCGCGCCCGGTACGCGCTGCTCGCCGGTATGTGGGCGTTCTTCTTCGCCCTCTTCAGCCTCCCGGAGGTGGCGCTGCTGCTCGGTGCGCTCGCCCTCTACTGGGGGATCAGCTCGCTGCGCGCCAAGCCGGGCACCGCGAAGCCGTCCGCCGCGGCGACGACGGCGGCCATGGAGGGCCGCCCGGCACCGTCCGCCGCCGGAACCGGCCCGGCCGCACCTGCCTCCGGTCGACGGCCGCAGACCACGGCGGCGGTCAGCGGTGTGGTCGCGGCGTCCTTGGCCCTGCTGATGGTGGCGGCGACGTTCTTCGTGAAGGTCGCCTACCGCGACTACTTCACCTGCGTCGACGACGCCCTGACCCGCGCCTCCGCCAAGTCCTGCGAAAAGCTGCTCCCCGAGCAGTTCCGCCCGCTGCTGGGCTCCCAGGAGGAGTGACCGCCCGGCGGTGACCGCCCGCCCCCGGTGGCCCGGGAGCGCTTCGAGCCCCCTGATGTGCTGCCGTTCCGCGGCCGCGTCAGGGGGCTCGCCGGTTCTCCGCGGCCGGGGCGGCCGGGCCCCCGACTGCGGCGCCCGCCGGCGGACCGCTCTCCCCCACGCGCTCCGACGGCTCACCGTCCGGGCGGTCCCGCAGCTCCGCCCACCGCGCCGACCGGCTCTCCGCCTCGTGCCAGGGGTCGAACTGGTTGAGGAGGATGTCGAGCCCGTAGGACTCCTCGGCGGGAACCCGGTCACGGCCCTGCCGCCCGGCACCCGCGTGCGCGGCCTTGGCCCCCTTGCGGTCGGCCTTCGCTGCCTTGCGCTCCGCCCGCGCCGCCTTACGGTCCGGCTTCGCGGCCTTCCGCTCCGCCCGCGCCATCCTGCGGTCGACCTTCCCCACCTCGGGCTCCGGCGTTACAGCCACGCGCTCCGACGTTACGGCCACGGGCTCCGGGGGCACGCCCACGCGCTCCGGCGTCACGGCCGCAGGCTCCGGCTCGGCGGCCTTCCGTTCCGCGCGCCGGGCCTTGCGTGACGGGTGCCGCTCCGCCCCGTCCCGCAGCCGGCCCCGCTTCCGCCGGGCGTACAGGCGGCAGGCGCGGAGCAGGAGGGCGACGGGGAGGCCGGTCAGGGCGGTCCAGGCGGTGGCGGCGAGGCCGGTGAGCCACCAGGACGGGCCGAAGATCGCCAGGCTCCCGGCGCCCAGGGCGCCGCCCGCCAGTGCGGCCACCGCCGCCGTGAGGGCGCCGCAGGCCCCGGCCGCGAGGGTGGCCATTCCCAGGGTGGTCCGGCGCCGCCAGGGTCGCCCGGCGTCCGGCCGCACCGCGGCGTGGGCCACGTACCGGCCGAGCAGCACCCCCGCGAGGACCGGACCGGCGGCGACGGACCAGGTCAGCGGGGTGCCGGGGCCGGGTGCGGGGGCGGCGGCGAGGAGCGGGAAGTGCGGGAGGACGGCCGGTGCCGTGGTGCCCAGCGGGGCCGCGAGGGCGCCCGCGCCCGTGGTGAAGCCGGGTCCCAGGGCGTAGGCGGCGCCCCAGACGGCCGCGTTGGGGAGGAGGGCGAGGCAGAGCAGCAGCACGGTGCCGCGGCCGACCCAGTCCGGGGCGAGGACGAGGAGGTCACGCCGGGCCGCCCCGGCGTGCAGGACCAGACCGGCGAGGGTGAGCACCGCCCCGGAGCCGAGCAGCGCGAGGGTGGCGGCGGTCGCCGCCCGGCGCACGGCCGTACCCCGCGCGCCGCCCAGTCGGGCGCGCACGCCCGGCGGCAGCACCTCGTCCCACCCGGGGCGGCCCTGCCCGTACCAGGCGCCGAGGGCGAGCGTGCCGGCGACGAAGGCGGGGATCCACAGCGCGGCGCCGAGCGGGTCGACGCGGAGCGGGCCCGCCGAGGCGTAGCCGACGGCACCGGCGGTGACCAGCAGATATCCGGCGAACAGCGCCGCCAGCCGGACCGCGGGCGACGCCTCGCGGGAGGCGGCCGGGGCGGAGTCGAAGCGGCCGTCGGCCCGGGCGGTGAGGAGGTGCTGGGCGGACCGGTGGAGCAGCCAGACGGGCAGTGCGCCGAAGAGCAGCGGGGTGAGCGCCACCGGGGCCGGTGCGCCGGTGAGCGCGACGGTGCGGACCAGGTCGGCACCGTGCGCCAGGAGCCACAGATCGGCGGCGAGGTGCAGGGCCTCCGCCGGGTCGCCGCCGGGGTAGGGCGAGGCGACCCAGACCAGGAGCACCGCGACGGTGACCGCGCCGAGGCCGAGCCCGGCGGCCGTCATGCCGCCGAAGAGGGCCACGGCGATCGCGGAAGGGCCACGCGCGGAAGGGCCGTGCGCGGCGGGACGGCCGCGCGGGAACGTTCCGGGGCCACGGTCGGTCAGCTGGCTCACGGCGCCATGCTGCCAATAACACCCGATTCATCCGCGTAGTGACCAAATGACCGACGTGTCGCACATGATCCGGTTATCTGGTTTTTCACACTGTCTTATGTCCGGCTCTCCAGTGCCCGGACGCTCACGATCCCTCGACCCCTTGACCGCCCCCGAGGCCACTTCGCCCGGTGGTCCCTTGTGCACCACGTACCGCGTACCGCCGGAGTGCCGGGGACGCGTGGAGAGGACGGCATGAGTCACCGCGAACGACAGCAACCGGACCGACAGGCCCCCGAACACCGCCCACGGCGCCCCCCGATCCGGCGGGACCCCGACCCGTCGGCGGCCACGGACCCCACGCCCGGCGCCGAGCCGGCGGAACGGCCCCCACGCCCCGCCCCGGACCGCCCCCGCCCCGAGCCCGACTCCGCCCTCGACGACACCGCCGAGCTGCCGATCCTCACCGGCGACCCGGCGGACACCATGGAGTTCCCGGTCATCACCATCGCCCCGCCCCGGCCCGGCGTCCGGACCGGCCCGGGTCCGGGCCCGGCGCAGGACCCCGGCGCCGCCGCCGTCGCCGCGTTCGACGCCCTCTACACCCGCCATGCGGAGCCCCTGATCCGGCAGGCGTACCTGCTCACCGGGCGGCCCCGGCGCGCACAGGAGGCGGTCGAGCGGGCGTTCCGGCTGGCCTGGCAGCGCTGGCCCGAGGTGGCCGTCGACCGCGACCCGGTCAGCTGGGTACGGGCCGCCGCCTACGAGTACGCGCTGTCGCCGTGGCACGGTCTGCGGACCGGCACCCGGACGGCGGAGCGGCCCACGCCGACCGCCCCCGCGCCGCCGCCCGCCGACCCCGGTGACCGGGCGCTCCTCGGCGCCCTGCTGGAGCTGCCCGCCCCGTACCGGCGGACCCTGGTGCTGCACGACGGCGTCGGGCTCGGGCTCCGCGCGACCGCCGCCGAGGTGGAGGCGAGCATCCGGGCGGCGGCCGGTCGGCTGACCCACGCCCGCACGACGGTCGCGGAGCGGATGCCCGAACTGGAGCTGTCCGCCCGGTCCCCGGAGCGGCAGGGCGCGGTCCTGCACGACCGGCTCACCGCGCTCGCCGCCACCCCGCCGGTGGCCCCGCCCGCCCCCGAAGCGGTCCGCGGCGGCAGCGATCTGAGCGTGCGCCGGCTGACCTACGGTGCGCTCGGGCTGACCGGTCTGCTCGCCGCCACCACCGTCTTCGCCCTGGTCACCGCCGTATGGCACGAACAGCCCGCGCCCCCGGCGCACCCCCGGGCCTCCGCCCCCGCCCGGCCCGCCTCGGCCCCGGGCACCCACCGGCCGGACGCCGCCCAGGCCCCGCCCGGCAGCCCGGCGCCCGACGCCGAGGCGGACGACTCCGGGGACGCCCCGGCCGCCCGCGACGACGGGCCCGACGCGGCGGACGACGGCGACGACAAGGCGGCCCGCCCCTCCCCCACACCCGGCCGCCACCCCGGCCCCCGCCCGGCCCCGGGCACCGCCCCGTCCGCCGCGCAGCAGGGCACCCGCTCGGTCCCACCGCCCGGACCTGCCGCACCCGGATCGGCGCCACCGCCCTCGCCCGCGGCGACCACACCCAAGGCGGCCGCACCGCCACCGGCCACCCCCGGTGCCGCGCCCCGGGCCGTCCCGCCACCGGCGGCCCGCCCGCCGTCCCCGTCGCCGCACTGACGGAGAAACGACACCGGGCCCGCACCCCCGAAGGGGTACGGGCCCGGTGCCACCGGAAGGACTGCCGTCAGCCGACGAGGATCTCGCGGGCCAGGCGGGCGGTCTCCGACGGGGTCTTGCCGACCTTGACGCCGGCGGCCTCCAGGGCCTCCTTCTTCGCCTGGGCGGTGCCGGAGGAGCCGGAGACGATGGCGCCGGCGTGGCCCATGGTCTTGCCCTCGGGCGCGGTGAAGCCCGCGACGTAGCCGACGACCGGCTTGGTGACGTTGGCCTTGATGAAGTCGGCCGCACGCTCCTCGGCGTCGCCGCCGATCTCACCGATCATGACGATCAGCTCGGTCTCCGGGTCGGCCTCGAAAGCCTCCAGAGCGTCGATGTGGGTGGTGCCGATGACCGGGTCGCCACCGATGCCGACGGCCGAGGTGAAGCCGATGTCACGCAGCTCGTACATCATCTGGTAGGTCAGCGTGCCGGACTTCGACACCAGACCGATCTTGCCGGGCTTGGTGATGTCGCCCGGGATGATGCCGGCGTTGGACTGGCCGGGGGTGATCAGACCGGGGCAGTTCGGACCGATGATCCGGGTCTTGTTGCCCTTGGTCTTGGCGTGCGCCCAGAAGGCGGCGGAGTCGTGGACCGCGATGCCCTCGGTGATCACGACGGCGAGACCGATCTCGGCGTCGATCGCCTCGACGACGGCGGCCTTCGCGAACTTCGGCGGCACGAAGATGACGGAGACGTCGGCGCCGGTCTGCTCCATCGCCTCGGCGACGGAGCCGAAGACGGGCACCTCGGTGCCGTCGAAGTCGACCTTCTCGCCGGCCTTGCGGGGGTTCACGCCGCCGACGATGTTGGTGCCGTCACCGAGCATGAGCTTGGTGTGCTTCATGCCGGTGGCGCCGGTCATGCCCTGGACGATGACCTTGCTGTCCTTGGTGAGGAAGATAGCCATGGTGGTGTCTGACCTCGTCCCTTACTTCGCAGCCGCGAGCTCGGCGGCCTTGTCGGCCGCGCCGTCCATGGTGTCCACGCGCTGCACCAGCGGGTGGTTGGCGTCGCTGAGGATCTTGCGACCCAGCTCCGCGTTGTTGCCGTCGAGGCGCACGACCAGCGGCTTGCTGACGTTCTCACCCTTGGACTTGAGCAGCTCCAGGGCCTGGACGATGCCGTTGGCGACCTCGTCACAGGCGGTGATGCCACCGAAGACGTTGACGAAGACGGACTTGACGTCCGGGTCGCCGAGGATGATCTCCAGGCCGTTCGCCATGACCTCGGCGGAGGCGCCGCCACCGATGTCGAGGAAGTTGGCGGGCTTGACGCCACCGTGGTTCTCACCGGCGTAGGCGACGACGTCCAGGGTCGACATGACCAGACCGGCACCGTTACCGATGATGCCGACCTCGCCCTCGAGCTTGACGTAGTTCAGGCCCTTGGCCTTGGCGGCGGCCTCCAGCGGGTTCGCCGCGGCCTTGTCCTCCAGGGCCTCGTGCTCCGGCTGGCGGAACTCGGCGTTGGCGTCCAGGGACACCTTGCCGTCGAGGGCGAGCACCTCACCGGAGGCGACCTTGGCCAGCGGGTTGACCTCGACGAGGAGCGCGTCCTCGGCGACGAAGGTCTTCCAGAGGGTGACCATCACGTCGGCGACCTTGTCGGCGACCTCGGCCGGGAACTGCGCCGCGGCGACGATCTCCTGGGCCTTCTCCTTGGTGACGCCCTCGTTGGCGTCGACCGGGATCTTGGCGAGCTTCTCGGGCGTGGTCGCCGCGACCTCTTCGATGTCCATGCCACCGGCGACGGAGGCCATGGCCAGGAAGGTGCGGTTGGTCCGGTCGAGGAGGTACGAGACGTAGTACTCCTCGGCGATCTCGGGAGCGGTCTCCGCGATCATCACCTTGTGGACCGTGTGGCCCTTGATGTCCATGCCGAGGATGTTGGTCGCGTGCTCGACCGCCTCGTCAGGGGTGGCGGCCAGCTTGACGCCACCGGCCTTGCCGCGGCCGCCGACCTTCACCTGCGCCTTGACGACCGACTTGCCGCCCAGACGCTCGGTCGCCTCGCGGGCTGCCTCAGGCGTGTCGATGACTTCACCGGCCAGCACCGGTACACCGTGCTTGGCGAAGAGGTCCCTCGCCTGGTACTCGAACAGGTCCACGCGCGTCCGTCCCTTGTCTTCTCAGAATCGCCGTAGTGATCGCGGGTCGTTCTCTGCGATGGGCGTGCCGCGAAGGGCAACGTGACGGCGCTGTCACAGGGGAGGCGTACACGGTGACCGAATACGCGGCATGTCCGTCTCGCAGGTTATCGCCGCAGGCCGTGCGGCCCTAAATCACAGCTCATGCTGGAGCGGTGATTACGGTCACAGAATCCCAGGCAGTACCCGTACGGAGGCCGTGGACCGGCGGTTTCCCGGCGCCCGGCCGGGTCACTGTGGAACGCCTCACGTCACCGCCCGAACGGCCCCCGCCACGAAATCCGCACCCGATTCCGGCCACCTGCGCCTTCCCGTGGGGCCGGCCCGTACGGCGCCCGGCGCGCGGCCCGGTGCGGACGGCGCACAACCGTCCGGTGCACTACCCGCCGCCCGCCTGGGTACAAGGGGGAGTGCCCGGCTCGGGGCCGGGTGCCCGCGCCGCCCGGCCGTGTCCGAGCCCGGCGCGCGGCCGCCGGAACCGGCCGCCGTACCTCGGTGCGGCGGCCCGGCGACGGCCGCATCCACTGCATGGGGGAGATCGATGGCCACACCGCTGACCGCGTCCGACCTGCTCAAGGCGCTGCGCGACGAGGGTCTCACCGTCCACGAGGTACGCGACTGGCGCACCCACAACCGCAACGAGAAGGGCGACTGGGGCCCACTGAACGGCGTGATGATCCACCACACCGCCACCGAGGGCACCGACGACTCCGTCGCCCTCTGCTACGAGGGCCGGTCGGATCTGCCCGGCCCGCTGTGCCACGGGGTGATCGACAAGAAGGGGGAGATCCACCTCGTCGGCAACGGCCGCGCCAACCACGCCGGGCTCGGCGACGGCGATGTGCTGCGCGCCGTCGTCCGCGAGAGCGAGCTGCCGCACGACAACGCGTCCGACACCGACGGCAACCCGCACTTCTACGGCTTCGAGTGCATCAACCTCGGCGACGGCGACGACCCGTGGCCCGAGGCGCAGATCCGGGCGATCGTCCGGGCGTCGGCGGCGCTCTGCCGCGCCCACGGCTGGGGCGAGCGCTCCGTCATCGGCCATCTGGAGTGGCAGCCGGGGAAGGTCGACCCGCGCGGCTTCTCCATGGACACCCTGCGCACCCGCATCCGCGCCCGGCTCGCCGCACCGGCCGATGCCGGGGAGACGGCGGACGGCGGGGAGACCGAGGGCGGCGAGCGGCCCGCGTCCCACGAGCCGTTCCCCGGGGCGGACTTCTTCCGGTCCGGCACCCGCAGCCCGGTCGTCACGGCGATGGGCGAACGCCTGGTGGCCGAGGGCTGCGGCCACTACCAGCAGGGCCCGGGCCCGGAGTGGACCGACGCCGACCGCGACTCGTACGCCGCCTGGCAGCGGAAGCTCGGCTTCAGCGGCGACGACGCGGACGGCATCCCGGGGCGGGTGAGCTGGGAACGGCTACAGGTTCCCGCTTCGTAGCACCGGCGGCGCGAGCCTGGACGGGGCCCGGCTCCGGACCGTGCGCGGCTCCGGGGCCGGGCCCCGCCGTCGGCCCGGCCCCGGACATGACGATGCCGGGTGGCCCTCCCCCACAGAGGGCCACCCGGCTGTTCATGGCGCGATGTCACCCGCGCAGGGGTGGCATCGCGGTGTCACCGCCGTCAGACGCCCTGGGCCGGGAGCGCGGGCACACCCGGGAGCGCGGGCACGGCGTCACCGGTGGGCACACCGGGGACCGACGGCACACCGGCCGGGACGCCCGGGACGGCGGGAGTGGCCGGGACGCCCGGCAGGGCCGGGATGCCCGCCGGGTCGGTCAGGTCGGTGGGCACGGTGCCGGCGGGCAGCAGCGTCACGGCGACGTTCCGCACGGCGCCCGGGTTCACCCCGTCGACGGTCCGCTCGGCGGCCGGGAGGACGAGGGTCGCCGCACGGTCGAGGACGGAACCGGAGGCACCGGGCAGCGCGGGCTTGCCAGGCAGTGCGGGCTTGCCGGGGAGCGCCGGGACGGACGGCACGGTCGAGGTGGCCGGGACGGCCGGGATCGAGGGAACGGCCGGGGTCTTGGGCAGGCCCGGGACCTTGGGCAGGCCCGGCTTCGCGGGCAGCGCCGGAACGGACGGCACCTGACCGGGCAGGTCGGTGAGGTCGGCCGCGTTGGTCGGCACGGTGAGGTCGGCGGCGTTGGTCAGCCCGTTGAGCTTGGTGAGCTGGGCCGGGTCGGCCAGGTCGGCGCCGGGGAGGGCGCGGGTCAGGTCCTCCTGGAGACGCCCGTACTGGTCGCCCTTGGCGATCGAGGTGTGGATACCGCCCAGGGCGTTGAGCACCGGGCCCAGACCGTCGGTGGCGGGCAGCGCCGGGACCGCGGGAACGTCCGGGGTGGCGGGCAGCGCCGGGACGCGCGGAACGGCGGGCAGGTCGGAGGTGGCCGGAGCGCCGGGGGTCGCGGGGAGGGAACCCGCGGTCTTCTTCGCCGCCTTCGACAGGCCGGCCGGGACACCGTGCACCGCCGGGACGGAGCGCGGCGCCTTCTTCGCGGCCTTCGACAGGTCGGCCGGAACGCCGTGCTCCGTGGTCAGGGTGCCCTGGGCCTTCTTCGCGGCCTTCGACAGCCCGGCGGGGAGGTCCTTCCCGGCGGGGACGGCCGGAACGGCGTCCGACACCTTCTTCCCCGCGTCGGCCGGCGAACCGACGGCGGGCAGGTCCGAAGTGCCGGGCAGTTCGGCTGCGTTGGCGGAGACGGCACCGAGGGCCAGCAAACCGGTGGCGGTGGCGACGACGGCGATGGAACGACGGATGGCGATACGCATGTGAAGGTCCTTCGAATTCAGGGGTGTACGGGCAGACCTGTGCCGCCCCCGCGCGGCAGGTCAGGAGAGACGCGGAACGGTCCGCCCTAGCCCGGGAATTCGAGGATGTCGTGGGGACGGTGACGCGTCGGCGCGCCCTCGGCCCGGTACGCACCGCCGGGCGTCAACCCGGCGTACGCGGTCTCCGCCACGCCTGCGGCGTGCTGATCGCCACGGGGACCGTGACCGTCGCCCATGCTCGACGACGCGGGCGCGAACGTCCCTCTGGGAAGCGGCGCCGAAGCACCGTCCCGGCTCGGCCCACCCGGCGCGCGAGCGGCGCTGCGCGCCCCCTCGGCGTCCTTCGCCCGCACCTCGCCGGCATCCGAAGCGTTCGCCTTCTTCGCAGGTCCGACGCGGTGCGCCGGGTCCTGCGGGGCGCCGTGCGGCGCGCCGCCGTGCTGCGGCCGACCGCCGTCCCCGGGGTGCCCCGGGTGCGTCCCGGACGGCTGCGGCAGCACGGCACCCGCCGCACCGCCCACCTGCCGTACGAGACCGGTCACCGGATCGGCGGCCTGGACGGCGCGCTCGGCGGCGGGCCGTACGGCGTCAGTGAGTTCACCAGTCGCGGCCCGTGCCTGCCGTTCGGTCGCCGCGCCCGCCCGGGCCCCCTGCCGCTCGACGGCGGCTTCGGAGGACTCCAGCTCCGGCGACGCGGCCCGGGTGGCGGCCCGGACCGGTGCCGCCGCCTTGGCCGTGGCCTTGGCGGGCGAGGCCGTCGCCCGGTCCACGGGCACGGCCCGGACCTGCGACGACGGCTGGTCGACGGTCGACTTGGCGGCGGCCGGGGAGAGCTTTCCCGGCAGTCCCGCCGTGCGGTCGTCCGCGTGGGCGCCGGGGCCGAAGGCGAAGCCGAGGGCCACGAAACCCACCAGGAAGAGCCCCGCCAGCAGCGCGCGCCGCACGGCCACGGTGCGCGGCAGGCGCACGGCGGCAGGCAGGACGAACGCAGCAGACAACGGAGGAGACCTTCCCAGAAGGACGGGGACGCCGGGCAGGGGCCACGGCGTCGCTTCCGTCACGGGTGATCAAGCGATGAACTGATCCTTGCACGAGGGGCCAGGGCCCCCGCAAGTCCCCTCGGCGCTCCTGTCACGTTCCTCCGCCATGTCCGGTATGACGTGCGAACAGCTTTCGATTTACCGGTGAATTGACGTCGAGCACAGGGCATGGGCCGGGGAATGACGTTCTCTCACCTGTGAGCCGGAGTGCGGCCCGGCGTCCTGACGTAGGGGGAACTCCGGGGCCGGGAGCGCCGGTTCCGGAAACGCCGAAGCCGGGTGATCCTCCCCCACAGAGGACCACCCGGCGGTTCGGGGCACCGGTGCGCTCAGGCGCACCGGCGGCAGGGCGGCACGGCGTCACCGTCGTACCGCGGATGGCGCCGCTCCCAACACCGTGGGCGCCGAAGCGGCTCCGTGCGGAGTCAGCCGAGCGGCTGGAGGTGGGAGGCGCCGGCGGGGATCGGATCGACGCGGTCCAGCCAGCAGCCGTCCGCGTCACAGCACCGGCCGTCGGGGTAGCACACGACCCGGCCGCTGTCACCGGCGGCGGGGGCCGACCGGAAGACGACCGGGTTGCCCTTCTCGGTCGGGTACCACTCGCTGTCGGCGTGGGCGGCGGTCGCGCCGAAGGCGACCAGGCCGAAAGCGGCGGCGGCGAGGGCCAGGGAACGGCGAACGGGATGACGCATGGTGACGGTCCTTCGCTTCTGAAGTTGGCGGTTGCCCTGCCCGTCCCGCGCACCGGATCGCCGACGAGCGGGTGATGCAGGCGCACAACCGGCCTTCCCCAGCGGCCCGTTGGCGACGGCCACCGACGAAGTCGGACGTGCGTGGTGCGGGTGCGCCGTATCCGTTCGCACACCGATCGCCCTGGCACCGTGCGTACGCGGGCAGGGGTGACGGAGGCGACGGAAACGGGGAGTGCTTCCCAGGAGGACGGGGGCGGTCACGGCCCGGAACCGTGGTGCCGCTCACGTCGTGGGCGATACGGCGACCTTGCCCGCCCCGGGAGCCACGCCGCAAGGACCCTCGGTGCGACCCGTCACCGTTGCTCCGGCATGTCCGGTATGAATAGGGGGCGCTTTTCGATTGCGGCGGCCATGACATCCGGGAAGCGGTCAGGTGTGCAGGCGAAGGCCGGTGCGCCCAGCGCCGCCAACGCCGCCGCATGCTCCCGGTCGTAGGCGGGCGCGCCCTCGTCGGACAGCGCCAGCAGACAGATGAACTGCACCCCCGACGCCTTCATCGCGGCCACCCGCTTGAGCATTCCGTCGCGGATCCCGCCCTCGTAGAGATCGCTGATGAGGACGACGACGGTCTCGGCGGGGCGGGTGATGCGGGACTGGCAGTAGGCGAGCGCGCGGTTGATGTCCGTGCCGCCGCCGAGCTGGGTGCCGAAGAGGACGTCGACCGGGTCGTCGAGCTGGTCGGTGAGGTCGACGACGGAGGTGTCGAAGACGACCAGCCGGGTGTCGAGGGACCGCATCGAGGCGAGCACCGCACCGAAGACCGCGGCGTGGACGACGGATGCGGCCATGGAGCCGGACTGGTCGACGCAGAGCACCACCTCCTTCCGCACCGAGCGCGCGGCACGGCCGTAACCGATCAGCCGCTCGGGGACGACCGTGCGGTGCTCGGGCAGATAGTTCTTGAGGTTGGCACGGAGGGTGCGGTTCCAGTCGATGTCGTGGTGGCGGGGGCGGGCGGTCCGGGCCGAGCGGTCCAGTGCGCCGGTGAGGGTGGCGCGGGTCCGTGACGTCAGCCGCTGCTCCAGCTGCGCGACGACCTTGCGGACGACGGCCCGCGCGGTCTCCCGGGTCGTCTCGGGCATGGCTTTGTGGAGCGTGAGCAGGGTGCCGACCAGGTGGACGTCGGCCTCGACCGCCTCCAGCATCTCCGGCTCCAGCAGCAGCGCGGCCAGCCCGAGGCGGTCGATGGCGTCGCGCTGCATGATCTGGACGACCGGGGAGGGGAAGTACGTACGGATGTCGCCGAGCCAGCGCGCCACACCGGGCGCGGACGCACCGAGCCCGGCGGCCCGACGGCCCCCGGCGGCCCGGCCCGCGCCGTCCCGTGCGGCGCCGTCCCGTCCGTAGAGCGCGCCGAGCGCGTCGTCCATCGCCCGGTCCCGGCCGCGCAGTTCGCGTCCGGTTCCGTCCGCCGCTCCCCCGCCGAGCACCATCCGCCAACGCCGCAACCGCTCGTCGGCGGGGAGGGAGGGGGCGGCGGCGTCGGGTGTGGTGCCGTCGGGTGCGGTGTCGTCGGGTGCGGTGTCGTCGGGTGCGGTGTCACCTGAAGCGGCGCCGTTGGATGCGATGCCGGTGGACGCGATGGCGGCGGGCGGTGGCGCGGCTGCGGTGGTGGGGTGGCTGGTCGCAGGGGCTCGGGTGGCGTGCGGGTCCGTGTGGTCGGTGGCGTTCAACATGCCTTCCCCAAGGGGTCGTTGACGTGCGCGGCGGGGTCGAGCAGCAGATGGAGGGTGGGCAGGACGGCGGCGGCGCGGTCGCGGTCGAGACCGGGGCCGAAGCCGGGCACCGGCACGGCGTCGTCCGGGCCCGCGCCCCGGCCGGGCGGCGCCTGCGGTACGAGGGCGGCGGGGCCCCGGCGTATCTGCTCGCCGAGGGCGCGGCGCACTCCGGGCCCGTAGGCGGCGAACGTCCGGCGCAGCAACGGGAGTACGTCGGTGAACGCCTCGGGCGGCACCCTGGTCAGCCAGCCGTCGACGAGCGCCAGCAGCCGCTCGTCGTGGACCAGCACCATGCCGTCGCCGTCCCCGCCCCCGGCGAACCCCTCGATCCAGCCGGCCGCGTCCGCGGGCGGGGCGGCGGGCGACAGGGCGAGCCCCATCAGCCGCTCCGCGCCGCCGTCCCCGAGCCGCCCGTCGTCGCGCAACAGCCGCACCGCGCGGCCCCGGAGCAGCCCCGGGACGCGCTCCCGTTCGGCGACGCCGCGCAGCGCCCGCGCCCAACGGTCGGCGGCGGAAGCCCCCGTTTCCTCGTCGGCCCCGGCGCCCTCGGTGGTCTCCGGGCGGCTCAGCAGGGTGACCGCCCGGTGGGTGGCGTCGAGGTGGTCGCGCATCTCGGTGGCGGCATCCGCGGCGAGGCCGGCGCAGGCGGGCGGCAGGCCGACGAAGATCCGCTCGGCCAGGCCCGCGGCCACCTCGCGCAGCGCCGCGCCGTCCGTGCCGCGTACGTCGCCGTAGCGGACGGCGCGGACGAGGGCGGGAAGCGCCCGGGCGAGGCGGCCGACGTCCGTGTCCAGTGCGGCGCGGTCCGCCAGGACCCGCATGACCTGCGGCAACGCGTCCGGGAGTGCGGCGAGCAGACAGTTCTCGGCGACGGCGGTGACCTCGGCGAGCGCGGTGGCGGCCGCCGCGTCCGCCGCGGCCTTGGCGGTGGCCGCCGCCGGTACGGTCGTCCCCCAGATCCCGGCCTCGGCGACCTTCACCGACAGCTCCGGCTCCCAGCGCAGCCGCCAGGTCTCGCGGAACGTACCGGTGGTGGCGCGCGACCGGACCGGCTCGCCCCAGGGGATGCCGAGGAGCCGCAGCCGGTGCAGCAGACGGCTGCGCCCGGCGTCGGTCTCCTTGCGCAGATCCAGCTCCACCTCGCGCTCGGCCGCCTCCGGCTTGAGGCGCAGGGTACGGGCGGTGCGGGTCAGATCGCGTTGGAGGGGGACGGCCGGTGCGTCGTCGGGCACCTCGCCCAGGGCGTCCCCGACCACGAGCCGGTCGTGGATCAACGCGGCGGGGACGTCGGAGCCGTCGCCCAGCACGGCGCGGATCGCGTCCATGGTCTCGGCGAGCCCGGGGAGCGGCCGGCCGCGGACCGCGGCGAGCCCTTCGGCGAGCCGTACCGCCTCGATGACATGGGCCGGGGAGACGGCGTAGTCCTCCTCCCGGAGCAGCCCGGCGGCCCGGATCAGCCAGCGCTCGACGGGCCGGTCGGGCGCCCGGAAGAGGTGGCCGTACCAGCCGGGCGAGGCGATTCCGGCGCCGTATCCGCTGTGCCGGGCGAGGCGGCGGTGGGTCCAGGGGACCCAGGTCAGCTCGGTCTTGACCTTGGGCAGGCCGGACAGGAGCCGGCGGTCCGCGGTGACCGTCGTACGGCGGGTCAGCGCCGGGACGTGCCAGGCGCCGCAGACGACGGCGACGCGGTCCCCGAACTCCCGCCGGGCGGCCCGCAGCCGCAACCGCATATGGGCCTCGCGGACCGGGTCGTGCGGATGCCCGCCGTCGCCGAACGCCTCGCGCAGGGCGGCCATCGCCTCGGCGACCGCCGCGAACGGCGCCAGGGCGTCCGCCGCCCCGGGCCCGCCCGCCGCGCGGTGCTCGACGGCGTCCTCCCACCACGCCTCGGCGTCGTCGTACCCGGCGGCGCGGGCGAGCGCCCCCAGCGGATCCGCGCGTGGCGCGGCGTCCGGCGCCCCAGGGGCGGTCGCGAGCCCGCCACCGGCGGCTTCCCCGGAACCCGGCTCCTGCTCCGGCTGCGGCTCCTGGCCGGGCTCCGGCTCCGGCAGCGCCAGGGAGTGGGCGGCCGGGAGGTCGATGAAGCGGACCGGGATCTCCCGCTCCAGGGCCCAGCGCAGCGCCACCCACTCCGGGGAGAACTCCGCCAGCGGCCAGAACGCCGACCGCCCCGGGGCGTCCCGGACATGGGCGAGCAGGGCGACCGGCGGGCGCATACCGGGATCCCCGGCGAGCGGCACCAGGGCGTCCGCCTCCGGTGGCCCTTCGATGAGCACCGCGCACGGGTCGGTCTGCTCCAGTGCGGCGCGCACCGCCCGCGCCGAGCCGGGGCCGTGGTGCCGCACCCCGAGCAGCACCGGCTCCTCGGGCGCGTCCCCGCGCACGCCACCGGGCCCTCGGCTGCCGCCCGACCCGTTCATGCCGTCACCTCCCGGCAGGCGCGGTAGAAGTCCTTCCAGCCGTCCCGCTCCCGGACGACCGTCTCCAGGTACTCCTGCCAGACGACGCGGTCCGCAGCCGGATCGCGGACGACGGCGCCCAGCAGACCGGCGGCCACATCGCCGGGGCGCAGTACGCCGTCACCGAAGTGGGCCGCCAGCGCCAGGCCGTTGGTCACCACGGAGATCGCCTCGGCCGTGGACAGCGTCCCGGACGGCGACTTGACCTTGGTGCGCCCGTCCTCCGTCACCCCGTCGCGCAGCTCGCGGAAGACGGTGACGACCCGCCGTATCTCGTCCAACCCCTCGGGCCCGGCCGGGAGTTCCAGCGAGCGGCCCAGCTGTTCGACCCGGCGGGAGACGATCTCCACCTCGGCGTCGGACGTCTCGGGCAGCGGCAGGACGACGGTGTTGAAGCGGCGGCGCAGCGCGCTGGAGAGGTCGTTGACCCCGCGGTCGCGGTCGTTGGCCGTGGCGATCAGGTTGAAGCCGCGTACCGCCTGCACCTCCTCGCCCAACTCGGGGATGGGCAGGGTCTTCTCGGACAGGATCGTGATGAGGGTGTCCTGGACGTCGGCCGGGATACGGGTCAGCTCCTCGATGCGGGCGGTCGCCCCGCACGCCATCGCCCGCATCACCGGGCTGGGCACCAGCGCTTCCCGGCCGGGGCCGTCGGCGAGGAGGCGGGCGTAGTTCCAGCCGTAGCGGATCGCTTCCTCGGGCGTGCCGGCGGTGCCCTGGACGAGCAGCGTGGAATCGCCGCTGACCGCGGCGGCCAGATGCTCCGACACCCAGGTCTTCGCCGTCCCCGGCACCCCCAGCAGGAGCAGTGCGCGGTCGGTGACCAGCGTCGTCACCGCCACCTCGACGATGCGGCGCGGCCCGACGTACTTCGGTGTGACGACCGTGCCGTCGGGGAGCGTGCCGCCGAGGAGGTACGTCGCCACCGCCCACGGCGAGAGGCGCCAGCGCTCCGGCCGCGGCCGGTCGTCGGCGGCGGCCAGCGCGGTGAGTTCGTCGGCGAACGTCTCCTCCGCGTGTGGCCGCAGCACCGCTCCCCCGGCGCCGCCGTCCGTCCCCTTCGACGCCCGCTCGCGCGGCTCCTGACGCGCTCCGCCCGGCGTCTGCGCCGTCGCTTCTTCCGTCGTCTTCCACCCGTCCGCGGACATGGCTCCCCCTCATCGAACGAACTGCCGCCGACGCCCGGCAGGCGGTCGGCCGCTTGCGGATTCCACTCTGCACCCGACCACTGACAACGCCCCCGAAACCGCTTCTGAACTGCGCTTTCTCTCCGCGCGCGACCGATTGTCAGTGGCGGGTCGTAGCGTCGGTGACATGAATCCGCAGGGGGAACGCTGGACGACGGATCAGGTGCTCGCGCTGGCGCCTGACGAGGCATCACGCCGGGCGGGCGGCAGACTCGCCGGGCCCGGGCCGTGGTCGGGGGCGGGCGCGGACGGCGGCGTCGTGTGGGGGCTGTGCGAGGGCAGCGGCCGGACGCCGTACCGCGCCGTCGTCGACCTCACCGGCCCCGCGTATCGGTGCACCTGCCCGAGCCGCAAGTTCCCGTGCAAGCACGCGCTGGGGTTGCTGCTGCTCTGGTCCGGCGGCGGCGACGCGGTCCCCGCCGGCGCGCCGCCGCCCTGGGCGGACGAGTGGCTGACCGGCCGCCGGGAGCAGGCCGATCGCGGCGCGACCGCACCCCCGGACGGCGGGACGTCCACACGCACCACCGCCGATACGGGGCCCGCTGCCCGACGTGCGGCGCGGCGGGCGGCCCGGATCGGCGCGGGCGCGACGGAGCTGGAGCAGCGGCTGGAAGACCTGCTGCGCACGGGACTTGCCGCCGCGGAGGGCGCCGGTTACGCCTCCTGGGACGAAACGGCCGCCCGAATGGTGGACGCCCAGGCCCCCGGACTCGCCGCCCGGGTCCGAGAGTTGGGCACCATCCCCGCCTCGGGCGGCGACTGGCCCTCCCGCCTGTTGGCGGAATGTTCCCTGCTCCACCTCCTCGACGAGGGCTTTCTCGCCATCGACCGGCTGCCGCCACCGCTCGCCGCCACGGTCCGCGCCCGCGTCGGCCTGACGACGGACACCGCCGAGCTGCTGACCGGCCCCGAGGCGTCGCCGGTACGGGACCGCTGGCTGGTGCTGTCCCAACATGACGCCGACGAAGGCATGTTGACCGCCCGGCGTATCCATCTACGGGGCGAACGGACCGGCCGGATGGCGCTCCACCTCTCCTACTCCGGCGGCGGCCGCCCCCTGGAGCCGACGCTGCCGCCCGGCCTGCTGCTCGACGCCGACCTCGCCTTCTATCCGGGCGCCCGGCCCCTGCGGGCCGCACTGGGTGAGCACCACGCACCACCGGTCCAGGGTCCGACACCGTCCGGGTGCGGCATCGACGCGGCGCTGCGCGCCTACGGCGAGGCGCTGTGCGACGACCCCTGGCTGGGCTCCTGGCCGGTGGTGCTCGCGGACGTCATACCGATACCGGGGGACGGGGGATCCGGCTGGCAACTGGCCGACGCGGACGGCGAATCCGCGCTGCCGCTCGACCCGCGCGCCCTGCCCCGACCGGGCCTGTGGCGGCTGACCGCGATATCGGGCGGCCACCCCGTCACGGTCTTCGGCACCTGCGGCCACCGCGGCTTCCTCCCCTTGACCACCTGGGACCCGGAGCCGGTCTCCCTGTGAGGCGAGGCCCTGGGGCCGGCCCGCCATGAGCCCGAGGGCCTCAGCCGGTCCCCGCCGTAAGCCGGGGCCCTGAGCCCGTACCGCGTAGGACGGGACGGCGCCGCACCCGTACAAGAGCGCACCCGGAGCACCCCGGACGGCCACCGCCCCGCGCCCTCTCTCCCTCACCCCGCCCGACGGCTCCAGCCCCACGCCCCACCCGACGACTCCTGGAGTACGGCATGACATCCGCAGCTTCCCCTTCTTCGGCCTCCCCGGTCGCCACCGCCACCTCCACCGGGGAGGCGGCCGACCCGCCAAACGCCGCCGCTCCCCCGCCCGTCCCCTGGTCCGCCCTGGTGAGCGCGGCACTGTTGGGGACGGAGCGGCGGACGCCGCCCGTGGCGGTGCGGCCCGGGCGGAGTGCCGCCGCCGCGCTGCTGGATGCGGCCGCCGTCAGCACGGTGCGCCGCCGCGCCGCGCTGCGGCCCGCACCCGCCGCCGACCGTCCCGCTCCCGCCCCGGACGACCCGCGGCCCGTGATCCCTCCGGCCGCCCGCCGCCGTCTGGCACTGCTGCTCGCGGACCGCGGCGGAACGGCCGGAAGCAGTCGCCGCGGCACCGCGCCCGACCTCACCGAGCTGCTGCCCCAATGGCTGTCCGCCGCCCAGGCGCACGGCTACCGCGCCCCCGAGGCGCTGCTGCCCGCGCTGCTCGACGCCGCCCGCGCCCGGACCGACCTGCGTCCGGCGGCGCTGGCGCTGGCCGGTCAGCGGGCCCGCTGGCTGGCGCAGTTCCACCCCGACTGGAAGTTCGCCCTGCGCGCCACCGGCGCCCGGGCGACGCCGGGCGCCGAGGACCCCGAGGCGGTGCGGCGCCTGTGGGACGAGGGGCTGTTCGCCGAGCGGGCGGCCCTGCTGGCCGCGGTCCGCCGGAGCGCACCGGACACCGGGCGGGAACTGCTGGCCGGCACCTGGTCGGCGGAGCACGCCGAGGACCGGCTGCTCTTCCTCGACACGCTGCGCGAGGGCCTCTCCCCGTCCGACGAGGCGTTCCTGGAACAGGCGTTGGCCGACCGCAGCCGCACCGTCCGCGCCACCGCCGCCGAACTCCTCTCCACACTCCCGGAGTCCGCCTTCGCCGCGCGGATGGCGGCCCGCGCCCATGGCTGCGTCACCCTCGTCCCCGGGACGGCCGGTCCGTCCGGCCCGCGCATCGGCGTGACGCCGCCGCGCGCCTGCGACGAGGGGATGCGGCGCGACGGCGTGGCCGCCAAGGCCCCCTCGGGGCGGGGTGAACGCGCCTGGTGGTTGGGGCAGTTGGTGGAGGCGGCGCCGCTCCGTCGCTGGTCCGCGCGGTTCGGCGGACGCGCGCCGGAGGACATCGTCGCCCTCCCGGTGGCGGACGGCTGGCGCACCGAACTGCACGACGCCTGGTGCCGCGCGGCGATCCGGCAGCGGGACCCCGCCTGGGCACGGGCCCTGCTGGGCGCCCCCGGGTCGGCGCCCGAGGACACCGGCGGCGCCTCGGGCGGCTCGTCCCGCGACACGGCGAAGCTGCTGACCGTGCTGCCGTCCGGGGAACGCGCCGCCTGGGTGGCGGGGTTCATCGCGGCGCACGGTCTGGCCGACGCGTTCCGGATGCTGGGGGTCTGCGCGGTGCCGTGGGCCGAACCGCTGGGCCGGTCGGTGGTCGACGCGCTGGACATCGCACGGGACGCGGGCAGCTACCCGTGGAGCTTCAGCGGGGTGATGGGCCTGGCGGAGCGCTGCCTGGATCCGGCCGCGGCGGACCGGCTGGACATGCTGACGGCGGTCACCGACGAGCCGGAGGGCGCCTCCCCGGGGGCCGGGGGCTACTGGTCCGAGGCGTTCCAGCGCCTCGTCGGCACCCTCCGCCTCCGCGCCACCATGCTCGCCGAACTCGCCGACGCCACCGCTCCCCTTGCTGCCGGGAGGCCCGCCGACGCCTCGGTCCCCGGCGCCCCGCCCATCACCGGGACGGAGTGAGCCCCCATGACCGACGCCCCACGACGCCCCGCCCGGCGGCGGGCGCCCCGCCGACCACCGCCGGGGCACGTCGTCCTCCCCGTCAGGCGGCCGGGCCCGCGCGTCGCCTCAGGCCGACAGGGACCGCACGTTCGCGGTCACCCACTCCACGATCGCGGTGGTGGTGGCGCCGGGGGTGAAGATCTCCGCGACGCCCTGTTCCTTCAGCGGTGCGATGTCCGCCTCCGGGATGATGCCGCCGCCGAAGACCTTGATGTCGTCCGCGTCGCGCTCCTTGAGCAGCGCGATCACCTTGGCGAAGAGGGTGTTGTGGGCGCCGGAGAGGATCGACAGGCCGATGGCGTCGGCGTCCTCCTGGATGGCGGTGTCGACGATCTGCTCCGGAGTCTGGTGCAGCCCGGTGTAGATGACCTCCATACCGGCGTCGCGCAGCGCCCGCGCGATGACCTTTGCACCCCGGTCGTGCCCGTCCAGCCCCGGCTTGGCCACCACGACGCGGATCGGCCCCGACGTACCGGCCGTGCCGCGGGCGTCCGCCTGCGCCTCGTCATGCCGTGCCACACCCATAACCGCCTCCAAGTCATGCACGGCACGCCGTGTGTGCCGCCGAGCCGACAACCGATCGTGCGGCCGTCCGGTCCGGTGGCCGCAAGTGAACGAACGTTATCGCCAGCATCGCGCACCCGGCGCTCCCGTGACATGCGGGGAGGGGGAAATCACACGCGAACCCCCCTTCCGCGCCCCGGCGTCCGGGCCCCGTCCCCCCCCGCGCGGACCGGGCACGCCACGCGGGCCCGGCGCTCCGCCCGCGCCCGTTCCCCGACACCGACGCGGCGCCCCACCGGAATGCATCCGGCATTCGCGGAGCCTTCACCTCACCGCTCCGGAAGCGACTAACGGCATCAAAAGGTCGGCATCGAGCCATCCCTCGCCATTCCGTGGCGCGATATCCGCATTCGATATCACCACGAACGGCGTGCCCGGTACGCGCCGGATACGGCAAGGGAATTCCGGCTCCGAGGGCCCGGTCACCGCGTGTGCGCCGGGTTCCACGCCCGTGCGCTCTCGAACGGGACACCAAGAGAAGGCATGGATGCCCCCGAAAGGCGACCAAATGCCCGCCCCGGTCCCGCCCGAAACCTGGGGAAGATTGTCGGCGTCGCGTACCGCCGGGTACAGTCGCCGCTAATTCTCCTGCTGCCGAGGCGAAAGAGAAGCTGGTGGTGAACGACCGTCACCCGTCGGAGGGTCCCCTCCCGACAGGCCCCGCTCCCGACGCCTCGTACGGGCACTCCGCCGCGTACGACTCCTACGGGCAGCAGCAACACACGGCCGGTTATGCCGGTTACGACGGCGGTGATCCGCTCTTCGGTTCCCTGCCCGCCGATTACGGCACCGGGCAGTACCCGACGGCCGGTTACGGCGGCGATCCGTACGGCACCGGCACCTACGACACCGGAACCTACGCCGCGTCCGCATACGGCACCGGCTCCCCCGACACGGGCTCCTACGCCACCGGCGGGTACGACACGACCGGTTACGACACCGGCACGCACCACACCGCGGCCTACGGGAGCGGCTACGGCACGGACGTGCAGGGCGGCGGTTACGACCCCTACGCCCACACCGGCCACGAGACCCCCGGCGCCGGCACCCACGGGTACGGCTACGACGACGGGTACGGCACCCACACCGGCGCCTACTCGACCGGCACGCACCACGCCACCTACGGCACCGGCGCCTACGCCACGGCCGCACCCGCCGCGGAGGCACCCGGCACCGGCACGTACGCCTACGCCGGTGACCCCCTCGGCAGCGGCGGCTACTCCGTCGGCACCGACCGTTACGACGCCCCCGGGTACGACGACCGGACCGCGTACGGCACCGGCGGCTACGGGGCGACCGCCACGGCGGTGCAGCCGGCCGTCACCGAGAGCGCCGGGCACGACGCCACCGCCGTATGGCCCGCTCTCACCGAGGACGCCGGGCACGACGCGTCCGGGCACGACGCCACCGCCGTATGGCCGACGATCGACCAGGCGGCCACCGCGATCATCCCGGCGCAGAGCGGTCCCCCGGCCGTCGACTCGCTGCCGCACGAGCCCGGCGAACCGCCGCGGCCCGAGGGCGGATCCCCCGGGTCCGGTTCGGGGGCGCGCGCCGCCGCGCTCGCCGATGCGATGACCCAGGCGGTCCCGGTCGTCCCGGCCGACGACGCACCTGACCACGGCCGGGCCGCCCCCGCGGGGCGCGGCCGCAGCCGCCGCCGGACGGCGAAGCGGTCGGCGCTGCTGACCATCGCGGTGCCCTCCGTCGCCGCCCTCGGCGTCTGCGCCGCCGCGGCGGCCACCGTCGGCGGTTTCGGCGGGGACGAGAAGGACGAGGCGGCGCAGGCCGCGCCGGAGGCCGGGGGCGTCAAGCCGTCGACGGCCAACAGCAAGCTCGACACCCAGCTCGCCGGACTCAGCGCCGGGGCCGACGACTTCGCCGACCGGGCGAGCCGCACCCAGGAGCGCATCGACCTCAAGGCCCGGCAGGTCGCGGAGAAGAAGCGCAAGGAGGACGAGGCGCGGCGCAAGGAGGCCGCCCGTCCGAAGTTCCTGCTCCCGGTCAGCCAGCACGGGCTGAGCGCGCTCTTCGGCCAGGCGGGCGTCAACTGGATGTCCGTCCACACCGGCATCGACTTCCCCGTGCAGTACGGCACCCCCGTGATGGCCGCGACCGACGGCACCGTCCGCACCCAGTGGAACTCCGCCTACGGCAACATGGCGATCGTGACATCGCCCGACGGTACGGAGACGTGGTACTGCCACCTCAGCAGCACCAAGATCCGCTCCGGCTCGGTCAAGGCCGGGGACCAGATCGCGTACTCCGGCAGCTCCGGCAACTCCACCGGCCCGCATCTGCACTTCGAGGTGCGGCCGGGCGGCGGCTCGCCGATCAACCCGCTGCCGTGGCTGCAGAGCCACGGACTCAACCCCAACTGACGCCCGGTGCCCGCCGGTCCGCCCGGCAGGCACCCGCATGGAGGCCCGGCCCCTGAGGGGCCGGGCCTTTTTCACAGCTTCTCGACCGGGGCGTACCGCAGCAGCAGCCGCTTGGGCTTCTCGCCGCCGAAGTCGATCGTCGCCTCGGCGTTGTCCCCGCTGCCCTTGACGCCGGTGACCGTGCCGAGGCCGAAGCTGTCGTGGGTGACGCGGTCGCCGACGGCGAGCGCCACCACCGGGCGGTCGTTGCCCCGCCGGGTGGCGAACCCGCTCGGGCCGCCCTTGGCCCGCGGCGTACCGAAACCGGAGCCGATCCCGCCGCTGCTGCTGCTGCCGGAGCGCATCCCGCCCATCGTCGCGGACGGGGTGGCCGGTCCGGTGCGCCGCCAGTCGACGAACGACGCGGGGATCTCCTCCAGGAACCGCGACGGCGGGTTGTACGACGGCTGGCCCCAGGCGCTGCGCATCGTGGAGCGGGTGAGGTAGAGGCGCTCGCGGGCGCGGGTGATGCCGACGTAGGCGAGGCGGCGCTCCTCCTCCAGCTCCTTGGTCTGGCCGAGGGCGCGCATGTGCGGGAAGACGCCGTCCTCCATACCGGTGAGGAAGACGACCGGGAACTCCAGGCCCTTGGCGGTGTGCAGGGTCATGAGGGTGACGACGCCGCTGCCGTCCTCGTCCTCGTCGGGGATCTGGTCGGAGTCGGCGACCAGCGCGACCTGCTCCAGGAAGTCGGCGAGCGTGCCGCCGGAGACGGGCTCCTCCGCGTCCGCGTCCGCCGCGGCGGGACCGGCCACCCGGTCCTGCTCGAACTCCAGGGCCACGGCGGCGAGTTCCTGGAGATTCTCGATCCGGGTCTCGTCCTGCGGGTCGGTGGAGGACTGCAGCTCGGCCAGATAGCCGGTGCGCTCCAGGACCGCTTCGAGGACGGTGGCCGGGCCGGCGCCGGACTCGACGATGGTGCGCAGCTCTTCCATCAGGGTGTTGAAGCGGCGGACGGCGTTGGCGGAGCGGGCGGCCATGCCGTACGCCTCGTCGACGCGGCGCAGCGCCTGCGGGAAGCTGATCTTCTCGCGGAGCGCCAGGGCGTCGATCATCGCCTCGGCGCGGTCGCCGATGCCGCGCTTGGGGACGTTGAGGATCCGGCGGAGCGGGACGGTGTCCTCCGGATTGGCGAGCACGCGCAGGTACGCGAGGATGTCGCGGACCTCCTTGCGCTCGTAGAAGCGGACGCCGCCGACGACCTTGTAGGGCAGTCCGACGCGGATGAGGATTTCCTCGAAGACGCGGGACTGGGCGTTGGTGCGGTAGAAGATCGCGACGTCTCCGGCGCGGGCGTCCTTCGCGTCGGTGAGGCGGTCGATCTCCTCGGCGACGAACTGGGCCTCGTCGTGCTCGGTGTCGGCGACGTACCCGGTGATGCGGGGGCCCTCGCCGGCTTCGGTCCAGAGGTTCTTGGGGCGGCGGTTCTCGTTGCGCTCGATGACGGCGTTGGCGGCGGAGAGGATCGTCTGGGTGGAGCGGTAGTTCTGCTCCAGCAGGATCGTCGTGGCGTCCGGGTAGTCCTCCTCGAACTGGAGGATGTTACGGATCGTGGCGCCGCGGAAGGCGTAGATCGACTGGTCGGCGTCGCCGACGACGCACAGCTCGGCGGCGGATTCGGCCGGGCCGACCAGCTCGCGGATGAGGGTGTACTGCGCGTGGTTGGTGTCCTGGTACTCGTCGACCATGACGTGGCGGAAGCGGCGGCGGTAGTGGGCCGCGACGTCCGGGAACGCCTGGAGGAGGTTGACGGTCGTCATGATGATGTCGTCGAAGTCCAGGGCGTTGGCCTCGCGCAGCCGTGCCTGGTAGAGCGCGTACGCCTGGGCCAGGGTCTTCTCGAAGCCGTCGGCCGCCTGGCCTGCGAAGGTCTCCTCGTCGATGAGCTCGTTCTTGAGGTTGGAGACCTTGGCGCTGAAGGACTTGGGCGGGAACCGCTTGGGATCGAGATCGAGATCGCGGCAGACCAGGGCCATCAGGCGCTTGGAGTCGGCGGCGTCGTAGATCGAGAACGACGAGGTGAAGCCGAGGTGCTTGGACTCGCGGCGCAGGATGCGGACGCAGGCGCTGTGGAAGGTGGAGACCCACATGGCGCCCGCCCGGGGGCCGACCAGCTCCTCGACGCGCTCCTTCATCTCACCGGCGGCCTTGTTGGTGAAGGTGATCGCGAGGATCTGGCCGGGGTGCACGCCGCGGGCGGCGAGCAGATGCGCGATGCGGTGGGTGAGCACCCGGGTCTTGCCGGAACCGGCTCCGGCGACGATCAGCAGCGGGCCGCCGGAGTGCACCACGGCGGCCTTCTGGGCGTCGTTGAGCCCTTCCAGGAGCGCGGCGGGGTCGACGGCGGGGCGGGCGGCGCCGTCGCGGTAGTGCGCGTCCCGGGGTACGGGGGCGTCGAACTTCCCGCTGAAGAGGTCGTGCGGAACCTCCTCCCGGGCCGGGCCGTGCTCGTCCTCGGGGGGTGGCGGGGGCTCCTCGTCCTTGGGAGCGAGGTCCGCCAGGAAGCTGTCGTCAAAGAGGCTGCTCATCGCCCACCGAGTCTAGGCCGCCCCACCGACAGTCGGGCCCGGAGCCGTGGAAAGGCCGGAAGCGCGGGCGTTCCGCTCCCCCTCGCGCGGCGAACCCGGCATTCCGCGCAGATACCCCGCCCTGCCCACACGAACGTCACCTCATGCACACAGGTCACGAAAAGGTTTCGGGCAAATCGAACATCTGCCTTCACAGGAGCCACACGAGTTGGCTAGGTTCACGCTCGGGCTGCCTGCATCCCGTGGACGACAGCGTCCGCACAGGCCGCCTCCGCCGAGTCCGGCCCTGCCCCACGGCACCCGGAGCCGGGGACCCACCAGCACCACCGGGGTGAATCGGTCGGTACGGCCGCCAGCGCGCACGTACGGACCGTAGGGCAAGCCTTCCGTCTGCGACACCGCCCGAACCCGACAGCTAACCCGGTAGGCGGTCCACGGAAGGAGTCGTCGGCCTTGCCGTCGCACCGCAAGCCGCGTACCCGCGTCCTCACCTCGCCCGGCAGCCGCCGGACGGCCGCCGGTCTGACGACCGCCGCCCTCGCCACGGTCACCCTGCTCTCCCAGCCGGCCGAGGCGTCCCCCCGCTCCCCGAAGCCGACCGTCGAAGAGGTCAAGAAGAAGGTCGACACCCTCTACCACCAGGCGGAGGTCGCGACCCAGAAGTACAACGCCGTCAAGGAGCGCGTCGGCGAGCGGCGGTCGGAGGTCAGCGACCTCCAGGACGCCGCGGCGCGCCGCACCGGCAAGCTCAACGAGGCCCGCCGGGAGCTGGGCACCTTCGCCGCCGCGCAGTACCGCAGCGGCGGCGTGAACGCGACGGCACAGCTGATGTTCTCCAAGGACCCGCAGCAGTTCGCCGACCGCAGCCACCTGATGGAGCGGCTCACCGGGCGGCAGCAGCAGGCCGTCGACGCCTACCAGGAGCAGCAGGCCGCCGCCGCCCGTCAGCGGGCCGAGGCGACCCGCAGCCTGGAACGCCTCCAGGAGTCGCAGTCCGAGCTGGCCGACTCCAAGCGGACGGTCCAGGGCAAGCTGACCGAGGCCCGCCAGCTGCTCTCCGAGCTGACCGCCCAGGAGAAGGCGCGCCTGGCGGAGCTGGAGCGCAAGAAGGAGGAGGCGGCCCGGCGCAAGGCCGAGGAGGAGGCGCGCAAGCAGCGCGAGCAGCAGCCCGGCGGCGGTTCGGACACCGGCTCCCCCGGTACGGGCACCGGCGACTCCGGTACGCCCGACCCCGGCCAGGGCGGCGGACCGGCCGACGGCTCGTACCGTACGAAGGCCGAGAAGGCGCTCGCGTTCGCCCGCGCCCAGATGGGCAAGCCGTACGTCTGGGGCGCCACCGGTCCCAACTCCTACGACTGCTCCGGGCTGACGCAGGCCGCGTGGAAGGCGGCCGGGGTGAGCCTGCCGCGCACGACGTGGGACCAGGTCAAGGTCGGCGAGCGCGTCGCCACCAAGGACCTCGCCCCCGGTGACCTGGTGTTCTTCTACAACGACATCAGCCACGTCGGGATGTACATCGGCGACGGCAAGATGATCCACGCCCCGAAGCCGGGCGCCAGCGTGCGCATCGAGTCGATCTACTACATGCCGATCTACGGCAGCGTCCGCCCGGCGTGACGCCCTTCCGGGAGGCCGCCGCACCGCGCGGCCTCCCGGTCGAACGGCTCCGGCCCGGTCCCTCGGTGAGGGCCGGGCCGGAGGCGTACGCGGGGTGTGCCGGGGGCGCGGAGGATACGGCCGCGCGCCCCGGTCGGACTCAGGTCCAGAGCACCGCGATGAAGATGTTGACCATGGTGAGCAGGCCGACCGTGCCGAACAGCGGCTTGGCGATGCTCTCCTCGTCCCGCTTGACGTAGACCAGCCCCAGGATGACGACGAGGACGGCCAGCTTCACGCCGATCTTGATGTTGTCGACGGAGCTGCCCTGGGCCTGGTTCAGGCCGACCAGCGCGATGCCGGTGACCAGCATCGTCAGCGCACCGTGCAGCATCGCCGGCACGAACCGGGCGGTGCCCGCGCTCATCGCCTTCATCTGCGTGAGAAAGCCTCCCAGCAGGGAGGCGATACCGATGATGTGCAGGCCGACGAAGATATTGAGTACTACGTCCATACTCCGGATCGTAACGGCCTCCCCCTTACCTCCTTCGGGGGGCCTCGTCGCGGCTGTTCCTGGCCTGTTCATGGCCTGTCCGCGCCGTGGGGGCCGGTTCTAGGCTGCGGCGCATGGAACTGGGGAACGGCGAAGGCGCCGGTTCAGGGGGCTCGGTGGCCATCGCCGACCGGGCCGGTCTCGTACGGCTCATCGAGGTCTGGGCCCACGGGTGGGCACGGGCCCGCGCCCACCCGGTGCCGCAGGTGGTTCCGGGCGGCCTCCGTATCGAGCTGGGCCGTCCACGGGACGCCGTGCGGTACATCGTCCCGGACCCCGACCCCGTGGCGCTGCGCGACCTGGCCCGTACGGTGGCGGTGCCGCACACCTGGCTCAAGATCTTCGCGCCCCACGCCGAGGTCGCGCCACTGCTCTCCACCGCCTGGCACCACGACGGGCCCCAGTACCTCATGACGGCCCCGATGCCCCCGTCTTCCCAGGTCACACCGGCCCCGCCCGGCTACCGCCTCGACACCGAGGAGTGCGACGGGATCCTGGACGTACGGGTGTGGGCCACGGGCGAGGCGGCCGAGCTGCCCGCCGCGAGGGGCCGGACCGCGCTCACCGGCGGGACCGGCGGCGCCCCGGTCTCCGCCGTCCACGACATGATCGTCACCGGGCCGGAGCACCGCCGCCGGGGCCTGGGCCGCCTGGTGGTGACGGTGCTCGGCGTCCACGCCGCCCGGCGGGGCGCCACCGAGAGCCTGCTCGTCGCCACCCCGTCCGGCCGGGAGCTGTACGCGTCCATGGGCTGGAGCCTGCGCTCCCCGGTGACGGAGGTGTCGTGCAGGGAGTGAAGGGGCGACTTGGGCGACCCGGGCGGCTCGTGGCGCGCGGGCGCCGCCCGCGCCCGGTGCGTCAGCCCCTGACCTGGCCGCTCAGCCAGCGGAAGATCTCGGGGACCTGTGCGCGCCAGACCGCGCTCGTGTGGCCACCGGCGTCCTTGCCGATGTGCTGCACGGTCACCGTGGTGGGCAGCCGGGCCTCCCGCCGCAGTCCGAGACCGGCCTCGTAGCCGTCGCCGGTGGCGCCGGAGAGGAAGAGCGCGGTGCGCGGCGGGCGTCCGGCCAGGTTGGCCTCCCGCAGCTCGTGCAGCGGGTTGCTCTCGATCCGCAGCTTCGGGTCCTTGCCAGCGAGCGAGCTGGCCTCGCCCGCCGGGTCGTTGTACCCGGACATGCCGACCGCCGCGCGGTAGCGGTCGGGGTGGGCCAGCGCGAGCCGGGTCGCGCAGTGCGCCCCGGCGGAGTAACCGGCCAGCGCCCAGCCGTCGGCGTGGTCCTCGGCCCGGAAGGTGTTGATGACCATCTGGCGTACGTCGACGGTCAGCCAGCTGTCGGCGTTGACCTTCCCGGGGATGTTGACGCAGCCCGTGTCGGCGCCCTGGTAGATGTTGGTACGCGGCGCGACCAGGATGAACGGCTTGATCTCCCCGCGCTCCATCAGCGGCTGCAACTGCCGGCCGGCCGCCAGCGTGCCCAGCCAGGACTTGGCCGAGCCGGGGTAGCCGGGCAGCAGCTCGACCACCGGGAACTTCTTGGTGCGGTACGCCGGGTCGTGGTACTGCGGCGGCAGCCAGACGTACACCTCACCGCTGACGCCGGAGATCCGGCCCTGGAGCTCCGTCATCTGCACACCGGGGCCGAGCACCGGATCGTCCGCCGGGCGGAACGCCTGGGCCCGGCGCGGCTCGGCGGAGATCTGGCGGCCGCCCAGCCCGTCGGGCCCGAGGTCCTGGGCCGCCTCGATGTGACTGCCGGTGCCGAGCAGGTCGTCCCAGGTGTCGTAGAGGTTGTTGGCGTTGTTGACCAGCACGAAGACCAGGGTGATGGCGGTGACCTGCGCGAACAGCAGCATCAGCAGGCGGATGGCGCCGCGCAGCAGACGCGGCCCGGCTATCCGGCTCCACAGCGCCAGTGGCAGGACGATCGCGACGATCAGCAGCAGAAGCGAGGTGAGGAAGAAGGGCGTGCCCGTCAGGCTCATCGGGGTCTCGCTTCCAGGACATGTACGGCGTGTACGCGGTCGACGGGGTGGTGGCCGCGCCGACGGCAGCGAGCCTTTCCGCGCCGTTAGACGGCGTTCCACGACGTCCTGGTTGCCCCTCTTCGCGAGCTTCTTTCCTCCTGTCGTCGGACGGATCTTCGGAACGGTGCCGAGGCCCCGGCCCGGGTGGGCCGGGGCCCATCGGCGGTGCTCCGGGCCGGGCCGTCGCCGGTGGCCCGGCCCGGGTCAGACCAGGCGGCGGGCGGCGGCCCAGCGGGTCAGTTCGTGGCGGTTGGAGAGCTGGAGCTTGCGCAGCACCGCGGAGACATGCGACTCCACGGTCTTGACGGAGATGAAGAGCTGCTTGGCGATCTCCTTGTACGCATAGCCGCGGGCGATCAGCCGCAGGACCTCGCGCTCCCGCTGGGTGAGGCGGTCCAGGTCCTCGTCCACCGGCGGGGCGTCCGTCGAGGCGAACGCGTCCAGGACGAACCCGGCCAGCCGGGGTGAGAACACCGCGTCCCCGTCGGCCACCCGGAAGATCGCGTCGACCAGGTCCTTCCCGGTGATCGTCTTGGTGACGTAGCCGCGTGCGCCGCCCCGGATGACGCCGATGACGTCCTCGGCCGCGTCGGAGACCGACAGCGCCAGGAAGCGGACCGGCCGCTCCGGGTCGGCCATCTGCGTCATGCTGCGGCGCAGCACCTCCACACCGCCGCCGCCGGGCAGATGGACGTCCAGGAGCACGACCTCGGGGCGGGTGGCGGTGATGACGGTGATCGCCTGGTCGACGTCGGCCGCCTCGCCGACCACCTCGACGCCGGTCCGCTCCGTCACCCCGATCTCCGCCTGGACACCGGTGCGGAACATCCGGTGGTCGTCGACGAGCACCACCCGTACGGTGCGCCGCTCCTCACCCGACCCGTCACCGGCCGGGGAGTCGTCCGCCGGTCCCAGCGTCGCGGGCCCGTCGGGTGCCGTGGCGGTGCCGGGGGCCGGTGTGCCGGTGCCGACCGGTGTGGTCAGGGGGGTGTCGTCGCCGCTCATGCCCTGCTGTGCGCCGTCGCTGTTCATCTCTTCCGTCCGTCCCTCGTGGTCTGCGTCGTCATCATCGCGCGGCGCGGCGGGCCGTGTGCCCGCAGCGGCGTATGCGGCGCCCGGCGGGCGCGGTGTCGGTCATGGAGGCGCCGGCCATGGGGTGCCGGTCATACGGGTACTCGTGGGGGCGTTCGCGGGGAGGGACGGGGCGTGCGGCGAGCCGGGGGATGGCGTCATTCGGCTCGCTCCATCTCCAGCTCGACCTCGGTGCCGCCGCCCGGCACGGACCGCAGCCGGGCGGTGCCGCCGTTGCGTTCCATCCGGCCGATGATGGACTCGCGGACGCCCATCCGGTCGTCGGGGACGGCGTCCAGGTCGAAGCCCGGGCCCCGGTCGCGTACGGAGACGAAGACCGTGCGGCCCTCCACCTCGGCGAAGACCTGCACCGGCCCGCCGTCGCCGCCGTACTTCGCGGCATTGACCATCGCCTCGCGGGCGGCCTTCATCTGTGCGCCCAGCGCCTCGTCCAGCGGGCAGTCGCCGACGACCACGACCTCGATCGGTACGCCGTGGTGGTCCTCGACCTCGGCCGCCGCCTTACGCACCGCGTCGGCGAGGGTCGCGGGCTCCGCGTCCTCCTCCTGGGTGCGCCCCTCGGGCCGGTACAGCCAGGCCCGCAGCTCCCGCTCCTGGGCGCGGGCGAGCCGGGCGACCTCGCGGGAGTCGTCGGCGCTGCGCTGGATGAGGGTGAGGGTGTGCAGCACGGAGTCGTGGACATGGGCGGCGACCTCGGCCCGCTCCTGGGCGCGGATGCGCATCAGCCGCTCCTCGGAGAGGTCCTGGATCAGGCGGACGAGATAGGGGCCGACGAGCAGGGCGATGCCGACGACGACGGCGAGCGCGGCCTGGAGCACCGAGCTGAGGTGGCCCACCGAGCCCTGGAGCAGGACGATGCCGGTCACTCCGACGCAGACGAGCACCACCCCGGCCGCACCGCGCAGCGCCGGGAGGACGCCCTTGCGGCGGCCCAGCTCCAGCCACTGCGCACGGCGGGCGTTGTCGGCCTGCCGCCAGACGAGGGCGACGCCCGCGGCTATCAGCAGCACCGGCCAGAGATAGCCGTTGCCGATGCCCAGCTGGAACCGGGAGGCGACGAAGGCGGACCCGGCCAGCAGCGCGATCAACGCGATGACCTGGCCCGTGTCCGGTCTGCGGATCCCGGCGCGGCGGGCGCCGTCGGCCGCGGTCCGGCGGTCCTCCACCCCGCCGACGCCGAGCGGGACGAAGAACCAGAACGCGGCGTAGAGCAGCGCGCCCATGCCTTCGGCGAGGAACAGCGCGACGAAGACGACCCGGACCCAGGAGACGGGGAGTCCCAGATGCCCCGCGAGTCCGCGCGCGACGCCGCCGAGCAGCCGCCCGTCGGCGCTGCGGTAGAGCTTGCGCACGGGCGGCTCGTCGGATTCCTGCGCGGACGCGTGGTGCGCTCCGGCGCGGGGCGGGGCTGTGGTCATGCACCGATCGTCACACGCGGCGGGTCCGGGGACATCAGGGTGGACCCTGACTCGGTCCCTGAGATTTCTGACCCGGTCCCTGAGTTCTACGGGCTTCGCCGACGGCATCCGGCGCCGGTGCGGGAGCCGGGCGACCGCACCCCGACGGTCCCGGTGCGGGCGCGGGCGCGGCTCAGCTCGCGTCCTCGCTCTTGCGGAAGCCGTCCTTCACCTTGGAGAAGAGGTCGCTGAACCTGTCCCAGTCGGCGCTCGGCGCGGAGACGTAGATCGCGTACTCCTTCTCCCCCTCACGGCCGAATCCGAGGTCGATGCCGCGGTACTGCCGCGCCTTCCCCTGGAAGGTGAACTCCCAGATGGCGGCCGGGTCGTTCTGGTACTTCGTGTCCTGCAACCGCTTGCGCGAATAGCTCGGGTACTCCTTCTGCATCACCCCTTCCAGTTGCTTGAAGTGCGCCACCTGGTCGCCGGAGGAGAAGTCCAGCACGCTGATCGTCAGCTGCGCGAGCGATGCCTGGGAGATGTAGAGGATCTGCCGGCCGCCGTCCTTCACCTGCCGCGTCCAGCCGTCCGGCGCCGGGTAGGAGACCCCGAGCTGCCGCTCCTCGACGCGGTGCATGCCGTCCGGGGTGCGCGGGGGCGGCCCGACGGGGTGCTCGGACTCGGCGGGCACCGCGGGGAGGGTGCTCATCCCTGGTCGTCCCCTACCGTCGTCCGCCTTGTGGAGCGCGTACCAGGCGCCGCCCGCGGCGCCACCGGTCGCCAGTACCCCGAGGGCACACCAGAGGACGACCCGTCCGCGCCGCTTACGGGGCGGCGGGGCCAGCGCGACCCGGCCCGTCTCGTCGGTCCCCGTCACGGCCGCCCCGTCGGCGGCCGGAAGGAGCGCGCCGCCCAGGGAGCCGGTGTCCGCCTCGGCAACCCGTTTGGCCTCCGTCTCCACATCGGTGAGGCCGCGCGTGGCCGCCACCGCTCCGGTGACCCGGCCGGTGGTGCCGGTGGTCGCGGAATCGGCGGTCGCGGAATCAGCGGTCGCGGAATCAGCGGTCGCGGTGTCGGTGGCCGCGGCCGCGCTGCCCAGGGAGGCGGCTATCCGGGGGTCGGTGACCGCCCCGGTACCGCCCGCCCGTCCGGCGATCCCGGTGGTGGCGCCCGTACCGCTGCGCCCCTGGGTGGACCGTCCGCCGCCCGCGGTGTCCGAGGGCACGGCCGGCCGGGTCGGCGCCTCGGAGCCGCTCGCCGTGTCGGATCTGCTCGCCGTGTCGGAGCCGCCGCGCCCGACGGTGCCCAGGGCCAGCGTCGGCCAGCCGATCAGCGCCGTGTCCACCTCGGCCTCGGCGGTGCGCAGCGCCTGCTCGACGACCTCGGCCGTCGGCCGGTCGCCGGGCTCCTTCTCCAGCAGCGCCTCGATCAGCGGCGCCAACGGCCCGGCGTGCGCCGGCGGTTCCAACGGGTCGACGGCGATGGCGTACGCGCTCTCGACCGCCGTGGTCTTACGGAACGGGGGCCGCCCCTCGACCGCCTGATAGAGCGTCGCCCCCAGCGCCCACAGGTCGGACGCGGGCCCGGGGGTACCGCCCTTGACCCGCTCGGGCGCCAGGTAGTCGATGGATCCGACCAGTTCGCCGGTCTTGGTGAGGGTGGACGTCCCGGAGGCGACGGCGATCCCGAAGTCCGTCAGGACGACGCGGCCCTCGTCGCCGAGGAGGACGTTGCCCGGCTTGACGTCCCGGTGCAGCACCCCGGCGGCGTGCGCGGCGCGCAGCGCGGCGATCATGCCGCGGCCGATCCGGGCAGCCTCCCGGGGGTCCACGAAACGGTTCTCCCGCGCCGCCCGCTTGATGAGGTCGCCGAGCGTCCCGGCCGGGACGTACTCCATGACGATGCACGGCAGCCCGTCGTCGAGGACCACGTCGTGGACGCTGACCACGTTGGGGTGGTTGATCCGGGCCGCGGCCTGCGCCTCGCGGGTGGTCCGCTCATGGCGAAGGGCCAGCTCGTCCGCGTCCAACTGGGGCGAGACGTGCAGGCGCTTGACGGCGACCTGGCGCGCGAGGACCTCGTCCCGCGCCCGCCACACGGTGCCCATACCGCCGCGGCCTATCCGCTCGATCAGGCGATATCGCCCGGCGACCAGTCGCCCCTCGTCCACCGACGCCGCCTCCGTCACCGCACGCCCCTCCGGAAACCCGTACGTATCCAGGGCGCAACGATAGTCTCCGACCCGGCCGATCCGGCCCTCGCCTGCCGCGCGCGTGCACGGTCCGTCCACCGCGCCGAGGCATCTCGGGGGGATATGCGAACCCGCGGGTGATATCGGGGTTGCTCGGGGTCGATCTCAGGGTTCTGCCAGGGTTTCCACGGATGCCGGGAATCCGTCGCGCTTGTCACCATGGGTTCATGAACGAAGCAGCCCCCGCCGAGGAATCGGCAGCGCCCGACGGCACCGCCCCGCCGCGCCCGCCGCTGCGCCGCAGCCGACGGCACAAGGTCGTCGCGGGCGTGTGCGGTGGCCTGGGCCGGCAGTGGGATCTCGATCCGGTGATTTTCCGGATCGTCCTCGCCGTACTCTCCGTCACCGGCGGCCTGGGGCTGATCTTCTACGGCTTCGCCTGGCTGATCATCCCGCTCCACGGCGAGGAGGAGAACGAGGGCCGTCGGCTGCTCTCCGGCCGGGTCGAAGGCTCGGCGCTCACGGCGCTGCTGTTCGCGCTGGTCGGCTGCGGGCTGTTCCTCACCACGCTGGGCAAGGGCAACGTCATGTCCTTCGCCGCCCTGCTGACGCTGGCGGTGGCCGGTGCCGCGTACTGGTCGCGCCGCCACCGGGGCGGCGGGCCGGAGGGCCCCGGCCCCCGGGACGCGGCCACCGCACAAGCCGTCGCCGACGCGCCGCCGGAGACCCAGGCACCGCCCGGCCCGCAGGCGCCCTCGTGGTGGCGGGGGCCGCTCGGCAAGGAAACCGCCGGGCTGATGTATCTGTGGGGCCCGGAGCATGTCGAGATCACCTACGAGGGCGGCCACGGTGTGCCCGGTGGCCCGGTGTGGCCGCCCGGTTTCCGGCCCGGCAGGGCGCCGGCCCATCCGGACGGCGCAGCCGCGGCGCCACGGCGCCGGCCGCGGTCCGGGCCACAGATCGGTGGCCCGGTCTTCCTGCTGGCCGTGCTCGGCGGCGCCGGTACGGCGTTCGGCGTCGAGCGGCACGCGCCGTTCTCGCACGCGGTGCAGGCGGGTCTGGCGTGTGCGCTGGTGGTGTTCGGGCTGGGGCTGGCGGTCAGCGCCTGGCTGGGGCGGACGGGCGGCGGCACCGTCTTCATGATGGTGCTGACCAGCGCACTCCTGGCGGTGTCGACGGTGTTGCCGGACAACCTCAGCGCCGAGTGGCAGAACCGTCATTGGACCCCCACCGAAGCCGCCGCCGTCCAGCGGCATTACGAACTCGGCTCCGGAGAAGGCAGGTTGGACCTCGCAGGGCTGTCCGTCAAGGACGGCCGCACGATCCGTACCGGCGCCGAGGTGGGCGCGGGGCGCTTGGAGGTGACGCTTCCGCCGGGCGTGGAGACGACGGTGCATCTGTCGCTGGGGCTCGGCGATGTGCGCCTGCCCGGCGAGCGCGCCGACGACGTACGGATCTCCGCGGGCGACCGGCCCCGCACGGTCACGCTGCCCGCCAAGGGGCTGAAGAAGGGGGAGAAGCCGCACGGTTTCCTCGACCTGACGCTCCGGGTCGGCGCCGGGCAGATCGACGTCCGCCACACTCCCCCGCCACCGCCCGCGGAGCCCTCGCCCCCGTCACCGTCCGGGGCGGCTTCCCCGCCGCCGGCCGGTTCGCGGACCGGGGCCCTCCCGGCTGCCGCAGTCGCCGCCCTCGCACCGGTCGGCCCGTCGGTGCCGGCCGACGGGCGCATACCCGCCGCTCCCCGCGCCGTCACGCTCGTCCTCGGCCCCCGGCCGTCCCAGGGAGGCACCTCATGAAGCGTCACCCCTTCGAACCGGCGCGGATGATCTGCGGGCTGGCCGCGGTGGCCGTCGGTGTCGGTTACGGCCTCGACGCCCTCGATGTCTGGCATGCGCCCGGGCCCTGGCTCTTCCTGGCGATACCGGCCGGTCTGCTGGCCTCCGGTGTCACCGCCGTGATCTGGGCCGTCGCCCGCCGGGGACGCCCGGGCGCTGAGCGGTAGCGCCGAGCCGACGGCGACGGCCGGGCGGCGCCGGGGCGCTGCCTACTCCCCCACCTCCGCGGTCCAGGCCGCCGACTCCGCGCCGGAGGCGGTGATCACCCGGATCTCGGTGGGGCCCGGGTCGATGTCGGCCGGTACGGGGACGGTCAAGGCGGCGTCCGCAGGGCTGGTGAAGCCGCCGGGGCCGGGCACCAGGGGCACCGGCACATGCACCGTTCCGATGCGTACGACGATGCGGGACAGCAGGTCAGGGGTGCGGGCACCCGGTGGGACGAAGCCCGTGCCGCGGATCTCGATGTCGTCGCCCGGGCGGATCGGTGCGGGCAGATCGCCCGGCTCCCGGGCGCGGACCACCGACAGGATGACGGGCCGGCCGCCCTCGTCGCACTTGGCGGCCAGGTAGCCGGCGGCCGACACCACGACGAGCGCGGCGGGGACCCAGCCCGCCGACGGCCGGACGAGTCCGGGCGGCCCGATCACCGCGGTCAGGGCGAGCGCCGCCACCACCGCGTTCACCAGCAGATACTGCGTGGCGGCGAGGTCGGCGCGGCCCGCGTCGTCGGCGAACAGGTCGACGGCCCGGGGGCGTTCGGCCGCCGGTTTCTGGAGCCGTCCGGTCCGGACCCGCGCGGCCACCACGGCGCGCGCCGCCACCGCCGTACCGCCCACCGTCAGCAGGACGAGCAGCAGCGGCGGGGAGAGTGCGGCCCGCCCGGACAGCGCGCCGTCCGCCGCCACCGGGGACGGCACCGCCCCGCCGGGCAGCACGTTCGCGGTCACCGCCGTCAGCACCGCGAAGACCGCCACGCCGAACCAACCGGCCGCGACCGTACGGGAGGTGGAGAGCCGCTGGTCCTCACCGGTGAGCGGTGCCAGTACGCCGCCGTGCCCGCGGTGCCGCCATGCCGTCACGGTGCCGCCGAGGGCCAGGGCGACGGCGGCGGTGAGCGTGGCCGTACGGTGCGCGGTCCAGCCGCCGCCGACCGCGGTCAGCGCCTGGCCGAGGAGGAGCGCCGCGACCGCGCCCCACAGCGTCCGGAGGGTGCCGCGGTGCACGGAGTCGAGCCAGGTCACGCGGGTGGCGGCGGCGTGTTCGGTCAAGTTGCGGGCGGAGAGGGTGAGTTCATCGGAGATCCACTGGCGGGCGGCGCCGGCGGAGCGGGCCAGTCCGGCCGGTATGCCGCGCCCGGCGGCGTACTCCTCGCGCAGCGCGACGAACGCCGCGACCGCCTTCCGGTGCGCGGCGCGCGCCCCGTGCCCGCACCGGCCGCAGCGGCACCCTTCTCCTCCGGGGCCGTCGCCCGTCCCCGGAATCACACCCGCACCGGGCGTCCCCATCGCCCCGTCTGCCGCTTCCACCGCCACGTCACCGCCGCTCGCCATGACCCCGCGCCGCCCTCGGGCCGCGTTCGGCGTCAACTTCCGTCACCCGTCAGGGATTACGTCCGGAGGGCAGTGTGCCGCAGGTGTCGGGTGGTGCGGGGAAACGTCCAGATGGCGGCGGGTGAAGGCGCTGCGCCCGGGTTGACGCCCCACCGCGCGTCCCGGGCGGTGGGGTATCCGCCGGTGTACGGGCTCTTCATTAGTCGGGCCGCGCGGCCGATACTGCCGCCCTGTCCCCGCACGGTGGAGGTGGCCGGTGCCGAAGGATCCGCTGATGTATCTCGCACGGCGGGACGCGTACGCCGCGTTCCTCACCGCGAGCGACGCCGAGGGCGCGGTGATCTGGGGCCGCCTGGAGGGCCGTTACGGCTCCCTCGACGCCGCCCTCACGGCGACCCGGGAGAGTTACGCGGCAACGCAGGCCGCGTTCAATGTGCTCGATGTGGAGGGCGTGGGCCCGGTCGAGCAGGCCCGGGAGCTGATGGACCGGCTCCGGGCGCTGCACCACGTCGACGCGGCGCCGGACGGTGCGTGGGAGACGTACACGGCGGCGCGCGCCGCGTTCGTCACGGCGGCCCGGGGCTTCCTCGCACGCAACTGACCACGGAGAAAGGCCGCTCGGCCAGGCCGGACGGCGAAGCCGGACCGCTCGGCGAAGCCGGACCGTACCGCGAAGCCGGGCCGGAACCCCGGCGCCCGAGGACGGCCCCGGACGCCCCCCGCCTCACCCCGAGGGCGCCCCGGTCGGGCGCTCCCGTGCGGGGACGCCCGCGAACGCCCCGGCGCAAACCGGTTGACGCCCCGCCCCCGCCCGCGTTTCCTGCTGCGATGTCCCGTCTCCATATCGTCCCGCCCGCCGACGACGCCGCCCTGCAGGACTGGCGCCACGTCCACAACACGGTCATCCCGACCCACGAGCTGTCCCTGGACGACGTCCGGGAGCGGGCGGTGCGCCATCGGCTGGAGGTCGCCCGTCTGGACGGCGAGCTGGTCGGCTGCTCCACCGTCCGACCGCCGGTGGACGGCGTGGCAACGGTGATCGCGCGAGTGCTCCCCGCGTACCGGGGCCGGGGGTACGGCACGGAGCTGTACACCCGCGGGCTGGACCGGGCGCGGCAGCTGGGCGCCACCACCGTCGAGACGGTGGTGCTGTCGTCCAACGAGGACGGCTTGCGGTTCGCCCTCCGGAACGGCTTCGTCGAGACCGAGCGCTATCTGCTGCCGGGCGACACCATCCCCTGGATCGACCTGCGGCTGGCCTGACGGGCGGGGCGGAGGCACGGGCCCGCGCCCGCCACCACGGGCACGGGCACGGCCCGGGCCACCCGACCACGGCGCGAGCCGCCACCGCGACGCGAACCGGCAACGGCCAACGCCCCGACCGCCACACACCCCGCCCCCCTACCGCCCGCTCAGCAGCTCCACCCCCCGCAGCAACCCCGAGTGGTCGAGCCCGCCATCCCCCCGCGCCACCGCCGACGCGACCAGCTGGGCGGCGACCGCGCCCACCGGGAGCGGCACCCCCGCGGCCCGGGCCGCGTCCGTGACGATGCCCATGTCCTTGTGGTGGAGCTCCAGCTTGAAGCCGGGAGTGAAGTCGCGGTCGCGGAAGTTGGCCCGCTTCCGGGTCAGCACCGTCGAACCGGCCAGGCCGCCGCCCAGCACCTCCAGGGCCGCGTCCAGGTCGACGCCGGACTTCTCCAGGAAGACCACGGCCTCGGCGACGGCCTGGAGGTTGACGGCGACGATCAGCTGGTTGGCGGCCTTGACCGTCTGTCCGGCGCCGTGCGGGCCGCAGTGGACCACCGTGGTGCCGACGGCGTCGAAGAGCGGCCGGGCCGCCTCGAAGTCCTCCGCCGCACCGCCCACCATGATCGACAGCACGCCCTCGATGGCGCCCGCCTCGCCGCCGGAGACCGGCGCGTCCAGGACCCGTACGCCCTTGTCCGCGGCGGCCGCGGCGAGGTCGACCGAGGTCTGCGGGGTGATCGAGGAGTGGTCGATGAACAAGGTGCCGGGCGCCGCGTGCGCCAGGATGCCGTCCGGGCCGTAGGCGACCGCCTCGACCTGCGGGGACGCCGGGACCATCGTGATCACCACATCCGCCCCGCGGACCGCGTCGGCGATCGACGCCGCCTCCTGCCCGCCGGCCGCCACCAGTGCGGCCGCCCGGCCGGGGCTGCGGTTCCAGCCGCGGACGGTGTGCCCGGCCCGGGCGAGGTTCACCGCCATCGGGCTGCCCATGATGCCGAGTCCGATGAATCCGATCGTGCTCATCGCGCGCCGCTCCTCACTGCTCCACCGGTGCGCCACCGCCCCGCGGCCCGCACCGCCACCTCCGATTAACATTCCGCATCACGGAGACTGGATACCGTCATACGAAATCTTTGCCCGCCATGATGCGAGGTACCGGAGCCGACGTCAACGCCCCTCCGGAAACGGACCACCACCGGAAACGCGCCGACGCCGCCGCTCACGAGGAGCGACGGCGTCGGGCGTGCGGGAGGACCGGCGGACCGGTCAGCGGGTCACTCCCACTCGATGGTGCCCGGGGGCTTGCTGGTGACGTCGAGGACGACACGGTTGACGTCCGCGACCTCGTTGGTGATCCGGGTCGAGATCTTCGCCAGGACGTCGTACGGCATCCGCGTCCAGTCCGCGGTCATGGCGTCCTCGGAGGAGACCGGGCGCAGCACGATCGGGTGGCCGTAGGTGCGGCCGTCGCCCTGGACGCCGACCGAGCGGACGTCGGCGAGCAGCACGACCGGGCACTGCCAGATCTCGGCGTCGAGACCGGCCGCGCTCAGCTCCTGGCGGGCGATGGCATCGGCCTCGCGGAGCAGGTCGAGACGCTCCTTGGTGACCTCACCGACGATGCGGATGCCCAGGCCCGGGCCGGGGAACGGCTGGCGCTGGACGATCTCGTCCGGCAGGCCCAGCTCGGAGCCGACCAGGCGGACCTCGTCCTTGAAGAGCTGCCGCAGCGGCTCGACCAGCTCGAACTCGATGTCGTCGGGCAGACCGCCGACGTTGTGGTGCGACTTGATGTTCGCGGTGCCCTCGCCGCCACCGGACTCGACGACGTCCGGGTAGAGGGTGCCCTGCACGAGGAACGCGACCTCGGGGCCCTCCTCCTGGAGGATCTCCAGCTGGGCCTGCTCGAAGACGCGGATGAACTCGCGGCCGATGATCTTGCGCTTGGTCTCCGGGTCGGAGACGCCAGCCAGGGCGTTCAGGAAGCGCTCGCTGGCGTCGACGACCTTCAAGTTGGCGCCGGTGGCGGCCACGAAGTCCTTCTCGACCTGCTCGGTCTCGCCCTTGCGCATCAGGCCGTGGTCGACGTAGACGCAGGTCAGCTGGGAGCCGATGGCCTTCTGGACCAGGGCCGCGGCCACCGCGGAGTCCACGCCGCCGGACAGACCGCAGATCGCGCGCTTGCCGCCGACCTGGGCACGGATGGCCGCGACCTGCTCCTCGACGATGTTGCCGGGCGTCCAGGTGGGCTCGATGCCCGCGCCACGGTAGAGGAAGTGCTCCAGCACCTGCTGACCGTGCGTGGAGTGCATGACCTCGGGGTGGTACTGGACGCCGTAGAGCTTCTTCTCGTCGTTCTCGAAGGCGGCGACCGGGACGACGTCCGTGGACGCGGTGACGGTGAAGCCCTCGGGCGCGGCGGAGCAGGCGTCGCCGTGCGACATCCAGACGGACTGCTCGACGGGGGTGCCCTCGAACAGGGTGGAGCCGGGGCCGGAGACGGCCAGCGGAGTGCGGCCGTACTCACGGGCGCCGGTGTTGTCGACCGTGCCGCCCAGGGCGGTGGCCATGAGCTGGAAGCCGTAGCACATGCCGAAGACCGGGACACCGGCCTCGAACAGGGCGCGGTCGACGCTGGGGGCGCCGTCGGCGTAGACCGACGAGGGTCCGCCGGAGAGGATGATCGCCTTGGGGTTCTTCGCGAGCATCTCGGCCACCGGCATGGTGGACGGGACGACCTCGCTGTAGACCCGGGCCTCGCGAACGCGGCGGGCGATGAGCTGGGCGTACTGCGCGCCGAAGTCGACTACGAGGACGACGTCCGGGGCGGCGGCGGGGGGCGCTGATGGCACTTCGGCGGCCTTCCGGCGGTGTGGAGCAGGGGTTGGACTTTCGATTCTACCGGGCCCATACTGAGCGCCATGTCCAAGCAGCTGACCTTCGTCTTTACCTATGGCACCGGCCCGGCCGGCTGCCATGGACGTGCTGCTTGATCATCTGACCAGCGACTTCCCAGGCGCCCCGGGCCGACAAGGCCCGGGGCGCCTGTGTCGTTCCCGGTCCGCCCGTCGGCTCCGGGGGCCACCGCCCCCCAGGAGAGACCCGAACATGAGCAGCGACACCACCACCGCCACCCCCGCCACGGCCGCGCCCGCCGCCGAGACCGGGGCGCGCACCCCGGAGGCGGTCGGGGTGATCACCGACGCGCGCGGGCGGATCGACGATCTCGACGGCCGGATCATCGGCCTCGTCCAGGAGCGGATGGCGGTCTCCGCCGTGATCCAGCGCGAGCGCATCGCGTCCGGCGGGCGCCGGGTGAACCTCTCCCGCGAGATGGAGATCCTCGACCACTACCGCGGGCAGCTCGGCCGGTCCGGGACCGCGCTGGCGATGACCCTGCTGGAGCTGTCCCGCGGCCGCGTCTAGGGGGTGACGGCGGGTGCGGACCGGCGCGCGGGCGGGCCGCGTGCGCCGGGCGCAGCGGGCGGATCTGAGTTCGGTTGGCCTCTCACCCGTACGGCGCGTGACCGGCCGCGAAGCCGCTTCGTTGTGCCGTGTGCCGCGTCAGCCAGGCGCGGGAGGCAGGACTACGCGTAGACGCCGCCCCCGGGGCGGAACGCCGGAGGGATGAGACGCCGGCCGCTCGGCGGCCCGCGTCGTGGGACCTCGCTCCGGTGAGGTGACCGGTCAGCAGGGGACAGCAGCCCGGTCACGTCGATGGGTGGCCGGTCCTGGGGACGCCCGGGACCGGCCGCATCCGCTCCGCACGCGTCCCGCCCGGCACTCCCGCCTCCCGGCGACCTTGCTGCTCAGTTTCTTCCGTCCCGCTCCACCGATCCCGCGGCGCATCCCCCCGGCGCCGCTCCCCGGTGCCCGCGCCGCCCTGACGCCGGCACCGGCGGCAAGGGCCCCGTTGCCGTCCGCCCTCCCCTCTTGCGGACGGCGCCGCGGGGCCCTTCGCGCGTCCGCGGGTCAGTCGCCGTCGGGCTCCGGGCGCGCGCCGTCGGTGCGCTTCGGCGGGACGACCGGGACGGCGAGGAGCGGCAGCTTCAGGGCGCCGAAGGCCGACGGCGGGACGGCGGGGGCGACCGGCTCGACGGGCGCGAGCCGCCGGTACGCCTCGCCCTGGCCGGGCCGCGGGTCCTCCTCGCCGTTGTTCGGCCAGAACGCCATGGCCCGCTCGGCCTGTGCGGTGATCGTCAGGGACGGGTTGACCCCGAGGTTGGCGGAGACCGCGGCGCCGTCGACGACGGAGATGCCGGGGTGGCCGTAGAGGCGGTGGTACGGGTCGATGACGCCGTGGTCGGCGTCCTCGCCGATGGGGCAGCCGCCGAGGAAGTGCGCGGTCAGCGGGGTGCCCATCAGCTCACCGACGTTGCTGCCGGGGAAGCCGTTGATCGCCTTCGCCAGGTGCCCGGCCGCCTCGTGCGCCTCGGGGATCTGCTCCGGGTTGGGGGCGCCGTGGCCCTGGCGGGCGGTGAGCAGGCCCTTTCCGGGACCGGAGGGTTTGCGGTACGTCGTCAGGGAGTTGTCCAGGGACTGCATGACGAGGCCGATGATGGTCTTCTCCGACCAGCGGCGGTTGGAGAGCGACTGCACGGTCTGGGCCGGGTGGCGCAGGCTGCGGGCCATCCAGGCCAGGGCGCGCCGGCCGCGGCGGGCGGCGAGCGGCACCTGCACGATGGAGAGCGACCCCATGGCGTTGGAGCCCTTGCCGTAGCGGACCGGTTCGATGTGGGTGTGCTCGTCCGGATGGATGGACGAGGTGATCGCGACGCCGCGGGTGAAGTCGGGCCGGGTGCCGTACTTCTTGCGGTAGCGGCGGTCGCTGGTCTGCGAGCCGACCAGGGCCTCGGAGTTGGTGCGGGTCAGCTCGCCCAGGCGCGGGGAGATGCCGGGCAGCAGACCGCTGTCCTTCATGCGGTGCAGCAGCGTCTGGGTGCCGTACGTACCGGCGGCGAGGACGACGCGGCGGGCGGTGAAGACCCGGCCGCGGCCACGGCGCTTGTCGTCGGTGGGCAGGGTGCCGAGGGCGTAGCCGCCGCGGGAGTCCTCGGTGACGGTGACGACGGAGGTCATCGGGTGGATGACGGCTCCGGCCTGTTCGGCGAGGTGGAGGTAGTTCTCGTTGAGGGTGTTCTTGGCGCCGTGGCGGCAGCCGGTCATGCACTCGCCGCACTCGGTGCAGGCGGTGCGGGCCGGGCCCTTGCCGCCGAAGTACGGGTCGTGGACCTGACCGCCGGGCTCCGCGCGGGCGCGGCCGTCCGCGTCCTTGCCGTCGCCGAAGAAGACGCCGACGGGCGCGAGGTGGAAGGAGTCGCCGACGCCCATCTTCTCGGCGGCTTCCTTGAGGTGGACGTCGGACGGGGTGGTCGTCGGGTTGAGCCGGACGCCCAGCATCCGCTTGGCCTGGTCGTAGTAGGGCGCCAACTCCTCCTGCCAGTCGGTGAGATGACCCCACTGCTGGTCGCGGAAGAACTGCGGCGGCGGGACGTAGAGGGTGTTGGCGTAGTTGAGGGAGCCGCCGCCGACGCCGGCGCCGGCCAGCACCATGACGTTGCCGAGGAGGTGGACGCGCTGGATGCCGTAGCAGCCGAGGGCCGGGGCCCACAGGTAGTTGCGCAGGTCCCAGGAGTTCTTGGGGAGCGTCTGGCGGCTGAAGCGGCGGCCGGCCTCCAGGACGCCGACGCGGTAGCCCTTCTCGGTCAGCCGCAGGGCCGAGACCGCGCCGCCGAAGCCGGAGCCGACGACGAGCACGTCGTAGTCGTAGGGGCGGTCGGCCTCCCGGCGCTGCCCGGGGAGCGGGTGGTGGGCGGAGTTCTGCTGCGGCACGGGCTCTCCTGGGGTGGGCGGGCGGGCCGCGGGCGTCGCGGCCCGCCCGGCGGATCAGCGCAGCCGGAACGCCTTCATCGCCTTGAGGCTGCGGGTCATCAGGTCGGCGTACTTCTCGTCGGTCAGGCCGAAGGCCGGGCCGAGCGGCATCACCCGCTGCTGGGCGATGGTCTGCGCCTCGGTGTACTTCAGGACGCCCTCGGAGCCGTGCCGGCGGCCGAGACCGGAGTCGCCCATGCCGCCCATGGGCGACTGGGCGCTGCCGTATCCGGCGGCGTACGCCTCGTTGACGTTGACCGTGCCGGCGCGCAGCCGGGCGGCGACGGCGCGGCCGCGGCGGGCGTCCCGGGTCCAGACGCTGGCGTTGAGGCCGTACGGCGTGGCGTTGGCCTCGGCGATCGCCTCGTCCTCGTCCTCGAAGCGGTAGACGGAGACGACCGGGCCGAAGGTCTCCTCGGCGCAGACAGTCATCGTCTCGCCGACGCCGTCGAGGACGGTCGGCTCGTAGAAGTACGGGCCGATGTCGGGGCGGGCGCGACCGCCGGTGACGACGCGGGCGCCCTTGGCGACGGCCTCGTCGACGTGGCGGGTGACGGCCGCCAGCTGGCGGGGCCCGGCCAGCGAGCCCATGTCGGCGCCGTAGGCGAGCTGGGTGCCCAGCCGCATGGCGCGGGTGCGGGCGGCGAAGCTCTCCAGGAAGGCGTCGGCGACGGAGGCGTGGACGTAGAGCCGCTCGATGGAGATGCAGAGCTGGCCGGCGGAGGAGAAGCAGCCGCGGACGGCGCCGGCGGCGGCCTTCTCGACGTCGGCGTCGGCGAGCACCACCATGGCGTTCTTGCCGCCGAGTTCGAGGGAGACGCCGACGAGGCGGGCCGCGGCGCCCTGGGCGACCTCGCGGCCGGTGCGGGTGGAGCCGGTGAAGGAGACGTAGTCGGCGTGGCGCACGACGGCGGGGCCGACGACCGGGCCCTCGCCGATGACGACCTGCCAGACGTCCTCGGGCAGCCCCGCCTCGATCATCTGCTGCCGGGCCCACAGGGCGGTCAGCGCGGTCTCCGTGTCCGGCTTCATGACGAGGGCGTTGCCCGCGACGAAGGCGGGCAGGGCGTCGCCGACGGACAGTTCCAGCGGGTAGTTCCAGGGGGCGATCTGGCCGACGACGCCGCGCGGTTGACGCAGCTCGCTGACCTTCGTCAGGACCGGGACGACGCCGGTGTGGCCCTTGGGGCGCAGATACGCGGGGCCCTTGCGGCCGTAGTGGCGGGCGGCGACGGCGACCGCCTGCACCTCTTCGTGGGCGTGCAGCCGGGCCTTGCCGGTCTCCAGCTGGATGAGGTCGAGGACCTCGGCCTGGCGCCGCAGCACCAGGTCGTGGAAGCGGAGGAGGACGGCGGCGCGCTGCTTGAGCGGGACCTCGGCCCAGCGCTCCTGGGCGGCGCGGGCGCGGTCGAAGGCGGCGGCGACGTCCTCGGGGGTGGACTCCGGCAGCTCGGCGAGCTGCTCGCCGGTGAACGGCGTGTGGTTGGCGGTGCGGCCGCTGCCGCTGACGCCTCTGACGAGCTGGGCGACGCTCTCCGGGGTGACGACGTCGGCGGCGGTGCGCGCACCGGGCACGGCGGCGGCGACGGGGTTGCCGCCCTCGGGTGCGGCGGGTGCGGGCCCTGCCGCGGGCGCGGGCACCTCCGCCGCGGGTGCGGCCGTCCCGGGGGCGGCGTCGACTGTTCCGGTGTCCTGCGAGTCCGTCATGCGGGCGAGCGTAATGCGGCCGCGGCCGCTTTGTGTACCCGGCGGTAATACCTTTTCGACGTCCGCACAAAGACGCCAGTGGTTGCTGGCCGCAACGCCGCTGTTCAGCGATGACACGGGGGCACGGGGCCGGGCCCCCGCCCCGTCAGACGCCGTCGATACGGAGCCGGTCGCGGGCGCCCTGGAACACCGCGCGGCCGATGTGCTCGGCGGCCGGAACCCGGGGCATCTCGACGTACAGGTCGTAGGAGCGGCCGCTCGCCGTGGTGGTCAGCAGCTGGAGCCGCCGGGTCCTGGTGGGCGTCTGCGGCGAGAAGGTGTACGTGGCGTCCAGGAGGAGCGCGGGGCGGTCGTGGAAGTGGACCGGTTCGGTGTGCACCTCGGCGTCCGGCCAGTACTCCCGCAGCCGCGCCGCCTCCTGGGCGCCCCAGACGGTGAGCGACCGGGGGCGGTGGGCGTAGGTGGTGAGCCGCAGCCGGTTGCTGTCGTCGCCCGGTACGACGTACTCGACGATCCGGCTGCCCCGGCGCCGGTAGGAGGCGTCGCCGTCGTCGTGCACGACCGTGGCGTACGTGGTGGGGACGGCCGGCCAGGCGCGGAGCCTGCGCTCGTGGTGGACCTCCCAGTCGAGGACGACGGGGGTGGTGGGCGAGGGCGTGGGGGCGGCGCGCGGCGGACGGGACGCGCCGGGGGCGGCCCGGCGCACGCCGCCCGACCCGAACGGGTCCACGGCGCTGACCAGCACCGCGGCGAGCACCGCCGCGACACCTGCGGCGAGCGTGCCCACGGCGACCCGGCCGCGCCGGGTGAGGCGGACGCCGCCACGGTGTGCGCCCCGGCCGTCCGGCGCCTCCCCCGTTTCCGTCATGGCCGCATCATGCCAGCCCCGGGGGCACGTTTTCGATCTTGGTGGCAGGGCCCCGCCACGCCCGGAAGGGCGACCACCGACGGGAGTTCGGCGTCCGCGGCGCCGTCGGGCACCGGGCCCCGGGGAAGCCCCGACACGGCAGGGAACCTCCCCCGCCGCTCCTGCCGTCCTTGGCACAGTGAGGCTGCGGTACGGGACGGTCCGGTTATCGCGGCCGGCGGGCGGAGCGGGGGTCTGGGGCATGGTGATGCAGGACGACGGTGCGGTGGACGTCCGCCCGGATCCCGATCCGGGCCGGGCCGACCCGGCGCACCGGGGCCGGTACCGCGCCGCGGGGGTGTGCCTGGGGCTCCTGGGGCTGACGCTGGCGGGCTGGACGGTACGGGGCGTCGCCCAAGGGGGCGGCGGCCTCTGGGACTTCGTCGAGGAGCTGTTCCACCCGGCGCTCCCCGGGGCGGTGACGGTGCTCGGGCCGTACGAGTGGGCGTTCGCGGTGGCGTTCCTGGGCGTCGCCGCTCCGGCGCTGGCCGGGCGGCGGGCGGCGCGGGCGGCGGCGCTGCTGGTCGGCTGGGTGCTGCTGGCGGCCGCGCTGCGGGAGGCCGTCGGGCTGTGCGACGAGGCGTACCGCGTGCGGTACGTGACCGCCCCGGAGTGGGGCTGGCTGCTGGCCACCCGGTGTCTGGGGCTGGTGACCGCCCTGGTGGTGCTGGGGGCGCTGCTGCCGGTCGGGGACGGGCGCCGGGGGGCGCACGGCGGTCCGGACGCGCCCCCGGACCTCTGGCGGCGCCGCCCCTCACGGATCTGCGGGACGCTGTTCCTGGTGATGGGCGTGGTCCAGCTGGCGTGGACGGTCCAGGGGCCGGTGCTCGCCTCCGGGCACCCGGGGCGGTTCCTGCGGGCGGTCGTGGACGCGTCCGCGACGGGGACGGTGGGGCTCGCGACGCCCCCGGAGTTCGCCGCGGCGGGCGCGGCGCTGGTCCTGCTGGTCCTGGGGGCGCTGGCCTGGTGCGGCCGGTGCGAGGTGCGCAGTGCGCTGCTGGCGTTCGGGGCGGTGCAGCTCTATCTGACGGTGCGGTCGGTGGTGCAGCTGGCCGTGACCGACTACTTCAACCGGTCGCTGGAGACGCCGCAGGGCGTGCTGTGGCTGGCGACGACGGCGTACGGCCTGGCGGCGATGACGTCGGTGGTGGTGCTCTCCTCGGGGCGGCCGGGCGGGCCGTACGGCGGGGCGCGGGCCGAGAGTCTGCGGGCGGCGGCCGCGGAGCGCTGAGGGGCGCGGGCGGGCCGGGCCACGCGCAGAGGCGGCCGCCGCGTGTGGGGGCCGCGGCGGCCGTCGCTGTGAGCTGCACCGCCTCCGGTGCCGGTGGCCCGGCCGGTGGTGCAGCATGAAGGCACTCTGCCGGTGGACGCCCCGGTGAGGCATCGTCCCGAGGTCCCGGGCACACCCCCGCCGGTCGGCGGGGGTACGGGCCCGCCGCGGGGCGGCCTCCCCGGGGTGGTGCGCCCGGCGGGAACGTGCGAGAAGAGAGGGGCGCCCGGTGATCCGTGTCGCTGTGGTGGACGACGAACGGCTCGTCAGGTCGGGGCTGCGGATGATTCTGGGCACCGCCCCGGACATCGAGATGGTCGCCGACTGCGGCGGCGGCGAGGCGGTCGGGACCGTACTGGACAGCGGTGCCGAGGTCGTCCTGCTGGACATCCGGATGCCGGACGTCGACGGGCTGACGGTGCTGCGGCAGCTGCGCGCCGCCCCCGAGCCGCCGGTGGTCGCGATGCTGACCACCTTCGACGCCCAGGAGTACCTCACCGCGGCGCTGCGCGAGGGCGCCGCCGGGTTCCTGCTCAAGGACTCCGAACCGGAGCAGTTGGTGCGCGCGGTGCGGACGCTGGCGGCGGGCGGCAGCGTCCTGGACCCCGGGGTGACCCGGGCGGTGATCGGCGGCTATCTGACGGCCGAGGACCAGGCCGCCGCGGCGCGGGCCGTCCAGGGCCTGACGCCGCGGGAGTCGGAGGTGCTGGCGCTGCTCGGCGAGGGGCTGGCCAACGCCCAGATCGCGGACCGGATCGGGCTGGCACCCAGCACCGTCAAGGACCATGTCAGAGCCCTGCTGGGCAAGTTGGGCGGCCTCAACCGCATCCAGGCGGCGATCGTCGCCGACCGCGCGGGCCTGGTCGCCCGTATACCCGGCGGGACGTGCTGACGGTGGCGGGGGACGCACGGCGGACGCCGGGGGCGCGCGCGGACGACGGCGCGCCGGGGGCGCCCGGCGACCGGCTTCCGGCGGTGCCCGGGGCGCGGGGGCACGATCCGGCACCGGGGGCGCGGGCCGGGGCCGTCGCATCGGGGGCGCGCGGCGGCCCGGGTGCGCGGGTGCCGCGGTGGCTACGCCGGGTCGCCCCGCTGGCCGTCCCGGCGCTGCTGGGGATCGCCGACGCGTTCCTCGTCAACGGGCTCCACATGTTCCTGGAGCTGGCCGTGTCGCTGGTCGCGGCCGCCGCGCTGCTGCTGCGCCGCCGCTTCCCGCTGCTGGTCTTCCTCTTCACGCTCCCGGGGCTCTACATCGGCTACATCTGGTTCGCGCCGATGATCGCGCTCTACACGGTGGCGGCGCGGCGCCCGGGGCGGGTGCGGCTGGGGATCTGCGCGGCACTGCTGATCGCCGCGCACTTCTTCCCGTATCCGCTCTCGGACCTGGAGCTGACCGCGTACCGGGAGAACACCCTGGTGCTGATCGACGCGTGCGTCACCTCGGCGGCGCCGATCACCCTGGGGCTGCTGGTACGCACCCGGGGCGAGCTGGCCGCGCGGGTCGAGGAGCTGACCCGCAGCCTGCGCCGCGAGGACCGGCTGCTGGCCGACCGGGTGCAGGCCACCGAGCGCGCCCGGCTGGCCCGGGAGATGCACGACGTCGTCGCCCACCAGGTCAGCCTGATCAGTCTCCAGGCGGGCGCGGTGCAGGTCAGCACGGGCGACGAGGCGGCCAGGGAGGGGGCGCGCACCATACGGGAGCTGTCGGTGCGCACCCTGGAGGAGCTGCGGCACATGGTCGGCGTGCTGCGGGCGGCCGGCGGCCCGGAGGAGGCGCGTCGTCCGGCGCCGCAGCCGGATCTGACGGAGCTGCCCCGGCTGATCGGGATGAGCGGCCTCGATGTGACGTACGAGCCGGGTGTGGTGGCGGGCGGTCGGGGCACGCAGACCGTGGAGCGGGCGGTGTTCCGTACCGTCCAGGAGGCGCTGACCAACGTCCGCAAGCACGCCCCGGGGGCACGGGTGCGGGTCCGCGTCGATCCGCTTCAGGCGCCGGACGCCGGGCGGACCGCGGACGCGTCGGCCACCGGCGGGCTACGGGTGGAGATCCGCAACGGGCCGCCGGACGCCTCGGCGGCGGCTCCGGCGCTGCCGGGCGGCGGTCACGGGCTGGTCGGGCTGCGCGAGCGGGCGCAGAGCCTCGGCGGGACGCTGGAGACGCGGCACACGCCCGAGGGCGGCTTCCTCGTCCGCGCGCGCTTCCCGTACCGGGCGGATTCCCCTTACGGGACGGACGCGCCGTAGCCGTAGGGGTCGGGGCGGCGGCCCCTGGGGCGTGTCACCCAGGGGTGCCGGGCTCAGGCCGAGAGCGGGGCGGCGGTCTCGTCGACGGCGGTGTGCAGGTCCGGGTAGACCTCGAAGAGGCGGCGGACGCCGAGGGCGGCGAGGACGCGGTTGACATGCGAACCGTCGACGGCGCCCTGAGCAGGGAGGATCAGCCGGAGACGGCCCTGACAGGAGCGCATCAGACGGCGGGCGGCGATGAGCACGCCGACGCCGCTGGAGTCGCAGAACCGGACCTCGGACAGGTCGAGGACGACGTTCCGCCGGCCGTCGGCCACCGCGTCGTGGACGTGCTGGCGCACCGCGGGCGAGGTCACCAGATCCATCTCACCGGACACCTGGAGGACGGCCCACCGGCCCTGTTCGTCTTCTGCCACCTTCAACGACACGCGCTCGAAGCCTTTCGCTCGCTTGTGGACGGGATGTTTCCCGGACATATCCGGAACACACCCTTCCCCGGCTCGACTGCCCGGCCTCTCTCCCCTGAAACACTGCGGAATGCGTGGCGCACTGGGCCGTTCCCGTCCAAGGCTATGCCCAGCCCGCGGTCACTCTTTGCCGAATTTCGGTCACACCCCGGTAACGCATTCACCGAAAAGAGCGGGAACGATCTCCTGCGAACCCGCCTGACCGGGCATTCCCACCCCAAAGTGACGACTCCTTTACCATCCGCACCCTTGTTCCGGAGTGGTTTGCCGCAAAGAAGCGTGCACTGTCGGACCCCCCGACTACATTCGATGGCGCGTCCCACCCGCGGGCGGGGCGCGGGCAAGGAGTTGACCGCACGACGGCGCGTCCGGCCGCACCTCGGGCGGTCCGTACGACGGGACGGGGCAGAGGCCGATGGCGAGCGACGCACCACCACGCTGGGACAGACGGATGCAGCAGCGGCTCGCCCGCGGTGAGGCCGCGGCCCTCGGCGAGCTGTACGACCGCTTCGCCTCCCTCGTGCACAGCCTCGCCCACCGCGTCCTCGGCGACGAGGACGCCGCCGACCGCGTCACCCGCGAAGTCTTCGGCTACATCTGGGAGAACCCGGACGCCTACGACCCCAAGCAGGGCTCGCTGCGCTCCTGGGTCGCCACCCTCACCCAGCGCCAGGCCGTCCACCGGCTGCGCCAGACCGAAGCCGCCCTCGCCGGCGACGGCGCGCAGAAGGCGGCGCCCGCCGAGGTCGAGCGGAAGATCCGCGACGCCTCCACCGCCGCCCGCGCCGACTACATCGTCACGTCCATGCCCGCCCCGCTGCGCGACGCCCTGGAGCTGGCCTACTTCCAGCGGCGCGACTACCGCCAGACCGCCGCCGACCTGGGCGTCACCGCGGACGAGGCGCGCCGCCGGCTCCGCCTCGGCCTTCAGCTGCTGTCCACCGCCCACCACCAGAAGCCGCCGTCCGACGGGCCCGGCGCCGGAAACGGAGGGCCTCGGTGAACGGCCCGGAGGAATGGGAGGGGTACGACTACGGGGAGCCGTACCCGCCGCACCCCGACGGCCCCGGCGAGCCGCCCGGCGCCGCAGACCCGGGCCCGCCCGCGGCCCGGCCCCGGATACCGTCACCGCGCGCCGCGGCCGAGGACGGCGGCCCGCTGCCCGACGGCCCGGAGAGCGCCGCACCGGAGCCGGAGCGCAGACCCGCGGGCGCCGCCGCCCCGGGCGCCCGGGCGGCCCCCGGTGACGCCGCCCGCCCCGGTGACACCCGGCCCGGCGACGGCCGCCCCGAGCTGCCGCACCGCGTGCTGACCTCGCTGCTCGGCGCCTGGGCGCTGGCCGCCTGCTCGCCCGAGGAGACCGCCGCCGTCGAGGCCCACCTCACCGACTGCGCGCCCTGCGCCGACGAGGCACTGCGGCTGCGGGACGCCGTCGGCCTCCTCCACCCCGCCGACAGCCTCGACCTCGACCCGCTGCTGCGCTCCCGCGTCCTGGAGGGCTGCCTGGGCCGCCGCCCGGCCCGTATCCCGGTGCCCGAGTGGGCCGCGCCGTACGACGCGGAGACCGCCAAGCTGGACGCCCTGCTGCGCGACATGGGCGAGGCCGAGTGGCGCGCCCCGGTGCGGCTGCGGTGGTTCGACGGCGAGCGGCCGGTGCACCGCGAGACCACCGCCGCCGGGGTGCTCGGCCATCTGCTGGCGGTCGACGGGCTGGTCGCCACGGCCCTGGGCCTGCCCGATCCGCTCGGCGACGCCGCACCCACCGGACGGGCCGGGCCCGGCGCCCGCACCCGCGCCCTGTGGCGCACCGTCGGCGAGGCGCCCCGGACGCCCGCCCTCCGCCGGCCGTGGCGCGAGCAGAGCCACACCCTGATCCGTACCGCCGCGTTCGCCGGCGGCGGGGTGGGCGATCTCGCGGTGCCGTACGGCCCGGTCCAGCTGCCGCTGCGCGACGCCTTCCTCGACCGTGCCTTCGGCTGCTGGCTGCACGCCGGTGACATCGCGGACGCGGTCGCCTATCCGCACGAGGGCCCGGCCGCCGACCACCTCCACAGCCTGGTGGATCTCGCCGCCCGGCTGCTGCCGCGGGCGCTGGCCCACCTCCGGCAGTCCGGCCTCGCCGCGCCGCCGCGGCAGTTGGTGGCGGCCGGTGCCCCGGGCCGGACGCTCCATCTGGAGATCGAGGGGGACGGCGGCGGTCACTGGTACATAGCCCTGGACTCCCCGGCGGCGGTCGGCTCGCCGGAGCACACCGTGGCGCACCTCGCGCTGGACGGCGAGGAGTTCTGCCAGCTGGCGGCCGGTCACATCGTCCCGGACGAGGCGGCCGCCGGTTCGGACGGCGAACGCGAGGCGATCCGCGACGTCCTCTACGCCACCGCCTCCCTCTCCCGGCTCTGAGCGGAAATCCGCAGGGACGGAAGGGGAGGCGGCGGGGTGCCGGTGGGACCGGCGGTCAGGCGAAGACGACCGTCCGGGTGCCGTTGAGCAGCACCCGGCGTTCGCTGTGCCACTTCACCGCGCGGGCCAGGGCCTGGCACTCCACGTCCCGGCCGATGGCGACCAGCTGGTCGGGGGTGACCTCGTGGCCGACCCGCTCGACCTCCTGCTCGATGATCGGGCCCTCGTCGAGGTCGGCGGTGACGTAGTGGGCGGTGGCGCCGATGAGCTTCACACCGCGGGCGTGCGCCTGGTGGTACGGCCTGGCGCCCTTGAAGCTCGGCAGGAAGGAGTGGTGGATGTTGATGATCCGGCCGGACAGCGCCTTGCACAGATCGTCGGAGAGCACCTGCATGTAGCGCGCCAGCACCACCAGCTCGACCTGCTCGGCCCGCACCAGCTCCAGCAGCTCCGCCTCGGCCTGCGCCTTGGTCGCCTTCGTCACCGGGATGTGGTGGAAGGGGACGCCGTACGAGGCGACCAGCTCGGCGAAGTCGGTGTGGTTGGAGACGACGGCGGCGATCTCGACCGGCAGCGCCCCGATGCGGGAGCGGAAGAGCAGGTCGTTGAGGCAGTGGCCGAACTTCGACACCATCAGGACGACGCGCATCTTCTCGTCGGCGCGGTGGATCTGCCAGTCCATCCGGAACGAGTCACCGACCGCGGCGAAGCTGGCGCGCAGCTTCTCCACGCTGTCCGGGGCGTCCGCGGTGAAGTGCACCCGCATGAAGAACAGCCCGGTGTCGCGGTCACCGAACTGCTGACTGTCCTCGATGTTGCAGCCCGTCATGAACAGGAAGCTGGACACGGCGTGCACGATGCCCTGCTTGTCCGGGCAGGACAGCGTCAGGACGTACTGGTCGGTGGGACGGCCCTGATCGGAACCGCCGGTGGCGGGCCCGTCGTTCGGGCCGGGCGTGGAGGACTGCGACTCGCTCATGACCTCATAGGGTCGCATACCCGGACACCGGCCGGACGCGGGCCTCGCTGTCGTGTCGGCTCAGGCGCCGACCGGAGCACCGCCGGTCACCTGCGCCAACGCCTCCAGCGACAGCGGCGGTGCATCCGGATCGTCGCCGTCCGCCCGGGCCAGCCAGACATGTGCCTCGCGCGCCGCCCGGACCGCCTCGGGCCAGCCGGGGTGCTCGACATAGGCGGTGACGGGCGAGTCCGCGCCGACCTGGTGCATGATCCGCAGCACCTGGAGCACGGTGGCGTCGACGAGCGCCGCCTCCTGGGTGTCGCGGAAGATCGTGCCGACGTATTTCTCCGCGGACCAGTTGTCCAGCCAGGTGTCCTCGACGAGCCGGTAGACGGCGTCGGTCACGTCTCCGTATCCGGGGTGGCCGGCCAGCCAGGTCTCCTGGTGGAATCCGGGGTCGGAGAGCATGTGCAGCGCGGAGCGCACATTGCTGCGCCAGCGCCACCACGGCATGTCGTTGTGTGGCATGGCGCCCATGGTGGTCGAGCGGCGGCCGCGACGGGAAGAGTTCTCCGAACCTTGCACAGCAATCGATCGTACGTTCCTCGCTCCCGATCATCTATCGCCCCCCGGAGTTCACCCCACCGGCACCCTCCGCTTACTTGAAATCACTTACGCGTTTCGGGCGGGCCGCGAGGCTCACGGACCATGACCGGACGGCGCCGCCCCTCCCCCCGACTCCTCCCGACCGCCTCCGCACGGACCACCGCACGGTGGGCAGCCGGTACGGCGGTGATGGCGTCGCTGCTCACCGGCTGCGGCTCGCTGCCGGGCACCGCCTCCGCGGGGAAGGACCCGATCACGGTGATGACCTGGGCCCCGGAGGGCACCGGTGCCACCAACATGCCGGGCATGCCGGCGATGGCGCAGACGTATGCGCGCTGGACCAACGCCACCGGCGGCCTCGCCGGCCATCCGCTCAAGGTCCTGACCTGCAACGATCACAACGACTCGGTGGGCGCGACGCGCTGCGCGCAGCGCGCGGTCGATGCGGGCGCGGTCGCCGTCGTCGGCTCGTACAGCCAGTTCGGCCGGTCGTTCATGTCGCCGCTGGAGGTCGAGGGCATCCCCTACATAGGTGGCTACGGCGCCTCCGACGAGGAGTTCGAGAGTCCGCTGTCGTACCCGGTGAACGGCGGTCAGGCGTCGCTGCTCGCCGGCAACGGCCGCCAGCTGGCGCGCGAGTGCGACCGGGTCGCCCTGGTGCGGCCCGACACCATCCAGGGCGACCAGATGCCCTCCCTCCTCGACTCCGGTCTCCAGCAGGGCCACCGGTCGCCGGCCACCGACATCCGGGCGCCCGAGGACGGCACGGACTACTCCACCGAGGTGCACCGGGCGCTGGACGCCGTCGGCGCCGATCCCGGGCGTTACGGGACGGCGGCGTACGGCGGCGAGGCGCCGGGCTCCTGTGTGACGGCGTCGCTGGGCGACCACACCGACGCCTTCTTCGACTCCTTCAGGCGCCTCCAGCAGCAGAGCCCGAAGGTGCATGTCGCCTCGGTGCTGGGCAGCGTCGGGCAGGCGCTGGTCAACCGCACCGGCGGCCGGTCCGGGCCGCTGGAGGGCGCGCTGGTCACCGGCTGGTACCCGGCGGCGGGCGATCCGCGGTGGAACCCGATGCGCCGGGTCGTCAACGAGCACGCCTTCGGCGACAACCGCGTCGACCCGGCCGACCAGGGCGTCCAGACGACGTGGATCGCGTACACGGTGCTGCGCGCGATGGTGGAGCAGCTCGACGCGGACGGGGTGGACGAGATCACTCCGTACGCGCTCCAGAAGGTGCTGGACCGGGGGAAGCACCCGGTGGACACCGGCGGGCTGACGCCGAAGCTGCGGTGGCGCGCGGAGGACATGCTCGCCGTGCAGGACTTCCCGCGGATCGTGAACGGGATGGTGATGTACCAGACGGTCGCGGACGGCCAGGTCCTCGCCGCGTCCGACGGATTCGTGAACGTCGCCAGGACGCTGGAGCGGCGGCGCGCGGACATGTGAGGGGCGCGCCCGCGGCGGCGGGCGCCGGGGGCGTACGGAGCGGGTGCGGGGCGTCGGCGGGCGCTCCCCGGGGCTGCGGGGCGGGGCTCACCGCGGCGCCGTAGCGCCGGGTGGGCCGCCCGGCCGGTGGCTCAGAGGTCGCCGGCCTGGTGCGCCCGCAGGCCGTACTTCTGGGCGATCGGGTTCCAGAGACCGGCCGCCTGCTCCTTGGCCTTGGTGGCCGCGCCGCTGGCCGCGGTGCCCTGGGAGGTCTGGCCGGTGTTGCGGGCGTGGCCCTTGTGGCAACCGTGCTTCCCGGCGACCTGTCCGGCCCACGCGGCGTAGTGGTTGTCGGCGGCGGCCGACGACTTCCACGCGGTGGTCAGGGCCGCGGTCAGCTCGGCGTGCTGCGGGAGCTGGTCGAGCGGCAGCCCCTGGAGGCGGCTGACCAGCTGATTGCGCTGGTTGGCGGCGTCCTTGAGGTTCTTCGCCGCGTCCGGCAGGTTGTCGCAGTTACGGATGTCCCGTACGGCGTTGATCACGGCGGAGCGGCTGTTGTTGCTGTCGCCGAGCAGCGCGTCCAGCTTCTTGGCCTGCTCCTCGGCCGGGTCGGCGGTCGGCGACGGCGGCGCGGTGTCCTTGGGCGCCGACCCGGCCGCATTGGCCTTGGGCGTCTCCTTCTTCGTGTCGTCGCCGCCGCTGAGCGCCCAGCCCAGGCCGAGCCCGGCGCCCGCGAGGGCCACCACGACGATGCCGATGATCACGGGCGGGCTCAGGCGACGGCGGCCGCCCGGCGCGTCGTCGTACCCCGGCTGCGCCTGGTGGCCACCGGACGCGAAGCCCTGCTGACCGCCACCGGGGCCGTACGGCGGCGGAGCCTGGTCGTCGAAGCGCGGCAGCTGGGCGGTGGCGTCGGGGGCCGGGGGCGGGACGGCGCCGGAGTCGGCGCGGAACAGGCCCTCGAACTCGGCCGGGGTGGGCCGCTCCGCACCACCGGGCTGCGCACCGAACGGCGCGCCACCGGGCTGCGGCGCGGGGGCTCCGGCGCCGACCGGCGGGATGTACTGGGTCGCCTCGGAGTCCCCGGCGGGGGGCGGTGCTGCCGCGCGGTTACGGGGCGGCTTGATGCTGCGGAGCATCTGGGTCGACTCGCCGGGCGTCTCGGGGCGCCCCGCGGTCTCGGGCGGCAGCGGCGCGGCGCCGACCGGCGGCAGCACGGTGGTGGCGTCCGCCTCGCCCGCGGCGGGCGGCAGCGGCGCGGCCGGCTGCGGGGCTGACTTCACCAGCTGTCCGGTCGGCGGCTGCGGTGCGGCGCCCTCGGGCGGCAGCGCACCGGGCGTGCCGAAGGGCGGGATCAGCGCCGTCGCCTCGGCGTCCGACGCGGCGGGCGGCATCGGCGGGACCGGCGGCCGCCCCTGCGGCGGCGCCGGGAACGGCGGGGCCTGCTGAGGCTCGTTGTACGACTGGGGCTGCCCGTACGGCTGAGGCTGCTGGGAGACCTGGCCCGTCCCGTAGGGGGCCTGGCTCTGGCCGTAGCCCTGGGGCTGCGGGGCCTGGTGCGGGGGCAGTCCCTGACCGTGCGTCGGGGACTGGCCCTGACCGTAGCCCTGGGACGCACCCGGGTACTGCCCGGATATCTGCCCCTGAGGCTGCTCGGGGTGCTGCCCGTACGTCTGCGGGCTCTGCTGGTCGGGTCCCCAGGGCTGGCCCCAGGGTTGCCCGGCCGGGGGCGCGGCCTGCTGGGCGGGCGGCCATGACTCGCCGCCGGCGGGCAGCACCACACCCTCTCGCGCGGGACCGGCCGCAGAATTCTGCGGGTCGTGGCCCTGTCCGCTCTGCGTCACGGGGACTCCTACCTCTGCAGACCTACGGAATCGTCGGCTCACGCTACCGGGTCGCCGAGGCGTTCGACCACGTCCCCCGGTCAGGCCCACCGCCCGCCTCGCAGGCCACGCCCGGGACGTCGGCCCCCAAGAACGCGCCGCGCGCCTCGCGGCACCGCGCCACGGTTCCGCATATTCGCCGCATTCCTCCGGCCCGTTGACCCGTACACGGAACGGGCCCGCGGCACCACGCACCAGGCGCGGCACCACGGGCCCGTCCCCGGACCGGTGTTCTCACACCGCGACGCGCAACTCCAGCCGCGCGCCGAACTCCCGCACCACCGGCTCGTCCCGGTACGGCTCGACGCGCTGCCGGAAGTCGTCGAGGTACTCCACGCCCCGGTGCGAGCGGAGTTCACCGAGCAACTCCGCGGCCTCGGTGGCGGTGTGACAGCCCTGTTCGACCTCGCGCTGCTGCACCTGCGCCCCGGCCAGCAGCACCAGGCCGATGGCGCGGCGGCGCACCTTGCCGCGCGGCAGCCCCTGGAGCGCCAGCCGGGCCTGCTCCTCGGCGGCGGCCGCCTGCCCCAGATCGCGGTGGCAGTGGGCGAGTTCATCGGCCAGGTAGGCCCGGTCGAAGTGGCTGATCCAGTCCGGGTCGTCGCCCGCATCGCCCTCCGCCTCGGCGCGTTCCATCGCGGTCAGCGCGCGGGCGGCCACCGACTGGAAGGCCCGGCCGTCCCCCATGAGCGCATGGCCGCGCGCCTCCGCGGCGCAGAACATCGCCTCGGCGCGCGGGGTGATCCGGCCCCGTGCACCCTCCTGCGCGGCCCGCGCGAGCTGGGCGATCTCGCGGGGGGTGCCCAGTTCGGCGGCGAGGTGGCTCATGCTCGCGGCGAGGACGTAGCCGCCGTACGCGCGGTCGTCGGCCGCCTGCGCGAGGCGGAGCGCCTGGATGTAGTAGCGCTGCGCGAGGCCCGGCTGCCCGGTGTCGACGGCCATGTAGCCGCCGAGTTCGGTCAACCGCGCGACGGCGGCGAAGAGTTCCCGCCCCACCGACTCCCGGTAGGAACCGGCGAGCAGCCCGGAGACGACGCTGTTGAGGTAGTGCACGACGACCGGCCGGACATGGCCGCCGCCGAAGCGGTGGTCGAGGTCGCCGAGCGCCGTGGTCATGGCGCGCACCGCCTCCACGTCGGCGCGCCCCACCCGGGCGCCCGCACTGCGCGCCACCTGGGGGTCCGCCCCGGTGATCAGCCAGTCGCGGCTGGGCTCGACCAGCGCCGAGGCGGCGACGGAGGAGCCGTTCAGGAAGTCCCGCCGCCCGACGTCGCTCCGCCACAACTCGCTGACCTGCTCGATCGCGCCGAGCACGGTCGGGGAGAACTGCAGCCCCACACCGGATGCGAGGTTCTTGCCGTCCGCCATACCGATCTCGTCGATGGTGACCGTGCGGCCGAGCTTGCGCCCCAGGGACTCCGCGATGATGGCGGGCGCACGGCCACGCGGCTGCTGTCCGCGCAGCCACCGGGCCACCGAGGTCTTGTCGTAGCGCAGATCGAGGCCGTGTTCGGCGCCGCACATGTTGACGCGGCGGGCCAGACCCGCGTTGGAGCAGGCGGCCTCCTGGATCAGCGCCTGGAGCCGCTCGTTGGGCTGACGAGCGACGAGTGGCCTTGCGGCCATGTTTGTACCCCCTGTTGCGGCTGGGTGCGTTCACCGGTGAACGCGGTCCGGAGCGTTTGGTTGCGATCAATTCCCCATGTATTCCCGGATATCCAGGAGATTCCGGATATCGGCGATACGAGTGAGGTGTGCCGTGCGGCGGGTGCGTCGGTACGCGGGGCCCGGGTGACGTCGGTGTCCGCACGGGGCGCCGTGGCGCCGGTGCGTCCCGGTACTCTCCACGGCCCTTCGCCCCCACGGTCCGTATGCCGCGATCCTGCTTGCCCGGAAGGGCGGGTCGCTACCCCGCACCCGGCTCACCACCGCTACGCGCCCCCGCCGATGCCTCGATGCGCCCCACGTGCCGGTAGGTGCGCCCGGGACACGCGTTTCCGCCGTCCCTCGTTCCGGTCCCGCCGGGCGGTACGGGTGGCCCCGGGGCCGTTCATGAGGCAGGGGCCGGGGCCGGCCGTTCGTCGCCGCGAGCGGCCGGGCCCGGCCCTTTGTCAGCCCCGGTCCGTATGGTGAGGAAGGACGGGGGCGACCGGCCCCTGCGCGGACGGGGAAGGGCTGGACCGGTGGCGGACGTAACGGGGAAGAGCGGGGAGCCGACCGAGCGCGGCGGCGGGGAGACGGTGGCCGCGCCGCCGTCGAGCGGGGTGCCCGAGGGCGTACCGGCGGTGCAGATCCGCGGGCTGACCAAGCGTTTCGGGGAGCAGACCGCGGTGGCCGGCATCGATCTGACGCTGCCCGCGGGCCGCTTCATCGGGCTGGTCGGGCCGAACGGCGCGGGCAAGACCACCACCCTGTCGATGATCACGGGACTGCTGCGGCCGGACTCCGGCGAGGTCCTCATCGGCGGGCACGACGTGTGGCGCGACCCGGTCGCCGTCAAATCGCGGATCGGGGTGCTGCCCGAGGGGCTGCGGCTCTTCGAGCGCCTGTCCGGCCGTGAACTCCTCGGCTACATGGGCCGGTTGCGCGGGCTGGGCGGCGCCGAGACCGACAAGCGCGCCGATCAGCTGCTGGACGTCCTCGGCCTGTCCGGGGCGCAGCACAAGCTGGTCGTCGACTACTCCACCGGCATGCGCAAGAAGATCGGCCTGGCCGCGGCGCTGCTGCACAACCCCGAAATCCTCTTCCTGGACGAGCCGTTCGAGGGCGTCGACCCGGTGTCGGCGCAGACCATCCGCGGCGTCCTGGAGCGGTACACCTCCTCCGGGGCGACGGTGATCTTCTCCAGCCATGTGATGGAGCTGGTCGAATCGCTCTGCGACTGGGTCGCGGTGATCGCCGCCGGACGCATCCGGGCGGACGGTCCGCTCGCCGAGGTGCGGGGCGCCGCGCCGTCGCTCCAGGAGGCGTTCCTGGAGCTGGTCGGCGCCTCCGACCGCGCCCGCGCCGGGCAGAACCTCGACTGGCTGGGGGGCGGCTCCCGATGAGTGCCGGATTCGCACCGGGCGCCCCGGGGCAGCTGGCACCGCCCGCGCTGACCCCGCTGTTCGTCCGCCTGAAGCTCTCCCTGCTCCGCAACGGGCTGCGCCGCTCGCCCGGCCGCACCGTCGCCTACGTCGCGTCGATCCTGGTGGGCCTTGTGGTTGCCGCCGGGGCGACCACGGGTCTGGTGCTGCTGCGCGGGGCGGCGCACGTCGATGCGCTGGTGGTGCTGCTCACCGGGCTGCTCACGCTCGGCTGGGCGGTCATGCCGCTCTTCTTCCCGTCCGGCGACGAGACGCTGGACCCGACGCGGCTGGTGATGCTGCCGCTGCGGCCCCGCCCGCTGATCGTGGCGCTGCTGACGGCGTCGCTGGTGGGCATCGGCCCGTTCGTCACCCTCGCACTGGCCACCGGCGCGGCCGTCGCGGTCGCCGACGGCCCGGCCGCCACGGTGGTCGCGGTGGTCGCGGTGCCCCTGACGGTGCTGGTCTGCGTCGCGCTGGCACGGGCCGTCGCCACCGCGTCGATACGGCTGCTGACGAGCCGCCGGGGCCGGGATCTGGCGGTGCTCGGCGGCCTGTTCGTCGCCATCGGCGGGCAGCTCGTCAACATCGCCGCACAGAAGCTGGGCCGACCCGACGGGCTGGCCGTCCTGGAGCCGGTCGGCGAGGTGCTGCGCCGGGTGCCGCCGGCGTCGGCGATGAGCGCCGTGGCGGACGCGGGCCGCGGCGACTGGGGCCCGGCCGCCCTCGGCCTGGGGCTGACGGTGCTCGCCCTGGTGCTGCTGCTGTGGTGGTGGCAGCGGATGCTGACCACCCTGATGACCTCGCCGGACGGATCGACGCTCCAGGCGGTGGAGAAGGACGGCGGGCGCGCGGCGAAGGACGGTGCGCGGGGCCTGGCCCGGCTGCTGCCGGACGGCCGGACGGGCGCGGTCATGCTGCGGACGCTCCGCTACGCCTGGCGCGACCCGAAGACGAAGATGGGCTGGGCCACGTCGATGGGCGTGGGCCTGCTGATCCCGATCGTCTATTCGTTGCAGGGCAACGGCACGGTCTACACCGCGTTCGTGGCGCCCGCGCTGCTCGGCATGCAGATGTACAACCAGTTCGGTCAGGACACCTCGGCGTTCTGGATGGTCGCCTCGACCCTCGCCACACCCCGGGACGCCTACCGCGAACTGCGGGCGCGTGCCCTGGCGTTGTGCCTGGCGGCGGTGCCGTACGTCACGCTGGTGGTGGTCGGCACCATCGCGTTCCTGGACGCCTGGTCGTCGCTGGTGGAGGTCTACGGGCTGTCGCTGGCGCTGCTCGGCGCGCTGGTGGCGACGGGCGCACTCACCTCGGCGCTCTTCCCGTACTCCATCCCCTCCGACGGCAACAAGAACATCGCGCCGGGGCAGGCGTCCCTCGCCTGGTTCAGCCTCTTCGGCGGCCTGCTGGCGGGCCTGGTCCTGAGCGCACCGCTGGTGGCCCTGACGCTCTGGCTGCATCTGGCGGACCACCACGGCCTCCTGTGGACGCTCCTGCCGGTCGGCGTGGTCTACGGCACGCTGATGGCCCAGGTCGGCCTGCGGATCGCGGCGCCGCTGGTGGTGCGCCGGATGCCGGAGATCCTGGCGGCGGTGCGCAAGGGGTGAGACGCAGGCGCCGGGCGGGGCCGCCCGGCGCCCTCTCCCGGCGCCCCCGCCGCGGTCCGCCGGCAGTTGTCCACAGGCTCCGACGGCGTCCGCGCGCGGGAGGTAGCGTCGGGGCGTCATGCGGAACGAGGGGGTGGGGGCGGTGCGTCGAGGCGCGCTGATGCTGGTCACGGGGTGGTTGGCGGTACTGCTGAGCGGCGCCCCGGCGGTGGCGCAGCCATCGTCCGCGGCTTCCGGGGCCACGGCGTCCGGGGCCACGGCTCCCGGTCGACCGGCCGCCGGGCACGCCGCCTTGGCCCGCGCGGCCGGGGCGACCGCCGTCGAGGCCGCCGCCGACGCCCCGCCCACCGCCTCCGGCCCGGGCGCCACCCGCAGCCGACAGGCGTACATCGCCGCGCAACTGCGCCGCGATCCGGTGTACATCAGCGACCAGCTGCCGCGCGAAGCGCCCCGCTCCAGCGCCCCGGTCTTCGCCGCCCAGGCCGCGCGGATCCGGGTACCCGTCTACGTCATGGTCCTGCCCGACGAGGCGCTGGGCTCCGACGGCGGCGGATTCCTAGCCGGCGTCCACGACCGGCTCGGCCGCAAAGGTCTGTACGTCGCGCTGAGCGGGCCCGGAATGCCCGAGGTGCAGACATACGGCGTGGAGCTGCCCGGCGCCCGGGACGCGGCCACCGCCACGCTCTACGAGATGCCGTACGACGCGACGGCCCGCGAACTCTTCCAGCACTTCGTCGACGTCCTCCGCTCGGGGCGGGCCCATGAACGCGCCGAGGCGGGCCGTACCGCGTCCGAGCACGGCGCCGAGGTGCCGCGGCTGCACCCCGACCCCGTCGACCGGGAGAACCAGAGCTTCGTCACGGGCATCGCGGTCGCCGGTATTCCGCTCTCCGTCGTGCTGCTGGGCCTCTACATACGCCGTCGGCTCCGGCTGCGCCGGGGGCGCGGCGGGGCACCGCTCCCGGGCCCGCGCACCGCTCCCTCCCTCCGTAAAGCCGGCGACGCGCCGGACAAGAAGGCCGAGGAGGGGACGGCGCAGGGCGGCGCGGCGAACGGAAGGCGCAAGGGCACCGCCGCCTCGCCCGGACGCTTGGCCGGGTTGCGGCGTCCGCCGCGGGCCGTGACGGCGCTGCTGGTCGTGGCGGTGGTTCTCGCGGGCGGGCTCGCCGTCACCGCCGCGCGCCTCTTCGACGACCGCTCCTACAGCGACGACGCCATCCCGACCCCGGCCGACCTGCGCGCCCGCATCGAGCGGGTGGCCGCGGGGCTACGCCACGACCCGCTCTACACCGACCCGGAGAGCGAGCCGGTCCTCACCTCAGCCGAGCGCACCCGGATCCACGAACGCCTCGCCGCGCTCCCCCTCCCGGTGCTGGTTGTCGCGGTCCCCAGCCTCAGCGACGACGAATCGGGCGGCGATGACGACATCTTCGCCAAGACGCTCCACCAACGCCTCCACCGCGACGCGCTGTTCGTCCTCGCCGACCCGCTGTCGGACACCCTCTCCGTCATCAACCACGGCGCGCCCATCAACGCGTACGCCCTGCCGGACAGCCTCTTCACGCTCCCCGAGCGGGACGACACCCGCACCCTCGGCGACCGGCTCGACGCGGTGCTCCGCGAAGTCGCCCGCGCCCCGCGGGACTCGTCGCTCACCCACTCGTACGACCCCGGGGCCGCGGACGACCCGGTCGCGGAGAAGGTGCTGCCCAGTGTGTTCGCGGCGGATTTCGCGCCGGGGCTGATGATCGGCGCGTTCCTCGCGGCGCTGCTGCTCGGACTGGTGGCGACGGTACGGGCCCTGGTCGCCGCGGTCCTGCGGCGCCGGACGGCCGACGGCGGGTCCTCGGGCGACGCCCCGGTCCCGGTCGAGGCGCCGGCCGAGCCGTCCCTCACCTGGCTGCGGCGCACCGCCCGGCAGGAGGTCGACGCCCTCACCGCCGCGCTGGACGCCCACGCCTCCCTGCCGGAGCCGGCGCACCGCCGGGCCTGGGAGTGCCTGGACGCCGCCGCCCTGCTCATCGACGGTGACGGCGACGGCCGGGTCGACGCGGACGCCACCCCCGCCTCCCTGGCGTGCGCCGTCGCACTGGCCCGCGCCGGACGGGCGGCCGTCGCGGAGCGCGCCGCGCCGGAGCGGCTGTGCCACCGCAATCCGCTGCACGGCCCGGCGCACGGCACCCGGCGTATCGCTCCGGTGGGCGGCGGCCGCCCCCGGTCGCTGCCGGTCTGCAAGCGGTGCCGCGCCGTCCCGGCGCCGGTGCTGCGGCTGGGTCCGGCGGCGGACAGCGGCCGGGCGGAGCGCGTGCCCTACCCCGAGCTGCCCGGGCCGCTGGCCTCGCTCACCACCGGCACCTGGATCGATCAACTCACCCGCGACGTACGGGAGTACTTCGGTGTTCACTGACCTCCACCCCCGCCGCCCGCGCCGCGCCGGGGCCCGCCGCCGGATGCCTGCCGTGGCCGCCGCCGCGGTCTCGGCGCTGGCCCTGGTGTGGTGTACCGCGTCGCCGGGGGCCGCCGCCGGGAGCCCGGGGCAGAAGATCGCCGATGCGCTGCGCCGCTCCCCCGTCTACGTCGATCCGTCGCTGGACTCGGCGGTCGGCGCGGCCGACCGGAAGCGGCTGGCCGAGCAGATCCGCCGGACGCAGCTGCCGATCCGGGTGGTGCTGGTGCCGCTGGTCGAGGGCGACAGCTGGGGCGGCGATCCCGCACAGCTCGCGGAGGTGGTCCACGACCGGCTGGGCAGCGATCCGTCGATCGTGATCACGCTCGGCGAGTTCCATGACGACATCGCCGCCCGCGAATGGCCCAACGACGCGCATCAGGCGCAGCACGCCGCGGCGGCCGTCTTCCACCAGGACGACATGAAGGGCGCGGGGCCGGCCCGCCGCATCGAGCGGGCCATCGACATCATCGCGGCGGGCGACGGCGACAAGGAGTACGAGAAGGCCACCGCCGACCTCAACTCCCCCTCCTCCTCGGCCGGTCCGGAGGAATCCGCGTCCGCGAAGCCCTCGGCCGCCGCGAAGTCCTCCGGCTCCCCCGTGATCCGGGCGCTCACGCTGGTGGCCGGGCCGTTGCTGCTGCTCGGCGCGGTGGGGCTGCTGTGGCGGCGGCGTGCCCGGGTGCGGGATCTGGACACGCCGTTCGCCTTGCCGCGTTCCGTCTTCGCCGCCGCCCGGCGGGCAGACGAGGCGGAGCTGCGCGACCGCGCCGCGGAGGAAGTGGTGCGGCTGGGCGAGGAGGCGCGCGCCGCGCAGGGCGATCCGCAGGCCGTCGAGCGGGCCCTCGATGCGTACTCCGCGGCCGGTTCGGTGCTGGACCGGGCGCGGGGGCTGCCGGATCTTGCAGGCGTGTTCGCGCTGATAGCCGAGGGCCGCGCGGCGCTCGGCCCCGAGGACGCCGCGCTGCCCCTGTGCTTCTTCCACCCGCTGCACGGACCGGCCGCCCGCGTCCTGCCGTGGCGCCCGCTCGGCCGCCGCGAGGAGTTGCGGGTCGCGGCCTGTGAAACCTGTATCCGCGCGATACGGTCCCGCCGGGCGCCCGAGGTCCTCACCGACCGGGAGGACGACCGCCCGGTGCCGTACTTCGAGGTGGACGCCGCACGCAGCCTCTGGGCCGCCACCGGTTACGGCTCCCTCACCTCCGGGGAGCCCGACGATTCCCTCACCGCGCGCGTCCGACGCGGCGACTTCACCCGCACGTTGGACGCCTCCTAGCGCGGCGGCGGGCGCCCGGTCCAAAGACGCACCCCATCCCACCAACGCCGATCCGGCCCAACAGGCGGTACGGCCCGAGGGCTTGCTGCTCGTCCGAGAGCAAGGGGTCCATCGCGGGCCTTCACATCTGTCGGGAGATACGGGGAACACCTCGCGCGGGCGCTCCCGCAGGCTCCCCACGCGGACGACGGCCGACGCGGCACGGCACGGCACGGCAGTGCATCGTCACGTCGGCCGAAATCCGGTACCTTCCGGCTCTCCCGACGAGGCGGGCGCGGGCCCCGGGCCGGGCGCGTACGCACCCGTGGGGCGCCGGTCCGGCCGTACGCCTTCCGCCCACCTGCTGGCGCCCCGGCCCGGGCATCGCGCCAGGGCAACGGGCAGCGCACACCGGCGAACGCGCCCCGCCAAAGCCCGACGGCCACCCGTCGGCCCGCCGGCCGGCCCTCCGACCACGAAGCATCAGCCGACCGCGGCTCATGCCCGGGCAGGCATGAGCACCCGTCACCCGGCCCCGCTCACCCCGGTATCGCGGCCCGCAGGAACGGCTCGACGGCGCGCTGCCAGGCGTCGGGGTGTTCCCAGGGCAGCAGATGGCCCGCGTCGGGTATTTCGGCGTAGCTGCCGCCCGGGAGGACGCGGACCATCTCCTGTGCCTCGGCGCGGCCCAACTCACCGTCCTGGCCCCGGACGACGAGGGCGGGGCAGCGGACCTCGGCCAGCTCCTCCCAGTGGGCCTCGGTCACCCAGGTCTCGCGGATGGCGAGCATCTGGCGGCGGGAGAAGACCGGGCGCCAGCCGTCGGCGCGCTCGGCCATCACCTCGGCGAAGAACGCCCCGCGCGCCGGGCGGGGGCGCTCCAGCGACGGGTCCTCCTCGCCGAACCAGCGGCGGACGTCCGCGAGGGTGGCGAAGGGCAGCGGCCAGGTGGCGAACCAGTCGGCCCATTCGCGCTGCGAGGCGGCGCCCAGCGCGGACGCCCGCATGTCGCAGATGACCACCGCGCCGACCAGGTCGGGGCGGCGGGCGGCGAGCTGCCAGGCGGTCAGCGCGCCCATGGCGTGGCCGATGACGGTCACCGGCGCGAGGCCGAGCTGCTCGATGGCGGCTATCGCGTCCTCGACGTAGGAGGCGCGGTCGAAGGGGCCGTCGGCGGGCTTCTCACTGCGACCGTGGCCCCGCTGGTCGAGGGCGACGGCGCGGTGGCGCGCGCCGAGCCAGCGGGCGGTGTCGGCCCAATGGGACGCGCGCCCCATCAGGCCGTGGAGCAGCAGGACGCCGGGGCGCCGCTCGCCGTCCTCCGGCCCGCCGTCGCCCTTGGGCGGGTCGGTGAATTCCCAGGCCGCGAGCCGTACCCCGCCGGACCCCGTCACCTCGATGCGCCGCACCATGTGCCCTGGCACCCCCACTCGTCCCTTGACCCACTCCACACTATCGAATCTTCATTCGAATACGGCGGTCTCGTGCGGAAGTCCCCTCGTTCGGGTGACAGTGCGTAGGGATAGCCGGGGATCCGCACGGGGAGACAGCTACCGGGGGACGGACCCCGCCGGACCGGGGGTCCGTCATGCGGGACCTTGAGAGCTCGGGGCTCCAGGTCCTGACGGGGGAGCTGGGGGAGGCGGGGCCCCGGATGCTCGCAGCGCCGGGGCCCCGAGGCATCGCAGGGCCTGCGCCGCGTCGCCGGACGCCGTGGTCCGCAGGTTCTGCGCCCCGCCGCCGAGCGCCGCGTTCGGTCCGGTTCCGCTGCCCCCACCGCGCCTCCTCCCCCGGAAGCCGCCGTCCACGGCTCCCCCGCACCACTCCACACCGGGCCGCCGCAGCCCGGACCGGGCTCGTCCGCATGCCGGTCGGCACCACGGCGAGCATCCGTGTGGGCGCCAAGGGTGACACGTCCCCGGCCGTTCCGCACCGGTTCGCGCAATTCCTCATCCCGTGCCCGCCCCTCCGGGGAGGCGCCACGGAGCCCGGCTCGCGGCCTTCTCCGCAGCTCAGGGGGTGAAACGGCCGACGAAACGGCCACCAGGGGAGAACGGCGGAGGAAACGGGGCCCGACCGGGCGGCGGCGCTCCACCGCGACGGCCGGCCACCGGCTCCGCACACACCGACGCCCCGTGCCGGTGCGGCACGGGGCGCAGGTCGGCCGCCGGACGCGGCGGTGGAACCGCGTGTCCGGCGCGGCGGGTCAGCGCTTCGCGACGAACACGTGCGCGGCGATCTCCGACTCCAGCTCCGCCGCCTCGCCGCTGCTGCCGACGAGGACACCGGCGGGCGCCTCGGTCACGCTGACGACCGCGCCCGGCTGAACCCCGGCGCGCCGCAGGGTGTACATCAGCTGGGCGTCGGCCTGGATGGGCTCGCCGATGCGGCGGACCACGACGGTCTTGCCGTCCGGACCGGCGTCCAGCTCGGTGAGGCTGACCATGCCGTTCTCCAGGAACGGGTCGACCTCCGCCTTCTCGCCCAGCTCCGCCAGGCCCGGGATGGGGTTGCCGTACGGCGACTCCGTCGGGTGGCGCAGCAGCTCGACGACGCGGCGCTCGACCGCCTCGCTCATCACGTGCTCCCAGCGGCACGCCTCGGCGTGCACCTGCTCCCACTCCAGCCCGATGACGTCGACGAGCAGGCACTCGGCGAGGCGGTGCTTGCGCATCACGCGCGTCGCCAGCCGGCGGCCCTCCTCCGTCAGCTCCAGGTGGCGGTCGCCCGCGACGGAGAGCAGGCCGTCGCGCTCCATGCGCGCCACGGTCTGGCTGACCGTGGGGCCGCTCTGTTCGAGCCGCTCCGCGATCCGGGCGCGCATCGGGACCACACCTTCCTCTTCGAGTTCGAGGATGGTGCGGAGATACATCTCCGTGGTGTCGATCAGTCCGGACATGCGTGCCCCTAGCTGTGTCGTGCGGGTGGCCCTGGATTCAATTCTGACGCATCCCACCGACAACGGCGCCGCCTGAGCCCACGGCGGTCGCCGCCCGGGGACGCACACAAGCCGTCCAGGGTCTGTCACCTCAGCCGTATTGACAGCGCACTGGTCCAGACCGCAACGTGATCCGCGCCACGGACGCCCGCCGTCCGGTGCGTCCGCACCCGGGCCGGGGCGGGGGAATCCATGAGCTGCGACGAGGGAGAGCGCGGGAATGGCTGAGAGCGACCGGCTTGCCGGGCAGTACTTCGATGCCGCGATCGAGCTGCTGCGGCAGGCTCGCGACGACGGGGGTCCCGCCGTCACCGCCGCCGGACGGCTGATCGCCGACACCGTCGAGGCGGGCGGGCGGGTCTTCTCCTTCGGCGCCGGGCACTCCTCGCTGCCCGCGCAGGACACCGTCTACCGGGCGGGCGGCCTCGCGATCATGAACCTGCTGTCGGTGCCGGGGGTGGTGGGCGTGGACGTCCGGCCCGCGACGCTCGGCAGTGCGCTGGAGCGGGTGGACGGGCTGGCCGCCGCGGTGCTGGACACCAGCCCGCTGCGGGCCGGGGACGTGCTGGTGATCATCTCGCTCTCCGGGCGGAACGCGCTGCCCGTCGAGATGGCGATGAACGCCCGGGCGCTCGGCATAAAGGTCATCGGCCTGACCTCGGTCGCCTACGCGGACGCCACCGCGTCCCGGCACGTCTCGGGCACCTACCTCAAGGACCACTGCGATCTGGTGCTCGACAGCCGCATCCCGGTGGGCGACGCGGAGTTGCGGCTCCCCGGGAGCGGTGCGCCGTTCGCGCCCGCCTCCACGGTCGTCACCAGCGCGATCATGCAGGCGGTGGTGGCGACGGCCGCCGGGGTGCTGGCCGAGCGGGGCATCGAACCGCCGCTGCTGCGCTCCGGCAACGTCGACGGCGGCCACGAGTGGAACGGCCGGGTGATGCGGGAGTACGCGGACCGGATCTTCTACCGGCAGTGAGCCGGGGACGGCCCGTCCCCGGCGGCGGGCCGCCACCGGGTGCAGGAACCGTTCAGCCCTCGCTCCGGCCGTCGGACGCCGCCGCCAGGTCCAGGGCGGCGGCGATCCGGGCGGCGACCTCCTCCGCGTAGGCGGCGTCGGCGCGGTCGAAGGGGCGGCGGGCCGGGGTGCGCAGGAAGGTGGCGACGCCGAGGGTGCGGGCGCGGCTGCGCAGCACCACGCAGAGCCCGTGGACCGTGCCGTCCGGCCACCGGCGGGCCGCCGCCCAGCCGTCCTCGCCGCTCGCGCCCACGCTCGTGCGCACCGAGCCGCCGCGCGCGCATGCCTGCCTGGCCGGGTGTCCGGCGGCGTACGCGACGGGGACGGCGGACGGCTGCGGCGCCGCGCAGGGGCCGGGGGATCCGGCGGGCGAGGCGAGGGCCCGCCGCAGCCGGACGGGGGCGCCGTCCCGCGCCTCGTCCTCCTGGGCCGGCCCCGGGCCGGGCGCGACGAGGTCGACGAGGGCGTGGTCGGCGAAGCCCGCCAGCGCGTAGTCGAGGTGGACGGCGGCGGCCTCCCGCGGGTCGGGGCAGTCGGCGGCCGCGCGGCTCGCGCGGTGCAGCTGCTGGGTGCGGAAGCGGAGCAGCGCGCCGTCCTGTTCGGCCTGTTTGGCGTCGGTGACGTCCTGGAAGAGCCAGGCGACGCCGAGCGGGGCCGGCTCCTCGGAGAGCGGGGAGGCGAGGCGGACGAAGCCGCTGCGCCAGCAGCGGCGGGGGCGTTCGGCGTCGGGGGCGCGGAGCGTCACCCACAGGTCGCCCAGCCCGGGCGGCTCGCCCTCCGCGAGGACGTGCTGGAGCACCGCCTCCACCTCCTCGGCGCCCTGGTCGAGCAGGTCGCCGAGGGGGCGGCCGAGGAGGGCGTCGCGGCCGGATTCCAGGGCGCGGGCGGCGGGGGTGTTGACGACGGCGGGCCGCAGGTCGGCGTCGACGAGGAGGACGCACCAGGGGGCGTCGTCGCAGAGCGCCTCGCTCAGGGCGAGGGAGCGCTCCAGGCCGATCTGGGCGTGGACGGCGGTGAAGACGCAGTAGACACCGGCGGCCCGGCCGTCGGGGCCGGGGACGGCGGAGGTCTGGCCGCGGACCAGGACGCGGCGGCCGTCCTTGGTGAGCAGGGCGTAGTCGTGCACCTGAGGGCCGGGGGCGTGCAGGGCGGCGAGGAGGGCGGACCCGGTGGCGTCCGCGTCCTCGTCGCGGACCGCCCAGCCGGTCAGCCCGCGGCGGCCGACGGCCTCGGCGGCGGGCCACCCGAGGAGCTGTTCGGCCTCGTGGTTCCAGTGGGTGACCGTGCCGTCCGCGGCGAGGGCGAGGAGCGCGGTGTCCATGCCGTCGAGGAGGGCGGCGAGCAGTCCGGTGTCGTCGGCGGAGCCGGGCGGCGCGGCGGCCGTGGCCGGGGTGTGTTCCGCCGAGGAACCGTACGAAGCGGAGCCGTACGAAGCGGTCACTGGAACCCCCTACGACGCGGTGGCGCGTGCTGGACCTGGGCACATTCAACTCGAACGTGACGCAGCACACACCCCCTTCGCGGAAATCCCGGGCCCGTTCGCGCGGTCGGACCGCCCCGGACGACGCGGGCGCCCCGGGGGCCGCAGCCGCCCCGCACGTCGCGGGAAATTAATTCGCTTGTACGGGTCCGGGCGCGTTCCTAGGCTGGTGCGCACACGAGAAGGGAGGTGGTTCGGCCAATGATTTCTCACCGGACGCGTGAGGTGGCTGCGGCCTAGGGCCGTCGCTTCACACCCAGTGCAGTGCCGGCCCGCGCATACTGCAGATGCGTCACCGGCCAATTCCCAGCAGTCACCCGACCCGTGGGCCCCGGTCCGTCCGACCGGCCACCGCGCCACCCGGCGCGGCGGAAGCGGCCCACGGGTCGTCTGCGTTTTCCGGGCCCTTCGCGGGGCCCTTTTCGCTGCCCGGCAAAACGCGCGGGCCCACCGCGCCCCGACCCCCGGACCGTTCGCCGTTTCCGGGGGTCAGGGGCGCCGGGCTCACGGTGCGAGGCGCTCCACGGTCCAGCCGGTGGTGGCGCGGACGTAGCGGAGGCGGTCGTGGAGGCGGTTCTCGCGGCCCTGCCAGAACTCGACGGTTTCGGGCGTGACGCGGTAGCCGCCCCAGTGCGGCGGTGCGGGGACCTGCTCGCCCTCGGGGTAGCGGGCCGCCAACGCGTCGTAGGCGCCTTCCAGTTCGGCGCGGGAGGCGATCGGGGCGGACTGGTCGCTGGCCCAGGCGCCGAGTTGGGAGCCGTGCGGGCGGGAGCGGAAGTAGGCGGCGGTCTCGTCGCGGCCGATGCGGGCGGCGGTGCCGGTGACGATGACCTGACGGGCCAGCGGGTGCCAGGGGAAGAGCAGCGCCAGGTGCGGGTTCTCGGCGAGGTCGCGGCCCTTGCGGCTGGTGTAGTTGGTGAAGAACACGAAGCCGCGGTCGTCGAACGCCTTCAGCAGCACCGTCCGTGAGCTGGGGCGGCCCGCGGCGTCGGCGGTCGAGACGACCATGGCGTTGGGCTCGTGGATCCCGGACGCGGCGGCTTCCTTGAACCAGCGCGCGAACTGTGCGTACGGCTCGGCCGCCAGCTCGGTCTCGGTCAGCCCTTCGGCGCGGTATTGGGCGCGCATCGACGAGGGGTCGAGGGTTTCGTGGGCATCGGGGGAAGGCGCGTCGGCGGAGTGCACGGCCTCATCTTGCAGCATCGGTCCGTGCGGGGGCAGGGCGTGGGCCGGGAAGTCTGCCCGTCGTCGCCCGCGCGTAACCCTCTCGTAGGCGAATCGACCAGTGTGCCGGACGTCACGCTTCCTTGCAGGTGGGGAAAGCGCCAAACTTGCGGGTCGGTGCTGTGTGGACTTCGTACATCGGCGACCATCGTGACCGGACCGGCGGGCACCCGCCGTCCCTCGCCGGGGCCGCGCGTCCCGTGGGCCACACGGCGCACCACCCGAACCGCGCCCGAGGGCCGTCCACCCCGGGCAGGGAATCGCGTCACCATGCCTTAGCGAGGCATCCGGTGACCGGCGCGGACCGCGAGCTGCCGGGCGCAGCCGCGGAACCGTTCCGGCGCCGCACACCGAGCCGACCACGGCAACCGGTCACCGACCGTGGGCCGTCCGTACCTTGAGGAGTCGCCAGATGTCCGCATTCGTACCAGGACTTGAGGGTGTCGTCGCGTTCGAGACGGAGATCGCCGAACCGGACAAGGAAGGCGGCGCGCTGCGCTACCGCGGCGTCGACATCGAAGACCTCGTCGGCAGCGTGTCGTTCGGCAAGGTGTGGGGGCTGCTGGTGGACGGGGCGTTCGACCCGGGGCTGCCGCCGGCCGAGCCGTTCCCGATCCCGGTGCACTCCGGGGACATCCGCGTCGATGTGCAGTCGGCGCTGTCGATGCTGGCGCCGGTGTGGGGGCTCAAACCGCTGCTGGACATCGACGAGCGGACGGCGCGCGACGATCTGGCGCGCGCCGCGGTGATGGCGCTGTCGTACGTGGCGCAGTCGGCGCGCGGGCAGGGGCTGCCGATGGTGCCGCAGCGGGAGATCGACAAGGCGGAGACCGTCGTGGAGCGGTTCATGCGGCGCTGGCGCGGGGAGCCGGACCCCAAGCATGTCGCGGCGGTGGACGCGTACTGGACGTCGGCGGCGGAGCACGGCATGAACGCGTCGACGTTCACCGCCCGGGTCATCGCCTCGACCGGCGCGGATGTGGCGGCGGCGCTGTCCGGGGCGGTCGGCGCGATGTCGGGGCCGCTGCACGGCGGGGCGCCGTCGCGGGTGCTCGGCATGATCGAGGAGATCGAGCGGACCGGCGACGCGGCGGCGTACGTCCGCAAGACCCTGGACAAGGGTGAGCGGCTGATGGGCTTCGGGCACCGCGTCTACCGGGCCGAGGACCCGCGGGCGCGGGTGCTGCGGCGGACCGCGAAGGAGCTGGGCGCGCCCCGCTTCGAGGTGGCCGAGGCGCTGGAGAAGGCGGCGCTGGAGGAGCTGCACAACCGGCGTCCGGACCGGGTGCTGGCGACGAACGTGGAGTTCTGGGCGGCGATCACGCTGGACTTCGCCGAGGTCCCGGCGCACATGTTCACCTCGATGTTCACCTGCGCCCGTACGGCCGGGTGGAGCGCGCACATCCTGGAGCAGAAGCGGACCGGGCGGCTGGTGCGGCCGTCGGCCCGGTACGTGGGTCCGGCGGCGCGGGACCCGCGGGAGATCTCCGGGTTCGACACGGCGGCGCACTGAGGCCGACGGGCCGCACACCGGGGCGCCGCCCGGTGTGCGGCCCGTCCGCCGCGGACATCCGCCTCAGCCCAGCGCCTCGTCCAGCAGTCCGGCCCACTGGTCGACGACGCGTTCCCGGCGGGGCGAGTCGTCGCTGAGCAGGGTGGCCAGGCCCAGGCCGCGGGCCATGTCCAGGAGGCCCTGGACGGTTTCGCGGACGCCGGGGACGGACTCGTCGACGCCGAGCAGGTCGACGGCGGTGCGGTGGCACTCCCGGCCGACCCGCGCCTCCAGTTCGGTGACGCGGGTGCGCAGCTGGTCCTCGTACGAAGCGGCGACCCAGAGGTGGAGGGCGGCGCGGAAGAGCGGGCCGGTGTAGAGGTCGACGACGGCGGCGACGACGGCGCGGCGGTCGGTGGCGGCGCCGTCGGTCGCCGGGAAGAGGTCGCGCAGCGCCTGCGAGCGCTCCTCGGCGACATGCTCGACGGCGGCGGTGAACAGGTCCTCGCGGGTGGGGAAATGGTGCTGGGCGGCGCCGCGGGAGACCCCGGCGCGTTCGGCGACGACGGCGACGGTGGAGCCCGCCCAGCCGTGTTCGGCCAGGCAGGCCACCGCCGCCTCCAGCAGGCCGCGGCGGGTGGCCCGGCTGCGTTCCTGCTGGGGTGCCTTGGCGGCGCGGGTGGTGTTCAGCGTGCCCATCGCGGGGCCCTCCGCTCCAGGAAGGCGGTCATGCCCTCGTGCGCCTCGGCGGAGGCGAAGAGCCGCGCGGACTCGGTGGCCAGCCGCTCGGTGTCGCGGTCGAAGGTGCCCAGCACCTCGGCGGTGACCAGCGCCTTCGAGGCGGCCAGGCCCTGCGGGGAGCCCTGGCGGAGCCCGTCGAGTATGGGGGCGAGGGCGGTGTCGACGTCGTCGGCGGCGACGGTGACCAGGCCGATGCGGGCGGCCTCGGCGGCGTCGAACCGTTCGCCGGTGAGGTAGTAGCGGCCGGCCGCGCGCGGATCGAGGCGGGGCAGCAGCGGCATCGAGATGACGGCCGGGGCGAGTCCGAGGCGCGCCTCCGTGAAGGCGAAGGTGGCGCCGGGCCCGGCCACCGCTATGTCGCAGGCGCCGAGCAGCCCGGTGCCCCCGGCGCGGACGTGCCCGGTGACGCGGGCGACGACCGGCTTGGGCAGCTCCACGATCGCGCGCAGCAGCCGGGCCAGGCCCAGGGGCGCGTCGGTGGGCGCGCCGCCGGTCGCCTCGGTGAGGTCGGCGCCGGCGCAGAAGGTGGTGCCGGTGTGGGTGAGGACGACGGCGCGCACGGCGTCGTCGGCGGCGGCCGCGGCGAGCGCGGCGTGGAGTGCGCCGACGAGGCGGGTGGAGAGCGCGTTGCGGTTGCGCGGGGAGTCCAGGGTGAGGGTGGTGACGCCCCGGTCGTGGGCGGTGCGCACGGACGGAGCGGCGTCGTCCGGGGCGGCGGCGGCTGGCGTGGTGTCGGTCATCGGGCCGTGGAACTCCTTTCCCTGGCGCGGAGTTCGCGACGCAGGATCTTGCCGGTCACCGCGCGCGGCACCGTGTCGGTGAACTCCACGCGGCGCACCCGCTTGTACGGGGCGACTCGTCCGGCAACGTACGTGAGAACGTCGTCGGCGCGCAGGGCGGCCCCCGGGCGGCGGACGACGTACGCCTTGGGGATCTCGTTGCCCTCGGGGTCGGTGACGCCGATGACGGCGGCGTCGGCGATGTCGTCGTGGGCGAGGAGCAGCGCCTCCAGATCGGCGGGGGCGACCTGGTAACCCTTGTACTTGATCAGCTCCTTGACGCGGTCGACGACGTAGAGCCAGCCGTCGGCGTCCATCCGGCCGATGTCGCCGGTGTGCAGCCAGCCGTCGGCGTCGATCATGGCGTCGGTGGCCTCGGGGCGGCCGAGGTAGCCCTTCATCACCTGCGGGCCGCGCACCACGATCTCGCCGTCCTCGCCGGGCGGCAGGTCCTCGCCGGTGGCGAGCGACACCAGCCGCATCTCGGTGCCGGGCAGCAGCCGTCCGACGGTGCCGGCCGGGGCGTCCGCGCCCGGCGGCACGAGGTGGCTGGCGGGCGAGAGTTCGGTCATGCCGTACGCCTGGAGGACGGAGGTCAGGCCCAGGCGGCGGGCGCAGGCGTCGGCGAGCCGGGCGTCCAGCGGGGCGGCGGCGCAGACCAGGTACTTCAGGGACGAGAGGTCGTAGCGGTCCACCAGGGGGTGTTTGGCGAGGGCGAGGACCATCGGGGGCGCGGCGTAGACGGCGGTGATGCGGTACCGCTGGATCGTGTCGAGAAACCGCTCCAGGTCGAAGCGGGGCAGGACGACGACGGTGGCGCCGGTGCGCAGCGGGGCGTTCATCAGGGCGGTGAGGCCGTACATGTGGAAGAACGGCAGCACGGCGAGGATGCGGTCGTCGGGGCCGCCGGTGAGGAACGCGTCGAGCTGGGCGAGGTTGGTGGCGACCGAGCGGTGGGTGAGCATCACGCCCTTGGGGGAGCCGGTGGTGCCGGAGGAGTACGGCAGGACGGCGAGGTCGGCGGCGGGGTCGAGGGCGATGTCCGGTTCCGGGGCGCCGGTGTCGGCGAGGTCGAGGACGGAGCGGTGGCCGTCGGCGCGGTCGCAGACCAGGATCTCGACGACGTGTCCGGCACGCCGGGCGGCGTCCCGGGCGGTGTCGAGGAGGGCGGCGACGGTGACGATGCGGCGCGCCCCGGAGTCGGCGAGCTGCCCGGCGAACTCCTCGGCGGTGGCGAGCGGGTGGACGGTGGTGACGGACGCGCCGCAGCGCCAGGCGGCGTAGCAGACGACGGGGAAGAGCACGCTGTTCGGGCTGTGCAGGGCGAGCACGTCGCCCTTGGCGAGGCCGGCCGCGGCGAGTCCGGCGGCGAGGCGGCGGCTGAGGTGGTCGAGGCGGGCGTAGCCGAGGGTGGTGCCGTCGGTGGCGTCGATCAGCGCGGGGTGGTCGCCGCGGGCGGCGGCGCCGGCCAGGACGTAGGAGTGGACCGGCTCGGTGACGGGGGCGAGCGGGGGGTGGTCGCTGTGGAAGATGCGGGATGCCTGGGTTGTCATGCCGGAAATTCCTTCCGTGGCGGAGCGCGACGCGGGGCGCGGGGGCGCTGCCGCGCCGTGCTCGGGGAGGGTGGTCCTGCGGTCCCCCGATCGCTGCCGCCTCAGTACGACTTGGGGAGGCCCAGCGTCTGGTGGGAGATGTAGTTCAGGATCATCTCTCGGCTGACGGGGGCGATCCGCGCGACGCGGGCGGCGGTGACGAGGGACGCGAGTCCGTATTCGTGGGTGAGGCCGTTGCCGCCGAGGGTGTGGACGGCCTGGTCGACCGCGCGGACGGCGGCCTCACCCGCGGCGTACTTCGCCATGTTGGCAGCTTCTCCGGCGCCGATGTCGTCGCCCGCGTCGTAGAGCTGGGCGGCCTTCTGCATCATCAGGCGGGCGCATTCGAGGTCGATATGGGCCTGGGCGAGCGGGTGGGCGATGGCCTGGTGGGCGCCGATCGGGTCCTTCCAGACCTGCCGGGTGCGGGCGTAATCGACGGCACGTTCGAGGGCGTAGCGGCCCATGCCGAGGGCGAACGCGGCGGTCATGATGCGTTCGGGGTTGAGTCCGGCGAAGAGTTGGAGGAGTCCGGCGTCCTCGTCGCCGACGAGTGCGTCGGCGGGCAGCCGGACGTCGTCGAGGACCAGCTCGAACTGCTTCTCCGGGGCGGCGAGTTCCATCGGGATGGGGCTGCGGCCGAAGCCGGGGGCGTCGCGCGGGACGAGGAAGAGGCAGGGCTTGAGGCGGCCGGTGCGGGCGTCCTCGGTGCGGCCGACGATGAGGGTCGCCTCGGCGATGTCGACACCGGAGACGAAGACCTTGCGGCCGGTGAGTATCCAGTCCGAGCCGTCGCGCCGCGCGGTGGTGGTGATCCGGTGGGAGTTGGAGCCGGCGTCCGGTTCGGTGATGCCGAAGGCCATGGTGCGGCTGCCGTCGGCGAGCCCCGGCAGCCAGGCGCGTTTCTGCTCCTCGGTGCCGAAGCGGGCGATGACGGTGCCGCAGATGGCCGGGGAGACCACCATCATCAGCAGCGGGCACCCCGCGGCACCCAACTCTTCGAGGACGAGGGAGAGTTCGACGATGCCGCCGCCTCCGCCGCCGTACTCCTCGGGGAGGTTGACGCCGAGGTAGCCGAGTCCGGCGGCCTCCGCCCAGAGTTCGTCGGTGTGGCGCCCCTCGGCGACGACGCGGGTGAAGTACTCCCGGCCGTACCGCTTGCCGAGCGCCGCGACGGCGGCGCGCAGATCACGCTGTTCCTCGGTCTCGATCACGGAGTTGCGCAGGGCGGTGCTCATGAGGGCTCCCTCTGTGCGGTGGGTGAGACGGGTGAGCTGGGTGAGGCGTGGGGTGTACGGGGGCGGGGCCCGGCCGTCGGCGACCCGGCCGGGTGCGGGCCTGCGCCGGGGCCCGGGCGCGGGCGCGGCGGGCGTCAGTCGCCCACCACCGCCAGCAGCGCGCCGACCTCCACCTGCGTGCCGACGCGCACCGGCAGGCTGGTCAGCGTGCCCGCGGCGGGGGCGGTGACGGTGTGCTCCATCTTCATCGCCTCCAGCCAGAGCAGCGGCGCCCCGGCCTCGACCCGGTCGCCCTCGGCGAGTCCGGTGGCGAGGCGGACGACGGTGCCGGGCATCGGGGCGAGCAGCGAGCCGGGTTCGGTGCGGTCGGCGGGGTCGGGGAAGCGGGGCAGTGCGGTGAAGGCGTGGCCGCCGGTGGCGGTGTCCACATGGACCCGGTCGCCGTAGCGGGCCACCGCGAACTCCCGCCGCAGCCCGTCCACGTCGAGGACGACGCCGTCCGCCGTGTGCGCCAGCAGCCGTACGCCGGGGAAGTCCTCGGCGTGCAGCGCGCCGCGCACCAGCCGGTAGCGGATCTCGTACGTCTCCCCGTCGGCGGCGTACGTCTTGACCTGCGGCCGGGAGGGGAGGTTGCGGAAGCCGCCGAAGCGGGAGCGGCCGTGGGCGTCGGCGAGGGCGGCGGCCAGTGCGGCGAGCCGGGCACGGGCCTCGTACGCGGCGTCGTGGCCGGTCAGTTCGGTGAGGTGGCGGTCGTAGAAGCCGGTGTCGAGGCCGTCGGTGGTGGTGAAGGCGGGGTGGCGCAGGGAGCGGACCAGCAGGTCGCGGTTGGTGACCGGACCGTGGACGCGGGTGCGTTCGAGGGCATGGGCGAGGCGGCGGACGGCCTCGGCGCGGGTCGGGGCCCAGGCGATGACCTTGGCGAGCATCGGATCGTAGTGCGCGGTGATCACGGAGCCGTCGGTGACGCCGGAGTCGAGGCGGACGGAGCCGGGGACGGCGAGGCGGTGCAGCGGGCCGGTGCCGGGCCGCCAGTCGGCCGCCGGGTCCTCGGCGTAGAACCGCGCCTCGACGGCGTGGCCGCGCGGCAGCGGCGGGGCGGCGTCCAGCGGGCGCCCCTCGGCGACGGAGAGTTGAAGGGCGACGAGGTCGAGGCGGTAGATCTCCTCGGTGACGGGGTGCTCGACCTGGAGGCGGGTGTTCATCTCCAGGAAGTGGGCCCGGCCGTCGGCGGTGACCAGGAATTCGACGGTGCCGGCGCCGCGGTAGCCGATGGCGCGGGCGGCGCGGGCGGCGGCCTCGTGCAGCGTGGTGCGCAGCCCCTCGGGGAGCCCGGGGGCGGGCGCCTCCTCGATGACCTTCTGGTGGCGGCGCTGGAGGGAGCAGTCGCGGGTGCCGAGCGTCCAGACGCCGCCGTGCGCGTCGGCGAGGATCTGCACCTCGATGTGGCGGCCACCGGTGACGTACGGCTCGACGAAGACCTCGCCGTCCCCGAACGCGGCGGCGGCCTCGGCCCGCGCGGCAGCCAGCTCTCCGTCGAGTGCGGAGAGTTCGGTGACGATCCGCATCCCGCGACCGCCGCCACCGGATGCGGCCTTGACCAGCAGCGGGAGGTCGGCGGCGGTGGCGGCCGCGGGGTCGACGGGCGCGAGCAGCGGGACCCCGGCCGCCGCCATCAGCTCCTTGGCGCGGGTCTTGGACGCCATCGCCTCGATCGCCTCGGGCGGCGGGCCGATCCAGGTCAGCCCGGCGTCGGTGACGGCGGTGGCGAAGGCGGCGTTCTCGGAGAGGAAGCCGTAGCCGGGGTGGACGGCGTCGGCACCGGCGGCCAGCGCGGCTTTCACGATCAGGTCGCCGCGGAGATAGGTGTCGGCGGGGGCGTCGCCCGGCAGCCGGACGGCGGTGTCGGCCTCGCGGACGTGCGGGGCGTCGGCGTCCGCGTCGGAGTACACGGCGACGGTGGCGAGGCCCCGCTCCCGGCAGGTGCGGAAGACCCGGCGGGCGATCTCCCCGCGGTTGGCGACAAGAACACCCGAAAGAGTGAGTGGTGAACGCGTCGTTGGTGTCATTGCTGCCTCACATCCGAAAGACGCCGAAGCCGCCGCGTGCGCCCTCGACGGGCGCGGTGTGCACGGCGGACAGGCACAGGCCGAGAACGGTGCGGGTGTCGCGGGGGTCGATGACGCCGTCGTCGTAGAGCCGCCCGGAGAGGAAGAGCGGCAGCGACTCCGACTCGATCTGCTGCTCGACCATCGCCCGCAGCCCGGCGTCCGCCTCGTCGTCGTACGGCTGCCCCTTCGCGGCGGCGGAGGCGCGGGCAACAATCGACAGGACCCCTGCCAGTTGCTGCGGGCCCATCACGGCGGATTTGGCGGTGGGCCAGCTGAAGAGGAAGCGGGGGTCGTAGGCGCGGCCGCACATGCCGTAGTGGCCGGCGCCGTAGGAGGCGCCCATCAGGACGGAGAGGTGCGGGACCTTCGAGTTGGAGACCGCGTTGATCATCATCGCGCCGTGTTTGATGATCCCGCCCTGCTCGTACTCCTTGCCGACCATGTAGCCGGTGGTGTTGTGCAGGAAAAGCAGCGGGATGTCGCGCTGGTTGGCCAACTGGATGAACTGCGCGGCCTTCTGGGACTCCTCGCTGAAGAGCACCCCGCGGGCGTTGGCGAGGATGCCGACGGGATAGCCGTGCAGCCTGGCCCAACCGCAGGTCAGGCTGGTGCCGTAGAGCGGTTTGAAGGCGTCGAAGTCGGAGCCGTCGACGATCCGGGCGATCACCTCGCCGGGGTCGAAGGGCGCCTTGAGGTCGCCGGGGACGATGCCGAGCAGCTCCTCGGCGTCGTACTCCGGCGGCGGTGCGGGCGCCGGATCGGGGTGCGCCTTGCGCCAGTTGAGCCGGGCGACGACCCGGCGGGCCTGGCGCAGCGCGTCCGGTTCGTCGAGCGCGAGGTGGTCGGCGAGCCCGGAGGTGCGGGCGTGCATCTCGGCGCCGCCCAGCGATTCGTCGTCGCTTTCCTCGCCGGTGGCCATCTTGACCAGCGGCGGCCCGCCGAGGAAGACCTTGGCGCGCTCCTTGACCATGATCACGTGGTCGGACATCCCGGGGACGTACGCACCGCCCGCGGTGGAGTTGCCGAAGACCACCGCGACGGTCGGGATCCCGGCGGCGGAGAGGCGGGTGAGGTCCTTGAAGAGCGCCCCGCCCGGGATGAAGATCTCCTTCTGACTGGGCAGATCGGCGCCGCCGGATTCGACGAGCGAGATCACCGGCAGCCGGTTGGCGTACGCGATCTCGTTGGCCCGCAGCGCCTTCTTCAGCGTCCAGGGGTTGGAGGCGCCGCCGCGCACCGTCGGGTCGTTGGCGGTGATCAGGCACTCCACGCCCTCGACCACGCCGATACCGGTGACCAGCGCGGCGCCGGTCGCGTAGTCGCTCCCCCAGGCGGCGAGCGGCGACAGCTCCAGGAACGGGGTGTCCGCATCGAGCAGCAGCTCGATGCGTTCGCGGGCGGGCAGCTTGCCGCGCTTGCGGTGGCGGGCGAGGTACTTCTCGCCGCCGCCCGCCAGCGCCTGCCCGTGGGCCTCCTCGACCTCCGCGAGCTTCGCCAGCATCTCCGTACGCCGCTGCGTGTACGTCTCGTCCGCGGTGTCGAGCGCGGTGGGCAGAACAGTCACAGCAATGCCTCCGGTATCTCCAGGTGCCGGGAGCGCAGCCACTCCCCCACCGCCTTGGCCTGCGGGTCGAAACGCGCCTGCGCGGCGACGCCCTCCCCCAGCAGCCCCTCGACCACGAAATTCACCGACCGGAGACCGGGCAGCAGATGCCGGTCCACCATCAACTCGGCTGTTTCCGGCAGGAGTTCGCGGAATTTCTCCACGGTCAGCGTGTGCGCGAGCCACCGCCAGGCCGCATCCGTCCGGGCCCATACGCCGACGTTGGCGGAGCCGCCCTTGTCGCCGCTGCGGGCGCCGCAGACCGCGCCGAGCGGGGCGCGGCGGACCGGCAGCCCGGCGGCGAGCGGTTCCGGCAGCTCCGGGTCGGGCAGCCGGACCAACTCCCGGGTGGCCGCGGGCGGCGCGACCGGGTGCCGGGTCCCGTCGGGCAGCACCGCCGTGTGCGCCACCTCCGTGCGCGCCACCGCTGCCGCCTCGAAGACGCCGTACGGGGCGCCCTTGCCGGGCGGTGCGGTGAGGTGGAAGCCGGGGTAGCTGCCCAGCGCCAGTTCGACGGCGGCGCCGCTGACCGCCCGGCCGACGGCCGCCTCGTCCCGGTCGCGGACGACGAGCCGCAGCAGCGCGCTCGCCTCCTCCTGGACCGCCGCGTCGGCGTGGTCGGTGCGCGCCAGCGTCCACCGCACCTCGGCGGGGCGGACCTCCGCCGCGTCGAGAGCGGCCGCCAACTGCTCCCGGACCAGCGCCGCCTTCGCCTCGATCGCCGGCCCGGTCAGGACGAACGTGACCTCGTTGCGCCAGCCGCCGAGCCGGGTCAGCCCCGCCTTCAGCGCGGGCGGCGGCGCCTCGCCGCGCACCCCGTCGATCCGCACCCGGTCGGGCCCGTCCTGGCGCAGCCGGACGGTGTCGAGCCGGGCGGTGACGTCCGGTCCGGCGTAGCGGGCGCCGTCGGTCTCGTAGAGGAGTTGGGCGGTGACGGTGCCGGTGGTGACGGCGCCGCCGGTGCCGGGGTGTTTGGTGATCACGGAGCTGCCGTCGGCGGCGATCTCGGCGAGCGGGAAGCCGGGGCGGCGCACGTCGTGCTCGCCGAAGAAGCTGTAGTTGCCGCCGGTGGCCTGGGTACCGCACTCCAGGACGTGCCCGGCGACGACCGCCCCGGCCAGCGCGTCCAGGTCGTCCGGGCCCCAGCCGAAGTGGGCCACCGCGGCGCCGCTGACCAGCGCGGCGTCGGTGACCCGCCCGGTGACCACCACCTCCGCCCCGGCCCGCAGACACGCCGCGATGCCGTCGCCGCCGAGGTAGGCGTTGGCGGTGAGCACGCCGTCGCCCCAGCGGGCGCGGTCGCCGGTGGCCAGCAGGTCGTCGCCCTCGACATGGGCGACCCGTACGGGCACGCCGACCCGGTCCGCCACCTCCCGTACGGCGTCGGCGAGTCCGGCCGGATTCAGTCCCCCGGCGTTGGTGACGATCTTGACGCCGCGCTCGGCGGCGAGCCCGAGGCCGTCCTCCAGTTGCCGCAGGAAGGTCTTCGCGTAGCCGCGCCGGGGGTCCTTGAGCCGGTCGCGGCCGAGGATCAGCATGGTCAGCTCGGCGAGGTAGTCGCCGGTCAGGACGTCCAACGGGCCGCCGGTGAGCATTTCGCGCAGCGCGTCGAAGCGGTCGCCGTAGAAGCCGGAGGCGTTGCCGATCCGCAGCGTCCCGCCGCTCATCCGGCCGCTCCCCCGCCGGTGCCGGACGGCGGCCGGCCCGGTCCCGGCGGGCCCGCGAACGCCTGGGCGATGTCCAGCCAGTGGTCGGCGTCGGCGCCTTCGGCGCACAGGCTCGGCAGATCGTCGCGGTGCGCCCGCTGCGTGACCAGCAGGCAGAACTCCAGCGCGTCGCCGGTGATCCGCTGCCCGGCGCCTTGTGGTCCGTACGCCCACACCGTCCCGTCGGGCGCCCGCAGTTCGACGCGGAACTCCTCGTCCGGTAGCGGGAGTTGGCGCGCCGCGTAGGCGAAGTTCCGGGCCCGGACGCCGATCCGGGCGACGTGCCGCAGCCGGACGGTGGGCGTCCGGACGACACCGAGCGCATCGGCGACATCCTGGCCGTGCGCCCAGGTCTCCATCAGCCGCCCGGTGGCCATCGACGCGACGCTCATCGGCGGCCCGAACCACGGCAGCTTCACCCCGTCCGGCACCGCCCGCAACGCCCTGAGCAGCGCCGCACGCCCGGCCCGCCAGCCGGCGAGCAGCACGGCGGGCTCCTGCCGCGCGCCCTCCTCCGCGCCCTCGTCGACGAAGGTGTCCGGCGCCGCGAGGGCGTACTCGACGGCGCGCGCGAAGGCGTCCGGGTCGGTGGCGGCGGCGAGCGCCTGCCGGTCGGTCCAGGCGAGGTGGGCGATCTGGTGCGCGATGTTCCAGCCGGGGGCGGGCGTCGGCTCCGCCCACCGCCCGGCCGGCAACGCGGCGACCAGCGCGTCCAGCTCCTCGCTCTCGTCCCTGAGATCCGCCAGTACGGCGCCGGGATCGGCCACGCGACACTCCCTCCCCGGCCCGCCGTGGACGGACCCGGATCAGCTGCCCTGCCTGCGTTCTGTGTGCGGTGTGCGATGTGCTCATGGTGACGTGCTGACTGCTACGTGCTCCGCGTACGCGCCCGGGGAGCGCTCGGGCCGCCCGTTCGCGGCGGGCCCCCGGGGCGCGGTCCGAGCGTGGCAGCCCTCAGAGAAACAATCAAGCACGCCTGCATGATTTTTGGCCGCGGTGGGGCGGGCGCTCCGGAGCATGCAGGGGGCTCGGAGACGGCGACGGGGCGCGAGCCCTCAGGCCCGCGCCCCGCACCTCGTCGAAGACCGGCTCAGCCGCGCCCGTCTCCCGCGCTCCGTACCGCGCCCACGCTCGCGATCACGACCAGGCCGATGGCGACGGCCTCCGCCCAGCCCAGCGCCTGGTGGAGGACGAGGAACCCGGCGGTCGCCGCGGCGGCCGGCTCCAGGCTCATCATCACGGCGAAGCCGGAGGCCGGGAGCTTGCGCAGGGCGAGGAGTTCGAGGGTGTACGGCAGCACCGACGACATCAGGGCGACGGCGGCGCCCAGCCCGATGGTGACCGGATCGAGCAGCGCGCGCCCGGCGGTCGCGATACCCAGCGGCAGGCTGAGCAGCGCCGCGACGGTCATCGCCAGCGCCAGCCCGTCGGCCTGCGGGAAGCGCTGCCCGGCCCGCGCCGACAGCAGGATGTACGCGGCCCACAGCCCGCCCGCGGCCAGCGCACACGCGGCTCCGCCGAGGTTCAGCCCGTCGAAGCCCTCGCGCCCCAGCAGCACCACGCCGCCCAGGGCCAGCGCCGCCCACAGCAGGCTCAGCACCCGCCGGGAGGTGGCGACCGACAGGATCAGCGGGCCCAGGAACTCCAGGGTGACCGCGGCGCCCAGCGGGATGCGGTCGATCGCCTGGTAGAAGAGGGAGTTCATACCGGCCAGGGCGACGCCGAAGCCGATGACGGTGGCCCAGTCGCCGCGCCCGTAGCCGCGCAGCTTCGGACGGCAGGCGATCAGCAGCACCAGCGACGCCACCACCAGCCGCAGCGTGACGACGCCCAGCGCCCCGGCGCGCGGGAAGAGCAGCACCGCGACCGACGAGCCGAACTGCAGCGAGACGATCCCGCCCATCACCAGCGCCACCGAGACGAGCCGGCCGCGCCCGCCCGCACCGCCGCCCGCCGCCTCGGCCGCGGCGACCTCCGGGGAGGGCGGGACGGGATGCGGCCCGCCCGCCGGGTCGGGGCGCGACGCGGCGGAGGGTGCGGAGGCGGGCGCGGCGGCGCCGTCGGGACCGGGCGACGAGGAGTTCACGGCACCACGCTAAGGCCCGCCGATCCGGTCCGTGAAATGCCGTTTTTCCTGTTGTTATGCTCCGCGCGTATGAGCATCGAGCTGCGTCACCTCCGCTGCTTCCTCGCCATCGCCGACACCCTCAGCGTCACCCGCGCCGCCGAACGGCTCCATCTGACACAGCCCGCCGTCTCCCGCACCCTGCGCCAACTGGAGCAGGAGCTGGGCGTCCGCCTCGTCGACCGCTCCACCCACCATCTGGCGCTCACCGCCGAGGGGCTGCGCTTCCGCGATCAGGCGGCGCTCGCGACCGCCGCCTTCGACCGGGCGCTGGCCCTCGGCCGCGGCGCCGCCTGGCCGCTGCGGCTGGGCCACGCCTGGTCGGCGGCGGGCCCGTACACCCCGCGGCTGCTGCGCCGCTGGCACCAGGAGCATCCGGAGACGCCGCTGGAGCTGCTGCGGATCGACGACCGTACGGCGGGGCTGGCCCGCGGCGACGTGGACGCGGCGCTGCTGCGCGGCGAGGTCCGCACGCCGGGGCTCGTCACCGAACTGCTGCTCACCGAGGAGCGGGTGGCGGGCCTCGCCGCCGATGATCCGCTCGCCGCCCGCCCGCACCTCTCCCTCGCCGACCTCGCGGACCGCACCCTCGCCCTGAACACCGTCTCCGGCACCACCACCCTCGACCTGTGGCCCCCGCACGCCCGGCCCGCGTCCACGGTGACCATCGGCAACACCGACGACTGGCTGGCCGCGATCACCGGTGGCCGGGCGGTCGGCGTCACGACCACCGCGACCGCCCGGATGCACCCGCTGCCGACCATGGCGTACGTCCCGCTGACCGACGCCCCGCCGGTCCCGGTGGTCCTCGCCCGGCGCGACGAGCCGGGGCATCCGGCGCTGGCGGATCTGCGGCGGCTGGCGCGGGAGGTGCTGCGGGAGGGGTGACCCGCCTACGCGGGCCGGTCCAGCCCCTCGGCCAGCACCTCCGCGAGATGGCGCCCGGGCCGTTCCCCCAGCTGGGCGAGTTGGGTGCGGCAGGAGAACCCGTCGGCGACGACCTCCGCGCCGTCCGGGGCGTCCCGTACGGCGGGCAGCAGTTGTTCCTCGGCGCAGGCGACGGAGACGTCCCAGTGGCCGTCCTCGAAGCCGAAGTTCCCGGCCAGCCCGCAGCAGCCGCCGCTGAGCGTCCCGGTCAGGCCGGCCTTCTCGCGCAGCCGCCGGTCGGCCGCGTCACCGAGGACGGCGTGCTGGTGGCAGTGGGTCTGCCCGACGACCGGCCGGTCCAGGCGCGGCGGCCGCCAGTCGGGGGCCCGCTCCTCCAGCACCTCGGCGAAGGTCCGTACGGACGCGGCGAGCGCGGCGGCCCGCGGATCGTCCGGCAGCAGCTCCGGCAGATCGGTGCGGAGGGTGGCGGCGCAGCTCGGTTCGAGGACGACGAGCGGGTGGCCGCCGGCCCGATCCATCCGGTCCAGGGTCCGGCGCATCACCTTCCGGGCGGTGTCGAGCTGCCCGGTCGACACATACGTCAGCCCGCAGCAGACGCCGGGCCCCGGCATCGCGATCTGCTGCCCGGCGGCCTCCAGCACCCGGACGGCGGACCGGCCGACCTGCGGCGCGAGGTAGTTGGTGAAGGTGTCGGGCCAGAGCACGACGGTCCGCGCGGCGGCCGGCGGGGCGGTCCGCCCCCGGCTGCGGTGGGCGAACCACCGGGTGAACGGTTCCGTCGCCAGCTCCGGGATCTCGCGCTGCGGGGCGATGCCGCCCAGGCGTTTGCCGAGGGCGGCGAGCGGGGTCCGCGCCGCCGCGTTGAACAGCGGCGCGAGCGGCGCGGCGGCCCGCAGCCAGCCCGGCAGCCGCCCCATGCTGTAGTGCGCGGCGGGCCGCACCCGCCCCGCGTAGTGGTGGTGCAGGAACTCCGCCTTGTACGTGGCCATGTCCACGCCGACCGGGCAGTCGCTGCGGCACCCCTTGCACGACAGGCACAGATCGAGCGCCTCGCGCACCTCAGGCGACCGCCAGCCGTCCGTGACGACCTCCCCGGCCAGCATCTCGTGCAGCAGCCGCGCCCGCCCCCGGGTGGAGTGCCGCTCCTCCCGGGTCGCCCGGAACGACGGGCACATCACCTCGGACGAGCCCGGGGCGACGTGCTCCGTACGGCACCGGGCGACGCCCACGCACCGGCGCACGGCGGCCGAGAAGTCCCCGCCGTCGTGCGGATACCCGAACTCCACCGGCACCGGGCGGCGCGGCAGCACGTCGAACCGCAGGTTCTGGTCGATCCGCGCGGGCCGCACCAGCATCCCCGGGTTGAGCCCGTCCGCCGGATCCCAGAGCGCCTTGAACTCCTCGAAGACGCCGACGAGTTCGCTTCCGTACATCCGCGGCAGCAGCTCGGCCCGCGCCTGCCCGTCCCCGTGCTCGCCGGAGAGCGACCCGCCGTGCGCGACGACGAGGTCCGCGAGCTCGACGGAGAACTCCCGGAAGCGGCGGATGCCCGGCGCACTCAGCAGATCGAAATCGATCCGGACGTGGATGCACCCGTCCCCGAAGTGGCCGTACGGGGTGCCGCGCAGCCCGTGCTGGGCCAGGAGCGCCCGGAATTCCCGCAGGTAGGGCCCGAGCCGCGCGGGCGGCACCGCACAGTCCTCCCACCCGGGCCACGCTTCACTGCCATCAGCGGTCCGCGTCGCGGTGCCGGACGCGTCCTCCCGCACCCGCCACAGGGCGCGCTGCCCGGCCGGGTCGGCGACGACGGTGTGCCCGGTGGTCTCCCCGCCCGCCGCCCGGCAGATCTCCTCGGCCCGCGCGGCGGCCTCGGCGGCGCTCGCCCCGCCCGTCTCGACGAACAGCCACGCACCGCCCCTGGGCAGCCCGGCGGCGTCGCGCACCAGGTCGGCGGCCATCCCCTCGACGGTCAGCGGCCCGTACGGCAACAGCGTGTGGGCGGCCTCGGCGGCGCCGGACTCGTCCGCGTACCCGAGCACCGCCAGCGCCCGCGCGGCCGGCGCCTCGACCAGCCGCACGGTCGCCTCGGTCAGCACCCCGAGCGTGCCCTCGCTGCCGGTCAGCGCCCGCGCCAGATCGGTCCCGTTCTCGGGCAGCAGCGCATCGAGCGCATAGCCGGAGATCCGCCGCGGCAGCTCCGGGTAGCCGGTCCGCAGCAGGGCCAACTCCCGTCCGACGAGGCCCCGCACACCGTCGGCGAGGCGGGGCGGCAACCCGGTCGGCGCGCCCGTCGCGTCCGCGCCCCGCCCGGCGCGCACCTCCTCCCCGCCGTACGTCAGCAGCCGCAGCTCCTCGACGTTGTCGGCGGTGGTGCCCCAGGCGACCGAATGCGACCCGCACGCGTTGTTCCCGATCATGCCGCCGACGGTGCACCGGCTGTGCGTGGACGGGTCCGGCCCGAACGTCAGCCCGTGCCGCGCCGCGGCGGCCCGCAGGTCGTCGCAGATCACCCCCGGCTCGACGGTGGCGGTCCGCGTCTCCGGGTCGATGTCGCCGATCCCCCGCAGATGCCGCGTGAAGTCGAGCACGACGCCGACCCCGGTCGCCTGCCCGGCGATGCTGGTCCCGCCGCCCCGCGGCACGACCGGCACCCCCCGCTCCCGGCAGACCCGCAACACCTCCGCCACATCCCCCGCGTCCCGCGGCGCCACCACCGCCTCCGGCACCCGCCGGTAATTCGACGCGTCCATCGTCACCAGCGCCCGCTCGGCGGAGGCTCCGGAGACCTCTCCCCGCACCACCGCCGCCAACTCCCGCACCAGGTCCTGCCGCTGTCTCTCCGCACGTTCAGCCATGGGGGCAGCCTGCCCAGGGGGAGGCTGATTCGCGCGTTACGGCGTGGCCGGGTGGGGCGGATGGGGGACGCCGGGCCGCCGGGCCGCCGGGATCCTGAGCCGCCGGGTGGCTGAGCACCGGCCGCCCAGGGCCGGGCCGCCCCTCGCTCAGCGGGCAACAGGCAGCACCGTGACCGCCACAGCCGTTCGCCTCCGGTTGCACTCATGCCCGGCCGAACAGCCGTCAGCAAGCGCAGTGGATGGACCCGATCGGCGCCGTCAACGGGTCGGCGGCCCGCTGCTCAACGCCGTTCGCACCCTCGACGGGGAGTCCTTCGCGGATCCAGTACTCGATCCCGCCTCGGGGCTCACGTCGGCGGAGTAGCCGGAGATGTGTCGAGGGACGGGCCGTGCCGCGGCCACCGAGGCTCGGTCGGGCGCCAAGCAAACCGGGCAACGGGCCGACGATCACGCCATCCCCGGTGGCCCCGGCGGCCCCGGCGGCGTGCCCCGGAGGGTGGCCAGGCGTCGCTTGTATTCCTCTTCGTCGATCTCGCCGCGGGCGTAACGCTCGGCGAGGATCTGTTCGGCGCTGGGCTCACGGGGAGTGCCGGACGAGGGCCGGGGGCCCCAGGTGGGGTGGCCGTCGCCGGGTGGGCCGGGGCGCCGGGAGAAGGCGCGGAAGAGCAGAACGGCGACGATGACGATCACTATCCAGAACAGGAAGTGGCCGACCAGCATCCATGGCCACAGCCCGCCGCCGTGTCCGTACCAGTACCCCATCGCGGTTCACTTCCCCACGTAGTGGCTGCTCACAGCGGGCGCCCGTAGGTGTCCTCCCTTCCATGGTCCCTCCGGGAGGCGGGGGCGGAAAGCGCCGACGGCCCCGGTCGGGCCCGGTCAGCGCCGCTCCGCCGCCTTCCGCCTCGACGGCCGATCGTCGCGATCCGCGTCCCCCTCCGGATCATCGCCCCCGGTGGCCGCGCTCTCGCGGCGCGGCGGGGTGTCCTCCTCCTCGTCGTCGCCCTCGTCGCGGGGATCGTCATGGGGCACCGACTTCTGTTTGACGCCCTGACCGTTCTCCACCCGCTGGTCGATCGCGCCGCCACCCCCGTCGTGGTCGCTGCCGGCCGTGCCCTTGCTCAGCGGGGCCAGGATGTTGAGGGTGCGGTCGACCTCCAGCCAGGAGTCGGCGTTGGAGTTGTCGATCGTGAGGAGGGAAGGGCCGTGGTGGGTCTCCATCCCGCCGTCGGGGGCGTCGGCCGCGGCCGGGGCGGCGGCCCACGGCACCCCGCAGCAGGCGCCGACCGCGACGGCCACGGCCGCCCCCGCCTTCCGGAACGGCCCTGCTCCCGGTGGCTTCCGCCGCCTGCGGCCACTCGCTTCCCGCACTTCTGATCTCCGTCCGCTCATGTCGTTCACTTCCGCTGCCGCCTCTCCGGTTACGGGCCCGAGTGGTGCTGCGCGCTCGGCCACGGCCATCGGGCCCGGCGTCCCGGGGCCGTCAGACGCGTACGGCCGTCCGTCGCGGAGCGTGATGCCGGCTGATGTTCTTCTCCAGCAATTCCGTGGAGCCCTGTACGCCGATCGCGCCGGGTCCGGCGAATTCCGGCAGCCGTCCGTCGGAATTCTGGATGGATTCGAGGGCGGCATCGATGGCGGTGTGCGCGGCGAAAAGGCAGGGCGTGCTGTAGATGGCGACCTGGCAGCCCAGATCGGCGAGTTCGGAGAGGGAGAGGCGAGGGGATTTTCCGCCGGCGATCTGGTTGAAGAGCAGCGGTTTGTCGCCGATGACCTTGCGGATGCGGCGGATCCATTCGACGCTGCGGACGCCGTCGACGAGGACCACGTCCGCGTCGGTCTCGGCGAGCGCGGCGGCGCGGCGCAGGATGTCGGACTCCTCCGTCGCGTCGGTGCGGGCGACGACCAGCATGTCCTGCCTGCTCTCCAGCACCAGGTTCAGCTTCTCCAGGTACGCGTCGAGCGGGAGGACCAGCTTGCCGTCGGCGTGCCCGCAGCGGCGCGGGCGCATCTGGTCCTCCAGGATGACGCCGGAGGCGCCGCCGCGCTCCAGGCGCTGCACCACGTGGCAGGCGACCTCGGGGTCCACGTATCCGTCGTCGATGTCGACCAGCAGATGGTGGGAGGAAAAGGCCAGCCGCAGCCTTTCGACGAAGGCGACCATGTCGGGCCAGGCGATGAATCCGATGTCGGGCAGCCCGTAATGCGAGGCGGCGAAGCCGAATCCGGAGACGAAGAAACCGTTGTACCGGGGCGCCGCGATGGACGCCGAGTACATGTCGTAGACGCCGATGAGCGGGGTCGTTCCGGGGGATCGGATTTCCTCGCGCAGCGCACTTCCGTACGTCATGGAGTGCGTCATGGAGTGCGTCGCGGGGGCCGTCACAGGGTCCGTCATGGGGGCCTCATTTCAGGGGGACGGGAATATCGCTCCTCCCCGGCGCCCGGCGTTCCACGGGCACGGCAAAGGGAGGCGTCATGGCGAAAGGAAGGGGAGCCCGCGCTCCGTGCGGGGCCCTACAGAACTTTGCAAACTTTGCCCGTTGATTGCCTTGCGACACGCGAGTCGAGCCACCGTTCCGCCCTCCCGGGTGAAGCCTTTTCCCCCAGGTCAACACGGGAAACGAACCGTCACTCCCGCCAACGGCGACACCACGCCGACCACTCCACCGAAACCCGGGACCGACGGGAATCCTTGTTCTCTCTTTACTCCTCCATTACCGAAGCTCGGCCGCACGCCCCACCCACAAGCGGGACGGCTCATCTCACCGGGTGGACGGGGCGTCGGGCCCGCATCGGGGACGGATTAGGCTGCCTGCGTGGCTGATATCCAGATTCCCGCTGACATCAAGCCCGCCGACGGACGCTTCGGCGCGGGCCCCTCCAAGGTGCGGACGGAGGCGCTGGCCGCGCTGGCCGCCACCGGTTCCTCCCTGCTCGGTACCTCCCACCGCCAGGCCCCGGTCAAGAACCTGGTCGGTTCGGTGCGCGACGGCGTACGCGAGCTGTTCCAGCTCCCCGAGGGCTACGAGGTGATCCTCGGCAACGGCGGCTCCACCGCCTTCTGGGACATCGCGACCCACGGCCTGATCGAGAACAAGTCGCAGCACCTCACCTTCGGCGAGTTCTCCTCGAAGTTCGCCAAGGCCGCCAAGCTGGCGCCGTGGCTCGCGGAGCCCACCGTCATCGCGTCCGACCCCGGCACCCACCCCGAGCCGCAGGCCGAGGCGGGTACCGACGTCTACGCGCTGACCCACAACGAGACCTCCACCGGTGTCGCCGCCCCGATCAAGCGGGTCGCGGGCGCCGACGAGGGCGCGCTGGTCCTGGTCGACGCCACCTCCGGCGCGGGCGGTCTGCCCGTCGACATCGCCGAGAGCGACGTCTACTACTTCGCGCCGCAGAAGTCCTTCGCCTCCGACGGCGGCCTGTGGATCGCGGCCTTCTCCCCCGCCGCGCTGGAGCGCGCCCGCGCCATCCACGCCTCGGGGCGGCACATCCCGGAGTTCTTCTCGCTGCCGACGGCGATCGACAACTCCCTGAAGAACCAGACGTACAACACCCCGGCGCTGGCCACCCTCTTCCTGCTCAACGAGCAGCTGGAGTGGATCAACGGCCAGGGCGGTCTGGAGTGGTCCACGGGCCGCACCGCCGCCTCCTCCGCGGCGCTCTACGGCTGGGCCGAGAAGTCGTCGTACGCCACCCCGTTCGTCACCGACCCGGCGAAGCGTTCGCAGGTCATCGGCACCATCGACTTCGACGAGTCGATCGACGCCGCCGCGGTCGCCAAGGCGCTGCGCGCCAACGGCATCGTCGACACCGAGCCGTACCGCAAGCTCGGCCGCAACCAGCTGCGCATCGCGATGTTCCCGGCCGTCGACCCGGCGGACGTCGAGGCGCTGACGGTCTGCATCGACCACGTCATCGGCAAGCTCTGACCCTCCCGGGCCCGGCCGTACGGCGGCCGCGCCCGGAGCGGTACGACGCCGCGGCCCCCGGATCCCGCCCGGATCCGGGGGCCGCGCCGCGTCCGGACCGCCGGCCGCCCGAACGGCCCCGTCCCCACGGGCCGAACGCCGCCGCCTGTGCCTCCATGGGAGGTATGAGCACTCCACCCACCGACCCCGACCTCGCCTCCTTCGTACACCAGGGCGCGGTGCTGCTCACCACCTTCAAGCGGGACGGCACGGGTGTCGGCACCCCGGTCAACCTCTCCGTCGACGGGGACCACGCCTACTTCCGTACGCATGGCAAGGCGGCGAAGGTCAAGCGGATGCGGAACTTCCCCGATGTGGAGATCTGCTGCTCCACCTGGCGCGGCCGCCCCACCGGCCCCACCTACCGGGCGCGGGTGCGGCTGCTCGACCCGGCGACCCGCGAGTACCGCCGCGCCGGCCGCAGCCTGACCCGCAAGTACCCGCTGCTGCACGGCCTGTTCGTCCCCCTCGCCCACCGCATCGTGCGCGACACCACGCTCCACTACGAACTGCGGCTGACCGGCCTGAAGGAACCCGAGGCCAGGGATTCCGACCTCGCGGCGGAGGAACGGTGGGACGACGAGGGCGGGGCGCTGTAGCGCTCGGGCCCGCCCGCGGCCTGGGCCTCGTACGGCGGTGAACGCACCGGATGCCGGCACCGACGGGGGGCGGTGCCGGCATCCGGCGGAGAGGGCCCCGGTCGCCATCCGCCGCCGGAACCGGGAAGGGGAGGTCCGGTGCCGGGGCGGGTGGCCCGGGGCCGTAGGCCGGCTCAAGGGGGCAGGCATCCCCTTGAGCCGAGTCCGTGGGCCGGGCCCGAAGGCCCGAGGGCGGGGCCCGGTCGGGCCCCGGGGTCAGCTGCCGCTGCCCGATTCGAGGGCGGAGACCAGGAACTCGTTGCCGCAGACCCGCAGGCCGTCGGCGGCCCGGGCGGTCATCTTGATCTTCGAGCCCGGCGCGTACACCTGGACCAGCGACGCGTCCTTCCAGCAACCGCCGTCCTTGAGACCGTCGTTGATGGTGTGCAGCACGGTGTGCGCGGAACCGCCCGGGGCGAGGGTCACGGAGCTGCCCGCGCCGCCCTCGCGGTCGGCGGGGTGGCCGAGGGACGAGCCGTCCTTGGCGAGCAGGGCGACGCCCGGGTAGCCGCGCAGGGTGCAGCTCTTCTTACCGGTGTTGGTGAACGACAGCGGGTAGCGGATGTTGCCGGCGCCCGTGTCGCTCTGCCCCAGCTCCAGCCGGAGGACATCGGCCTCGCAGCGGTCGCTCGCGTTGTCCTGCGAGGCGGCCGCCGCGGCCGCCCGGGCCGCCGCCGCACCGGAGCCGCCGGAGGAACCGCCGGTCGAGCCACCGGAGGTACCGCCGGACGCACCCGAGCCGCCGGTGGTGGCCGAGGCGCCGGACTTCGCGTCATCGGCGCCCTGACCGTCCGCGGAGGACGCCTGGCCGCCCGAGGAGTCGGATGCCTGGGAGGAGGACTTACCGGCCGCGTCGGCGCCGCCGTCCGAGTTGTCGCACGCGGTCAGGCCGAAGGCGGCGACCGCGGCGAGCGCGAGAGCGGCGGTGGTACGGACCGGACGGAGAAGGGTGCGGTGCGACATGAGGCTGCGTTCCTTTGCCATGGGGGCGGCCTGCCCGGAGCGCCGGGCCGTGGGGTTCGACTCCTCCAAGGTGCGCCCTCGCGTTGGCGTCCCGCTAACGCGCGACTAACACCTCACGGAAGCCCCGCCGGTGATCGTCCATATACCCCCGGACCTGCGCTTTCGCCCCCACCGTCCACCTTCACCCCATCCGTCGCACAAGCCACCGCATCCCACCGCATCACCACGTCAACCACCCACCCCGGCAGGGGCATTCCGCTCCGCGCGCACCTGCTTCCGCTCCACAATCCCCCGGACAGACGATCGATGTCTCCGTACGATCGCCCGCATGGCACTGCGACTGGTGAACGTGAACATCAAGGCACGCGACGAGGTGGCACTCGGCAAGTTCTGGGCGGAGGCGCTCGGCTGGGGCCTCGAAAGCGAGGGCCCCGGTGTGACCAACGTGTACCCCGAGGAACTCAACTGGCCCACCCCCGAGGCTCTTTGCATCGACACCGTCAGGGTCCCGGACCCCGAAACGGTCCGGTACCGCGTCCACATCGACCTCGCCACCACCTCCGCGGACCACCAGACGGAACTGGTCGCACGCCTGAAGGAGCTCGGCGCCACGCCCGCCGATGTGGGCCAGGGCGACGTCCCGTGGACCGTCCTCGCCGACCCCGAAGGCAATGTGTTCTGCGTGCTGGAGCCCCGGGAAATCTACCGGGACACCGGCCCGATCGCCGCGGTCGTGGTCGACTGCGCCGATCCGCGCGCCATGGCCCGCTTCTGGGACGAGGCGCTGGACTGGACCCTGCACGAACTGACCGACGACCACGCACGGTTCCGCTCCGCCAAGGGCGTCGGCCCGTACCTGGAGTTCCTCCGCACCCCCGACACGAGGAACGTACGGAGCCGCGCCCATCTCGACGTCATGCCGTACCGCGGCGAGGACGAGGAGACGGAGGCGGCCCGCCTCCAGACCCTGGGCGCCGCCCCCGCCGACATCGGCCAGGGCGACACCCCCTGGAAGGTCCTGGCAGACATCGAAGGCAACCAGTTCTGCATCCTGGGGGCGCCGCGCTGAGGGGACTTCCGGCCGCGAGTGCGGGGCTCGCGTGCCGCCCCCTCACCCCTTCCGCCGGAACACCCTCCGCAACCCCGTCACCACCACCGTCGCCAGGACGAACACCAGGCCCACCTTGACCAGGGCGGGGCTGAGCGTCGCCTCGTCCCCGGTGGTGCCGGAGCCGTCCTTGGTGGCGTGGTCCGCGTCCTTGCCCGCCGCCGATTCGGGGAGTTGTTCGCCGCTCAGGCCGACCGGTTCGACGGGGCTGTTCTCGCCCTCCGAGCCGAACATCAGGGTGCGGCCGTCGGGGGTGAAGCTCACCGATTCGCCCTGTTGCTGGACGGGGACGCCGACGCTGCCGAGGTCCTTGGGGCGGTTGTCCCGCCAGGCGTACATGCGGGCGCCGAAGTAGCTGCGGAGGATCAGCCGGGTGCCGTCGGGGGAGAACGAGCCGTCGGTGACCCACAGGTCGATCGGGGCGACCTTGCGGAAGACGTTCGTACCGGAGGCCGACAGGTGCTCGGGGGCGGCGTAGAGCGCACCTCCGCCACCCTGCTTCTTGCTGGCGATGTAGACCCGGCCGGTCTTCGGGTGGACCATCAGCGCCTCGGCGTCGCGCGGGCCGTCGTCGTACTTCACCACGAACTGCGTGGCGGTGACGGTCTGGTCGCGCAGTTGCTTCGGCTCCGGGAAGCGGTAGATCCAGACGTGGTCCCACGTGCCGCCGAGGTTGTCGCCGATGTCGCCGACGTAGATGTTGCCGTCCGGGCCCAGCGAGATCGCCTCGACGTCGCGGGGGTCGCCGATGCCGCGGAGGGTGACGGTGGCGACGGTGCGGCCGGTGCGGGAGTCGACGGCGTAGACGTACGGGCCGTCGTCGCTGTCGTTGTGGGTCCAGTAGACGCCGGGGTGGGTGCGGCTGGCTATCAGGCCGCTGGACTCGGTGATCCGGTGGTCGCTGATCCGGAAGCCGTCCGGCTCGTCGGCGGCCGCGGGTGCGACGGCCGTACTCATCAAAAGCCCCGCGGCACCGGCCGCGCACAGAAGCGAACGCATGTGCTCAGAGTGCCATCCCGCGCTCCCGCGGGGGACGGCCTGTGGACAACCCCGGACGGGCACCGGGTGCGGAACGGCGCCCCGGGCCGCCGCGGGCACGCCGTAGGAGCGCCCCGTGCGCGCCCCGCGTGGGCAGGGTCACGTACCGCCCGGTAATGGCGTCGGAGATCATGGCGGGATGAGGATCATGCCCGTCGGTGACTCGATGACCATCGGCAGCTGCGGTGACTTCACCTGGCGTTACCGCCTGTGGCAGCACCTGCACGCCACTCACGACGGGCCGTTCCGGCTGGTCGGGCCGCGCGAGGCGCTGCACGACACCGCCACCGACGCCGCCACCTCGCAGCGCTACGGCGACCCGGCCTTCCCGCCGGACGCCCGCCGTCACCTCGCCGGATGGGGCGAGGGCTGGCTGCACATGGCGCCGCTGATCGGTGACGCCGTCCGCGCCCACCGCGCCGACACCCTGCTGGTCTCCCTCGGCCTGATAGACCTCGGCTTCTACACCGACGCGGCCCAGACCGCCGCGAACGTACGGCACTTCCTGACCGCCGCCCGCCGCGCGAACCCGTGCGTCCGGGCCGTGCTGCTGCCCGTCCTCGCCAACTCCCGGGCCGCCGACGACCCGCAGTTCGCCGCGGAGTGCGCCCGTTTCAACGCCCTCCTCGCCGGGGCCGCCGCCACGCTCACCACCCCCGCCTCCCCCTTCCTCCTCGCCCCGCCCCCTGCCCCCTGGGACCTCGCCCACCACACCCACGACGGCACCCACCCCTCCCCCGCCGGTGAGCACGCCCTCGCGGCGGCGTTCGCGGGGGCGCTGCACACGGCGTGGGGCGTCGGCGGCCCGTACGCGGCGGCGCCGGCCCCGGAGTACGCGGCGGGCTGAGCCGCCACGCGCCGCCCTTCCTTGCTTCGAGCGCGCTCCAGGGCGTTGGCTGCCTCCATGGAGTACACGCAGCTCGGACGCACCGGACTCAAGGTCAGCCGTCTCGTTCTCGGCACGATGAACTTCGGCCCGCAGACCGACGAGGCCGACAGCCACGCCCTGATGGACGCCGCCCTGGACGCCGGGGTCAACTTCTTCGACACCGCCAACGTCTACGGCTGGGGTGAGAACAAGGGCCGTACGGAGGAGATCATCGGCTCGTGGTTCGCCCGGGGCGGCGGGCGCCGGGACAAGGTGGTGCTGGCCACCAAGGTCTACGGGAACATGGCCCCCGACGGCGCGCCCGCCTGGCCCAACCACGACAAGCTCTCCGCGGTGAACATCCGCCGCGCGGTCGACGCCTCGCTGCGCCGCCTGGGCACCGACCACATCGATCTGTACCAGTTCCACCACGTCGACCGGGCGACGCCCTGGGACGAGATCTGGCAGGCGATCGACGTCCTCGTCCAGCAGGGCAAGATCCTCTACGCCGGGTCCTCCAACCACGCCGGCTGGCATCTCGCGCAGGCCAACGAGGCGGCCCGGCGCCGCGGCTCGCTGGGGCTGGTCAGCGAGCAGTGCCTCTACAACCTCGCCGAGCGGCGGGCCGAGATGGAGGTGATCCCGGCGGCGGAGAGCTACGGCCTCGGCGTCGTCGCGTGGTCGCCGCTGCACGGCGGGCTGCTGGGCGGCGCGCTGCGCAAGGAGCGGGAGGGCGGCGCGGCCCGCTCCACCTCCGGACGGGCCGCCGACGCGCTCGCCGACCCGGTGATCCGCGCACAGCTGACGCGGTACGAGGACCTGCTCGCCGAGCACGGTCTGGAGCCCGGTGAGGTGGCGCTGGCCTGGCTGCTGACCCGCCCGGGCCTCACCGGCCCGATCGTCGGCCCGCGCACCCCGGAGCACCTCGCCTCGGCGCTCCGCGCCGTCGCCCTGGAGCTGCCGGAGGGCCTGCTGACCGCCCTGGACGAGATCTTCCCGGGCCCGGGCGCCTCGCCGGAGGCGTTCGCCTGGTGAGCGTCCGCCCCGGATGCGGCGGCGCGTCGTACGTCGTGTCCGGGGCGCGGCTCAGCGCAGGGCGGCCGCCACGATGACGACGACGAGCAGCAGCGCGAGCAGACCGGACATGATCCGGTTCCGGGTTTTGGGATCCACCCTGTGAGCGTACCGGGCGCGATCCGAACGTTTCAGCGACCGGCTGCCCCTAGGTGCCACTCGTCCACCGTTTCGTAGTGCGGCTGGGCGCCCGCGACGCCCGGGGCGGGCGGGTGACTGCGGATGAGGGCGAGCGAGGCGGCGGTCCAGGGGCTGCCCTCGAAGGACTCCAGCACGGCGGCGAACGGCGCGAGGCCGACCCGCGGGTCGCGGTTGCGGGCCAGGGTGAGGTGCGGGGTGAAGCCGCGGTGCCCGTCGGTGCCGGGCCCGGGGACCCCCGCCCGGCGCCCGGCGGCCGCGGCGGTGCCGGCCAGCTTCCGCATCGCCGCCAGCTCACCGTCCGCGCCCGCCCACAGCACCCGGTCGGCGAACCGTCCGCCACCGGCGATCCGCAGCCCGTACGGGGCGTGCCGCCGGGCGCCACGGGCCAGGCGTTCGCGCAGCTCGGGCAGGGTGTCATCGGGGACCTCGCCGTAGAAGGCGAGGGTGAAGTGCCAGCCGTCGTGCCCGGCCCAGCGCAGCCGTCCGGCGTCCGGCAGCGCGCGCAGCGCGTCGACCTGCCGTGCCAGCTCGGCGACGGCGGAGGCGGGCGGCAGCACCGCGGCGAAGAGTCTCACCCGGCCAGTGTCGCGCGGGCGCCGCCACCCGGAAACGGCTCCGGCCCCCGCCTCGGGAGGCGGGGGCCGGGGAACGGGCGGCCGGGTCAGGCGACCGGCAGCGGTTTGTCCGGGGAGGCGGCCGGTTCCGCGCCGTCCTCCGGGAGGGCGGCGCGGGGCACGAAGGCGACGTGCCGGTGGCCGCGGCGGAGATCTATCTTCAGCCGCAGTCCGCCCGTACGGGCCAGGATCAGACCGATGAGGACGGCGGCGAGCAGCGAGACCAGGCCGCCGGAGAGGAAGCCGATCCGGGGGCCGAAGGTGTCGGTGACCCAGCCGACGAGCGGTGCACCCAGCGGCGTACCGCCGACGAAGACCATCATGAACAGCGCCATCACCCGGCCGCGCATCAGCGGGTCGGTGGCCAGCTGGACGCTGGAGTTGGCGGTGACGTTGATCGTCAGACCGACCACGCCGATCGGCGCGAGCAGCACGGCGAAGATCCAGAACGACGGGGCGAGCGCGGCGGCCATCTCCAGGGCGCCGAAGAGGACCGCGGCGCCGACCAGCAGCCGCAGCCGCGACGACGAGCGCCGCGCGGCGAGCAGCGCACCGACCAGCGAACCGGCCGCCATCAGCGAGTTGAACAGCGCGTAGGTGCCCGGACCCTGGTGGTAGACGTGGTAGGTGAAGGCGGTCAGCCAGATCGGGAAGTTGAAGCCGAAGGTGCCGATGAAGCCGACGAGGACGATCGTCCAGATCAGCTCGGGCCGCCCGGAGACGTAGCGCAGCCCCTCCCGCAGCTGGCCCTTGCTGCGCGGCACCCGGTCGACCTTGTGCAGCTCGGCGGTGCGCATCATCAGCAGTCCGGCGATCGGCGCGGCGAACGACAGACCGTTGAGCAAGAACGCCCAACCGCTGCCGAACGCGCTGATCAGCACGCCGGCGACGGCCGGGCCGATGAGGCGGGCGGACTGGAAGTTGGCGGAGTTGAGGCTGACGGCGTTGCGCAGGTCCTCCTTGCCGACCATCTCGACGACGAACGCCTGCCGCGAGGGGTTGTCGAGGACGGTGACCAGCCCGAGCAGGAACGCGGTCAGATAGACGTGCCAGACCTGGACGGTCCCGGTGAGGGTGAGCGCGGCCAGCGCGAGGCCCGTGCCGCCCATCGCGGACTGGGTGAACAGCAGCAGCTTCCGCTTGGAGAACCGGTCGGTGAGCACGCCGCCGTAGAGCCCGAACAGGAGCATCGGCAGGAACTGGAGGGCGGTGGTGATGCCGACCGCCCCGGAGGAGCCGGTGAGGCTGAGCACCAGCCAGTCCTGGGCGATGCGCTGCATCCAGGTGCCGGTGTTGGAGACCACCTGGCCGGTGGCGAAGAGGCGGTAGTTGCGTACGCGCAGCGAGCTGAACATGCCCTTGCGCGGGGCGGCGGGTGCACTCGGGGGCGCCCCGCGCCCGGTGGCCTCGGGCGAGGTGCCGGAGGCCGTCTCGTGCGGGGTGTGCGGTGCGGGGACGGAGTCTGATCCGGATCCCGTACTCAACGTCGGTTCGCCTCCTCGGCTCGGTGTCGCTACAGCTGGGCGAGCTTCTCCAGGACCGGTGCGGCGGCGCGCAGCTTCGCCCACTCGTCGTCGTCCAGCCCGGTGGCCAGCTCGGCGAGCCAGGCGTCGCGTTTGTGGCGGCTCTCGGCGAGCATCGCCTCGGCCTGCTCGGTCTGGGTGACGACCTTCTGCCTGCGGTCGTCGGGGTGCGGCTCCAGCCGGACGAGCCCCTTTGCCTCCAGCATGGCCACGATGCGCGTCATCGACGGCGGTTGCACATGCTCCTTGCGGGCCAGCTCCCCGGGGGTGGCGTGGCCGCAGCGGGCGAGGGTGCCGAGCACCGACATCTCGGTAGGGCTCAGCGACTCGTCGACCCTCTGGTGCTTGAGGCGGCGGGAGAGGCGCATCACGGCGCCCCGCAGGGCGCTCACGGCGGCAGCGTCGTCGCCGCGGGACAGGTCCGGCATGTTTGTTAGCGTAACTCATTACCCTTTCTAAGGAAAGCCGCGCGAGACGGACGTATCCATATCACCCATACGAGTGAGTACCCGCGGGAAAACGACGCACCTGACGGGTGTCTGCGGGGACGGTGTCCTCATGGGATCGCGAGTGCTCAGCCTGCGTCTGGACGACGAACTGCTGGAGCGCATCCGGCAGCACGCGGCGAAACGCGGTATGAGCGTCCAGGACTACGTCGTCCGGATGCTCGTCCGCGAGGATTTCGACGAACGCTTCCAGTCCTCGGTCGATGCGACGGAACGTCTCGGCGGCTGGGGCGACACGGCGGCGGAAGCCGCCGACGGGTCCCCCGCGGCCCACGGCTGACGGCACCGCGCGGACCGCCCAAGCGCCCTCGGCGCGGCCCGCCCCGCTCCCCCGAAAGCCATTTGCCCCGGCGGCGGCGCCCCGCTAGCTTCGGCCGGTCGCGCGCGGGGTGCGGCCGGGAGGCGAGGAGCGCGGGCGTGACGGGGTCCAGGGAGCCGCTCGGGCGGCGGTTCAACCGGCTGTGGGCGGCGTACACCGTCAGCGCCTTCGGTACCCGGCTCGCGTTCAACGCGCTGCCGCTGACCGCCCTCCTGCTGTTGCACGCCGGGCCCTCGCAGGTGGCGGCGTTGTCGGCGGTGGGCGCCGCGGTCGGGGCGCTCGCCGCGGTGCCGCTCGGGCCCTGGGTGGAGCGGCGCCGCAAACGGCCCGTGATGATCGCGACGGACCTGGTGCGGTGCGCGGCGATGCTGAGCGTCCCCGCCGCCTACGCGCTGGGCCTCCTCGGCTTCGTACAGCTCCTGGTGGTCTCCGTCGTGGTCGGCGCCGCCGACATCGCCTTCGCCGCGGCGAGCGGCGCCTTCCTGAAGTCGCTGCTGCCGCCGGAGCAGCTGCTGCGCGCCAACGGGCGGATGGAGGCCACCACCTGGACCACCACCATGCTCGGCCCGCCGCTCGGCGGCGCCGCGGTCGGGGTGCTGGGCCCGATGCTGACGGTCACGGTGGACGCGGTCAGCTATCTGCTGTCGGCGCTGGGGCTGCGGTCGATCGGAAGCGGCGAGGCCCGGCCGGGCGACGTGCCGGGACCGCGTACGGAGGGGGCGTCCGGCGGGGACGCGGGGCGGCGGCAGGCGGACGGGAAGGGGCCGGACGCCCCGGCACCGCGCGGGCCGGAATCGAGCGGCTTCGCGCCGGACGCCCCGGGTTCCGCCGAGGCCCCGGTCCGCCCCCGGGCGCGCGCCGCCGACCTGCTCACCGGCTGGCGGTTCCTGCTGGCCGATCCGGCGCTGCGGCCGCTCTTCCTCAACAGCGTGCTGGTCAACGGCCTGATCATGGCGACCGAGCCGCTGCTGACCGTGCTCCTCGTCGACCGGCTGGGCTTCGCGCCCTGGGCGTACGGGCTGGCCTTCGCGCTGCCCTGCGCGGGCGGGCTGATCGGCTCCCGGCTGGCCCGGCCGCTCGTCGCGCGGTTCGGGCGCCGGGCGGTGCTGCTCGCCACCGGGGTGCTGCGGGTGTGCTGGCTGCCGTGGCTGGCGCTGACCGGGCCGGGGGTGGGCGGCTTCGCGCTGGTCGTCGCCGTCGAGCTGGCGATGATCTGCTGCATCGGGGTCTACACCCCGGTGCTCGTCACGTACCGGCTGGAACGGATTCCGGCGGACCGGGTGGCGCGGGTGCTTGCGGCGTGGTCGGTGACGTCGCGGGCGTCCATCGCGGCGCTGACCGCGCTGGGCGGGCTGCTCGCCGCCGCCACCGGAGAGCGGACCGCGCTGCTCGCCGCCGGGCTGCTGGCCCTGGCCACCCCGCTGCTGCTGATCGGCGCCGCCCGCACGGTGCGCGACGCGACCCCGGGCCCTCCGACATTTCCGGGGCCGGAGGTGCCGGCCCGCTGACGCGGCGGCCGGCACCTCCGGGGAGCGCTCACGTCCCGAGCAGCTGCTCGATCGGGTTGAGCAGGAAGTACACCAGGAAGCACAGGCCCACGACGTTGAGCAGCCAGGGGACCTCCCGGAAGCGGCCGGTGGCGGTGCGCAGCAGGATGAAGGCGAGCACGCCGATGCCGATGCCGTTGGTGATGCTGTAGGTGAACGGCATCGAGATCATGGTGAGGAACGCCGGGATGGCGACGGTGAAGTCGCCCCAGTCGATGTCCCGGACGTTGGACGCCATGATCAGGAAGCCGACGACGATCAGCGCGGGCGTCGCCGCCTGGGCGGGCACCACGGTCGCCAGCGGCGTGAAGACCAGCGCGAGCAGGAAGAGCCCGCCGGTGACGACGTTCGCCAGACCGGTGCGGGCGCCCTCGCCGACGCCGGCGGTGGACTCGACGAAGCAGGTGTTGGCGGAGGCGGAGCCGACGCCGCCCGCCGCGACGGCGATGCCGTCGACCATCAGGATGCGGCCCATGCCGGGCAGGGTGCCGTTCTCGTCGGTCAGCCCGGCCTCCTCGCCGACGCCGATGATGGTGCCCATCGCGTCGAAGAAGCCGGAGAGCAGCACGGTGAAGACGAAGAGGCAGCCGGTCAGCCAGCCGACCTCCCGGAAGCCGCCGAAGAGGCTGATGTGGCCGATGAGCCCGAAGTCCGGCGTGTCGACGATCTTGTCGGGGACGTTCGGGACGGCGAGTCCCCAGGCGGCGTCCGGGATGGTGGCGATGGCGTTGATGATGATCGCGACGACGGCCATGACGACCATGCCGATCAGGATCGCGCCCTTGGTCTTGCGGACCACCAGCATGAACATCAGCACCAGGCCCAGCACGAAGACCAGCACCGGCCAGCCCTTGAGCTGACCGCCCTGGCCCAGACCCATCGGCACGGTGGTGTGCGCGGCGTCCGGGTTGCGGCTGACGAAGCCGGCGTCGACCAGGCCGATCAGCGAGATGAACATGCCGATGCCGATGGCGATGGCGCGCCGCAGCCCCGGCGGGATGGCGTCCATGACGCGCTGCCGCAGACCGGAGGCGACGAGGATCATCAGCACCAGACCGGCGAGGACGACCATGCCCATCGCGTCCGGCCAGCTCATCTTGGGGGCGAGCTGGAGGGAGACGACGGCGTTGATGCCCAGGCCCGCGGCGATGGCGATCGGGACGTTGCCGACGACGCCCATCAGGACGGTGCTCAGACCGGCCATCAGGGCGGTGGCGGTGACCAGCTGCCCGTTGTCGAGGTGGTGGCCGTATTTGTCGACGCCCGCGCCGAGGATGATCGGGTTCAGCACGATGATGTAGGCCATCGCGAAGAAGGTCGCCAGGCCGCCGCGGAGTTCGCGGCCCACCGTCGAGCCCCGCTGGGAGATCTTGAAGAAGCGGTCGAGCCCGTTCTTGGGCGGGTGACCTGGGCTCCGAAGAGCATTTTCGACCGGTGTGGTGGCCGAGGACGACATGGGCGGGACCTCAGTGGTACGGGCCTGGGAAAGGCGCGGGGGATCGGCCCGGGTGATCCCGGGACGGGGGCACGGACAGCAACTTTCCTGATCAGTTTGGAGCAATCAACGATTCAAACCAGTCAGATCCGGAAGAGTTCAGTATGAATAAACAATTCGTTGATCGCTATCTTCGCGCGTAGACCTCTGCGTCACACGGCCGCCCCACGCCTGCCGGAACCCCGCCACGGCCGGGCGCGGGCCCGTCCGGTGGCCCCCGTAAGCTGGGGTCCATGTGGAAGAAGTCCGAACTGCGCGCGGCTCCGGCGCCGCTTGAGGGGCCGGTCGTCGGCACGATCACCGGCGGCACCATCATCTGGTTCGTCCTCTTCCTCGGCCAGTTGCCCTTCTATCCGCTCTTCGCCCGGAACCACCACGCCTGGTGGGTGTGGACCTGCCTGGCCGGCGGCTGCCTCGGCTGCCTCGGCATCTGGTACGTCCGCAAGCGGGACGCCGCCATCAAGCGCGCCGCCGAGGCGGCCACCGAGGCCACCCCCGACACCGCCTGACCCACCGCACCGCCCACCCCCGGCGGGTGCGCCGCGCCCCGCCCCCGTACCGTCGAACCATGACGCAGTGGGCGAAACCCGGCGGTGGTCCGGAATCGGACAGCAGCAGCTCCGGAGGGCCGGACGGCGCGAGCGCCGGTGCGGCGCCGGGGAGCGACGGCGGGCCACCCGCGCATCCGGGGCTGAGCGCCGCCGAGGTCGCCGAGCGGGTCGCCCGCGGCGAGGTCAACGACGTACCGGTGCGCTCCTCGCGCTCGGTGCCGGACATCGTGCGGGCCAACGTCTTCACCCGCTTCAACGCCATCATCGGCGTCCTCTTCGTGATCATCCTGATCGTCGGGCCGATCCAGGACGGGCTGTTCGGCTTCGTCATCATCGCCAACACCGGCATCGGCATCTTCCAGGAGCTGCGCGCCAAGCGGACGCTCGACAACCTCGCGGTGGTCGGGGAGGCGAAGCCGACCGTCCGGCGGGACGGGCGGGCCGCCCCGCTCTCCACCTCGGCGGTGGTCCTCGACGACGTCATCGAGCTGGGCCCCGGGGACAAGGTCGTCGTGGACGGCACCGTCCTGGAGGCGGACGGCATGGAGGTCGACGAATCGCTGCTGACCGGCGAGGCGGACCCGGTACTGAAGCAGCCCGGGGACCCGATGATGTCCGGCAGCTTCGTGGTGGCCGGCGGCGGGGCGTTCCGCGCGACCCGGGTCGGCCGTGAGGCGTACGCGGCGCAGCTCGCCGAGGAGGCCAGCCGCTTCACCCTCGTCCACTCCGAGCTGCGGACCGGCATCAGCCAGATCCTCCGCTATGTGACGTGGATGATGATCCCGACCGCGCTCGGGCTGATCCTCAGCCACCTCTTCACCCTGCACATGGCGGGCGACGACGCGGTGCGGCGGATGGTCGCCGGGATCGTGCCGATGGTGCCCGAGGGGCTGGTGCTGCTGACGTCGGTGGCGTTCGCGATCGGGGTGATCCGGCTGGGCCGTAAGCAGTGCCTGGTGCAGGAGCTGCCGGCGATCGAGGGGCTGGCCCGGGTCGACGTCGTCTGTCTGGACAAGACCGGGACGCTCACCGAGGGCGGTATGGACGTCAGCGCGCTGCGGCCGCTGAACGGCGCCGACGAGGGGCGGCTGCGGCAGATCCTCGGCGCGCTCGGCGGCGCCGACCCGCGGCCGAACGCCTCGCTGCTCGCCCTCATCGAGGCGTTCCCCGAACAGGACGGCTGGCGGTGCGCCGCGACGCTGCCGTTCTCGTCCGCCCGCAAGTACAGCGGCGCGGTCCTCGACGACCCCGCGGGCGGCCGTACGACCTGGCTGCTGGGCGCCCCCGATGTGCTGCTGCCGCCCGGCGATCCGGCGCTCGCCGAGACCGAGGAGCTGAACGCCGAGGGGCTGCGGGTACTGCTGCTGGCCCGCAGCGCGCGGGAGCTGGACGATCCGGCGCTCGCCCGGGACGTGGAGGCGGCGGCGCTGGTGGCGCTGGAGCAGCGGGTGCGGCCGGACGCCGGGGCGACGCTGGCGTACTTCGCCGAGCAGGACGTGGCCGCCAAGGTCATCTCGGGCGACAACGCGGTGTCGGTCGGCGCGGTCGCCGGGCGGCTGGGGCTGCCGGGGGCGGCGGCGCCGGTGGATGCGCGGGAGCTGCCCGACGCACCGGAGTCGATGGCCTCGGCGGTCGAGGACGGCACGGTCTTCGGCCGGGTCACCCCGCGGCAGAAGCGGGACATGGTCGCCGCCCTCCAGTCGCGCGGCCACCATGTCGCGATGACCGGCGACGGCGTCAACGACGTGCTGGCGCTGAAGGACGCGGACATCGGCGTCGCGATGGGCGCCGGTTCGGAGGCGACGCGGGCGGTGGCGCAGATCGTGCTGCTCGACAACAGCTTCGCCACGCTGCCGTCGGTGGTCGCCGAGGGCCGCCGGGTGATCGGCAACATCACCCGGGTCGCCACCCTCTTCCTGACGAAGACGGTCTACTCGGTGCTGCTGGCGCTCCTGGTGGCCTGCTGGCAGATCCCGTACCCGTATCTGCCGCGCCATCTGACGCTGCTGTCGACGCTGACCATCGGCGTCCCGGCGTTCTTCCTGGCGCTGGCGCCGAACAAGGAGCGGGCGCGGCCGCACTTCGTCCGCCGGGTGATGCGGTACGCGGTGCCGTCCGGGCTGATCACCGGCGTCGCCGCATTCGTGACGTATCTGCTGGCGCGCCACCACTACACCGGGCCCGACGCGCTGTCCGCCGAGACCAGCGCGGCGACGCTGACGCTCTTCCTCACCGCGATGTGGGTGCTGGCGATCATCGCCCGCCCCTACACCTGGTGGCGGATCGCGCTGGTCGCGACGATGGGCGGGGCCTTCCTGATCGTGCTGGCCGTGCCGTGGCTCCAGCACTTCTTCGCGCTGCGGCTGGTGGGCACGGTCCTGCCGTGGACGGCGGTGGGCATCGCGGTGGTCGCCGGGCTCACGCTGGAGATCGTCTGGCGGCGGCTGGGGCGGACGATGCCGTGAGGGCGGGCGGGCCCGGGCCGGTGTCTTCCGGGCGCCGGCCCGCCCCGCTCCCCCGGCGTCCGGCTCACCGGCTCAGTCCTGCTGGACGACGTCCTCGCCCGGCCCGCCCGACAGCCGGTCCCGGCCCGGGCCGCCGTACAGGTGGTCGTTGCCGCTGTTGCCGTACAGGATGTCGTCGCCCGCGCCGCCGTTGAGGATGTCGTCGCCGGGACCGCCGTACAGCCTGTCGTCGCCGTCGCCGCCGGAGAGGTTCTGGTCGCCGGGGCCGCCCTTGAGGACGTCGTCGCCGGGGCCGCCCTCCGCGAACGCGGAGCCGCCGTTCACCTCGATCGTGTCGCGGCCCGCACCGCCGAGGGCGATGGCCGCCTCCCCCGCCGTGATCCGGTCGTCGCCCGCGCCACCGACGACCGTGCTGCCGTCGGCGGCGCCGGTGGTCGTCGCGGTGTCGTTGCCGTCGCCGAGCAGGATGCGGTTGAAGTAGTACGTCTCCCCCGCGGTGTTGGCCAGAGCGACCCGGTCGTCGCGGTCGCCGAGGTCCATCGTCAGCGCGGCGTAGGGGCTCTGGCTCTCGACGGTCTCGACCGTGCAGCGGACCTTCGTGGGGTCGGCGGCGTCCGGGTGGGTGCAGCCGTGACCTGCGGTGACGGGCACGCGGTCGTCGATCAGGTAGGTGAGGTGGGTGTGGTCGGACCCCTCGTACGTCTCGGTGACGGTGACCTCGTTGGCCTGGCCCGGGGCCGCGGTGTAGGCGAGTTCCCGGCCGTTGTCGGCCACGGCGGCGGTGGCCTGCGGTGCGGCGGCGACGGCGCTCGGGGCGGTGGCCCCGGCGGCGAGGACGAGGGCGAGGGCGGCCGCGGCGCGGAGCGCCGGGCGGCCGGTGCGGGAAGAGAGCATGGCGGACACCTTCGTGAGGCGGTGGCGGGCCCACCGCGGGCATGTCCGCAGGTGTATCCGGCAGGGTTGGCGGAAGCGTGAACTCCCTTGTGCCGTATGCCCGTTCCGCGTCACAGACGTGCTACGGCGACCGGACGCGGGGACGGCGCCCCGGGGGCCGTATCAAGCGGGTCACAGTGCCCGCACGCGGCTGGCGCCCCCGCCGCCGCGCCGCCTAAGGTCCCTGCCCATGGCTTTCTCCACGGGGGACCTCACCTACGAGGTACTGGCACGGTCGCACCACTACCACCACAGCTACCACTCGTCCGGCGGCGACTCCGGGCCGATCCAGTGGTGGGGCTGGCTCCTCCTCGCGGTCGGCGCGGGTGCGCTGATCTGGGGAGCGGTCAAGAAGTTCACCGGGTGAGGCGCCGGCAGCTGGCGTAGGACGTGGGGGGGGGGGGGGGGGGGGGGGGGGGGGGGGGGGCGGGGGAGGGGGGGGGGGGGGGGGGGGGAGCCGGGGCCCGGTCGGGGCGTGCGTTGTGTAGGGGAGGCCAGGGT